>WTGV01000019.1 GCA_011525295.1 Pseudomonadales bacterium | reverse complement strand
GAGCTTCGACGGGCATGTGATATTCCAACTTCCATTGTCCAGTTGTAGGTAATTTCGCTGTGAAGATAGCTCGGGCAACAAAGGGTATGATCGCGGGACCGGGTAGAACAGTTTGTGAAACGTCGGGTTTAAACTAGGCGATCCTCACAAAGGGTAGGTACTGCTTCCAATAATCGTTCACTTATAGAGTATTTTTGATTGACTTGGAACCCAAGCTCTTGAGTCAGAAGTGGCAGAAGCATCGCGGTGTCGAAAATAGTAGTTCCAGCCGCAATCTTAGTATGAGAAGGAAACTCCGTCTTTGTGCCCATACTACTTAAAAAAACAACCGGCTCTCTGATGAGTTTGCTTTCTGATCCATCTCATTTGTCCGACCCAGCATTCGCGTCTCGTTTTAGCTTTAATGTGTAAGCTCTTCGACTTACTAGGCGTCCTCATTGTTAATTTCCAACACGGACATCAATTTTTAACATCGAAGCGATATTTATTTCTGACTCGAATCTTGACGAACAGGTAGGCAGCGTGCTTCGTTCGTGCTGAAGATTAGTTTAAAGTATTACCCGTACAGTCTAATCAGCTAAGATCCAAGTCGGTTTTGTAGCGTACCAAGGTAATGGTTCCGCCGCAATCTCAAAATTGAGTTTCGTTCAGACCGATACATGGTCAAAATTTCGTCTTCCACAAGCGCAAATTTTCAGTGTGGACGTGGAAGTGGGGTACGCTTAGTTCCTTCCTAGTGTTAACACTTGTCCTGTGGGCGTCCTCGCGTGAAGCTACATACCAAGAGTACCTAACTAGGAGTTCCGATTGAAGGAAACAGTGCAAAATTTGTTCTTGTTCCAGGAATAACAGGATAGAAACATGAAGAACTATTGGCGATGTTGCCTCATTTTGTGCACTCTTTCAATGACGACTCTGAGCGCCGAGTCCTATGTCAGTTTCCAATGGGGTCTAGCGGGATCGCACTCGGATGTCGATGTTGATGTGTTCAATATAAACTATCCAACGTATTGCGACACACTCCTGTATCCAGACCCCAGCGACGCACCTACAGACGGTGCCTGCACCCCAAAACAACGACAAAGATCGTATGCAGGTTTGTACAAACCCGGTGGTGGATGGTTCGCGAGTTTAGGGTATGGGCGCGTATTCGGGTCCTGGCGTGTCGAAGGTATCTACGAGCGCAACCAATTCAAAAGTGCCCAAGACTTGTTACCGTTGGCAACGAGTGGAGACAGTGCGATTGATAGTAAAACGAATGAATGGTCCCAGTACGCACTTCCTAATAACTCCTTCAACGACCAAGGCACATCGATCTTTGCCGTTAATGTATTGCGAGATTTCGAATTGGCTCCTCGCTGGCAGGCGTATGTAGGTGCCGGATTTGGTGTGGCGTTTTTGGACTTCCATTATGGAGAGCAGTTCTTACGCAAGACAGTGCGTGAAGGATACTTGAACGTACCGTTTCCGGTTGATTGGCCTACCGAAGCAAAATTGAACGCGGCGGGTTCTTTGAGCGCGATCAACGAAGCGGTACAACAACGTGCGCTGACCTACAGTTTTCTTGCCGGTGTCGACATGCACATTGGACAAGATCTATCTCTCGGATTACGGATTACTTGGCGAGTTATTGGCGATGTCGAGCATGACAACGCATTATGGACGACCATCCGAAGTCATGCTCCCGTAACTGCTGATGGTCGCACACCTTTTGTATCGAATTTTGTGTTCAAGTCATGGTCGCATGTAACTATAGGATTCGTGGCGACGCGTCGCATCGGTGGTACTACACGCTGACCGTACTCAGGTGAATCGCTCACCTCACTAATCCCTCCTCGCAAACTTCTAAGATTCCATCGCTTGAGTTGGTCAAAGTTAGGATCAACAGGCTGGACGGTGAGCCAATATCAGGTTTGGAGATTCCCTCTACCGGTTCATTTGCATGAGGATAGTGTGTCCAGTACGACCGTCTACGAACCAACAATCAACTACGTACCGCATGTGCGTACAACACTATCGTTTGAAATTGAGTATGGCTTGGGTTCGAACCTGTGCCGAAAGTGATTTGGCGAAGAGTGTGTAAGGACGGTTGAAACGAGAATCGGTGCATAGCTGCCGACTTCGCTCGCGGCAGAAAGCAGCCGAACGGATCAATCAGTACTTCTTAAACACCTACTATCTGAGGCGATGAAAACCAATCTCAACCCACAACCGAACAAGACTTAAGCAATCAATGAGAGGACGAATGGTGAAGCTTGTTGATTAAAAAGCTATTAAGAATGTGTCCTCCATACCGTGCTCAGTTCCATATGCCCTCGAAGAACAAAAAGAACAATAAACCAAGGCCTAAATAGCCCACGACGCCCCAACGAATTATCTTCGTGAGCTTACGTTGACTTTCTTATCTTGGTTGCGAAACTTCATTAGCTTCTTGTGTGTTCGATTCCTCAACAGTCTCGGCGGTCGATGATTCGATTGGGGCAGGTTTGGATTCCACTGTTGGGCCGTTCACGGAAGCACAACCCGATATCAGCAATGTTAGTAACAACGCTGACAAAGACAGTTCTCTCATTCTATTTGCTCCGCACTCAAAAAAACACAGGTAACTGAAGGTACCTGCAATTAACAAAGATTTTGGTTCGTCGATGTCGGGGAATCGCATCACAAGGTGTCTTGGAAAAAAATAATTTCTGCACCCCATCTCGGTCTGAATTGCCAACCCACCGACAATCTATGACCGATGCCGCTACCAACCCCTGCGTCTTCTTTTTCCGAATTTAGTAACAAATCTCCTGAAATGCAAAAATTGGGGGTGTAAATTTGTCAGTGACTCGACACCGCCAGCATCAACACTTTGACTCAGAAAATAGCAATTTTCATAAGTACCTCAAGTGCACTTCATCAAGGAATCTAGGATTGTGGGAGGCCATCAAACTGAGGCAACTCCCGTCTTCATCAATGATGTGAGACTCTCAATTCAGTCGCCGGACGCGTGCCATACATATCTAATTGGTGTAGAACATTCAAAGTTCGAATGGATAACATCAATTTTCTCTGTTTCAGTCCCTCTGATGGGTGCGGACGCAGTGTATTCGACAGACTGTTCAGGAATAACAAACCGTTGCAAATTCTCGTCATATTCATATAGAGAAACATAGCGAATTTTTTTGACCCTTGCTACCACAAAGACCCGTGTCGGCTTGATGAGTTCTAAGACTAACGATTTTGGAGCACCGGATTGAATGTCAACCTTGAACTCGTATCGCAAATTCTTTGCGACTCTTCTGAGATCGCGTAGTAGTTCGGTGATGTTTTCGCTAGATGACTTCGCCTTTTTGTCAAATCGAAATTGAAACGTGATGTCGGTATCGGTTTCGTCGATTATCGATGTCGAAGAAAAGTCCAGACCAGCTGCTGAAGGAGCGGTAAAAGGCGAGTATTTCCACTCACTAAAAAGTCTTTCTCGTCCCTTGTCGTCAGTGAGTACGCCATTGTCGTGCACGGTGACCAGTCGAGTCTCACTTCTTTCGGTTTCTTCTGCATAAACAATTTCTTGACTGAACGTACAAATCGGCAATCCTTCTAAATTCTTACTCAAGGCCGTAGCAACGAGTTCTTTGTGTTCGTCCGAAAGTGAACTCGCGACCTCAAGCTTGGTTAGCAAGTGCTCGTATTGTGTTTGGGCATGCTGCTGCATCTCAGCGAAATCACTGGCCACAATGTCGCCAGCGTCTACCGAGGTTTCCCCCCTGTCCGCGAGAAGCCCTAGCGGCAGCGCGACAATGAAGATCACGCCACTCGAACGTATTAGTGCCCTTTTCAATTGACAATGAAGAATGTTGTTGTGGGGGACGACACTCTCTCCAAGTTTTCTTTACTCTAAAGTGTTTGTTGTTCTGAAATTCGTCGAGTACGAAGAATTTCCGGTCTCTCCCGTATTGGAGTTAGTGATAGTAACTTCTGAATACCACTATTTGTAGACTCCACTCAAGCTATTTTACTATGAAGTTACCTCGGCTTGATAAGAGTTTATTTGGGATATGCTGTTGATCCATGTTCTAGAGCAGATCTCTGTTCATGTACTACTGGACTCCGCCATTCCAATGCTATGAGTAATCCGCTACTTTGGCTAAAACCTCTGAGTAGCGGCAACTATCTCGGCTCGGTACGAACCAGGCCGCGGCTTTTACGAAGATCGAGTTTTCCTCTTCGACTAAGGCAACTTCCGCCCCACCTTACGAAGCTGTTACGGCAGTTTCAAATCCTCTGATACTGTCGTACCATTCGCTGCCCCTATAACCAACTGCTAATCGTTGATAAGGTCGGATCAAATTCACGAGCAAACAACGCCAGACTTCGATGGGCCTTCACTGACCTGAAAAATTGCTCTCGATTCTCAGGGAACTATACTTCCAGGAAGAAATTTACTTCTGCTGTCAAGAGAACAGAAAATCTAAATGCTGTCGCTGTGTCTGGGGTACAATTCAATACACAGCACATCAATTAGATACTTTCGTTCTGGAGGACGCGAGAACAAACACATCAAGGAGATCGAAGCATGAAAAACTTACTAGTGGTGCCCTTAGTATTGCTGTCTGTCTACGTCATTGCAGACGAACGAGTAATTCTTGGGTCTCTTGAACTACACACAGAAGATGTCGAAATCGAACATGCTGGAACCTCTGTTAAGTCAGCTTTGAATGGCTTCGGCGTGCAATTCTTTCGTTTTGCGGACTCCGGGTATTACTTCGGAGGAAAATTCTCTCGTCTAACAGGTGACTCGGAAAGTTGCGTGAGGTCCCATTGTTTGCCTTCAAACACAGACTTTAGCCAAACCATATTTTCCGGTGAAATGGGTTGGAGTTATGGCGATTGGACTCCATTTTTCGGCATATCTTTCGTCGATGAAGACAGCAGAGGCGAATCTGCAGACTATTCGAGTTTTACTACCGGCGCGTGGTTAGCCTTCGACGCGTTCAGGCTAAGAGGAGCGATAACGAAAACTCAACTGACTGACTTTTCAAGCTCTAGAACGTGGGTTTCAGGCGGCTTCCTCTATCCAATGGCTAACGATTGGGCTCTCAGTGCTGACTTCGGAACGGAGATACAAGGTGACCGCGACGGATTCAGATTTTCGTTTCAATTTGGTAGGACCCTCTGAACAGCATTCATCGTGTAATTTCGAACCGCTGGATCAGCTGAACCACAATCTGTCGCGTCAGAAGTTCTCGAGCGACTCCCTTGCACCAATTCGACGATCTGTACTCGACGATCCAAAGAATGGTGTGTTCTGGCGATAAAAGGACTCCTCACCACTTTCTAACGTTCGATATCCAACTAGTAGAGGCAATGTCAGTCGCCAACACGATTAGTTTAGAGGCTCATAAAATCGTATTGAATGTTCCTGGTTCGACGGGGACCAAATTTTCAAAATTCAAACTATAAGAGGTAGCCTATGAAGTTTGTTGTTCTTGCCACTCTATCTTTTGTTCTGTCCGTGTCTGGTTTTGGTGAAACTAAGGACGAGGACAAGGAAAAAACAAAGAGGTTCAACTTACCGCCGACGTACTCATTGATTGGTTTGTCTTGGTACGGTGAAGATGTAGAGGCTCAGGTCGGGAGCGGTATCGGATTCCGGCTCCGTGGTTTTGGAGTTCAATTCAATGATAAATTCGGCGTCGAGGGCTTTATAGACATAGCACCTAATTTGGATACTACTACTCTATCCGACGTGAGCGATGTTGAAGTCTCGGGAGAGATTGTTGACTTGAAGACCAAACGCAATAATTACGCTTCAATCGTTGGTACATACACTCATCAGCTCAATGAGCGATGGTCTCTAATCGGCAAAGCGGGATACAGTCGTTATTCAAAGAAATTTCACGTGTTTTTCGAAGGTGAAGAAGTCTTCCCAAGGCGATTAGTGAAGGATAGCGACTTCGACTCCGTTGTTTCGTTTGGTATGCTGAGGAAATTTGGTAGTGACGAACCAAAGAACGCTGAGCAAGATAAGAAACGTGCTCTCGAGTTGTCTCTGACAAAGTTTTTTGGCGAGGCTGGCGCAATGTCCATTAACGTGAGACTGCGCGGTCTTTAACGGTCGCCGTGCATGGGCACTAAGATCAATGCGTTGATCGCCGTAGCGAAGCGACCGTTAACGGGCGGTGATTGCGAATACGCGCGCGGATTGGAGTGAGTCGAAGCTTAGAGCAAACTAGATCCGTGACAACTCAGGTGTCACGGTACCACAATTGGCTTTCTCGGGTTTAGGGATAGAAGAGTCGCTAATCAAAGACTAGCGTTACGTGCGGTCCGTTCTGTATATTCAAAATTCGTTGAATATTTGTGATGCTCTACTAAACTGTTTAACGTCGTGCATAACGGTTTCAAATCCTCTCCTTCAAAAAACCATCGCGAAAGAATGTTCCTGTTTTTCTGGTTGAGGCTGCTGGCTTTTCCTCTGCGCTTCGGACCTAAATATCTACTAATGATTGGATCATCGATCTCGAAGTCTCCAATGTCGAATTTGGCTTTACCAAAAAGCGGTCCAAACTTTGGGTACAGTGCCGCTAGCATCATAGAGCCAGCATAATAAGTGCATAAAGAGTCATGTGTCCCTTGATAGTACGTTGGAATGTTTAGTAGTTTTGAATACTGATACTTCACTGAGATGATGTACCTCTAATTAAGATGTTCAACAATGTCTTGTAAAATTCGGTCGGATCGCAAATTCCTCATTTCACTGGAATCTTGGAGAAATGAGGAGTTCTTCTGCAATCTCGCGCTAATTTAGGTGGGAAATTCTAGCATCCTAAAGGTTGTTAGTGTTGCATACCCTGGAGTTGCCTCAGTTTAATGGACAATTTTGAGTAGGAATAACTAGCGCAATTTGATCTCAATTCGCAAAAACTGGTGCTACTTGTTAAACAAGGGACATTGTTTACCACCCTTATCGGAGGTTAGCAACGAACTTTGATCGAGTCAAAACATCCGGAGACTGTTACCCCGTGAAAACATATCTCAACTGTGTAGTGTTGTTGTCCATAACAACTACTCTGATTTCTTGTAGTTCTGAAACTCATCAAACTTGGACGGTGACCGGGCACTTGATAGAGATGGATCCGGACTCCATGGAGCAACAGAGCGTTGAGGCAACAAATATTCCTCCAAGCGCCGCACCCGATGATATTACCGAAGTGGATCTATCGACTGCTTCCATCTCAATTACTCATCAAGTGACGAACGAGGATGGTGACACGATCACAGTTGAGTTAGCATCAGGAAAATTCGAAGATGTTTCACTGACACTTCAAGGCAATATCGACAAGCTCACCGAAGTTGAGATCGCGGTAGAGCTTGACTCAGAAAACATATTGACTACTACTGCCATGATAGGACCTAGTTCAACCGTCTCTTTTGCGTTGATCGACTCTTTAGACTCTAGTCTTGATCGATTAGTGCTGTACGGAGTCTCCAATATGGCTATTGACCCACTGAAGAAGTTCGTGATCTCTGGTGATCTCCAAGACATAATCGACGGTGATCAACTTGCGATTGTAGATTTCACCACCGAGATATGGGACGAGGAGGGAGAATGGGACTACAAGGAGTTTGGAGAAGTTCTGATACGCGATGGTAGCTTTCACTTTGAAGCAGACATTGATGCACCTACCGTTGTTGATATTTACGTAGAGTTCTTAGGTGATCAATTTACGCACTTTGGCGGAGTAGCCGTGGTTGAACCTAAATCTACGATTGAAGTATCATCGCTCAGATTATCTACGGACTTGATGACCATGTCCGAATCCAAACTGCACAATACGCTCGTCGAATCATGGCTACAGAACGAGGAATATCAGACCAAAATGGACCGATCGGAATCGTTGCGAAAAGAGTTCTTTGCCGAGTATCAAGCACAACAAACCGAGACGCAAGATCAGGATGAAGACGTCACTGAAGAAGAGTCTTCAGAAGACGAAGTTCCCGTCGCGGATTCCGATGGATTGTCGGCAACTGAAGGATGCGAACATGTCGATCTCACCAACTTAAGACTGAGTATTGCAGAGTCCTTCGAGACTCCAGAATTTCGCGTCGTGGAAGATGAAGCATGGCAGATTCGCATTGATACTTTGGAAGAAATCGCTTTAAAAACCGAAGATCCTTGGGTACGTCTCCTTGCCGTTGAACTGGGTGCGTTCGAATACCACTTCGGCGATCTCGAGCATGCTTTTGCCATCTATGATGAACTAGAGTCACAACTTGACGGAGAAGTTTATACGCGGCGTCTAAAACCACGGCGAGATATGCTAAATAGTTACATTCGAGCTGAGAGAATCACTGAGATTGACAAGAGACTTGTACCAGGTCAAAAGGCACCACTCTTCACACTTCCGGACTTACAAAACGACGAGATCGAATTGCTCGCCGTGCTCAAGTCGAGAGACTTGGTTTACATAGACTTCTGGGCTTCTTGGTGCGGTCCATGCATCAGGACTTTTCCGCATTTAAGGAAGCTATACACGTCTTACAAAGAAAACGGATTCGAAATTGTGCTCGTCTCTATCGACGATACTTTTGAAGAATGGGAAGAAGCATCCCGCGAACACGATCTTCCTTGGTTAAACGTGGCTGACATTGGAGGCTTCGAAGAGGAGACTCCGGTTGCATACGGTGTACGATATATCCCTAAAGCGTATTTAGTGGACACCGAGGGATGTATCATTCAAAAAGACTTAGCGCCTGCAGTATTGGAAGAAGTTCTAGTGCAACAGTATGGTGAGTCGACTCAATCGGGCGAATCGAACTAGAACGAGCAGGATTGGTCGCGTAGATACATCACGAGTTCGTTTCACTCGAAAGCAATCAGTCCGACTCGATTGCTCATAGTGTTAATCCCTCGATAATACTATAGTGAATATGGGTTATCTATTCCCGCATTGAGCGTACAACACAGTTATCGAAGTTCAATGCGTTTTCTCCTACTCGTGTTTATGCTCGGTTTTATCAATCTCGGCATGACTCACGATGCATTATCAAATACCGTTAAAACGCTACCTTCGACAAACACCACCCAACTTGCCTTCGGATCCTGTATAGACGAGAGAAAACAAAACCATCCTATATGGAAAGCACTGAACTCAAAGAAACCAGAAGTCATGGTTTTCATGGGAGATAACCTCTACTTCAAGCATTCAGACTTGAACCAAGATACCACGTTAGACACTCTGCAGATCTACTATGATCGCTTAGCCAAGACCCCGGGGTTGCAACAACTGCGAGAATCAAGTACCGAGATCTTAGCGATTTGGGACGATCACGATTACGGTACGAACGATAGTGACTCGACTTTTCCCCTTAAGAAGTTAGCACAATCAAAGTTTTTAAATTTCTGGTATGGTACTCCCATCGATATCGAACTTAACCCTGGCATTTATCGTAGCGTTTTCTACGCTGTCGGGGATAAAACCATGCAGGTTATTCTCCTTGACACCAGATTTTTTCGAACACCCTGGAAGCGTGACCTACGCGTTGACGAACAAAGTTATGGAGCTATCTTACCAACCACCGATAGTGGTGAAACGATGTTAGGAGATGAACAATGGACTTGGTTGGAAGATCGGTTCCAACAACAGGCCGATCTACACATCCTAGTTTCGAGTATTCAAGTCCTGCCAGTCGATCATGATTCTGAAAGATGGGATGGGATGCCAAAGGAGCGCGATCGATTACTTCAGTTGGTTTCAAATGCAAGTGCCTACACGATCATTTTGAGTGGAGATCGACACCTCGCTGAAGCGTCGAAATTACCTAGATCTGAATACACTGACCTGAAGTATGACTTGTATGAATTCACTTCCAGTCCCATGACCTCTGGAGCTGGACACGGTAGAAAAGAAGTCAATCGTTACCGTCTGTTGAAGAACAACGTACGGGTCAACAATTTTGGACTACTGACCATTGATTGGTCAGCGGATACGATCCAAGCAGAATTTGTCAATCGTAGAGGAAATGCAGTTCAACAAATTACCATATCAAAAGAGTTGAATATTCAAAACTAGGGGATCGGAGACAGTATAAATTCCTAAAGGGATCCACTATTACAGCTGATCTGATTGAAATCTAGCAGATAAGGAGACTATACCAGTGCAGAAAAGACAAAAAAAGCAACTGTGTACCCTCATTGAGAAGCAGTTCGAGCGTCATGGCATATACGATGACGAAAGGCTAACAGTGGACGGACCGATTCCCGTAAGTGATATAGAGGATGTGGATCTGATTATTACCAACAACCAGGACCATTCGTTCTTCAAGATTACCTTAGAAAAGGTGAATCCAGACGACCGGTCTAAGTATTTTGGAACTTCTGTGATTCTGCCGTACCGCAAACTTTTTGAGGGAGCACCGTTCGTTAGAAATACTTTATCGGATTTACGACGTGGTATCCAAAGGAAACTTGCGGCAAACTATTCGGCCTATCAAATCGAAGAAGCGATCGCAAGACTGATACAACGCTTGAACGAACATCCACTTCAATAAAAAGGGCGATTCAGCGTTCCGCGGACGCTGAATAGGAGACAATTGTTGGTTCCTCTTTCTACTCCGTTCACAGAAGCACTAGGAGACTGATAGTCCCGCGCTGAATGCACTCGGTGTGGACTGTAGAACCCGTCCAAGTAGCAGAAGACCTCCAGATTGACTTTCGCACAAGTATGAATCCTTTATTGAGGATTTTCTTGTTCTATCTCTTTTTGTACAAGTTTGTTTGCGTCGTCTGATTCAACAACATCAAGCGATTCGTCTGTACAAACCTCAGTCAGCGAGGTGTATTTCTCGCTAAAGTTTTGTAGATCTACTTTGAAATCGAGTCGAAATGTGCTGAAATCCGCTTTGATTCGGACTTCATAAGAGTCTTGCAAAGCAGTTACATAGGACCTGAGGTCGGTTTCAATGGCGTTGCGAAGATGGATCGGCGTTGAACCAGACTTGAGAAGAGCACTATCTCTAAATACTTGATCGAGCATTTTTAGGTCATCTGCATCTTGTCTTTTGAAATTGAACGAAACCGGTACTGTGGGAACGAATTTTTTATCGTTTTCTCGCTTTTCAACTGCTGCGCTTCTCATTTCCCCTCTTTCTAGCCACCGACCCGCCGGAAGCACATGGTGTGGGAATCGAACGAGCATTTCAGTTAGACATTCACCCTCGTCTTCGACTCGTTCGAACAGCAAAATGTTTGAATCCTCGGTCGAGTAATAAATTATCCTTTTCGTTACTGTGTCATCGAAGCGATCGCTGATTGAAATACCTAACCATCTATTCTGTACGAATTTGTCCTTCGACATGATTTGATGTGGCCACAAATATGGTATCGGGAAACCCTCAGCAGCTTCTTCTTCAGTGGTTGAGCAACCGGTCCAGAAAGGCAGAGACAGCAACACAAGAAAAACTCCCGTTCGGATTCTCGAAGCCAAATTTTGCGATCGATGGAATTGTTGATTCATACAAAATGTTTCTAAGCAAAAAGTGTGCCGCATAATCCCCGATTTTTAGAAGTTGCATCCACAATTAAAGTATGTTCACTCACTTGTGCATATTTGAAGAGTGAATGGAGAACTAAGAATTAGTTGATGGACTTTTGGAACTAATGGGAACTCAGATGAGTCGGTTGCATGTATTCATGGAAATGCCCAACAGCTGATCGAATCTTTACCAGTGCCGAACGAACACTCCATTGTTTATGAGTAACACGGTCTTTCCCTGTTCATCACCCGCCGACACTTGCAAAGTTTTCTTGTCAGTTAATGGATCTTTAGCGCCATTCTTAACCCAGTAGATAATCTCAGGGAACGTAATCAACCGATCTTGCCAAAGTGTAAGCGCAGCAGTCCGAATCTTCTCAAGCTCCGGACGGACGTGAACTGTAGAGTCACTAACAACTGCGTAATCACCGTCATAGAACCCGTACTCAAAATCCGCATCGTAGTCAGATGGAGGTTGGATAGCTTCTATGAACTCTTTAATCTTTTGACCGGGGACATAATCAGTCATCGGTGTTGTCCTGTTTATTTTTCTTAACTATACCGGCACGTTCAAGGTACCCGATCAACCGCTGATAATTCTTATCGATTTCGTTTACTTTTTCGTCCAAACGATTGAAACCTACAGCTACGGCATCTTCTAGTCGTAAGAGTTTTTCATTTGTAGTCTTCCTTGTACGTCGATCTGTTCGAATAGTCCAAAAAGCTGCAACGCTAGCAATAACTAGAGAGCCGAGTGCAAGCCAATTTGCAATCGTGTCTGTAGAAAAATCTAACACTACACACTTCCAATTATCAATAGTTCTGAAAGAATCACAATAACTTTTTAACTCGAACTTGAAGTATAGATTTGAGGACTTCTCTATGCGTCATCAGACATCTGAGAGGTTCTTAAATCGTGACGGTTCAAACTGCTAAACCAAGAATTTATTTCAAAGACTTTGGGCAGGCTATTATCAATTTTGATCTGTGTCGCGGTGTCAATCTGTGTGTCAACCTACGACTCGGCAATCTGTGACTCACGTTCAGACGCCCAAGTCTTTACTTCCGCATCGCGGGCATCTGAGTGGTACAGTTTGTCTTCGCGGATCTCGCGCTTCTATTGAGAATGCGAACTCGGTCGAGGCATACACGAAAGTTCTAACATATAAACAAACTTTTGCATCGACTCTACGAGGTGATCTAATTGGACGCAATCAACGAATTTTTTTCCGTACTCAATAATGCTACTTGGATGAGATGGGTCTGGCTCGGACTTCACGTTTTTCTGATCGTTCTTGCTACTGCGACTGTGCGCGCGATAGCGAAGGGACTGCTGAACAAGTACGTCCAAAAAGCGAGTGAAACGAAGAGAAAGTGGAAAGATGCCCTCAGTCGTGCGGCAAGTAAACCGCTTGATTGGGGTATTTGGGTCGTCGGCCTAAGCTTTGCCGGCAACAGAATCTACGATGACGTGCTCACTAAAAAAACGCTTGCTGCTTTGGCAGAAACTGATCTAATAATCAACGAAGCCATACGCGATTTGCTTACGCTTGAAGGTACTGATTCGATCTTTGAGCGAGTAGGCACCCTGCGTAGCGTTGCGCTAGGGGTATTGGTAGCTTGGTTTTTGAATCGACTCATCAAAGAATTTCAAGAAGTTGTTGTGTTACCACGTCGCGACGGAACGGATTCGCGTTGGGACGCCGGGACCGCTAGTGCCGTGGGAAGAGTTCTACGCGCATCGGTAGTAATCTCGACAGGTTTGTTGATTCTTCAAGCCTATGGACTGCCCATTGAAGGGGTTCTAGCTTTTGGCGGAATTGGCGGTATCGCCATCGGATTTGCCGCGAAAGATCTGTTAGCAAATTTTTTCGGTACGCTAATGCTACTCATTGACAAACCGTTTGTCGTCGGAGACTGGATCCGTTCACCTGATCGAGAAATCGAAGGGACGGTTGAAGACGTAGGTTGGCGGACTACTCGAATACGGACGTTTGATCGAAGACCCTTGTACGTACCCAACTCTAACTTCGCCAGTCTCACGGTAGAAAATCCACAACGGATGGAAAACCGACGAATTTACGAGACGTTTCGCGTACGCTACGAGGATATGCTCAATGTCAAGAAATTAATTGACGAAGTGCGAGAAATGTTGCGGAATCATCCGGCGATCGACATAACCCGCACCCTTATGGTCAATTTAGATACTTACACCGAATTTTCCGTGAATTTCTTTGTATACACGTTCACGAAAACAACGGATTGGACCGAATTTCACGAGATCAAAGAGGAGATACTTCTGAAAATTTCAGACTTAGTCCGCAAAAATGGTGCTGATTTTGCGTTCCCAACACAAACTCTATACTTGGAAAACGAAATTCCTCCCAGAATCCCTGAGATTTCTACCGCATGATATAGTAATGTGGTTCGTGGAAGGAGTAGTTCGACACAAGATTGATCGATGGATGGACAAAATAGAGTGAGATTCGCCCGATCTATCGGGGTAAGCAGTTGCTGCTACATGGATTTAACGAGTCAGACTAGTAAACTCCTTTTCGTATACGACGGTGAGTCGAAAACCAGGTTAATGCTCGTGTAGAGTAGAGTTAGATTGACAGATATCTACAAATTTCGATCCGGCCAATAGATGATCTAATCCAGCAGTCGAGTGAGACAAACTCAAGCACATCGCATGCAGATTAGTCTCCATTAACTACTGGGATGCTCGATCAAACTCTGAGTTGTTGGTGTGTGATTGCTTGAAATTCACAACCCGGCACCCTATATATATAATTCTAGATTACAAACGTTCTTCAGTCCTTCAGAACGTACATCCATATAGAGGAAATCAAAATAATGAAAAAATTACTTGTGCTACCGTTGGTGTTCCTATCACTTGGTGTCATCGCGGACGAACGGTTCATTCTCGGGTCTTTTGATCGTGAATCAACTGAAGCTGAGAGCTCATTGCTTGGAGTGACACTAAGTGCAGAAGCAACTTTGAATGGATTTGGTGCACGATTGTTTAGTTTTAAAGACGAGGGTCTATATTTAGGAGGTGGATTCTCATTCCTGCAAGGTGACACCGATCTATGTGTTGGGTCAGACTGCATGTCTGCTGATACCACTCAAACAATGTTTTCCGGAGAAATTGGTCGGGATTTGGGTCAATGGACACCATTTGTCGGTTTTAACTTTTCCAGTACGGAAGTTGATCTCATGGGTGAAACTGACAGTGATGAGATTACGGGTTTGAGTGCAGGATTGTGGCTAGAACTCGACACTTTTAAACTCAGAGGAGCGGTGAACAGTCTAGACGATGAAGACAATCGATCCATCCATGGTGGCCTTCTGTTTCAAATGGATAACAAATTTGTTTTTGGCGCAGACTTCGGCATGTTGCTGGATGACGAAGTAGACGGTTTCAGATTTTCACTTCAAATTGGTAGGTCTTTCTAACCAACTCCAATCCATAGACCCAAGCAGGTGATTTTTTACGGGTCGCGACTTATTCGATTGTCTGCGACCTGTTAGCCTCTGTTTGACTTCAATGAAATTTTTCCGTCGTCGCCTTGGGTTCGTAGCCGATCCCAACTAACGCACCCCCTCCCTCTGGTAGAACTTCAGTTCCCAACAGTTCATTTCATCGTGACAAACGATCAGCGCGATAGCTAGCAAAGCCCCTACCGTTCGATGTGTCGGACGGAGTGAACCCAAGTTGGTTTTAGTTGGATTAATTTGCGATGCACGTCTCGAAAGGGTGTGCCACCGTACCGTTAGAATGAAGACAAAGAGCTCAAAATTGAGCTTACGGAGGATGTTGTTTCGGACTGTCCCGATTCATAGAACTTAGTACTCATTGTCGTTGTCGATGTGGAAGCAATGACGGTCATTTACAGGCATGATTAACTAAGAAATTTTTTGACGGATTACCCTGTTGGGAACATCGAGGATTTTCAATTTGGCAAACGCTCCTCACTTTTGTCGCACCTCACTGAGCACAAATCACAGTGCTTATGTCTAATATCTAGCAAGCATGGCCGAAAATGACCCGATTTAGTACTTGTAAACTCCGGACTTGATGCACCCTACCTGAATCTATTCCGAACGATATCTAACGGTCTCTTCGAGGAGAACAACATGAACCACTACATCATATACTACTCACTCAACAATCAGAACTGGGACAGCTACATGGAAGTGGAGAATATGCTCGCAAAGTGCGGCGATGCCTGGAAGAAAAACTCAGACCCAAACTTCATTAGATTAGACTCGGAGTTAGGACTCAAAGCCATGCATCACAGAATGATATTGACCTTGAATGTGAAGAACGGCGACACGTACTACATCGCCCAAATCCCTACCACGACATACCAGAATGGTACGACGAGGCTCAATCGCCTAACAAATATGGAATTCGGTACGAAACTCAAGGCTGATTAAGAGTACGAATACGCGCATGGTTAGACAGGCTAACCTATGTCCTAGAAATTCGAACTTTCTTACTAGAGTTTCCCACGCTCTCAGCAGGTTTGTAACCGCAACGTTTCAACTACCGGCAGGAACACTGAGTTTGCCCATAATGGATACAATTCATGTACCCTTCGTTCTAGTTGATTTAGCGCCATGATTCCACGAATACTACCACTTGCGGTTTGTTTCGCGCTGTTAGCGAGTTGTGCATCTCTCAATACTCCTCAGCCTGGAACTCCTCTGTACGAACAAGCTGTCAAAGAGACTCAACAACAGATTCTCGAGACAATTGATAGACAAAAGCTACTACGAGCGCTTGCATACCCCATACTGACTGCCAACTCGGATTTGTGCAGGGGTGATCGCATAACCAAGCTCGAGTTCGAGTGGATTACTCTGAATGACCTAGGCATCGTTGGTCGAATCCAACGAGACGCTGGAGAAGCCATAGGTTTCGGGACTTATCCTTACGTCACGGTGATAACTCCTGGATCGCCCGCTCACCAAGCGGGTTTGCGTACCGGGGACACTTTGTTGTCTATCAACAATAATACTATTGCCGAAGACAAAGAGCGAAAATTCATCCCTTGGCTCGAAGGAGGAAAGGACTTTATCCGTGTATACCGGCAGAATTTCGATGCAACTCTCACTCGCGCGGCGCAGCGCGACAAACCTGTCTCAATTGAATTCCAGCGAGGAGAAGACACCAATTGGATTGAAGTGGAACCGCTCTCGCGGTGTGACTTCAAGATTGCCTTAGTGGATCATGAAGAACTGAGTTCACGTAAAGTCGAAAACACCATCATTCTTTCGTCAGCGTTGTTCGACTTTGCTGAGACCGACGCGGAAATTCAGTTCATCATTGCTCATGAAATTGCACACGAGATATACAACCACAGTCCCGGAAAGCTGACACCACTACGACTGCTTGCGCTTGGCGTAGACGCGCTATTGAACACCAGTCTGGTTGCTACTCAGCTTGTCGGAGCCATTGTAGCCGGGGAAGATGCGGACGCAGACATATGGGTCCCGGGGGCGGTGTTTTCCCGCCAAAACAACCCGCCCTACCGACACGTATTGGAACTAGAGGCCGATTACTTAGCAATGTATATGTTGGCCCGGGCAAACATTGAAATCGACGACGTTGACATTTTTTGGGAGCGTATTCCATCGGACTCACTACTCTCCGAAATCCATGTTACTGAAGAAGGACGCATCGACAACATGATGGCGATTCAGGAGGAACTGAGACAGAAAATCGAGTCAGGTTCAAATTTGAATCCTTCAAAGGATCGGAAAGTGCAAAGCGACGGTGCAGACACGCATTAAAAAAGAGGACGCAGTTCTTCGGAACGGACTTTTGTTTTAGGTAAGAACGACATTGCCCAACCCTACTTTCGGACGACTCTAGACCAACACAGTCAGAACAAGACTAGTCGGTCATGAAAGCCAGTACTCTTGCTAGGTTTCGACTGTTAGGAAATCGAAGATGTCTCACTACACGATAGTGGTACGAATTTCACCATGTTCTCGTACGCTCGATTCAGACGAATGGTACGTTTATTGCTTATTTAGCAAACTTTAAATACAGACTAAGGGCATTTCTTCATGAACATCCCAAAACTCTCTCTCTCAAAATGCACCGGACTCCTCGTCATCTTGTTCGTTAGTCTAGGTGTGGCTGCGGATGACAGTAAGTCCTACTTTGCGGTAGAATTCGGTCAAGTCACTAATAGATTCACTGATGTGTTTGAAGGACCGGCGATGCGAGTCTCGGCAGGCTACGAACTAAACCGTAATTTTGGCCTTGAAGTCGCTTACGAATTCAGTCCGGGTGGGACTGCGGCAGACAATTTCTGGGAATTTGATTCGACCGCTACGCGGTACTTTGACAATATTAACATGCTTAGTGTTTTTGGTACTGCCGAATGGGAGTTAAACCCTCGATTTTCTTTCTTTACTAAACTTGGTGTGGCGCGCGGATCCGTTGATTACACCATACCCGATGCGATTTATCGACCCAACTCAGGTACATTGACTGAAACCAATGTAGTGCTTATCCTTGGTATCGCTGTGCCGACAAGTAGTGCGTACGACCTTACTATTTCGGTCAAGGAGAATTTCAGCGCCAATTTCTTCGGGCTTGAAGATAGCTTCGACTCTTCAACCACGTGCATTGGCTTTCGCCGTCGTTGGTAATCCGGTAGAACCACTTTAGGGCAGTATCACGACGTTGACGCAAAAGTAGTCTGAGACACCATACCATCGGAACTACTTCTGTCCAAATACTTCGTTTACTTTGCGTCGCGGCTCGCCATCAAATGTGAGCCAAAACGCGGCAGGTGCGCTAGCCGAGCGGTAAATCCAACCCCACCTCCAGTACTCCAACTATCCCAATACGCTGTAGTTGCCATCCAAGATTAATCGAATGGAAACAAAGAGCCCCAACAACGGACACAACACCCAAGGTGCGTTAGTTCCAAAAATGTAAAGGTATAGGTCTCGTTTGGGGATGTTGTGGTGCCGTTTCGCGACGAAGAAACTGATCCAGTAGACGCTTGTCATATACGTCCACTGCCAACACAACATCAACCCCACCATTCCCGCAACATAGGCAGGTACGAGGTACACAGTAAACGCTACATACAAAAATATCGTCGGCAGCAAAGTGACAAATCCGTTAGAGACGTCGACATTGAAGCTGTATGTTCGACGATCTGCGAAAGACGGATCGTACTGCGCATAGGTAGCCCAAACGTCGGCCCATGTCTTTGAACTAAAAGCCTGCTTTAAGGGTATCTTGGCCGTGAAGAATTCGACGTGCGGGAGTTTGCCTGTCTGGATTCGCCGGTCGCGCCAATACGCGGTACGAGCCTCAACTCGAACTCGTTGGAAGAACAAACATGCTTCCCACCAGCAAATCAGTATGTTGGTAGAGAAGAACACACTCATAATCGCGTGCATTACACTTAGCTCTTGTTGGAGGTAGTAGCGTGTTCCGAGACCACTGACTATAAAAACTCCTATAAACAGAACGACGAACAACAAGACATGAATCTTCGGTCCCTTAGAAGTTTCGGTTTCATCGGGTGTCCATCCTTTGGAGGGCGAGTTATCTGTAGTCTGATTCATTGATGTACATGTTAGCTGACTTAGTTAGTTGTTGGGCGCGAATTCTTTATAAGCGGTAAATTCCATAGTGAGTTAAGGACTCTGAACACTTGAAATGCCCAAACGATTGCTGTTTCCTTTGCTCGAAGGACAATTTCAAAATTGATATCTGCGTGAAGGAAATACACCGCAGAACTTGGTGTCGATTCGCCAACTGGTCGACGGTAAGAATTTCGAGATTTCAGCAGAGAGTTATGCCGCTGGTTGGAGGGGCTAGGTAGCAGCAGCCAAGCGAAAATTCGTCCATCCCTTGTTGAAACGCCACAGCGCGACGCTCACACCGAGAAGAACCGACACAAATATGAACCAAAAATGTCTGGTGAGGTAGATGCCTACAAGAATTGAAATCGCTCCATACTTGGTCATCGGTAAATCATTTCGAACAAAAATTTCTTGATATGCTTCATTGATCGCCTGTAGTGTCGCGTTGGATATGCTTGCTAGTACGTGTTCGTGAAACAGAAGAGTGCTGAGAAACGGCAACGCAAACCAAGCAATCACAAACACTACTCCACAAACAACGATCGCTTTGAGCAAACAGAGAATAAGCCCGACTGCGGGATGAACACCGAAACTGTTAGTCATGATCTTCGGTAACCTAAAGAATACGCCATTTCATTTTCATAGAGCAAGATGATGCACGATAAGTTTTTACTCCGTGGAGAAGTACACTACGATCACATACTCGATTATAAATTTTTTTAGTAGCAGAACTCCCAGAACAGAGACAATCTCAATACCTATTCAGAGAGCGCAAAGTAGGGGATTACTTGTTCTCAATATTCGAGATTTAGACTGTTCGGTCAAATACTCTCAATTGTCTCCTGTACCGCAGTATCGACAACTTCGCGCAAAGCCTCTTCCGGAGACGTTTGATTGAGCAACGCTAGTCTGTATTGATCGAGCTGACGATCTGCGCTCGTACCCATTCTCACGATCTCTCGTGCATGTTCGATCTCACTCACGCAATCTAACGCCTCCGCGTCTTCTTGAATTTCTGAAATTAATCGATCGAGAATGTCAGAGATGTCGGTACGCGTAGCATCATTTGGGTCAGCCAGGAATGCAAAGATGCCGTATCGTTGCGCCTGAAACCGGTTCTCAAAAATGATCTCTGTCAAAATTTCGTCAGACACCAGCGATCCCGCGGACTTCGTTCTCACGATTTTTCGTATCAAACAAGCGTAGAGTGCGACGAGAGTCATCGCATCTTCCACTCGCGGACACACGTCACATACTCGCAATTCAATAGTAGGGTATTTATTTGATGGTCTTATGTCCCACCACATCTCACCCGAGTCACCGATGAACCCCCACTTTTGAAGTTCTCGTTCTAGCGACTTAAACTCTTCATAACTTGATAGTGCTCTGGGTATCCCTGTGCGGGGTATTCCGGCCAAAAAATTCAGCCGAGAACTCTTGTACCCAGTCTCGAGTCCTTCCCGAAAAGGTGACGAGGTAGACAGTCCCAAGAACAGAGGAAGATAGTGTCGCACGATATTCATGACCCGAATTCTCATATCGGGATCTCCAAATCCGGCATGAACGTGCATACCGCCGATCAACATTCTCCGAACAATTTCTTGATACAACATCGCAGAGTTTTCATACCTTTCTTTGGGAGTAGGTCTCTGATCCTGCCACTTAGCGAATGGATGAGTTGAAATCGCCACGATGTCGCAACCGAATTTCTTTGCAGCAGTGTAAATAGTGCTTCGAGTCTCAAGTATGGCCTCGCGCACTTCCTTAATGGAATGACAAACTCGAGTGTTGGTTTCGATTTGTGATCTTAGCAATTCCCGAACGACATTGTGAGGTTCGGAATTTCTCTCACACTCGTCAAAGATTTGTGGATCCGGGTCCGAGATTAAATCTCTCGTCTCTGGATCTATAAGAAATGCTTCTTCTTCGACTCCAAGTGTTATTTTTGGAGCACAGTTATTTACCATGCGACGCGGTCATTGAATATTGTCTGTTGCATAAATAGGAATTTCGGTTCCCTACTAACGACATATTACGCCCTCTAGGTACGAGGGCACTCAATGGCGGCTTTCGTCGCCAAAGATCAACTTTCTCTTTGCACTAGTAAAATCGGAACTACTGACTAGAACGAGTAAACCAACGAGAGTCCCGCTGAACTCTTCGTATTGTCGGTTGTTACTTCGACCTTGAGGGACATGACCCCGCCTCCCAGAGGACTAAAAGTCGTGTTGGTGTTAAAGGGAGAATTCTCAAAATCTCTCTGAATGTAAGCTGAGAGCTCAGTTCTACATGAATCCATATCCGCCCGCTGCATCGACGCACCGATTTGGTACTGTTCCGACATGCGATAACGAATCCCAATTTTTCCTACTGTTCCCTTTTCTTCATTGGTATATGTAGTTTGAGATGGCGGTCTATTCGAATCGAAAATGGAAATCGGAGGTGCAAAAATGTCTCCGCCGCCCCCACCAATCACAATGGGTCTAGAGGGCCTCGTAGATGTAGTTTTAAACTTCGCGGCACTACTTCCTTTCCCGAGCCGGAAGTATGTTGAGATCGTTTCTGTCGAGTAATGCAAGCCCAATCCCGCAAAGGTTCGAAGAAGCGTGAGTTTGTACGCAGAGTCGTCTGACAAATCTCTTGATTGTGTGAAGTCAGCCCAAAAGTGAAAGCCGACTTGGTTGTTTTGAGAGGAGTTTCGATACACACTTTTTGAAACATTGATGTCACCGAAAAAGTTTAAATCGTTCGACAAGTACTTGGAATCTTGATCGGATAGGGACACGCCCATAGCCCAATAGTCGTAAGAAATATCGTCGGCAGGATGAACCCCAAGCGTAAAGCACGTTGAAATAAGTGTACACCAACCGAAATGGGCGAGTGTCATAGAGTCACACTACCCCTCAATTTCCTCAATCTGAAGTTGCCTCAGGTGATCGAAGCACTATTAGTAAAGAGACTATGGAACCACTTGTGAAGTTCCTTTTCTCTAGTCGTGATTCTCCTCAGAACCGTGTTCGCTACCGCTGGATTCGCCCACTTCGGGGTGTGCGCCCCAAGTGTCGAATTCTTCGTCAACAGCGGCCAGTGTGACCTCCATAGATGCACCTGCTTCAAGTTCGGTTGGTACTGTCGGACCAAGTTCGGTGCCATTCGAGAGATGCACTTCCACTCTAACTCGAGTGAGAGTTTCTTCAGTTGTGTTTTCCACCGTGCCAGTGAACGCTTGTGTCTCCTCATCGTAGCTGATTACGAGGCGCGCACCGTTTCTTGTTTCGTCGTAGGTATCAGTTTTCGCGTACTGTGTCCCTGACTCTTCGCCTGACTCTTCACCACTGGATTCGCTACCAGAGTGTTCAGCACCTTCGGACTCCCCACTGCCGTGTTCTTCGCCGGACTCGCCAGCATCGACTTCTGCTGCTTCCTGAGAATCATCCGCACTTGAATCGTCTTCTTCCATATTACAAGAACTCAATCCAAACGCTAAGATTAAGATCAATGCCAGTATGGTAAGGGGTGTATGGTGTTTCTTCATATTTTTCCTTGTTCCGACCGAGTTAATCGTGAAGCGCAAATTTTACGCCAACTCTGGATCTGATTTAGCGAATCAGCCCTTTCGTTCAACGATCTGAACAGAATACAATCGAGAAAACCAGGATAGAGCAAAACTAACAACGCCAACGCTAAATTCTGACGCGCGGTCGCGTCGAACCGATAGTGTTCTCCGCGGTCTCACCGCGAGACGAACACATTTCCACCTCGTCCGACAGAACGAGGCACACAATATATAGAGCGTTACGCTAGGTTTCTGTTCTTCTAATCGGAGTCTGAATCCTCGTCAGAATCTTCATCGGACGTTTCGTCCATTTCGTCCTCTTCCATATGGTCTTCTTCCATGCCTGAATCGTCCATATCAGACTCTGCGCTCTCCATGGTTCCAGCGTCTGCTTCCTCTTGTTCGGCTTCGTCCCCATTTGCGGAGTCATCCTCCCTGTTACAAGAACTGAGTCCAAACACTAAGACTAGGATCAATCCCAGCATTGCGAGGAACGTGTTGAGTTTCTTCATGTTATCTCCTGTTTCTGAAGTTAGGGTTGAATTGTCCAACCAATAGCAAAACGAAACCCGTATCCGGTTACGTCTTGGGTGAGTGGGTAGGTAAATGAACCGTCGATCGAGAAGTAGCTCTGCAATGTTCGTTGGAAACCAGCATTAATTGTTTGGCTGTCTTCGTTGAGGAAACCAGTGATTTTGATCTTTATTTTTGTGTCCTCTGCGAACTCGTACCAAGAGCCGATTCCGATATCTAAGTCCGTCTCCGTATCAAATGCAGAAGGGATCTGGGACTCTATGTCGGACCACGACAATTCAAGAAACGGTGTCCACTGGCGTCTCGACCAACCAAGCTCCAAGTTCACGTCGTCCACTGCAAGATTCACACCAGTGCAGTCCTCAATCACACAAACGTCATATTCCCCGTCAGTGCGTTGAAATCCTGCACTAAAGTAGAAGCTGTCGTCTTCAAATGACTGAACGAACACTCCGAAACCTGTTCGAGAACCTGAGGTAATCGCATCCGATACCGTGGATGCTTCCCCTGTATCGCCACTATTCAAAGTGTGGGTTGTTTCCGTATCCAAATAATTGAGGCTACCAAAAACGGCGATTTCTCGAGCATGGATTGAAAGCGAGAATGCGAGTAGCATCAATATCAAAGATGTCGATATGCAACGCATACTTCTAACGCCATGTCCGTGGTGTAGGTGTTGAAGAGTAAAGTATACCAATTAGCTAGATTGGAATAGCTTTGCTAGCAGTCTAAGTTCCTAGTCCAAAAGGCTGTGTCAGGTTATCACAAATTCTTTTATCCACCAATCTACTTCGGTCAAAAGATCATGCTTACTAAAAAAGACACCATCCAAGAGAGAGCTAGCATCGCGCAAAGAATGAATAGCACCAAAAACACAGCCGCGAATCCGATATGCTCGATTTTCCAAAATTTCTTAAACCTGCCTTTGTCCAAGGCTAGAACCCTCCTACTCCAAGACAGCGATTGAGAGCGTTTTCGTTCACTCTACTGTTCTACCCATTACGTAGCTGATTGAAGAACAATCCGTTTTACCCGTACCAGGTCACGAGGAGTCTTGGACAACTTCCTCTTGACGCCACTTTTCCTTACTGGATTTAACGATCCGTTTGAACTTTCTGACAAACAGATAAGAAGTCCGACTCCGAGAAAATAGCATCCCACGCCAATCCCAAGCACGCCACTTGGTCGCCAAGCCATCCCTAATGATCCTTGTGTGGGCTTTCCAAGCTCACTTAACTGAATAGAACACAAATTACTACGACCAGTAGTGCTCCAAATGACGCTCGAGTGCTGAATTTCTGAAGATGCTCCAGTCGTCGGTACAAACCTTTCAGCTCTTATTCGGTGCTAATAATTCTTCTCTCCAACTTTCATAGTCTGTTCTTTGTCGCCAATCCTTTTTTTTACTTGAGCTTAAATGGGTTTCTCTTGTTTCCGCCAACCCTCAAACGAACGCGAGTCTTTGATTCCCATTTTGGGCGGACTTTCCCGTACTCGCACGAACGTTCGGCTTCCTTCGGAAAGATAGGTGTAATCACCATTTCTAGTAGACTCGACAAATCCGCGTGGAATCGAATAAGAAGTTCCATCTTCGTTTTGTTCACTATGAAGAATTGAGTCTGCAGTGTAGGGTTCAAACACTTTGAGTTCTGCCATGAAACTTAGGTGAATGTTTCTCAACAAGTCATAAATTTCGTCCGAAGGTTTTGCAATCTTCAATCCTAGTTCAATCGCTTCTTTTCGATTGATGGTGTAATCATGGCTCCCTGAGTCTGAACAAAAAAAGTCAACAATAGACTCGACCGCATCGACGTCGTCTATCTGCTTTGAAAGCAATTTTCTCGCTAACAAGCGTATTTGCGCTTCAGTTCTGAATATGGAACCCAACACGAGTGGATGGACATGGTTTGTGAGGTTAACTAATATCTCTGTAAGTTGCTCACTATCGTTGATTCCTAATCCGTCTCGTGCAGCATTGAAGTATCCTCGCACGCTCTCCACGCTCACTGGTACCGGAGTCGACTGTCCATGTATCTCTGCTTGAGGGTTTAGTAGTTCGCTAATGCTGGGGTCAATTGGACCTAGCACCGCTTGTCGCGTCATCGTAACTCTGTCCGCACCCAGAGCGATGAGTGTTCCAGCACTCAATGCCATCGAAGGAATCAGTACATGTAATTCGGTGCAGAACATCCTTAACAAGTTGATCAATCGCCAAGCAGCTAAGGTGTCTCCGCCAGAAGTGTGCAGGATCAATGAAATCCGTTGTGTTGTACCAATCTGATCGAGAATGTCCACGAATGGTTCAATGCAGTCCTGATCAATTCGAGTGTCCATGCCGCGGCGCTCACTAGTTACGAAACTTAAAACTTCACTGTCGAGGTGTGACTCGAGTTCCGCGTAGAGCTTGTTTCGCAAACCCCTAGGGCTAGAGTTGCTTGGTTTAAGACTGCTAGTTAGAACCATTGGGACGAAATCTCGTAAGAGGAATGATGTTCGTTCATAGTCAAGCCACGTTTGGGCGTGCACGGCGTGGTTGTAGATAATCAACTTCGCAGGATTCGTCGCTAACAGTTGGACTTCCACCGCTCTCTAACCGATGTTGAATTTCATCTAAGAGCGTCGTCGCTTCTTTTCGGTTGCGCTTTGGGTCGCTGAAAAAGAAGCGCTTGGAGTCAGATGACTCTATCCGTACGTACCAATACCCATTCGCTCTCCTGACGACTTCAGCGTTCGCAATGGACGATTTACGGATCAAATTTTGATCAATTCTCAAGAAACCGTCAGACATTGAAGTTTACATCCGATCGCAGACGATGATGTATTTGAAAGTCAAAATCGACCGCGACTACTAATACCGTAAGGAACCAATACTCCTTTTCAAGGTTAAAGTTGCTCTTCAGTTTTTTCACTAAAAACTCCAAAAATCACAAATCTAAAGGTGCGCTGCTTTAGGCACGCGATACCCAAGGAAAATACCTATTTGTTTTCTTATAGTACTCTGCATACTCCTCTCCAAATACGCGTTTCAAGTGAGGTTCTTCAATCGTTCGCACTTGTAGATTAATACCTACAAATGCCAAGACGTAGCAAATTACCATGTAAACGTGCGGCACCAGAACTACAAATCCTAAGCCCACCAGCAGCATACCAAAGTAGATGGGGTTTCGACTAAGGGAAAACATACCATGGGTCACTAGCTCAGTCTTTTCGGACTCGTCAACACCAATTCGCCATGACACCCCCATCTGGTACTGAGACACCATCGTGAGCATAGCACCGATCGCACACAGTGTTAGACCAACGATAGTGCCGATAGTTGCAAATTCGAAATGAGGTTTGAGTATGTCGAGGCTATCGAAGATAACAATCGTTAGGACACATAAAAGAACAAATATCTGTAAGAATGTCGCGACTCTCTGTATTGTTGAAGAAAGTTACGTCGAAACGCGAAGACCGGTATCTCCAGTTCGTCTCTTTTGGATTGCAACACGAAAACCAAAGATTGATACGGCAAGAATTAGGTAGCAGATTAATGCCATGTGAGTTTCAATTTTTGCATGGAAATAAGGTCGCAAATTCTAGTTGAGTCATTTTGAACTCATATGTCCCTCACGATTAAGTATAGAGGGAAACGTTCGACATACTGCTGATGTCTTATAGGTCATAGTACCGTTCGAAATCAGTCTGTAGTTTTTTCGAAGTTCAAGTTAGTTTGAGTTTAAGTTTCAAATCTAGTTCACGTTACTCGCACAATCCGAGTTGCGTTCCGCAGAGGTGCAGCGTAGTTTCAGTTTGTGTCAGACAGGAATTTTTCATGCGAATTGGGATTTAATTAAGAGGTGTCAGGTTCATCATGGAACCCAAATATTAAAATAAGCTATCCACAACCTAAGGACAACTTCATATGCGAAAAATCGGCAGAGATGAACTAAGAAGACTCCTCGAAGACGCTCTAGGACAAGCGATTCAGGGTACCAACGATGAACTAGACAATAAGTCAAAGAGTGCCAAATTTGTCGAATGTCTCACAAACAAATTTAGGGACTATTACTCAAAGGATGACCTCATCGTTCGCGTCGCGTCTAGAGGGAATCCTCGCGAGTTCCTACATGACATATCTATTTGTCAGGTGGAAGAAATTTCGGGTCCAGTCAACGAAGCGGAGATTGACAGAGTCGTAAGTGTGTTGTGGCAGATCGAAGTCGAATTGTCTGACAGCGGAAGTGAGGTCATGCACGATTTAAACAAACTACGTGCGGGTGCCGTGGATAGCGACAAACTGTTTGTGGTCAGACAATCCTGGTCGAGTACAACAAATCTCACTTGGCTTACAGAGCAAGTATTAGGAATTGCAGAGCACCAAACCGGTCGTTTGTTTGTTGCATTCATACCACATCCATCGGAATGGGATGGCTCCGACGGTTCGGTCGACTTACTAGGATACCCCTATATTTAAGGCTTAGTAGTCGAGCTCGTCGATTCTCGTCCGAACGGTTTAGGGGCGCGCGAGACTTAGTTGACACCAAATTAGATTCGGAAAGAACCGAACTTCCGGCTAGAGCCTTTGGAGTGCGTCGTGCAAACGCACCATAGCTAGCGTGTCACGTTCACAGTACGCGCGGAGATTCTCGAAAATCTGTTTTCGGTCTCGACTGTCGCTGCTGTTGAGTGCTTGCACATAGTGGACAGACGCCGTTTGCCCATCAGAGATCTCGAGGTCGTCGTAGCCCATGCCTGGCACCAAAACAGGTAAAACACTCTTGATCGAGAACGACCCACGAAATTCTGAGTGATAGACCGTGCTCTTCACGACTCGATGTAAATCAAACAATCGAGATGAGATTGATGCGATTTCTTCCGCCCGCTCAGGTACAGCTTTAGCCAAAGAGTTCAGAACCGTTCGTTCGTAGTTCGAGTAAGTACAAATCGATCCCTCATCTCCGACTGCTTCAATTAGTTGTGCGACGATATGGGGGCGCGGATCGTCGTCGTGCTCGTGCAAGTAATCTGCATGTGTTACCGCATCACGTTCGAGTTCGGTGTGAACGGAGAATAGAAAAGGAATAGCGTCGTATGGGCTAGTGCCGACAAAACGAGGGATCGGAGGTGCGAAAGTTTCGAAGTCTAAGTAGCGAACTGGAGAATTAATCTCAGCAAGCATCGCTGAAATGTCCCCATGGACCACAGATTGTTGATCCAGAACAGTCTGATGTACGATACGCTGTAAGTTTGTAAGAGGAAAGTCGTCCGGAATATCCCGAATTTCTTCGATGCCAGCCTCGTTCAGTTGCGCGCGGCGAGCACTACGTAGCGATGGAAGTTCGTCTATACCATGGTCTGGAAAAACATCTTCTCGGGAGCAGTGCTCATAGTAAGGACAGTCGTAGGGAGTAAAGCAATGGTCGCCAATCTGAACGTTGGGTGGTTCCTTAGCCGAAACGAGATCTTGCATCTCGCGAGCGTTCCCCCTAACTGTATCAAGTAAATTTTCACACTGTTCTAGAACAAAGTGTAGCTTAAACAGACTTTTTAGGTCTAGCTCTATTCCGTCGTAAACGTACGACCGTTCCAAAGTCATTACTGCTGCATCCCGAACGTCCAATCCAGCTCCGCGAAGTACCGACAGTTGAAACGCCACATCAAGAACAAAGACATCCTTCAGACTCATAGTGGACTTAACTTCAATCAATCGCCACCCACCACTCGCGAGTCTTTCGATTATGTCAGCGCGTGTTAGTAAGCCTTGATGCTCAAAGGCTGCCTCAAACAACGCGGGTGCAGTACCCTGTTCGAGGACTTGACGAGTCTCTACTAGTGCTTCGGTAATTTGTAAATGGTTTTGAGCAACAAAATGGCCGTCTGGATACCGTTTGCAAGCCAATTCTCCAACTTCATGCCCGGTATCGAAGATTGCTTGAAGCGAGGCGCTGGGATCGGCCGCGAGATCTCGGGCGTGAAAGTCGTTCCAAAGACGTAAATGGCATTGAGATCCCGAGATAAAGCGAGATTTTGATAGAGTAGGCAAGTTGCTCAAAATTGCAATTCTGACATTAGGAGGACAGTCTTTGGGTAACTAGGAGGTATTAATTAAAGAGACAATCAGTCCGTAAATCGCGCAAAAACGATACCAATACGTCATACTACTCAGTACAACGCGAATCACTTGTGCGGCGTATTACTTGAAGTCTTTTACTTCAACGCTTTCTGCTTGACGTGGAAGTACGCGAACATGCCGATCAACCCTGCAAATAGGACCACCGCCGCACCTAAGCCGTAGTACATAAGCTGCCGATTGTTCGAGACAAGTTCTTCCACTTGATTTTGCAATTCATCGGATGACTGAGTTATTCCCACAAGAGCCTCATTCACCGTACTTGCTACGACGACGGCGATTGCATCTTCGTCAGGCGCACTAAGACTATCAAGGCGAGCATTCAACCGACGTTCCAATTCGCTGATTTCTGCTTTGAGTTCTGCCTCCAAATCAAACAGTTCTTGTTCGATTGGATGTCGTTCAGGACCAGGGTGTGCTCCTGCCGAAATGACGAAAACCATTGCAAAGACCGAAAGGACCAATAGTTTTGTTGAGTTCATTTTTCCTCCTCAAACTTCTTTTCTCGCGCACGTCTCATTCACTGCACAAATTTTTCGTGCGCGTTTCCTCTAGTTACTTAGTAGTATAGAGTATTTGTGGCGTTTAAAGGTGGTGGACTCTAAATTCTTTATTTACTAAGCTCAATTAATAGACGTAGGCACTAGGCAAAGAATCCCGTTAAACGGCCGTTGTACCGATTATGAAGAAATCAAGGGGATGATCGAAGCTGCGGCTAAGGCCGCGGCTTCATCTTGATCCTCCTCCCTGTTGCTCTGGGTGAATTCGATTCGTTCCCACAAGTTTCGACGTCGTAGTTTGAAGAAGCCTCGATTTCTCAACAACTTCATACAGCTCGCAAGTGCTTGAAGCGGGTTTAGTTCTGTCGCTGGCACCCCGCCGCGACGCTCGTGTTCTCGCTCTATCTCTTCTAAGTACGTTTCGATCCCGCCAGTGTAGCCGACGGGAAAGAGCTCAGTGTTAAGCAGATATTTGTAGAGTAGATCGACATTTAAAGGAGCGTCATTAACGTCTATGTTCACGAGTGGTCTTCTTTTAATTGAGCGTCGCTTGAGAGATTAAATTGTTGATTCGATTCATTTTATCGTTAAGGAATGAGGCTCTTTATCTTCAAGTCAGTTCCGTATCTCAAACCAAATTTACTGAAAATGGTTATCCAAACGAACCGTTACCACCGCTTATAATGGATTGTAAGGGTGTCAGTAAGAATCGTCCAAAATTTCCTGTAGGGTAAATGAACACAGCATCCCGATAGAATCAAGAACATTTAGTAAGTTCAGCAATTAGGAGCCTTCCGCGTGGCGACAGACAAAGATATCGATCAAAACGAGTCCATGAAGCAATTCCTGAGTGCCTACATGAAATTCCGTCAATTCTTCACTGAGATGGATCAAACAGCGGAAAATCCTTGGGTCTGAGCCGGAATCCTGTCAGTCTTAGCGGCGACAATTTTGTTACCGTTGTTCGGATTGATGATATATTACAACTTCTTTGCAGGCTGAACCTAGACGCTGAGGGTTGGAAGAGCAACTTCTCTAACTGTGTTGTTACCGGACTTGCACTTCCTAAATTGAACACGGCGCATGTAATCTACGCGTAATAGACAAATATTTAAGGAAATGTTCAACTGAGGAACGGTATGATCGACAATCTTCAAACGCACTTGGCGAACGCAACCAATGCACTCTCCGAATCAAAAATAGAATGGGAAGAATTGATCAGGAAGGATCAAACAAAGGCAATTCAATCGACGGTCAAGTTGCATTCGAGAATACTCGAGGTTCATGTTCTTGCTAGCCACCTAATGATGGACACGGAGCGATTGATTGTGAAGTCCAATCCGCGGAAACGATGGTGGCGGAAAGAAGAGGTTTCATCGGGACCACAAATAGTCTCGAGTCGAGAATTAAAGCAGATGCACCGGGTTCATAATCAGATATCGGATAAAGTGTACGAGAAATTGAAGAAAAGAAGCTTGGAGAAACAGATACCTCTGACCCGTGACTCTATACTTCAAGTTGTTCAGCAAAACGCTGCCATCATTGGCGCTGGAGCAGCCGCTGTTGGAGTGGCGGGGGGTATCTGACTGCGACGACAGAGAGTTGTGGGATCGCTAGTTCGCTATTTGGTAAACGGTGTTGGGCGACTAACAACCACATTGTTGGAGTGATAAACAACTCACCGATTCTCGACCATCCGACTGATCGAGTTTTAGAGCTAATTTTTGTGAGCAGTCTTGTTCCAGTACAGATAGCCTAGCGCCGAAAAGACTGTAAATCGCCTGTTTCCATAGTAGCGATACCTCGTGTTGCTCCCCAAAAGTTGTATAGACTATCAACTTCTAATACGCCCTTAAACCAAGGTGATATTGGCCCCTTCTTGGTGAATTGTTGGATGTAGAATTTTGTACTCGCTAACTCTGCCTCTTCAACAGGAACGCGGCCGTCCGTAACAAATACAAAGGCGACGCGGAACTCCTTCTGAGAGTGTTCAAAATTGGGGAAACGTGGGCCAATTTTTTCGACTATTTGCTCAATGCTCCACGTCGAAATCTTACGAGCTCTAAAAATTCGATTGCCTGCCGCGTCCTGCTGCACGTGACGGCGTCCTTTAATCCATTTGCTCATCAACCACGAACCATCCTCCGCTACCCAAATGTCGGGCACTTCACTCGAAGGTATAAACCCTGCTAAATACATCTCCAATGGGCTGTAGGGTACTGACTCCTTTGCTCGTTGCGGCGCAAAGTTCCCAGCAGTGTATTTTCTGTCACCTAAAGATCTCAATTCATCTAGCTGAAAACCTCCAAGTTGTCCGCCTACGCTACTGAACCCCCAATGTCCGTGCTCAGTAGATGGAATAACCTCGAGATCAGATTTCCAGAGATGCATGATTTCGTGTAGTAAAGTTCCGTTGTGAATGTGATCAGGGTGTATTAAACGTACGACTCCCTTGAGTCTATGCTCTGATCCGAACACTTCCCCTATGTCAAGTATTTCTACGCCTATGCCTGCTACCGCGTTTCGGACAACTTTCATTCTGCCGGAGTAACCATCTCCCCAGAGATCCACGATATACTCGGGGTTGTGAGCAACCAGAACTAATACATCAAATTCGTCTTCATAGTGTCGATAGAACTCTCGACAGATACTGATTGTTCGCGACCTACTCGGACCAAAATCTGTCTTCGAAGTCTCCATCACAACAAGGTTTTCCAAGTGTTGTGTGATCTTTGCACTTGGTAGGAAATAGACATAGCCGCATCCATTCATCAAAGCTGAGCAGATCAGCACTAATACGCAACGTGAAGTGCGGTTAATCGACGTACCTTTTAAGATTCGTCTCAAAGTCAGTGTTATTAAACTGAACTTCCAAGTCTGATAGGAACTCAAACAGAACTCCTGTTTCACTTTCTGAAGGACTGAAGATCACCCAGGTCCAAGGTAGCAATACCTCTCGTCGCTTCCCAAAAGTTGTACAAGCTTTCATCTGATCTATCTCTAAACCAAGTTGATACAGGTCCCTTCTTTGTGAACTGTTCGATGTATGAGTCTATTTCCTCTAATTCTGCCTCTTGAATAGGAATCCGGCCGTCGGTAACAAGAACGAAAGCGACGCGGAACTCTTTTTGAGACGATTCGAAATCTGGTGAACGAGGTCCTAACTGTTCGATGATTTGTTCTATGCTCCATGTGGAAATCTGACTAGTTGTAAAAATCCAATTACCATTCGCGTCAGTTTGATGTTGGCGTTGGTCCTCAGCTACTTCACTCATCAACCACGAGCCATCCTCTGCTACCCAAATATCGGGAACATCATCCGATCCTATCCATCCCGCTAAGTACATTTCCAGCGGACTATAAGGTACCGACACTAAAGCGAGATGCGGCGAAAAGTTTCCTGCTGAGTATTTCCCATCGCCTAAGGATCGTAGTTCCTCTCTCTGGAATCCTCCAAGTTGCCCCCCTACGCTACTAAATCCCCAATGTCCGAAACGCGTAGTAGGGATTACCTCTCGATTGGCATACCACAGATGAATGATTTCGTGCAACAAGAGTCCATCTAATAATTGATCATGGTGAATTAACTGTGCGACTCCTCTGAGTTTTTCCTCTGAGCCATACCCATTTGCAACGTCAAATATTTTTGTTCCTGTACCCACCTCAGAATTTCTTACAACTGTCATCTTGGCTCTCAGTCCATTTCTCCATTGATCCAAGAGTTTATCTGGATTGTGAGCCATCAAAACTAGGATATCGAATTCATCCTCATAGTAGAGGTAAAACTCTCGACAAATGCTGATCGTTAACAATGGATCGACTCCAAAATCTGTATTCGAAGTTTCTAACACGACAAAATTTCTCAAGTGTTGCGTAATCTTGGCAGGTGGTAAGTCATAGAGAATGACATAGCTAGTAGAGACAGGGACATAACCACACGCACTCAACAGTGCTACAGGAGTCAGCGCGAATAATAGTCGCGCGGAGTAAACACCAAATACAGAACTCAAAAGTTTTCGCATCTCAGACTAATTCTAAAAGAATTTTTATTGTCGAAGGAACGTGATCAACGGATTCACGGTACAACGGCAACATGTTTCACGAAAAATTGTTCATGGCTCATATAGGAATATTTCGCATGCTCCAATCTTAACTAGCAAGACTTCAGCTACGAAATTTGGGGACGATTAAAGTTGCTTCAGGAATTCATTCCCAACCGATTCAATAAGTGATGGCAACTCTGCAGAAAGAGTGGACGAGGAACTACAAAGATGGTTCTCTCACACTATTTAGGTATCAAAATCTGCGCGCCGACAAGCGCACAATCAAAAACGCTGAAATTTCAATGTCGAGTATGCTGTTAACCTCGGTGTTAACGAGATATCTGTAGGTCAGTAGTTCTTGAAAAAATCTTTGAAAGTCGAATGTGGTATAATGGTATACGTATCGAACTCACGCAATCTTTTTCAAACTATCGCTCCAAGTTAGCGAAGGAGGTGCCAAAGAAACCTAGCTTAATCTAATTCAATTCTTACTATCCCCTTTTTACTGTTAATATTTATAGGATACTATATTGAATACTACTATATCCCTTTTTCCCTCCGAATTACAAATTGGCAACCCGACGATTTGCGACAATCTTGCGATCGTTCCGTTGCTAAACCTCAACAATTCCCACCCAGATTACTTCACGCTGGACGAAGGCCTAGGAGCTTCTCTGTTTGAAGTCGAAGAGTTGGATGGGGGTGCAAGTGTCAATGACATTCTTTTCCGCAATCAGTCCGATAAGTTTGCGTTGCTGTTTGAAGGCGAAGAATTTCTTGGTGCAAAGCAAAACCGTATCTTGAACGTATCGATTTTCGTAACGCCGAAGACGAAACAAACAATTCCTGTCTCCTGCGTTGAAGCTGGACGTTGGCGACACCAACACCAGAGTCGCTCGAAGCGACGGTTTCATGCTGCAAATAGAATGCACTATGCACGCGGACGCGCGTTTGAGAATCAAGCAGTATCTGCTAGTCTCGACTCCAACCACGAGTATCGCAGCGACCAATCCGGTGTGTGGCGGGACATCAACCTCAAATCAAGTCGAATGAAGGCACACTCGCCGTCTTCTGCGTCGGACGCGATGTATGTTTCCGCAGAATCGAAAACTGAAGACTATCTCAAGTCTTTCAAGCACATACCCAATCAAGTGGGATCTGTGTTTTTGATAGATGGCGTAGTTTCGGGACTCGAACTGTTTGCTAGCGAAGCCACCCACAAGAGGATGATTCAAAAGTTAGTCCGAAGCTATGCACTCGATGCTATTGATTTAGCTATGACTCGTCCCAAGGGTGCGGTTGAGCCAACGAGCAAGTCTACGGAAGAGCAATGCTTAGCGGCTACTGAAGAGTTCACCAACAGGCTCAAGTCGTCTTGGACTAAGCGATTTGACGGTGTGTGTATAGGTGAGAACTACCGATTCAAGGACGACCACCTTACCGGTGGAGCTTTAGTGCATGAGAAACGAGTTCTCCACCTGTGTGCGTTTGCGTTAGATCCTGAGTTATCTGCCACTGAGGTACATGCAACTCACTAAATTTTCTGCAACTCTGAGTAAGCACAAGATCAGAGCTCCGGTAATGCCGGGGCTCTTTTTTTGTTCAAACGAAAATACTGAGGTTCAGGTCGGAGTTCTAGTGTGTGATTGCATGAGAACTTGCAACTAACCCAAGAAAAGAAATTCTCTTGAAGGTTTACAAATCAGTAATTAAGAAGTTGCCTGAATAAACAATCTGACAATTTCTGGCGTATAAACCAACACGAACAAGAAGTAAGGCAGTAGGCCAAATCCAAGGCTATACCCCCACCTGTTCCCCGTCCATATTCGTAATCCAAGAATCGTGAGTGTTGTGGTCCAGACAATTGGTAGTAAAAAGCATAAACCAACCACTAACAAACTGACGGTAAGCGATGGATTCATCGAACCTGAGTATGCCTCAATGAAAATGACTGCTCCGTCGACCAGGATGATGGGAACGAGTGTCCAACAAGCAAAACCAAACCAATGCTCCCATCTGATGTCGTCAATACTAAAACAACGCGCGATCACAAAAAAGTACGTACCCAGCAAGATCACGTCCAGAAGGGTTTCAAAAGCAGCGAACGGTACTCGCACCAGATGTTGCACCCAATCCTCCCATTGCAACAAACTTACTTTGTGCGGAAACCACCAACCCGTTTTAACTTCTCGCTCGATACCCATTTGGGTCACGACAATCGGTACAACGAGCCAAACAATCGCCGCCGACGCTATCGACACGAACAAGAGAGGTATGAGGATTGGAGTATCAGGGGGCTTGATATCTCTAAATACTGCGTTCGGAGAGAAGGTATAAATCTTTCCAATACGTAGCCAATCGAATTTTCGAGAAGGATTCATTCGTTGTCACTCATCGTTAGTCATGGCAAGATTACTTACACAAGGTCTACGATCGTTCAACGTTCTAGCTCCGTGCCAGGTGTCGACTTGTGCTGTGGTCTCCTGCAATTGACACTCCTTAAACTGTAGTCTCGAGATTAATCAGACTCAAACTACGAAAAAACTCCTTTCACCAACTCCACGATTTTCTCTACAGACAAGAGAACGTAGAGTAAGTAAGGTACTACGCTGATGAGGAGGGTAATACCTTTACCTTTAGCAATCCAAATGCGTAAACCCTGTTGAGTGAGACACACAGTCCACACGACCGGTAGTAAATAAAACAACACTAAAACGACAATACTCAAAACGAGAGGTGGGTCATCAAGACTTCCAAGGACTAATATGAACAGTCGAGAGCAAGGCACAATGATCATTGGGACAAGTGTCCAACAAGTAAATCCAAACCAATGTTCCCACAAAATATCGACTCGATAATGTCGAGCTATGGCGAAGTACCAACTAGCAAGAATTACAGCACCTCCAATGTAGACGAAAAAGAACGCAAGTGGGATAGGAACGAATAGAGCGAGCAATTCTTGCCAAGACGAAATCGCAATCCCTAAGTTCGGGTCGCCAACCAGTGGAATCGACAGAAGATCAGTGAAGGTAAGAACATAAAGCGTTAGCCACAGGAAGAAGGCACAAGACAACACGAAGAGTGCAGGCACCAAGATCGGTGTGGAAGGTGGTCTGATCTCTTCAAATACTTCTCGGGATGAAAAGGAGACGACCTTTAACAATCTCTCCCAGTCGTCTCGTCTCGAGTGATTCACGTCAAACTTACCTGTTCGCTACTTGAATGGAGACTGATTAACCCTACTACTCGGTATTTGCGAGCGTCACTCCAAACCCAAAAATACCTAAGCAACTGCAATTCCAATTCGCCTTCTCATACACAGCGATAAACGTCAGAGTGTTACCAATTTACCAACAGTGATTTATTCTATCGCACACAGTGCAATCAAAGTCCAAAGGAAAATTCGCGGACACTAACACGGTACAGAACTCGAGACTGATTTGAACTTTAATGAATTGGGTGATAGAACTCGCGAAGAAACCAGTTAGGAGTTCGATAAACTGTCACCGAGATTCTTGAATCAACTTATCAAGTCACCTAGAGCACTCTTCTCCTATTTACAATGTCATTTGACTGCCTGACTGCATGCAGCCTTGCTCTTGGAGTTGTTCAGCGACTCGCGTCAGGGGATACGAAACTGTCGTCGTCGACAAAAGTACACTATACAGGGACTAGACATTGAGTCTCAACGAATCCGACCAAGATTCTCGGGTCCGCAGAGATCCGAACGCTGCAACCCCAGTTCTGCAGAGCTTGGGAGTCGCGGTACAGATCGCTTGCCTAGTGATACCCGGCATCGTGATGATTCCTACAGTCGTGTTTCGAACTCCCGGCCAACCAGAGGCACACCTGCAGTGGGCGGTATTTGCGTCCGTAGCAATATCTGGCATTACGGCGATCATTCAGGCTCAGCGGATTGGCAGGTTTGGTGCCGGGTACATACTTGCAGTGGGGCCGTCAATCGCAGCCATCGCCGTCAGCATTGCGGCTCTAGCCACAGGTGGTCTAGCATTATTGGCAACGTTGGTGATTTGCTTCGCTGTGATTCAAGTCTTGTTTTCCACACACCTCTCCGTGCTAAGACGCATTCTCACGCCGACCGTGACCGGCACGGTTCTCATGCTGACTCCAATCACGATCATGCCAGTCCTATTCAATCAGCCTGACGTAGTGATTGGGGACAAGTCTCCAGTTGGTGCCGCACTTAGCGCACTCGTGACTATGAGTCTCATCGTCGGAATCACTTTAATTGGAAAGAACCGGATGCGATTTTGGGGACCGGTTATTGGCATCGTTTTGGGCTCAATAGTGGGAGCAATGTTCGGTTTGTACGACACCGACCGTGTCGTTGCGGCGTCTTGGATCGGGATGCCGAATCCAGAATTAGTCGTCTTAGACCTACAGTTCAAATCTGAGTTTTGGGTATTGCTTCCCGCATTCATCTTGGTAGCCTTGATCTGCACCATGCAGACGATCAGTGGTGCTGTTGGAATTCAGCAAGTCTCTTGGGAGGAGCATCGTGCGGTGGACTTTCGAGCTGTACAGGGAGCAGTCGCTGGAGACGCAGCGGGCAACTTACTTTCGGGCTTAGCATGCACGATGCCTCTCGGTTTCAGACCTTCAGGCGCAGCAATGGTAGAAATCACCGGGATTAGTTCTCGCCGCATCGGCGTTGTGCTAGGAATCCTGTTAATCTTTCTCGCGTTCGTTCCCAAAGCGCTCGCGGTGATCCTTGCGATTCCAAGTCCGGTCGTCGCGTCTTTTATCACAGTGACAATGGCGACTATTTTCATTATCGGCGCGCGAGTGATTATTCAGGACGGAATTGATTTTCGTAAAGGATTGATAGTTGGGATATCTTTCTGGCTCGGTGTCGGATTTCAAATCCAAGCAATATTTCCTGAGGCCGCGCCGGAATTTGCGCGTGCCCTCTTGCAAAACGGGATGCTCGCAGGTGGTATCGTCGCGGTTGCATTGACCGCACTACTTGAACTTACCAAATCACGTCGACACCGTATAGAAGTGGGATTTGATGAATCTGCCTTGCGGGAAATATGGGTGTTTATCGGTACCCTTGCATCCCGGAAAAAATGGGACACTCAGCTGGTTAATCGACTCAACGCAGTCTGCGAAGAGATTTGGTTAACGCTGAGCCGCAACGAAGCACTCAGTACTGAAGTGGGTAGACGTCTATTACTAACAATATATAGCGAAGATCGCGCGATTGTCTTGGAATTCGTTTCGTCAAAAGGTGAAGAAAACATTCAAGATCGGATAGCACTGTTGGGCGAGGCGAATGCTGCAGCTATGGTCGAACAGGACATCTCGTTGCGTTTGTTGCGTCATCTTGCTTCGTCCGTTCGCCATCAACAATACTACGAAACGGATATCGTCACCGTTCGTGTGGACTATCGACAGAATCGGATCAATGACCCAACGTAGAAACACTCGCTCTCTTACATAAAGCAACCTAGTTCACACAAAATACTTCCAAGAAAGCAGCTCAGTTCGTGCTTACAATTTCTGACTTCTCTTAGACAAAAAAATTTGGATCAAACGATGTACTTTGTAGTTATCGCCCATCACCAACCCGGTCGAGTGCGATCAGGTAGTGAAGTTCAGTTAGCATTTGCAGACTATCTAAATAGTCATCCTGAACATCCGGACGTTGTCGTCCACAACGCCGGCCCCACTCACGACGACGATGTCAGTATAGTCGATGGTTTCCTGTTAGTAGTCGAAGCTTCCTCAATAGAGAGTGTGCAAACATTTGTCGCAGATTGTCCCTACAGTAAGGCAGGCACCCTTGCACAAACTCACATTCGGATGTGGGACTGGAGGACCGGAAAGCCCGGCGGTTGATCAATAACCAAGTTAAGCTCGAACCGCGACACGCGCTAGACCTTTACGAAATGACCTAGGTAGTGCCGGCTTTCGGCTCTTTCATGGTGTGGACGAACGCACGCATCGTGGACGAGACGTTCCGTACAACCTACATAGGCGACGTTGGGTTTTTGCCAAATTCTAAGACACGGAATACGGCTTCCGGCACGTTCTATATACCTATCGGCAACTTCACATGGATGAAGGTTGCTCGGCGATTCCGCAAGCTCAGCCATTTCTTCTATAGGGACTAGCACTAGAAAGACATATCGATCCCCGGGGCCGCGGTTCACTACGACACGATTTCGGCTCTTCCATCTGGATTGGACGTCGTGATCATCCCATGTGTCCAAGTGCAGTCCCAACTTAAGTCCTGAAGCTTTGTCAATGGTGATTGACGGACTATTGGCGTAATCGACGGAAGCATTCAGCACACTAATCTGAGACAAGCTATTAAACGGCGAGAAGTTCAAGGTCTGATCCGATTCAGGCTCGCATGGAAAGACCGCAACAAAATTGAGCTCATCCTCAATTGTCAATTCGTCAAGAGTGCCCGTGTATTTCTTGACTTCTTCTTCTTCTAACTTTCGAAAATCTGCGGGTAATTTCGCGTTGGGTCGATAATCGAAGGTGTCTGAAAAATTTTCTTGAACGGAAACGAGAGTGTCGGTGTACATGATCAGGTCATAGACTGACCCCAACCGTGGATCATAGTAGATTTTCACAAAAGTTGTTTAGTGTCAGAGCGGGAGTGACTTCTTCACCGTCTATCGTTTTAGCCTACGAATCGACGTGATCAACCGCCTGAACTAGACTAATCTACTTAAACCAACTCCGCGCTGAGTGTGGACAAGGATTCCCCCTGAAGGGCTAAGTATCGCACCACGTGGGTGTAAAACTTGTCCAGTCCTGCGCAGTAAACTGAAGGATTATCAAAACCACCCTCGCTTCCGTATCGGTGTTCCGGTTGGCCACTTCCACAGACATCGCGCCAGCAACAATCTGTACACGCTGTTGCAGGCGTATTTTTACCGTATACAAAATCCTGAAAAATCGGATCTTGGATAACCTCACCGATACTGGTTTCTTTCACGTCTCGATATTCGTAACCGCTCCAGAACTTCGTAGATCTAATCGTGTCCTCAGGTCCCATACCACCTTCGGACGAAACAGTGACCAGCAGATTTTCCGGAGTGTACCTCTCGCTACTGAATAGAAAGTTGCCGTATCCATAAATTCGGGCTAGGAAGTGATCAATGATCCGAACGTTCACGGAGTCGTCATCGTTCACCATCTGATCGAAAATATCAATCAGAAAGTCACCATAAGCTTCCGCGTTACCGTCAAAGTTGTCGTGGTTCATGTCCGGAAGTAGAAAATCGAAATGATCTACGCCGAGATCTTCCCGGAAGTGGGTATAGATTTCTTTTGCGTCAAATTTCTCGTCGACCACAGACAGGATCATTGGCGATTGTTGGAGGTTTTTCTGACACAACTTTATGCCTCGCGCGGTAGCTTCATACGATGATCTGCCCTGATGATCGCGGCGGTGAACATCGTTGTGTTTTTGCGCACCGTCAAGACTGATACCCACCTGAATGCCGTACTTTCTAAATATCTCGATCCATTCGAGGTCGATCAACATGGCATTGGTCTGCACGGTCAATGCTAAATCTACGACGGGGTCCAGATTTGATCTTATTTCTTCGCAAATACTATTGAAGCGATCTTTCGGCATCAGCAGAGACTCGCCACCGTGTAAGTGGATCACTATTCTCCGCAGCTCGTATTCTGCTGCGAATTCTTTGAGTCTCCCTACCAGTACGTTGATCGTGTCTTGGGAAATAAGCGCTGAATGAGTTTCATAGCTATCGTCTCCCGCATTGAAGAAATAGCAATAGTCGCAATCGAGGTTGCAACGTTCAGAAATCTTTAGTGTGATCGCAAGAGTATGAAGGTTGCGAAAATCAACCTTGACTCGGTCAGAAGAAATGATTGTCTTCGATGTGTTTGCGTTGTCGTACATAAAGCTCAGAATTGACGCAATCTAAGAGATAGAAATAGGTAGGATTGTGAATCCGATGATCGATCCCGATGTGTTCCTAAACAGTCTGAAACTAGTCAGGAAGTCCATCAAGGGAAGCGGGTCTCTAGCCGAAAATCAACCTTTAGCAACCGTGACCCAACGTAGTGCGAGCGAAACTACTTTGTTTTCTTCAAACGTAGTTCGTCCCCAACTGGCTAAAGCTTCGAATTCAGGAGCTGGCTTCCTTAGAAATTCCTAGCTCTTTTTTGCAATTGATTCAGTACCTGGAGGAGCTGAGACGAAATTGCCGCCTGCAGCAATCGATTCGGTTCCAGGTGGAGCGGAGACAAAATTGCCACCAGCTGCTATTGATTCAGATCCGGGCGGAGCAGAAACAAAATTGCCACCGGCCGCGACTGACTCTGTGCCGGGAGGAGCTGAGACAAAATTTCCGCCAGCTTCGACATAGTTTGAAACTTTCTTCTGTAGATTCTGACCGAGCTCTTTGCCTGCGGCTCCCTTCTGGTCGTGAGAGGAAATTCCCAATTTATCTCGGAGGCGTTGTAGTTTTTGATCTTCCATAAGTCACCTTATCGATACAGTTTTAAACGATTCAATTATATATCACACTCGCGACCCTCAAGACTAGCGCATCAACACTTAGAGCATTGAGTGAAGTGTTCTTAAATTCTCGTAGTACTAAAATTTTTTTCTCTGTTTATCGAACTGCTGAACAAATTTCAATCCATGTTATGTCAAAAAAAACTGCGTGATTTCGATCCCGATGTTTGGGAGGCGATTACTGCAGAAGATTGTCGTCAAGAAAATCACATCGAGCTCTCCGCTTCTGAAAACTACGTTTCTCCCGCGGTACTCGAAGCACAAGGATGCGGAATGACGAACAAATACGCCGAAGGCTATCCAGGCAAAAGATATTACGGGGGGTGTGACTTTGTCGATCAGGTAGAACTATTAGCGATTGATCGTGCAAAACGACTCTTTGGTGCCGACTATGCGAACGTACAACCTCATTCGGGTAGTCAAGCTAATGCGTCGGTCTACTTAGCGTTAATCGAACCCAAAGACCTGATACTGGGTATGAGTTCTACTCAAGGTGGCCACCCAACACATGGCTCTCCCGATAGTTTTTCAGGTCAAATCTACAACGCGGCTCACTACGGAATAAAACAGCATGATGGATTAGTCGACTACGATGACGCATTTGAGAAAGCTCAAGAACACAAACCGAAAATCGTGGTTGCGGGGTTTTCGGCGTATAGTCGTACGTTAGACTGGGCTACGTTTCGCGCAATTGCTGACTCCGTCGGCGCATACCTGATGGTGGACATGGCACATGTTGCCGGCCTAGTCGCCGCCGGAGTTTATCCCAACCCAGTACCCTATGCAGATGTCGTTACAACCACGACTCACAAAACACTCGCGGGACCGCGAGGAGGGTTAATCTTGGCCCGCGCAAACGCGGAAGTCGAGAAGAAGCTCAATTCTGCTCTCTTTCCCGGGACACAGGGGGGCCCCTTAATGCACGTCATCGCGGCGAAAGCAGTGTGTTTGAAGGAGGCCGCTACACCAGAGTTTCGTGCCTATCAAACTGGGGTGGTAGAAAATGCCCGCGCCATGGCTCGAAAGTTTATGGATCGTGGCTACACCGTAATTTCAGGAGGCACCGATATCCATATGTTCTTGGTAAATCTCGGTGATAACGACGTCCCTGGTGAAACTGCTTATGGAGCTCTCAGTCGCGCTCACATATCCGTGAACAAAATCTCTGGTCGCAGGAACCCGCACTCACCGAGAGTGCCGAACCGTCTCCGTATTGGTTCAGCGGCGGTAACTCGTCGGGGTTTTAGTATCCAAGAATGTTCCACTGTGGCCGATTGGATGTGTGACATTCTCGATGAGGTTACCAACGAGGATACGATAGCTTCGATTGGGAAGAGCGTACTGAACCTGTGTAAGAGATTTCCTGTTTATTCGCAGTGAATGAGGAGATTTAAAACGGTTTTGCTACTGAATTAGGGTACTTGACTTCCGAGCAAGTATCGACCTCCTGTCAGAGTCAACTGTTGAATATGTCGATCCCACTTTAGGATTGGCCATACGTGCGATTACTGATGTTTGGCTATAGATCAACGATCAATGGAGCAATTGATTCAGCTGGTGCGCAGCCTAGTTCTTTTTCTCGTCTACCAAGCTTGTACTGCCAAATAAATGATGTCCAGTGCCGTCAATACTGCGTAAATGAAATAAGGTATTACGGTGACTATCACACAAAAGGACATCCCTTTCTCAGTCCAAATTCTCAAACCCTGTACACAAAGAACGACCGCCCACACAAGAGGCGATACGATGAATATGACAATAAGAGCAACGAAGTAGATGCGTGAAGGATTTGGAGTATGACCCCAGACGCTCAACAAAGAAGTCCCAAACAGCGTCAATACCATTGGAATGTTTATCCATGCAGCGAAGCCAAGCCAATGTTTCCATGGTATGTCAATACGAAAGCGTCGGCCGACTATGAAGAAGTATGTGCCTAGCAAAACCAACGTCACAAAGAGTGCTACAACTGTGGCAGGAACCCAAATTACGAGCGTCAATATAGGGGTAAGACTAAAGTCAACGAACTCAGTAGGAATGATGGACTCATCCATCACATTGACACCGATGAACGAATAAAGAATCGGCATTAGCACCAAAAGTATCAGTGTGGAAGCTATACAGACAAAGAGTACCGGAACCAATATTGGCGTATCAGGAGGTTTAATTAGCTCAAATACCTGCCTAGAAGAAAGGGTATAGATACTCCACACATGCTTCCAAATGTGCTTATTCATTAGACTCATTTCACACTTGCCTGTATTCTTTAGTTGAATGGACGTTGGCGGTCAAACGAATTGCCAGTACATCTTTATTCTAGTTGTTCCATAAGGGAAATTGCTATAACAATTCCGGACAAAGGACTTCGAGTAAAAAGACTGCCGGAGAACGTAATTCATGATTCGAGTTAGACCAACCTCAAAGCACAAAATGTGTTCGCACAATTCAACTAAACCTTGCTTAGTTCTGAAGATTTACAAAGGCAGGAATTTTCTTGGCAACAGGGTTCTCTACCCAAATTGAAAAGGTCGATGGATACTATCTAGAAGAGATGCCCACGGAGCTGTACTGAATGAGGGTCCAATCAACACAAGAAAACTCTCGGAAATTGCGAGTGTCAATATGGACTTGGATTGCCGTGCCTATCACGATTGTTCTGACAGGGTTCGGTGTGTACGTCGTAGGTTTGAGATTTATCGGTTGGATCGTCGGTCTAGTCATGAGCGTCGGTCTATTTCTTCCTACACTGCTGACGGTACACGTCTTTGGCTTCAAAGTAGACACGGATCTTGGTCTTTTAAATATGATAGCTTGGGCAATTGTGTTGTACGTATTAATCCCTACAGGTTTCGTAGCACTTCGGAGATGGCGTATGCGTAAAAGTGCACAAAAATCGACTGGACCAGGGGACGTCGCGTAGCCGTACTGAGTCACTTAGAGTGTCTCATCTGGTGTAGAGCAATTCTTTCTTTGCCTACCGTAGTCAGAATTCCCAAGAACTTGCATTCGAATAGTGTCAGTACGGAGAGTGTACCGTAGACACCTCTACACTGTCCACAGAAATTCCCATTCCTAGGACGGTTGTTTCCGTTTAGAACTCTGGCAGAGAACCTACTCATTGCCAGCATACATAGCTATAATATTATTATATTGAATTAAGTATTATATTTTAATATAATATAACAAATATCTCGAACGTTATAATCGTCTAACAATAATATAGTTCTGAATCCTTTAGCTTGAGCGAGAATCACTGAAATTGACTAGCAACGACTCGACCCGCGCTGGCCGTTACGAGAAACAAAGCCAGGGATTCCGGGCTTTCATTCCAGAACCCTTACCGCCAAATCCACGAATGCGACTTACGGGCAATCTGTTAAATGCTCTTTCTCAAGCAGAACATTCTCTAGCACGACTGAATGGATCAATTCTTACTCTAACTGACTCCGATAAGTTCGTCTCTATGTACATTCGCCATGAAGCCGTACTTTCGAGCACGATAGACGGTGCGGACATTAGACTGCTGGATCTGATCGCCGCGGAAGCCCATATTTCAACCAGTAAGTACAGCAATGACATGCAGGAAATTCAGAACTATATCGCGGTTATGGAGCGTGCTCCTGACAACGTCGATGCTGTTCAGTCATTGACTTCGAACGTGAGAGCGATTCACAAACAGATGCTTCAACACAAAAATGAATCGCATCTGTGTCTCGGCGAGTTCAGAACGAAGCAGAGTTGGATTGGTCCAGTAGGCTGTACTGTTCATGATGCTACATTCGTACCGCCACCACCAGAATTAGTCAATTCTCAGATGCAAGCTCTAGATCAGTTCTTCGCAACCGATATCGGACTACCACCCCTGGTAAAGATTGGATTGATTCATGCGCAGTTTGAGAATATTCACCCATTTCTGGAAGGCAATGGTCGGGTGAGTAGACTGTTGCTATCGCTACTGCTTCACAAGAGCAAACTAGTCGAAAAACCGGTTCTCAATCTATCTTGGTTCTTTAATCGCTACAACCGCGAATATCACGATAGTTTGCAGTCGGTGCGAGACGGTGGTAATTGGGAGGATTGGCTGTTGTTCTTTCTTAAAGCAGTTACGCAAGTCGGTAAACATGCCGCTATCACCGTTCGCCGCATCTTAGAGACTCGAGAAGAAAACCGTCAAATGATAAACAACAATCTCGGCCGCTTGGCAGCCAGTGCACATCGACTACTCGACCGACTGTACGAGTTCCCGTTCGTCAGCGTGAACGAAGTTCGGGACCTTACGGGAACCACTTTTGCTTCCGCAAATGCACTAGTCGTGCGCATGGTTGAGTGTGGATTGCTGAGAGAATACACCCAACGCCATCGAAATCGAAGATATTTGTTTTATAGCTATGTGGAGCTTTTCAAGGAACGTTAGCGGTTTGAGTCGCAACTTTTGGTTCGGTGCCAGCAGATCACCAGTTTGGAAAGAAGAACGCAAGGATTGCCGCGATTATTCCAATAGGACCCCAATCTTCAATGTCATTCATTGAGCGACCCAACTTTTTACGCCTGTTATATTTGCGATCCAACGTTTCACTCTCGAAGTTCGAATCGTCCAGCGTTTCACTCTCGTTGTTCGAATCGTCCAACGTTTCGCTCTCGTATTTCGAATCGACCCATGCTTCACTCTTGTCTTTCGAATAGTCCCATGCTTCCAACTTGTCTTTAGGTAAAAACGCTAAACACCCAGTGCTGAGTTGGCGAATAGCGATATATCCAGTTGGGACTTTTTCCGGGGGGTCGATGTCTTCAAACCAGTTATCACACGGCTCGGAAAATAACGGCTTGAGTTTGCCATGATATATCAGAAGATCTTCCACGTTTTGGACCACGACCGCGGTACCCTTCCCGCGAACTTGTGCGTCAGTCAATCTTGACATAGCATTTATGCTCTACCTGTTAAACCCAACATTTCATCTAATTACATAGCTGCGAAGGCTTTGAAACGCTACTTTAACGCAAGCCCCAACATGCACTCTTTACTTTTTCTCTCTATGTGGTTAGATTCAATCACTAACAATGTTACCCCGAACGTAGCGTTTGCACAACATACTATTGGTCTTTCGACTCATAGAGTACCTGAGTCACGACACTGTTTCTTATGAAATGCAAGGGAATTATTAAGATAAGTGCACAAGTATAATAGGATTATGTCAATTAGAGGCATAACATATCGTTTAATACCCGGCACTAAAGCCCGAGCGCGACAGCTCGCATGTTTAGCTGGTGCCTGTCGTTGGATTTGGAACGAGATGCTGGATTTACAAATCGAAACCTACGAATTGTCACAGATGTATCGTTGCAAGTGTCCGAACCCAACCTTTTTCACGCTCGGCAACAGGCTCTCCGGCAGCATTCAGAAGGCAGACTTGATGTTCCGATTTTCCCCAGTCCACACCGACATACCATTGCAATTCCATCGTAAAACTCCAAAATATTCCTTTACAAAGTCAATTCGGTAAATTGCAATGCTGATCATTCCCTGTACCGGCGTTCTGAGACGCAAACAATCTACTGGGCCTCCATTGCAATGGTGCGTAGTCGTGGCACAAGCCCGAAGGTGGTGATCATTCAAGTCACTAGGACTCGGGAGGTTGCTCACGACCGCACACCGAATTGCGTTTCCTTGTCTGTCGACAAGTTAACGCGAAATGGTACAGGGATTGGGGCGTCTGGACGTAGTAAAACGAGTGAGATAATCACCGGCTTGCCGGGACTTGTGGAACGTCAAAACGCTAACAGTGAGTGTGCGTTCCATGTGCATTTATGTTAGTAATTCCCAAATGCAACTATAGCTCAATGAACAATTTGAGTCAGCGCTCAGCCTACAAATCTCGGAGTATTTGTTTCGCTGCGTTCTTGCCCGGTATTCCACTCACGCCGCCGCCCGGGTGTGATCCAGCGCCGCAATGGTATAGGCGCAAGACGGGGCCGTGATATGCGGCATGACCGAAGACCGGTCGATTAACCCACAATTGACTGGGACTGTGAGATAAGTGAAAGATATCGCCACGGGGTAGCCCAAACTCACGTTCAAGATCTAGTGGCGTGAGAATTTGTCGGCCCACAACTGCATCAGAGAAGTTAGGAGCATATTGATCTATTGTTTTGAAGACGGTGTCAGCCGCTCTGTCCCGATCTATATCCCAATCCCTTTCGTAAGGGAAATATTGGCAGAACAGACTAGCTACGTGCTGACCAGGTGGAGCGAGAGAGTCATCAACTGTTGAAGGGATCAACATCTCGATCACTGGTTTCCTAGACCAATCTTTAGTTCGCGCGTCTAAATAGGCAGATTCCATGTAGTCCAGAGTTGGACTAAACACGATCCCAGATTGGTGGTGCTCTTGAATTTCGTCGCCAGGTTTACACACAAACTGCGGTAATTCTGACAATGCAACGTTGATTCGTAATACAGCCGACTCGCATTGTAAGTTCTCAATGCTCTTCAAGAAATCTCCATCAAGTATCGATCGGCCGACTAGATTCAAGTACAGTTGTTGGGGCGCTAAGTTTGCAACAATCGCTTTCGCGCTTCTAATCGAACCGTCGGCTAACACAGCACCAGCGGCTTTACCGTTTTCAACACACACCTCAGCTACTTCGGCATTCGTTTCGACCGACACTCCAAGATCTTCCGCTTGTTTCAGCATCGCTTGAGTTATTGCTCCCATTCCACCGATTGGGTGTCCCCATACGCCTCGCTGACTAGCGACTTCACCAATAGCGTGATGAAGTAGTCCGTAGGCAGTACCTGAAGAGAGCAATGACGCAAAGTTTCCAACGACGGCGTCGAATGCTACGGCAGCTTGAATGTGGGGATTCTCAAACCAACTCCTCACTAGATCAGCTATCGAAGAAAGAAAGAGTTTGGACAATTCTCGACGTCGTTGTGTGGAGAGTCTCATGACGTCTCTAGTGGTTTCGAGCGTTTGGATCCAACCCCGAACACCCATTCCTTTGTTTGGTGGTGTCCGATGCATTTGAGGAATCACTACATCGCCAATTTCTCGAACCATTCCTTGAAACTCAGGAAGTGCTGCAGCGTCGTTCTCCGAAAATCGTGCAAATTCTTCTTGAGTGTCTCTTGGGTCGTTGAAGATCGACAAAGACTCGCCATTTTTTAATGGAAAAAAGTTTGCAAGCGGTCTAGGAACGATACGCAAACCGTGTTCGAACAACTTGAGATCACGAATGACTTCTCGATCGAGCAAGCCTACCGTATAGCTCGCTGTAGAGTTGCGAAAACCGGGACTAAATTCCTCTGTGACGCACGCTCCGCCAACTACGTTGCGACGTTCCAGAATGCGCACTCGTAATCCAGACATCGCAAGATAGCAGGCACACACCAATCCGTTATGCCCAGCGCCGAGAATGATTACGTCGTCTTTTGCACTCAAATTAGTGACTACAATGAAGGGGCTATAGAAATTTAGGTCGCCTCCGAGTCCTATTACAGTACAGACAAGACACGGCAGTAGCCTGTTTTAGGTCTTTCCGTAGGACTTTGTCTGCTTAGCCGTCGAGACGATCTGGGCTATTAATTGACTCGTTCGATTTTCTTTCTGAAACGACGTCCATCACAGTACGACGACCACCGAACGGCTTGACTCTCTCCATAACATCCCCTTTATCCTTGTATGGGAAAACCGGCTACGCCGGGATACCTGTAGTACAACGATACGAACTTCAAACGTTCATGTGGAATAGCGAGTTTCCACCGAAGTAAGAAGTCCTATAAGCGTTAGAAAGTGTATTTAAACGCAAGTCGAAGAGACAAACTCTCTACGTTCTTGTCAGCCATATGAACTAGCATCACTTCCCCAGTGGTTTTCTCGCTATCGGGATACGGAAAAGGCATTTCCAAACCCAAAGAGAATATTGGGGTATAACCTTCAACCTCTCTATCGAGATCAAGATAGGTGAACGGGATATTGTCTCTTTCGGCGTCCAGAGTTAGCCGACCCGCGATTCGATGCGCCTCATACTTTGCAATTCCCACTTTGGTAACGAGAGTATAGGCTTCGTTGAGTTCATAAGAGAACGTAGCTAGAGTTCCCCCAAACCAGTTTCCTTGAGTCGTAATAAAGTAATCCAATATTTTTTCGTCCAATGACTGACGGAGATCTGCTAGTATCGATTTCGTCTCAAGTGCTGGGGCTCTTTCCTCGTACATTTCAACCCCAAACCATTTCCTAAATTGATAACCAAATGTAATTCTAAAAGACTCGCCGCTACCGAACGCGGAGCCAATGTCTTCGCGAAAATTCGAAGAGCTTATAGATATATAAAAGTCGTAATCTCGCTCTTTCTCCTCCGTAGTGGTTTTCCCTTTCTTCTCTACGGCGACTGAGTCTTCATTCGCTTCGGCATTCGCGGCTGTTTCCTCCTCGCAGAAGGCTTGGCTGGCAACGATGAATGCAAGCGTAGCAATTAAGACTCTTAGGCTTGAAAGTTCTTTCATTTCTGTGATCCTTTAATCAACTAAACTTCAACAACGACATACTCTAATGATAATACGGTTTAAGCGATGCTCACACCACCCATGCATGCAAAAAAGCAAGCGATTGAAGACAAATTCGGGTCCTCACAGCCCAGTGTGTTCTGACTGATAGTAAGCCCTCTTAGACGTTCGGTCGAGTAAACTTGAGAAGCAATGGCTCGACCCGTACTGTATAGTCTCCGATAGGCTTTAGAAAGTAAACTTTATCACAACGTTCAACGACAGATGTTTAACTTTATCGTCAAACATTTGAGTCAAGCTCACTTCTCCCGAGGTCTTCTTGCTGTCAAGATATGGGATCGGAGTTTCATATCCGATCGACAGCACAGGAGTATATCCCTCTGCCTCTCCTTCGAGTCTTACATAACTGAAGAGAACGTTGTCTGCGGGATCATCCAACGTTAGTTCCGCGGTAACCTGGTGCGCATCATATTTGGCGACACCAACTTTCGCAAACAGAGAAAAAGCAGGCCTTAAATCATATGAGAACTTCCCCAAGATACCAAAATATGAGTTACCTCGAGTCGATATTGACGAACCCAATATTCGTTGGTCAATGTTTTTTCTCAAATCTTCAAGGACTGTACTCGGTGCGATGGCTGGGGTTCGTTCCCCGAAACACTCAAGTCCAAACCAATCGGTATACTGAGTACCCCCGGCAATTCGAAAGTTTGAGCCTTTACCAATGGACGCATCGATATCTTCTCGAAAGCCCGAAAAGCCAATAGAAACAAACGCTAAGTAGTCGCGCCCTTTCTCCTTGGGGCTGGAAAGCGCGTTCAACTCTTTTAAAGTCTCAGTTTTCACGATTTTGGTGCCCAGCTCTACTTGTTCCTCAGCGAAAAGCAGACCGGAAACAAAGAGAGCGAGAATTACTACAAATCCATTGATGGCTGAAAAATTTTTCATTTCAATTTCCCTTTAGTAGATAAGAATTTGATGTCGATTCACTCATGAGAATCCCTCGTGATCCGAGACCACTCGAAACACTAGAACGATCACAAACAAGAACACTTCTAGATAGACCTAAATGAATTGTAATAGTTTCAATAATTTAGTTGTCCGCGCCGTCTCTCGGAGGTAGCGCCCAATTTCCAACTTCTCGTCTACAATCAAATCATGACCGAAATCGCGTTCATAGCTGATCCTATCCCCTCTCTCAACGTCGCCAAAGATTCGACGATCGCGATGTTTCGTGCCGCGATACGTCGAAATTGGAAGGTCTGGGTCATGGAACAACGCGATCTTTATTGGGAGAACAACGAAGTGTTTGCTTTCGCTACCCCGTTAGACATGCATCATGAATTCCTGGACCGCCTTGATCCTTCAGTACTCTGCGACGAACCCTGGTATTGCATCGAGGGAGACAAACAAAAACGCGCACTGGCATCCTTTCAAGCGGTATTCATGCGCAAAGACCCTCCGTTCGACATGAATTACATTTACACAACCTATTTGCTCGATCGCGTCGAAGCTCAAGGCGTGTTGGTGGTAAATAAACCGTCGAGTCTTAGGGACTTCAATGAAAAGTTTTACGCGACGCACTTTCCTGAGTTCACTCCACCCATGGTCGTCGCACAAGATTTAGCATCTTTAAAGGATTTTTACTTTGAGCACAGGGATGTTGTATTCAAGCAACTAGATGGAATGGGCGGTAAGGGAATCTTTAGAGTACGTGAATATGACCCCAACCTCAATGCTGTGCTCGAAACACTGACTGCAAATGGAACCTCTCCTATCATGGGGCAGAAATTCTTGCCTGAGATTAATACGGGCGATAAACGCATTTTGATCGTCGATGACGAGACTATCCCATACACTCTCGCACGCGTACCACCCGAAGGCGAGACTCGTGCCAATTTAGCAACAGGTGGAACCGGCATACCACAACCATTGTCTCAAGAGGACTTAGAGATGGCTAATGCCTTAGCATCAGAGTTTCAAAAGCAAGGGTTGCTATTCGTTGGAATTGACGTGATCGGTCCTTACTTGACTGAGATCAATATTACGTGTCCAACTTGTATTAGAGAGCTAGATAAAGCCTATGATCTTGATATTGGTTCGTTGCTCATGGATGCTGTTGAACGCCACATGTGATCGTAAATCGACAACGATGAATAGACAAATCACACGCCAGAACTGGAAACAGTGAATCACACGTCATGAAGTTGACTCACAAGGACTCAAGACTATTGGTGATCGCGTTCATCGGATCTGTGATCTTCCACACGCTAGTCATTTTTGCGATCGACTTTCGGTTTGAATCGCGTGATCAAGAACCACGCGTATTAAATGTTCAACTCGTTCCTCAATCTACTTCGCCGAGTGTGATAACTAGTGCTCCCGAACAAGAGATCGACAACAGCACCGAAATCCTTGAACCTAACGTGACCAACACAACCCCAGAGCCTGTATCAGAACAGACGAGCACTCACCCAGAGAGCAGCATTGCGCAGCTCGAAAGAGACTCAAACCTAAACTTTGATGAACCGATCGAAACCGCGGTACCGAACGTCGAAATTACAGAAACGCCTACTGATATAGTCAATGTTCTCGAACCAAATCCAACATCGAACGAGCATCCCGAAGTATCGATGCATGAATTGCTCAATACTGCCACCGCGATTGCTCGGGAACAGTCAAGTGAAGAAACCGTGCGAAATGTGGAAGTCGATGACGCGACAAATACCGAGGAAGAGTTCTACCTTAAAGCATGGTTGAAGAAAGTACAGGCGATTGGACAGTTGAACTATCCTCAGGAAGCTGTCGAGAAAAAACTTTACGGAAAGTTGCGACTCTACGTTTCGATCAAACCCGACGGTTCGGTGAAAGAGACTCGAGTAGTACGTTCTTCTGGACATGAGGTACTCGACGAAGCCGCGAAAAGCATTGTCGACTTAGCATCACCCTTTTCAGCGTTCCCGCCATCAATGCGCGAATCTTTAGACTTACTCGAAATAGTCCGTGAATGGGAATTTCGAAAAGAAGCACTTGTTCCTTCGTCGGATTCTGATGAAAATTGATGATAGTCGACAGTTCGTCAGTATCCAGTACGCAATAAATAACGTAACCTATATTCGAATTGGGCGCAATCTTTTTGTTCTAAACAGGGGCTTACATTCTTGAGATATCAACAAAATAGTGACCCTTTGTAGAACTTTCTTACATAGTTCGTGCCATAATAGGTTTAGAGAAACCGTCCAATACTTTAAGTTCCTAATCTAAGGAGGAGATCTTTCGATGCAACGTATTCGTGTCGCCATTTCTTGCTTTGCCCTTGTGGGTTTGGTTTGCCTCAGTGTGTTTTTACATCAGGTGATATTTAAGCCTGAACAGTCTCAGGAGATATCAGATACTGAATTCGAACACACTTCCAAACCGGATACATCAAACCTCCAGACCGGAAGCAAGAGTCAATTAGACAAGTCTCAGCACTTCTCGGAAGAGACTCCCGAATTAGCTTCAGTTGAGAGCACAAATCGTTCGTCCAACGAAAGTACGGAATCGGTCAATGTCGGGTTAAAGACATTTGAACTCACCGACTTTCGAGGTGAAATGAAAAAAGGCAAACTCGCGAAGACACCTTCGGTTGACGTTAACACTCATCCCAGCCTATCATGGTTCACCAAGGACGCTTCTACCATCTCGTTTCCAAACTCCGAAGAGAGTTCAGACCGGGACTATTTCTATGCGTGGGTTCAACTCAATCCAAATCTTTTGCACAACGTCGAACGCGATACCTTCAGATCGCTTAAAGTCGAAATATATGAAGGCGGTAATGAATATCGACGGGTTCAACTACCTCGAAATATTGACAGTTTGAAGAAGTTGCTAGCGCATGAGGCAGTCCTCGCGCTAGGAAATAAGCCGATCAGCGAAAAAATCGGTCCCAACTTCCGAGAGGAAATTCATGCCAGCGTTGGCTCTGAAAACAAAGACGTGTTTATTACGCTCATGACCACTTCGAACCTCTCACACTGGCGAAGCGAAATTGAGAAACTTGGCGCAGAGATCGAACACTGGGACCCAACGATTCGAGTTCTAGTAGCCTCAGTGCCCTATGGAAAGTTAATTGAACTTGCTGAATGGGATTTTGTGCAAACCGTCGAACCTGTTGGAACTCTAGAACTGACCCTTGACTCTGCAGTGCCCGTTTCCGGCGCAGATGGACTTAGAACACACACAGGAGTGAATGGTCGGTTTACCGGGGTCGCAGGGCAGAACGTCACCATCGGGGTCATGGATACCGGTTTAAATCTATCTCACCCCGACATTTCTGCTTCCCGACGAGTGTCCGGCAGTAGCATTTGTGGCGAAAGTTTTCAAACTTTAGACACGGGACAACTAGACACAGATGATCTTTGGGTTGATGTCGTCGGACACGGTACCCACGTGACGAGCATTCTTGCCGGTTCTGGAGTAGAAAACCGAAGCCGAGCCGGGGTTGCACCTGGTGTGAGACACATTCGATTTGCCAAGGTTTTTATCAAGGACCCTCTTCGTCGTGGGGCACGGACTACTTCTATTCTCAAAGCCATGGATTACTTTACCAAAGAATCTTCGTGCGAGTGGAACGGTCCGGAGTCCGCTGCAATGAAACCCAATGTGATCAACATGAGTCTAAGTTCAGTTACCAGAGACACAGGGTATTGGCTCGGTGCGAAAAAGTTAGATTGGGCAGTCTGGAATCACGACCAAGTGTATGTTGTTTCCCAGGGTAATGCACGATCTTTTGGGTACTCTGAATACGGGTCCGCGAAGAACGCGCTCCCGGTAGCATGGTTGACCGATACACTATTTGCTGACTATAGTAGTAGCCTAGGTCCGGCGTCGGACGGACGAATGCTTCCGAAAGTGGGTATGACTGGCGACCGAGTGCTTGCCGCAGACGGTAATGGCGCGACATCAGGTTACGTCTCCAAAGACGGTACGAGTATGTCATCACCCGCAGTTGCTGGTATAGCAACTCTTTTAATGGGAACGGATGACGGTTTTAAAACGAATCCTGCGCTAGTGCGCGCACAACTCATGGCGACCGCGATTAAACCGGACGCATATTTCGACCTAGAAGCGTTCGCCCCCAGAACGAACACACACGGTACCGGATACTTCAATAACCAATATGGGATGGGCTCGGTTTCGGCAAGAACCGCGATCACGCAAGGTCCAGACGACGACTGGTCAAGCCATAGCGCGGTGAGTGAAATCGAAAACGACGAATATGCCTACATCGAAATCGAGGTGCCAGAAGACACAGACCGTCTCGACATCGTCTTAACGTGGGACGAACCTCCAAACGACAACGTTGGTTCTGCTGTGATGGCAGATCTTGATCTGTATCTCGGACCAGACGAAGACTGCGATGTAACCGAATGTGGCGAATTTGTCTCGAGCTCTCGGGTCGATAACTTGGAATATCTCATCATTGCTAACCCTGATGCCGGGACCAAACGAATTACGGTGATACCTCACAATGTGTACCAGTTCGCGCCGCGCATTGCCGTGTCGTGGATGTTCATCGGAAAGTCTACCCCGCAACTGGATATAGAACTCGAATCGGATACCTTAAATACTGCCAATACTAGAAGACCTCAACTTAAACTAACCGTTTCCAACGATGAATTTGTTGCGGGAGGAGTCGCGCTGTACATTGCTTGTCGTAACCAGCGTAATGGTGATTGTGACTACTGGTTCGACAATGAAGAATCGTTGTGGCAACCTGGGAGTCAAGTCACGCGAGAGGATGGGACCGTTCAAGATCTAACCGGTTTTTATATTGGAAATCCACTGTTTTTGGGGGAGGTCGTATCCGGTGAAGACCAAGAAGTAACTTTGGTATTTCCACCAGAGATGAAGACCGGTAGCCATCAACTTTATCTGTCCGTAGCAAGTCCGAATGCAAATGCCGACGTAGACTCAGTCGATGTATTAGTGGATGAGCAAAGCTTGCCTGCCAAATCCACGGTGCTTTCGAACAACTACGCCACAAGCGCAATAGAGTTGTCGGGCGATTCCGGTACAGTATCTGTTGATCTGGCCGCCGGTGCCCGCCATCCTGGCGAACTCTATATCGATATGGAAGTGCTGTTTGAGTTTGTCACGCAGCGCGGTTGGGACGTTGATGATTTCTTCAATTTCACAGAGGGTTACGATCAGTCTCGAAGCGCGTGGTACAAACTATCATCGACCACTGCCGCGAAATACGGTATTCAAGTTACCAGCCAAGATTCGAGTCGCGCGAACGTGTCGTTCCAACTAATCTCTACTGACAACATGTTTGAACCACCCGCCGGAAATATGTGGACTACCAATCTGTATGAGATTTATCTACAACCCGATAAAGACTACTATTTACGCGTGAATAGTTACGGGAACTTACGAGCTCCTGACCTAGAGTTCACGTGGCAAAAACTTGACACGAAACCAGTTAACGATGACTTTGCCGATAGCATTGCACTCACCGGCGAAAGTGGCGAAGTAACAGGAAATAATGCATATGCAACAGTTGAACGAGGTGAACCTGGTGGGTACGTAGCCGTCGGTACGACATGGTTCACTTGGACTGCACCTTCGTCCGGCGTTTGGGCGTTCGAAGCAGACGCTCCATATTCAAACAACCCACCACAGATTCTTGTCTTCCTCGGTGATTCAGTCGACAATCTTCGTCTAATTTCAGATCCTTCTTACTATGATGCCGACGTACCCGTGTCCGAGAACCAAGAGTACAAGATCTGCGTCAGTTCCAACTCAGAATACACCGATTTTCAAGGGAGTTATGAATTGTCTTGGGAGGAATCGTCTAGTTCGGTTCTGATGAGTAACGATATGTTCTCCGAAGCAATTGAGATTTCTGGCGCTCAGGGGAGCAGAACGAAGTGTAGTCCGTGCAGTGGTGTTGATCGTACAATCGAAGTGGGCGAACCGGCAGAAACAACTTCTCACTCACTTTGGTGGTCTTGGGAAGCTCCTGGCACTGGCAAATTCACATTTCGCATCTCGGAAGCGCAAATCGACACTTTGAGCGCTTTTGTGGGTTCCACCCTCAGTACTCTCACACACCTTGCGACCGGCCCGGAGTTTGTCCTTGATGCCACTAATGGCACGACATATTACATCGTGGTCCATCGAAATAGTGGCTTGGAATATTTACGAGATAGATCCAGCAATTCATTCCTTTGGGGCGCTACTCCAGAGTATGACCAAATCGGTACCCCACACCCTATCAGTGGTACAACCGGAACTGAGACATTCGAATTGAAATATGCTACCACGACACCTGACGAATCACGCGCCAACGGCATTACGAGCGCAGGTGTTCATTCATCGGTTTGGGGATCGTGGACTCCTGTTTCCGGTTTCAATGGATGGATGAAGTTTTCAACAGAAACATGGCAGGACGCAAATCTTCGAGAAGCTACAGATCAGTATTTTCTCGCTATTCACAAACGCGACGACGACGATGAAGCGTGGGATCTCGTGACTTCGACTGATCGATCATTTATCCTCAGCGGTAGACCAGAGGCGATCTTCAAGCCGGACGCGGGGACAGAGTATAGAGTGCAAGTAGCAATGCGTAGCAATACGACGGAATTTTCCACCCGTCAGACTGAGATCGACGTTTTCTGGGATGAAGCGCGCCCTCCTTCTTGGATAAGGAGCAGCCGCGACTACTACGAAATTGGCAGTCCTACGGGACACGACATCGAAGAATTGATCGATCCCACTGCGGGAACTATCGTTGGTAATGACCTCGACAAATTACTTTTAACGCTCGAGGATGAATTGCTAGTACTTGGACTCCCTTCGATAGATGAGGATGAGGATGACAATGACGACCTCGTTGTACTTGAAACGATTCCTTACGAAGACGCCGAGGGAGAAGCTGTTGACGTCCCCACCTTCTCGGTGCTAGGTTGGAATACAGCCCGTAAGGCGATATACGCACCGTTAGCTACTGACTTTGTTGTGTTCGAGGGATTGGATCAGCATACTCGGGAGGTTTCCAATTGTAGTGTAGTAAGTGACTTCCGGCAGACTCCTACCCAGATTTTGCACGATGGCACTGGTCGTTATATCTACAAGATTGGAGAGGGAACGATTGCAACCTACCGCGTCGATGGACCTTGTGAATTGACGCTTCGACAAGTAGTGACATCCTCTTTAAGGCCCCATGACTTAAAACTGGATAATCGACCGCTCTTAGAATTGGAGGGTTTACAGTCTGTAACGTTTGACCCAAACCAGAATTTGCTGTATGGACTCTCAGATGATCGAATTTTTACGTTTCGTAAAGATGACCAGACGGGCTTGCTAAGTGTAGTTTCCACAATCACACATGCATCTTGGTTAACAATTACCGGTCTCAATGAAAATTCCAACCGATTCGATGGTGCAAGCATAACGCTCGACGCTAGTGGAGACTTTTTGTTCGCTGTTGGACAGAATAGTCCGGCAGTTGCCTTGTTTGATCTTACAACAGACCGCCCAAATCCCACACCAATCGCCGCCATCGACAGCTTTTACATTGAGGGCGCATCGAATCCCTTCGAGTTCTTCCCCTCTCATATTCGGCGTCCTTTTCGTTGGGACTGGGGCTCCGGACACTGTCTCATCAACAGTATCCACAATACGCGCGATCCTTCCATCGAAGTCTTCTGTCGCTCGAACGCCTTGTACCGTGTTCCCTCTATGAACTATGTGGTCACCTACGAAGAAGACTCGGGAGCGTTTTATGTATCCGACTGGTCATCGGACGAACAACCGGATCGATATGGAAATCAAATTCCACTATTTAGAGACGCGGTAGATGCGTTGTTTGGAATATACACTCAGCAAGGCAAGTTTTCGTACGTTGTCGTCGATGATTGGATAGATTCCATACATCGCTTTGAACGAGTAACAGTAGAAAGCAGTCCGATTGAGCGACCGGACTTTGAAGATCTTGATCTTATATACGACCAGTATTTAGTGCGCTTAGTTGCGATGGATGTTGAACCGAGCTCGATAAAGTTGGACACTCTTAGTTTTACCCAGTGTGAATCATTCAACAATCGTCAGATTGAGGATGTTTCCTACACAGTGAATAACTCAAAATGGCAGGTCCGCAATGGTCTTGGTCAAGCTTGGATTGATGTTGCAGGAGAGACGAGAACGGATAATCAGTTGTGTCCGTACGATCCTCCCGACGCACGGGACTATCGATTGGTATTTGAGATGACGATCGACGATACAACAGGAGACTATTCAAGCGACGTGATGGTTGAACTTCCGGCGTCTAATTAAGCTCAGTATCGGTAAAAAGTGCCTAGGTTTAGAAGGCGAGGGTGACCCCTCGCCTTCTTCCACCTGTTCGTACAATGTTTGGATTCGAATCCTCTTTCAAATTAGATGACGCGAGGTAATATCTCATGAAATTTGCAGTCTTACTCTTGTCCCTTTTCGTAGTAGCCGCCCCATGCTCGGCGCAACAGACGCCATGGTACGTATTTGGCGGATTCATCAATTTTGATGAGGATCTCGAAACCGGAGTCGGGGACGGGGCTGGTTTTCGCGGTGGACTGGGTTGGCAAATCACTGAGCGTTTCGGTATTGAGGGCTTCGTTGATTTTGCACCCGAACTTAGCCCAGATTCCATACTCAATAGCCTGGGTGTGCCGGTAAGCGTTTATGACATATCGACTGTTGGAAACACCTACATCTCCTTAGGCGGTACGTTTACGCTTCCACTCAACAACCAAATTTCCGGTATCTGGAAAGGTGGCATTTTTAGTTACTCGGTCGATTCTGAACGGGTTTCAGTGAATGAGGTTGACCTTTGTGGTTTCGTAGCTTGCGAAGATAGTGGTACCGATGCGTTCCTCTCAGGAGGTGTAATGCTTCATATCAATGAGAAAGCTTCGCTTGAATTTTCAGTAACGCAATATTACGGGGATGCCAAAGCTCAGACGGTCAACACGATTTTTCGATACCGCTTCTAACGACGAACATGTATAGTTTGAAGCAAAACACAAATCCTTTGTTGTTGAACGGTGTTATGCAGCTGGGTGATTAACTCCAGAGCTACGTAGCGGTCGCGCTAGACCAACTAAAAGAAAAGCCGTCTTGAAGACGGCTTTTTTGTGAAGGGTCCGAGAGCGTCCGAAGATGTACTAATTACGTACGCGGGGCACTTCTCGGTTTGGATTAGTTACCTTCTTTTTCTCTTCTTCGTCGACACGATCAACAACCGCTGCGTCTGAGGCGCTCGAAGACGAGCTGTCGTCATCATCATCTTCAGGCTCGGTCGTTTCAGGTGGCTGTGACGGATCAGGTGGTGTTGTTTTGCTAGTGTCGTTTGGCGGTCGCGAAGGAGGATCGGATGGTGTTGGTGGAGTACGGGGTGGAACGCGAGGATTCGGCGATTGCCATTGCTCATCGTCGTCGTCATCGTCTACCACGACATGTCGCGCAACTTGAAGCTGTCTCGTCTCGATTCTGATAAAGTCTTTTGGCGAAGAAGCTCCCTCATCGTCAATAGCGTAAACTCGAATGCGGCGCGAGTGTCCGTCAATTACGTCAGGTTTATAGGCCACGTTTAAGTTACACCAAGCACCGTCATCAGTCTCGCACGCACCTCCAGTGGTAAAAGAAATAGCATCCGTGACACTTGTCCCATTCACTTTAATGCTATCGGCTCTCCGGTTGTCGATGGTTTGAATCACGAAACTTTGAATGGTACCATCCGGATCACGAACTCGCAGGGTGAAATTCACAACCCCGGCTGATCGATCATAACTGGGGGTTGGCAACTGCACGACCGGTGGTGTATTAATTACTTCGATTGTGAAAGTAGCGAAAGCACTTAATCCTGATCGATCACGCACCTCTAGACGGTAGGTACTGATCCCGCGTTTCGTCGCTTCGAAGCGCAGATAGTCTAGCTCATCCACCGTACCGCTATTGGGGTGAAATCTGCCATTAGCACGCGGAGTTTGTCTAATTTCAAATCGGTCAACGTCGTTTTCCGGATCGGAGACTCTAACGTCAATGTCTAGTTGCGTACCTACCGTCGTCTCAAACTGAGTCTTTCGCAACCGGATCGTCGGTGGATCGGGTTGCTCGGTTACGGTTACGGTAGTGGTTGCTTCGAGACTTCGATCACCTTCATCATCTATTGCGACCCAATGGAACGTGTCATAGCCCGAGAAGTTTTCCTGCGGAATGTAGAGCCAGCGACCACCTCCAATATCGTCGACTCTGCCATGCGAAGGGGATTGAACGATCGTGTAAGACAAGATAGAACCGTCAGAATCTTGTGCTCGCAAGTCAATGTATATACCCGTGCTGTCTTCGACGGTAACCCAGGTCGAGGAATCCGCGGTCGGACGGTCATTGACCGAATCAATCGTAATGGACACTACGGCGGGTTGTGAGACCCCACCTTGATCGTCTATTGCAACGTAAGCAAACGAATCCGTGCCAAAAAAGTCCTTGGAGGGTCTGTAGGTTCGTTTTGATCCTGACCCACTCAGAGTGCCATGTGCGGGCAACGTTGTGATACCGAATCGCGAGACTGTTCCATCTGTATCAGTAGCTTTTAGTTCCACTTGAGTATCGGAATCCTCAAGCATTACTACATCCAAGTCTTCAACTTCGGGAAGAGAGTTGTCGGGTATGTTGGTTGAAGCTATGTCTTCCGGTATGGTCGTTACTGGCTCGGATGGCTCACTAGGTACAGCGACAGTTTCACTTCCATCGGTGTCTTCGTCTATCGATACCTGTTCTTGGGGACGTAAGCTAACTCGAACGGTCACTTTCGCAGTAGCTGAACGCAATCCAGAATCGTCAATAGCGACATATTCAAAACTATCGTCGCCCAAAAATCCAGTACTGGGAGTGAATCGAAACTTCGCGCCATTTAACTCCACTTTACCGTACCCTGGAGGGGTCGCGATTTGATAGTCAACGACTTGTCCGTCTACATCAATCGCTTGGGGATCGATCAGTACAACCATGTTGACCGCTGTTGTTGCTTGAACGGGTTCGGCGACTGGGGGATCATTAACCGCGGCAATGTCTATTTTTACGTTAGCGGGTTTGGATACACGACCATTTCTGCGCAGAGTCACATACTCGAACTCATCGCTGCCAAAGTAATTTGTGGATGGAGAGTAGTAAATGTTCGGGGGAGTACCACTAATTGACCCGTGTTCAGGAAATGTCGAGATTTGGTAGGAAACTTCACGGTCAGAGGTTTCAGTAGTTGTAAGAGTGATCGATGCAGAGGTATCTTCTTCAATGTCAATTTCGAGAGCTACAGGATTCGGACCGCGGCTACATCCAGTTTGTAAGAATAGACAAACACCCAATATCGAACAAATGCCAACTAGTGGATGGTGCTTGACGCTGCACTTTGAGTTGAGTTCAAAATTTGCCATTGAGCCCTCCTTGTTGTACTGTAGACAACTAATTAGGATTTTAGTTGCTAATTGACCTCTCCTACACCGCAGGTTGGTCAAATCCATTCTGAACTGAGTTTTAAGTCTTTTCGATCACCTCGAATGTCGTTAGCTAATCGGTACATGCTGGGAAAGTTCAGGATGAGTTTGAGAAGATCTCCTTTGGAAAGAAAGCTGTTTGTGTTCCAATCATCGGACCAATCGTTGTTCGGTTCCGATTGAAAATAGGACCATTTCATTTTCGAGTGATTGAATTTGTCGGCCTCGACTAACTTCTTCTTGGCACTAGCGATCACCATGTGATACGTCGTACGCCAAACATAATGCCACTGTGTTCCATCAAACACAGGTTCAGGTATAGGTTGCATGATACCTTCACAAAGGAACATCGGGTATGCTCCCACTTGTGAAAACGTCCCAGCATGCACCTGATCGATTTGTAGAAATTTCACTATTTTCATAGCGACCCTGTGACTTAAACGTAGGGTATCGTTTTTGAAGCTCTTACACTCAACAATCTGTCTGGAGAAAACACTTGGATCAGTACACGAATCTCCCAAAAATACGTAGTCTTCGTCTCGCTTATACTCGTTATAGATTCTCATTAGTCCCACCACTTCCTCTGCGCGCACGAAGACCCACAACTCGCTTTTACCGATCAGTACGTCGTCAAAGTGATCTTGAGCTTCAGAACGATGGCCAACGCAAACATCAAGGTGAGTTCCCACTTTTTGCAACATGGACGAAGAATTTACTTCCTTGAGTTGAAGAGAATTCGAAACGTCGATTACGCGACTGTTGGTTTGTAACCGGTGTCTGCGCAACACCTTAAGAGCTTTATTCATGAGTGCTAAAGTCTGACTCTCCAGAGGATTGAATTCTCTGTGATGAGGAATGGATCGCAGAAATTTTTTTATTTGGTGTCGTATTTGAGAGTCTGGGTGTTGTAGACTCAGGTGAAGTAAGTATCCGAGACGTCGTACAGTTCTACTTAGACGCTTATGTACACTATGTTTGATTCCACGACCATCGCGATTTTGAGGTTGGGTTTTGTAGCGATCGATTGCGTTTCTCAAACGATCAATGAGAACTCGTCTGTCTTGTAACAAAACATCATAGTCGCCGATGAGATCATCGATTTCATGACGTTTCATACTTTGGTTCTTGCGGGTTGAGTGTAAATTTCAGATGTTGTTTCTTCGATTGAATGGCTCGACAGAGCTACAGTCTCACTACAGTGGGATGTGGAAATCTTTGTATGACTATCATGGAGTTTTCGCTCCTATAGTGCAACAGGAAAGACTTCTTCGCTAAAGGTGTTTTGTAGCCGAATAAGTAGCCAGTCTTTAGGTTCAGAGGCGTTAAACCTCTAAGATTCAGCGCAGTTAGATTTCTACGCTATATTTGAGAGGGCAGCCCAGAACTTGTTGACTTACTACGCGATTTCCACCTTGAAGGGATTAGGCAGTCGCCAAATCTCAAAAAACGAACCGGATTGCCATTTCCGCGCGTCAAAAAAATGCGGGTTCCCTATATATTCCGATTTGGACGTGAGTAGTTGTTCAAATTTGAATAAAAAAGTTCGTTTATGCTAAATATATTTAATATTTAAAATAATATGTCATTTAATATACTATACAGAATATATTATTTCAGGCTGATATTTGTGGTTTTCTAAGCCCATTTTGGTAGAAAATTTAATCGAAACGTTTTCCTTGAGTTCGAAAGATGATTCTCGACTGCGGCGCGAATTCTCCCGGATTTCAAACGGTAAACAGTCGGGATTTAAGTCTTAGATTTTCATTTCGGCGAGTCTTCAAATTTCGAAGTAACTTGGTAAAAATTCGGTGTGCTGAGAACCAAATGAAGTACTTCACCGATGTTCAGATGGTTTGTCATACAGTCCCAATCCTCCCATCTGTTCTTCCCCTGCAAGCACAAATATGACCACTTCTTCTTTGAAGAGTTAAATTTTTCGTCTCTGAACTGTTTTTTCTCCAGAGTGGCAATCGCGATGGAGTCTCTGCTTCTCCAAACAAAATGAAGCTCGGTACCCACCAAAATTGGCTCAGGTAAAGAACTGTCGATGTCTTCGCGCAGGAAGAGTGGAAACGCTCCCACTCGAGTAAATGTCTCGGCGTTCACTTTATCGATGTGAAGGCACTTCAGAATTTTCAATGCTACTGTTCGGCCAAATTTGAGTGGATCATTGTGAGAGCCATTACATATTTCGAGAATTCTCTGGAATTCAATCCCAGTTCTTCGACGTCTCCTTCCCATACATACTTGCATCAGTCCTGCTATTTCTCCTTTGAGTTTTACTACCCACAACTCGTCGGATCCATCGAGTACATCGTTGAAATAGTTGCGGGCCGTGTCTAGATTTTTCACACATAGGCTGAGATGCTTACCCACCTTCAGCAACAAACTCAGCGATTGAATTTCTACGAGAGTTAAAGACGCTGAAACGACAATCACACGACCCTTTGCCTGTCGTCTCTGTTCATTTAACCGCCAAGACGCTTTTCGGACTCTACCCATGAACATGGAAGCTCGATTGGAGATGATTGAAAAATTGTTATGAGGAATCGAACGTAAGAGTTTCTTGGCTTCGTGTTGAATTTGCGGATCCGGATGTTTTTGTCTTAGTCGAAGTGCGCTGCCAATGTGTTTTATTGTGGTTCGCTCTCGTCTTCGAAGGCTATTTCGTACACCTCTCCCATCACGGTTTTGTGGTTGGTTCTCGTACTGTTGAATCATGGCAATTAAACAGTTGATGAGCTGGTGTCTTTCGTTCGTCGGAACGTCGTGGTTGTTGAGGAGTTCATCAATTTCGCGATATTTCAAGTCAATCGTCCTGTTTGTTTCGAAGAGTTGAACAAATTTGTGCTCAAAAAAACTTAGTGTTTTGAGATAATATTATACATATTGTTATATTATTGTCAATAGTTATATTTACATTTTGCGTGTCGCTATAACCTGTCGACGGTCATAAGCTTAGTACGTCTGAGATGCTTTAAATAGCAACCTCTTTCGCGAACCACTCAGCTGACAGCAAACGGTTGATTAAGGGGCATGAGTCACGCCCTTTAATATGATGGGTGAGCGGGTTAATCTCGCTAAGGTTTGGTCAAGCTAGAACTACACGCTTCGACAGAGTGTGATACTCAGTAGTAAAGAGTTCACAACCGATTGCAAATTGGTCTTACGCAAACGCCGTCCCTCGTGCTCATCGATCGATGAGTTCCAAGTATTACCAAAGAAGATGGTAATCTTGACGTAATTTGACTTTCTCAACTCACAGAACGAAAGTAAACGTTATCGCGCCTCCAAAGTTCCTTAGCGTGTCCGCTTCTCTTTTACTAGCATACCCTTCAGGGACCTCATGACTTCGGAGCACGTCCAAGCCGCCGGTTGCATCAAAAGTATCCACTTGCATAAATTTACCCCGGAAACCAATTAACGTCGAGTCGTTAATTTGTCGGTCCACCCCGGCAAAGAATTGCAAAGTTGGTGCCGAGTCGCTTAGTGTTTCGTGCACCGAACTGGTCGTACCAGCAAGATTCCTTCTCACCTCCTCCGAATTCGGTAATGTACTTCCCGTGCTAATCTGGGTCCAATCGTTATTTCGAACCCAAATCCTGCCTCCGTAGATAGACGTTTTCACGAAACCCACACCGACTCCTAGATACGGACGTGTTTTGTGTCCTGATCGAAAGTTGTATCTCAGATTTCCAAACAACGTAAGTGATGTGATTTCTCCGATGTGTTCTTGAGCTCTGTAAATCTCGTTATTCAGCTTGTCTCGTGCAACTCCCGAGCGACTTCGGATCGACTGAGTTTGATCCAACGTAGACTCGCCGTACGAGAACTCAATCTCTACCGATATATTCTTCGACAGCCCGGTTCCTTCGAAGTGACGTCCTAGGATGAGAGTACTTGTAATACCTGATCCATTCTCAAATTTCGTCAACCAGCCTGTTCCCTCTGTCGGACAACCCGCAATCCTTCTGGATTCCTCACTGGGATTTATTATCGGATCACAAACACTTCCTTGATCGGTTGATGACCCGAGATAATCAAAACTCGAAGTAGTGGTTAAACCCAGATTCGTGCTGATATATACACCGTTGAAAGCGTCGGCGTTAGCTGAACCAACAACGAGGCCAATTAATAACATCGACATTAATGGAGTTATCGACTTTTTCATATTGCTAATTCCGCTTTTAAATTTGCTAGTGTATTGGACGTGGTAAGAGGATTCTGCATGTTCTCGCCTCACTAGTTAGTTTGTTGATCTCTAGCTCGTTCTGCTAATTCGAAACTAGCTTGATCAGCTTCGCGCATACTCTGTTGTTGGTACATTTTTGCATATAGTCCGCTCAGTCGAAGCAGATCAACGTGCGAACCAAATTCGACGATGCGACCTGCCTGAACGAACGCGATCTTATCGACGTTTCGAATTGTCGATAAACGATGAGCGATGATAAAACAAATACGCTCACGAAGTAGCTGTTCAATACCCTGCTGAATGTGCTGTTCGGTGTCTGTATCGACCGAACTTGTAGCTTCGTCCAAAACCAAAATCTGTGGGTCAGATAGTAACGCACGCGCTATTGAAACCAATTGTTTCTGGCCAGCGGACAACTTGCTGCCACCAGCTCCAGCATTAGTCTGATATCCGTCTTCCATCGCTTCGATGAATTCGTGCGCGCCCGCTAAGCGCGCAGCTTCTACTACTTCTACGTCTGTGGCTTCAGTACGACCATAGCGAATGTTTTCAAGAATTGGTCCCGAAAACACATGTGCGTGTTGTAATACGACACCAAGTTGCGAACGATACCAATTGAGTGGGAATTCTCGATAGTCGACACCGTTAACTTCGACAATTCCTGTAGAAGGTTCGTAAAACCGGCACAGAAGATTTACTAGAGTGGTCTTCCCACCTCCTGTCGGTCCCACAATAGCCAAGGATTCACCGGAATTAATTTTTAAATTTATGTCGTGCAAAACTGGGACACCGGAGTCGTAGGCGAAACCTAAATTTCTGACTTGGACCGATGAAATTTCCGACGGAATCGAGTAAGCACTATCCGTCCGAGAAACTATATCAGGTTGAGCATCCATTACTGCTAACACGCGTTCCGCGGAAGCTTGCGCAGTTTGCATTTCAGTGAACCATGCTGCCATTTCCATCGCTGGTTCTAAGAAGTATCGTACCCACATCATAAATGCAAGAAACACCGTAACTGCAAAGACTCCCTGCACGACTTCTATACCACCAACCGCGAGGGTGATACCAGTGATCATACTCCCTGTTGTCATCACAATGGGGACATACACAGCAGATATTGTCAGGTTTTCGACGGACGAGTTATAGAGTTTGTTGGTTGTTTGTTGGAGATCCTTGAGATGATTTTCTTGTTGGACGAACGACTTGCTCGTTAGGACGCCCATGATGCTTTCATTGATCGTGCCTGTGAGAAACGAGTTTGTTGCGCGTACTTCCCGAGCTGTTCTTAATATAGATCTTCTGAGTTTCACGGTGATCCAAGCAATCACAGGAATAAACACAAACGCGAACAAGGCTAGTTTCCAGTTCAATATTAGCATCACAACGGCAAACGACAACATCATTGTGGTACCCCACATGAAGTCGAGAAACGCCCAGGTCAAGATATTCGACAGGCGTTCGCAGTCCGACATCAACCGCGACATCAGCCAACCTACTGGTCGACGATCGAAAAACCGAAAAGCCTGTCGCTGAATGTTGCGAAACGCATCGTCGCGAATGGTATAGCTAGAGTTTGAGCGCACTTTGCAGACATACATCACAAATCCGCTGACTACGGCACTGGCTAATAGCCCAGACAAACAAATCAGAATTGCCCACAATGTGAGGTTAGCACTGGAACCGTTCGCTTTTATGTCTTCGACCATCCCAATGACGATTAACCCTGGAAACATTTCAGTTGCACCCGTGACCGCCCCGCAAAATGCAATAATTGATAGGTGCACTTTGTACCTTAGGATGTAACCGAACAGCCTGCGCCAGAGATGGAATTCCATCTGCGCTTTTTCGGTGTCTTGAAACTCGTCTTTAAGTTCTACAGAGTCTGCAGAAGTGCTATCAGCCATTTGCAGCTAGTTCCGTTTCGTATTGAATAGTCTCGTCGAGCAGACCTTGGATGTCACACAATTCACGATATGGGCCAGGTTCTGCGTACAACTGAGTGTGAGTCCCAACCTGCACGATACAACCACGTTCCATAACCACAATACGATCAACATTACGAATCGTGGTTAATCGATGGGCAACGATGATGGTGGTGGGTTGGTGTTCTTTGGTGGCTAGATTCGCGAGGATCTCATTCTCAGTATGAGTATCCACACCCGACAGCACATCGTCGAGGATTAAGACAGGAGCTTTAGCAACGAGCGCGCGGGCGAGAGCCAAGCGTTGACGTTGGCCTCCTGATAGATTCACACCACGTTCCCCGATACGCGTGTCATAACCGTTCGGAAACCCAGTTATGGTTTCGTGCATAAGTGCTTTTCGTGTCGCATCTATGAGTTCTTCATCACTGGCATCGCGTTTTCCTAAGAGCAAGTTTTCCCGTACGGTACGTGAAAAAAGAAAGGGTTCTTGCAGTACACAAGCAATCTGCTGACGCAACCAATCTACGTCAAAAGCATGAATGTCCTTACCGTCCAACGAAATGCTTCCACCCTGAATGGGATAGAAACGCAACAGCGCGCGAATGAGAGTTGATTTGCCAGACCCAGGCGGTCCAACAATCCCTATCTTCTCTCCAGGTTCGATCGTTAAATCAATACGTTTGAGATGTTCCGCAGTATCGTTGTAAGCAAGTGAAACGTTAGCAAAGACGATTTGTCCCTGCGTGCGTGGTTCTTGTGGTCGTTGTTGAACAAGCTCTTGCTCGGCATTCAAAAGGTACTTAACCCGTCCTAGGGACACGAGCGTCTTGCCGGCGTGCTCAACAACATCTATTAATTGGCGAATTCTCCACACGACAATACTCGAAAGGGTGATGAACACAAACAACTCCCCAGTCGTTAGTTGTCCCACCGAGAGTAGATAGCCGCCGCCGATAGTAACGATGCCTATCTGCACGGCACACACGAAGTCACTGATTCCCCAATACCAGGATTCATAATTCGTCATACGAATGTACTTATCCCGAAAGTTCTTATTCTCGCGATCAAAACGTTGGTATTCAAAGTCTTCTCGCGCGAAAGCCTGCACGACGCGAATACCGGTGAGATTTTCTTGCAGTACCGCGGTGAGCGTGCCTTCAGCTTCATCTGCATCTTTAAACAACTTGGCTACAAACCGAAAGAAGAAAATACCACCAGCAACAATAATTGGTAGGAGCATTACACTGTAGAACGTCAGAGTAGCATGACGCCACAGCAAGATTGGGACCATCACGAACACCAGGAGTAACGCTCGCGCGAGCGCGTCGACATCGTTGTGCATAAACTGTCTCAAGGTTTCCACATCTGAAGTGCAGCGTTGCACCAAGTCTCCGACCTCTTCATGATCAAAGAACTTGGCTTGTGCGTGATTTGTGTGGTCGTATAGGGCTTCTCGCAACCTGCGGGCGAACCCTTCGGACGCTACCGCGGAGAACCGCCCTCGACAAAATTGCAAAACGCTCGCAAAGATCGTAACAGTCACGCCCACAATCGCCGAGACCAGCAAGTAGCTCGCGAAAGGCGTCGCCGCTCCAAAATAATTAGCTAACAGGAGCAGATTTTTGTTTGCATACCCAAAATCCTGATTTTCAACCACGTCAATCGCGAACATCGCGATCACGGGTACTGCCATCAAACCAACGATAGCTAGTGTCGAACACAGGGTAGCAAGAGCGTACAGCGTCCGATGCCCGCGCGTTATGGACCACAAACTGTGGTATGAATGCTTATTGTTATTAGGTGTGGTTGCCATGTGTCTGTTTAAGTACGGATGTACGACGCTAAAGATTTCTGCGTGGCTCTAGAGCGAGTTGCCGAATACTAGCCAACAGTTCCGTCGGGGATTTATCCCGTTCAATTAGAACAAAGGAAGTCCCTACCTTCGTGCAAAATCTATTCGAGCGTTGTGCTCAAAATTGCACCAATATACGACCTAAGCATGAAGGTCTAGTTCCAAAAAATTTTGTACTTCGCGCCGATCTTAAACTCATAAATATATCATTACAGAATGGACGTTGATTCTCTTGTAAACCATTTCTTACTCGCACTCCCGATCCAAACAGACTCTTACTTTGAAGATTCGGTTACACTCCTAGTTAAACACGACCAAGATGGCGCGATGGGTTTTATCGTCAATCGACCGACACCTGTCTCGCTGAAGGACGTCCTTGTTCGCGTAGAGCTCAAGACTAAACTTGAAGTCAAAGGTATGATGCTCGAAGGCGGTCCAGTGAGTCGCACCTTCCCAAGTATGATTCATACCAGTGAGTTCAGCACTAACGAAACATTTAAGGTTACTGAAGACATCTCTGTTACCATGCAAGAAAGTCATGGCGGAGTCTACGAAACCTTAAAAGCTATCGCGGAGGGCAAAGGCCCTCAAGAATACCTGTTTCTCTTGGGATACGCGGGTTGGGGTCCTGGGCAACTTGAAAGTGAACTTGAAGACAATGCTTGGGTTGCCTGCCCAGCCGACCGAGAAATTTTATTCGACGAACCGTTCGAAAGTCGATTACAAAAACTTTCCGATCAACTCAACGTCGACTTTGACAAGTTTGTATTTCATGGAGGCGACGCGTAAATGCGCCGCCGAAAGGGTGCTTTGTCATTCGATTTTGGGATGAAACACATCGGTGTCGCCAGCGTAGAAGTGACCTCGCGTATCGTCGGTCCAAAGTGCACTCTTTCCGCGAACCACGGGAAGCCCAACGTCGATCAGTTAGATTTTTTAGTGGACGCGTGGCAGCCAACAGACTTGGTCGTTGGGCTGCCTTTGAACATGGATGACAGCGAGTCCAAGATGTCAATAGCCGCGCGCAAATTCGGGCGATTTCTTGAGAAACGATTTCAGTTGCCCGTACATTTCGTCGACGAACGTTTGAGTTCTTATGAAGCGACTCAACGCGAAGGTACCCAAAACGCCGATCATGCGCTCGCAGCAGTCGCAATCGGTGAAACTTGGTTACACGAGTTAATCGTCTCTCGCCGTTAAGTCAGTTGTGTTCGTATCTTCCCCGGAAGTAGCAATTCCGACGTTAAGTATTGAAGAGCGGATTCATCGAGTTGTCGACGAGGTCCGCGCAACTGCGCTACGAGTTGGTCGCGATCTTACGCAAATCAAGATCCTTGCGGTGAGTAAGCAAAAGACCGTAGCAGACATTCGTGCCTTGGTTTCTCATGGATTTCGCGATTTCGGAGAGAGTTATGTCGCGGAGGCATTGCCGAAACTAGACTCGCTCGCTTCCGCGGGCTGCATATGGCACTACGTCGGAGTAGTACAGTCCAACAAAACAAAACGACTAGCGCAACACTTTGACTGGGTTCAATCCATCGATCGCATCCATATTGGTAAACGGCTAGCCGATGTTCGGGATGAATTTTCGACCACACCATTGAATGTCTGCGTACAAGTCAATATTGACGAGGAACCTACCAAAGCAGGTGTGTCAGTGGACCAAGTTCCTGAAATGGTTGACCAGTTGCAACAATTTCCTCAGCTTCAGGTGCGTGGATTGATGGCTATACCAAACCCGGAAGCTCATCGAGATGCGACACGGAATTCCTTTCGACAGATGCGTGAGTTGTTTGAAACATTACGGACTAAAACTACATCACATTGGGATACACTGTCGATGGGGATGTCAGGAGACTACGTCATGGCAATCGAAGAGGGGGCGACGTTGATCCGGATTGGCACCGCTCTCTTTGGACCAAGAAATTGACCCCGCGCGTTGCAATATTGGGTTGCGGTCACATGGGCTCTGCCATTGCTCATGGAATGCTGAACGCAGACACTCTCGACGTGTCTCTAATCATCGCAGATCCCAATCTCAATAAACTCGAACAGTTCTCGAAGACGGCTGTAATCGCCACGAATGACAACACGGTGGCAGTACAAAACGCGGATACTGTTTTCCTAGCAGTGAAACCTCATGATGTGCAAACAGCTCTAAAGCAAAGTGCAGAACACCTTGACGACAAGCTTATTGTCTCTGTCGCGGCGGGCGTTCCGTTAGAACAAATAGAAAAGTGGCTGCGCCCAAATGCATCCGTCGTTCGGTGTATGCCGAATACACCATCGTTGATTGGTGCCGGTGTAGCTGGAGCTTTTGCCAACCCCTATGTCACTTCAGATCAAAAAGAGTTCGTCAACCAGATAATGCAATCATTCGGAAAAGTGGTTTGGCTCTCATCAGAGGACCAATTGCATGCGGTCACAGCACTTTCAGGAAGCGGTCCGGCGTACTTCTTTTACATAATGGAAGCTATGATACAAGCAGGGTGTAATTTAGGGCTTGAACGTACAATAGCCGAACAACTCGTCGTGGAAACTGCATACGGTGCAGCTAACATGGTGCGTGAAACACAGCAAGCACCTCACACATTGAAGGACCAAGCAGAGACGCCCGGAGGAACTACCATAGTGGCCATGACATCTCTCGATAACGACAACGTTCAGGCTTCGATCGCAACGGCGATTGAAAAAGCTTGCGCGCGGTCTGCCAAAATCACCGAAGAGTTTTAGTCACCGTGACTGCTATTCTTATACTCGTATTGAGATTGTTCGGCATTCTGTGCTTGCTCAGATTCTTGTTCCAACTTGCCGGTGCCAACATGTACAACCCTCTGGTGCAAGGATTTGCGAGAGTCACAAATCCGATTCTTCAACCGTTACGTCGCTTTTTGCCGAAGCATCGACTCATCGACTTCAGTTCTGCACTCGTTGTTCTAATAGCCTTCTTCTTCGTCAAATGGCTAAGTTCCCCTGACTTGGTTGAAGCCGGAGCATTCCATAAACTTCTACTGGGCGGCGTTGTAACAGCGATCATATACGTATGCTGGATATTCATCGGGTCAATTCTGTTGACTGTGATCATGAGTTGGGTCGCACCGAATGTGTACTCCCCAGCAACCGAACTCGCCCGGGTATTAACGGAACCTGTCTTACGGCCACTTCGTAAGGTGTTACCTGCTATGGCAGGGTTTGACTTTTCTCCGATGCTCGCTATGGTAGGACTTTTCTTCATAATGAATTTTTTGCGCTTTTTCTTGAACGAATTCTCTTAATGTCAAATCGAGACCAAACAGATGAACGACCTAAGGTTGTAATCGCTACTCACAACCAGCACAAGTTCGAAGAACTGAAGTCTACGTTGAGCGATTTACCCTTCGAATTTCTACCGCTGACCAACTGGTGGCAAAAGCCTGTGTCTGAGACCGGGAAGACATTCGTCGAAAACGCGGTGATAAAAGCTCGATACGCTAGCCAACGTGCTGGAATTCCTGCAATCGCGGATGATTCTGGACTTATTGTTGACTTACTGAATGGCAAACCTGGGGTTCACTCGAGCCGTTTTGCAGGTGAGCATGCCACTGACGAGGAAAACAACAACCTGCTATTAGAACGAGTCAAGGCGAAACGAAAGGTCGACGAACCGGTGAAAGCCAGCTTTGTCGCAATTCTGGTTTATTTAGAACACGCAGACGATGCAAGACCAATTATTGCAGAGGGTAGTTGGCAAGGATCTATCATCGATAGCCCTCGCGGTGATTGTGGCTTCGGATACGACCCGCTGTTTCTCCCTCTTGACTCAGACCTCACTGTTGCAGAACTCGGTCCTAGTATCAAGAATCGGGACAGTCATCGCGCCAAAGCCGCTCAGAATCTAGTGCACTTGCTCTCAGACCAAATAAGAGGTCGCTCCTAGGCGACACGGAGAACCTTTCAGTCCGCGACACGGGAACTCGATACTCTACCATACAGACCTCAACATGGTCTCCGCCTAATATGAGTGGACTATACATACACATTCCCTGGTGCGTTAGGAAGTGTCCTTATTGCGATTTCAACTCGCACGAAAAGGACTCCGGATTTGATGAAAATCGCTACGTCGCGCGCCTGATTGAAGACTTTGAGGAAGAGCTACAACGCTGCGTCGAGCCGATCTCTACGGTGTACTTCGGCGGCGGTACTCCCAGTTTGTTTGCGCCACAATCTTTCGCCGAGATCCTAACGCAATCTGAACTTGCCCATGTCACTGAAGTCACCATGGAAGCTAATCCGGGTACGGTTGAACACCGAGATTTCGCGGAATATCGAGCTGCCGGTATCAATCGTTTGTCCTTGGGTGTTCAATCCTTCAATGACAAGTATTTACCTCGGCTGGGACGAATTCACGATGCGAACGAGGCTCAAACCGCCTGCATGCGAGCGCTGGAAGCTGGTTTTTCCAGTGTCAACTTAGACTTGATGTATGGGCTTCCTGGGCAATCAATCGAAGACGCACTCTATGACCTAGAAATCGCAATCGCTCTGCAAGCCCAACACATTTCGTGGTATGAACTGACATTGGAACCGAATACTGTGTTCGGCAAACATCCTCCAGAGCTACCACGTCTCGAAGATCGCATTGAGATGAGTACTAAAGGTGGTGAAATGCTCACCGAATCGGGCTATCAGCGCTATGAAGTATCCGCGTATGCACGAGATAACCAATTGTGTGCTCACAACTACAACTATTGGACTTTCGGCAATTACATCGGTATTGGAGCTGGCGCACACGGCAAGATAAAGCACGAGTCGAAATTTCTCAGAACTAGAAAACCAAAAATGCCAACATCTTACTTGAACGGCGTGGCCGGTACTGAAACAACAATCGAATGCGATGAACTGCCGGTGGAGTACATGATGAATGTCTTACGTCTCACTGAAGGAGTGCCCGACACTAGTTTTACCGACCAAACCGGATTACCGCTCAGTCAAATCGAACCGCAACTGAAACAATTACGGTCTTGGGGATTGATGGAAAAGGGAACGATTCAACTAACTCCTTTGGGATATTCGCAGCTCGACAGTGTCGTCGCACAATTTCTGAGACACTGACGGAACTCAACAGTCTCGAATGGACGCGCGAAAGCTCTCAAATCGACCGTCTGTCACTGGTTACAATTTAAGAATTACTGAACAACGTCGCGAACTGCGAACAAGTCTTGAAAAATAGACTTCAACGCGGAATTCGCGAAGAGGGGAAGAACCGATGTATCAACGAGAACCCACACAGAGCACTGCTTCTGCAACGATAGGTCATTTCATTGGTGGCAAGGTCATACACCGATCAGGTCGAACCTTACCAATCGAAGATCCCGCAACAGGCAATACGATTCGAGTCGCAGAACTCGCGGACAGCGACACTGTGAATGAATCAGTCAATATCGCGCAACAAGCCTTTCCAGAGTGGCGAGATACTACTCCGTTGAAACGCGCGCGGGTTATGTTCAAGTTTAAGCAACTCTTGGAAGACAACGCAGATGAAATTTGCAAACTCATTACTCAAGAACACGGTAAAACTCTAGAAGACGCGAGAGGAGAATTGCAACGAGGTATCGAAGTCGTTGAATATGCCTGCGGAATCCCCGAACTTCTTAAAGGTGAGCACACACCGAGCGTGGGTACGAATATCGACAGCTGGTCTCAGTTTCAACCTTTAGGTGTATCAGCGGGTATCACCCCATTTAATTTTCCCGCGATGGTTCCGATGTGGATGTATCCCATTGCTATTGCTTGCGGAAACGCGTTCGTATTGAAACCCTCCGAGCTTGACCCTTCAGCATCGATGTTTTGCGCGAACTTACTTCGAGACGCAGGTCTTCCCGACGGTGTGTTCAACATCGTTAATGGGGACCGCGAAGCCGTGGATGCACTGCTAGCGAACCCAATGGTTCAAAGTATTAGCTTTGTCGGCTCAACTCCTGTCGCGGAGCATGTATATGTCACCGGGACCAAGAACGGGAAACGTGTCCAAGCTCTGGGTGGCGCGAAGAACCATGCCATCGTCATGCCGGATGCGGATATGGATCAAGCAGCCAATGCTACTTTAGGTGCTGCCTACGGTTCGTGCGGTGAAAGATGTATGGCGATCTCCGTCGTGGTATGTGTCGGAGAGGAAACTGCATCTGAGTTCATCTCCAACATTCAACAAGGACTAAATAACTTAACCGTAGACAGTGGGTTTAGTTCTGACAGCGATATGGGTCCTCTCATCTCAGAAAGACACTTAAACCGAGTTCGAGATTACATAGAAATTGGAATTGAAGAGGGTGCTGAATTAGTTGTGGATGGGCGTAATCTCACAGTTAGCGGGCACGAAAACGGACATTTTTTGGGACCATGTTTGTTTGACCGCGTCAGTCCAAAAATGCGTATCTATCAAGATGAAATTTTTGGACCTGTTCTTTGCGTCGTGCGCGCTCAGACACAAGAAGAAGCGATGGCCATAGTCGACGAACATCCTTACGGAAACGGTACTTGTATCTTCACCCGCGATGGCGAAGCGGCTCGCTATTTTGCCGAAAATATCAAAGTAGGAATGGTTGGGATCAACGTTCCCCTACCCGTTCCTGCTGCGGTTCACAGCTTTGGTGGCTGGAAAAGATCGTTGTTTGGAGATCTCTACGCATACGGGCCAGACGCAATTCGGTTTTACACTCGGCGTAAAACGATTACCGAAAGATGGCCATCGGGCGGAGTGCGAGAGCAAGCGCGCTTTTCATTCCCAAGCTAGAAATTGATCTCAAAACGGAGATTTTGATAGAGTCAATATGCGAGTCGCGAGCTCTGCAACAAGCGTCGACACCTCAGACCTGAATGCGATGTATCTTGAGCGACATGCGGAACTCTCTTCCGACAATCAGCTGAGATTACGACGATGCCTAAGCTGGCTTGAAAAAGCGGCACATGAACACGCGGATGAAGACTTTGACACTTCATTCATTTTTCACTGGGTAGCGTTCAATTCAATGTACGCGACATCCGAGACTGAGAATCAACCTTCGTTGTTTAAGGTATACCTAGAGAAGATCACACGGTTAGATTACAACCACTCCATCCGGAATGCATTACAACCGCTCTATGGCCCACATATCTCTCCTTTGCTCCGCACGCGGTACGTGTACGGTATTTATTGGAAATACGACCTTGATCAGGACACAAGGAATCAAACGGATGCCGCGTGGGAGGATAAACGGAAGAACTTAACCAAGACCATTTCGACAGGATTGACTGCCAGCGGCGATATAAACCATGCGTTAAACTGTATCTTCGATCTGCTATACGTTCTTAGAAACCAGCTCATCCATGGACTCGCTACCTATCAAGGATCTGTTAATCGCGATCAAGTTCGCAACGGTTCAATGATATTAGCAAAGGCGGTTCCGTGTTTCGCAATGCTTATGTTGGGTTATCCGGATCAAGATTGGGGACAATCGCCGTATCCACCAATTAACCGGTAGTCGTAGTATTACCGATCGCACTCAATCGAGAGAGATTGTGCTAAAGCGAAAATAGCAACGACAGTCGCAGACTATACCCTCGAAGTTTCGCTTCCGTCCGCCCTAGATAGAGCGGCAACGGACCGCGAGCAAGGTTTCTCCAGGTGACTACACCTTGACCAAGACCGGTTCGAAGTTTACTTCGATCCATGTAACGCACTCCCAAGTCTAGCTTGGTCCGCGTGGTCAATTCCATAGTCACTCCGAGGGACACCAACCACGTGAGACTCGTTTCGTTCGCGCCAGGTACGGTAGTAGTGGTTACCGGAAACGTCATTGTCGTCGTCCCAATTCGATTGCGCGAATACCCGAACCCCGCTCCGATGTAGGGCACTGCTTTCCTTGGACCCGGCAAGCTCAAATTAGGAAAGTCTCGATAACCGACAAAGGACATAGATACGGTAGACAACTCCGCCATGACCGATTGCTGTGAACCCGTCGCAAGAAAATTGGTGTTTCCATCGAAAACAGCAGAAGTCTGGTAGTCGAGCAAAAACTCAACGCGTATATTGCTTAGAGTCGATAGTCCTAATCCAATTTCGATCGATTGAAACCGGTCGAAGCTCCCCTTCGATCTATACGGTTGGCCATCGCTTCCGGTGCCGCACCCGTACAAAGCCGCAGGCGTACTACTCGGACAATAGGTGTCCATGAAGATTGTGTCGCTAAAATGCTCGTGGGCGGCTCCACCACGAAAATAATAGTCTCCGGCTATAGCTGAGCTCGTAACGCAAAGAGTAGCAGAAACAAGTACGTAAGCCAAAATCCTGCTCAAATCTTTCCAATTTCGCAATGGATTTAAAGCGACGTGGAGAGAGAGGGACTGTTTGAATACTTGAAACCGTTCATGAATTAGGAACAGCCAAGTTCGTGCGCGCGTATTAGTTGAGTCATCCATGTCTAACTTGTAACCTCCTGTCAGACCAACATGATAAGCAAAGACATGATTCATCCTGTATGATTCATTAATTGTTGGACGACTCTCTCATTGTTAACTAAAGCGCATATCGTGCTAATTTTGTGGTTGTGGAACCGTTTAGCGGAATGTGTATGTGAAATAAGATTGGAAGGCAGGGTCAATATAATTGTGGGTTAATTTACATTTTATGGTAAATAACCTACAATCTATACCAGCACTCGTACCGCGGACTAAACTTCTGCAGTGTATTCAACAAGAACTGGCCCACTGTCCGGTTGTTGCAGTACTTGGAGCTCGACAAGTTGGTAAAACTACACTCGTCCGCCAAATAGCTTCTCAGACTGAAGAACCAACCACACTATTTGATCTAGAGTCGCATACAACTCGAAAGGCTCTATCCGAGGCACCAGAACTTGTACTTAGGAATAGTACAGGGCTCGTGATCATCGATGAGATTCAACGGCAACCAGAGCTGTTCAACATATTAAGACGCATAAATGAAGACGCAAGTCGACAAGCTCGATTCCTCCTATTCGGTAGTACTTCCCCCGATTTAATACAAGGAGTGTCTGAATCGTTCTCTCGAACTGTTCGATTTGTCGACATGTGCGGTTTCTTGTTGGATGACATCGGGTTCAACAACCAAAATAGATTGTGGTTCCGTGGAGGGCTCCCTCGTAGTTACCTGTCCAAAGATGACAATGCCGCTCGTCGTTGGCTAAACTCATTCGTACGATCGTATTTAGAGCGCGACGTCTTGTCCATAGATCCAAGAGCGACTCCGGCTTTAGTAGAACGATTCATAGAAATGCTTGCCCGGCACCACGGATACACATGGAACGCGTCCCAGATTGGCGATTCATTGGGTATTCGGGACCGAGTAGTCAATCGGTTTCGAGACATTCTGTTAGACTCATTGATGATCCGTTGTTTACCCGCTTGGTCTGATAATCTTGGAAAGCGGTTAATTAAGAGTCCAAAGATATATCTGCGCGATAGTGGGATACTCCATTTTCTCTTGGGTCTAACTTCCTTTTCAGAGCTTGCGATCCATCCTTGTTTCCGGTCGAGCTGGGAAGGGTTTGCGCTTGAGCAAACGTTAGTTGCACACGGTTCTCACGACTCCTACTTTTATCGCACGCAACGTGGTACCGAACTTGACTTGTTGCTCCTTCGCAACGACAAGCGTTGGGGTTTCGAGTTTAAGTGTTCGGACGCGCCTCGAACTTCGAAATCGATGCACATCGCAATCAAGGATCTAAAGCTCGAACATCTTTGGGTGATTTATCCGGGTACGAAATCCTTCCCGCTAACTGAGTCAATTACCACGCTTCCTTTAGGGCAAGTGAGTAGTTTAGTTTTCTAAGCTTTCGATCTTTAGAGCTGTATTTCAATCCCGCTTGTACGCGAAATCCCATATCGAGTGTCCTGCATCTAGTGCTTTTTGTCGATAACGAGATTGGGGTACTGGCTCGATGTGAGCGATGTCAACTCCGTAAAAAGAATCACTCATAGAACTTTGAATTTGTTCAGCATAATCTCTCGCATCAGTAGCGAAATAAACAATACCAGTCGCTGAAATTTTGTGATGTACTAGTGTTGCAAATTCCGCATTGACCAATCTCCGGCGACGGTGTCTTTGTTTCGGCCAGGGATCAGGAAACAGAACATAGAGAAGATCGATCTTGTGATCTGGTATCAGTTCTAATACGGTCGTCGCTTCGTCCTCAACTATTCGTACATTTCTCAGTTCCGCGTGCTCACATCGATTGACGAGAGCACCGATACCTGGCCGATAGACGTCAATCCCTAAACATTGCCAGGTTGGATTTTGTGTAGCTATTTGCGCAATTACTTCGCCATTGCCGAAACCAATTTCGACAAAAACCTTGTCTGCTTGCGCCGAGAAATATTCTCGAAGATCTTGAGGTGCTAAGCGATATTCAGGTAGGTTCGCGTATCCTTGAGCTTGTGCCTTAGACATGCGCGAACTACGTCGAACATACAGTTGTCGTTGGTTGTAGGTGGGAGTGGAATCGGATTCCACTGCTGAAGGTACTGCGCGCGAGGGAATTACGCGACGAGTAAATGTCCTCGGATTTTTTCCATTGCAGCTGATTCGAGTTGGCGAATGCGCTCTGCGGACACGCCGAACTTCGAGGCAAGTTCTTGTAACGTAGTCTTCGGTTCGGATAACCAGCGTTCCATCAATACGACTCGACTTCTTTCGTCAAGTGTTTGAATCGCTTTATAGAGACGTTCGTGTTGTTGCGTGTCCCAATCTTCCTTCTCTAGAACTACCTCAGCGATGGGAGTCTCATCAACGAAGGACTGCGCGGGGGACCAAGACGGCGACTCGTCATCGTCCGACACGGAGGTGTCAAACGTGACGTCAGGTGAAGACATCCTGCCTTCCATTTGGGACACGTCTTCGGTACGAACACCGAAATCTTCCGCGATAGCTTCTGTTTCCTTCCGGGTAAGCCATCCGGTATGACCTTTCTTGGCATCGCGTAATTTGAAGAACAACTTACGCTGTGCCTTGGTAGTAGCGATCTTTACGATACGCCAGTTCTTAATGATGAATTCATGAATTTCTGCGCGAATCCAATGAACAGCAAATGAAACGAGCCGTACGCCAACATTTGGGTCGAAGCGTTTAACGGCTTTCATGAGCCCGATATTTCCTTCTTGGATCAAATCGGCATCGGCTAAACCATAGCCACGGTAAGTACGCGCGATATGTACCACAAATCGTAAGTGACTGAGAATCAACTCTCGAGCTGCTTCCAAGTCCCCATCATCATAAAATCGGCGCGCTAAACTCTGTTCCTCATCTGCGGTTAGGATCGGAAACGCGTTAACAGAATGTATGTAAGACCGAAGGTCGCTACCCGGCGATAATTGATTGATAGGAATTACGCTAGAACTCATTTATAGACTTGATTTCTTTGCAAATACATTAAATATTATATTTATTTAGCACTCTCTGTCTATGAGTGCTAATTTGCCAAAAAGTTCCGCCAAAAGCAAAACAATGCATACATCTTGAATCAGTTAACTATCTAAGGGCGGATAGTCGAAACTCAAGCGTTTTCAAAAGTACTTCGAAATACTTCGATCTCGCACGTTTAGAAAGTCATTCTGTGGAATCAGGTTACCTGTATCAATATCGAAAGAAGGAGGTCGTGTGAGCAGTCTCGACCATAGCGAACGTTTCTATCGAGCCTTGGGACGCCAAGGTGCGCCATAGACTATTTATAGGTCAATGAACCAACTACTTTTGCAGATTTGCAAGTAGTACTAGACCGCTCCCAATGAGTGTTACCGCCATGAAAATCATGATTAACCAACCGCAATAAATTGCACCCACTAACGAAGCAATACTGGCGATGGCAGGTGTAACGATCGGCGTGTTGGGCAAGTTAATTAGTACGGTAACCAAAATGATGATCGACAATATTGCTCCCACAATGCCCTGAGATAGAACTTTCTTGTGATTCAAATCTAAAGTAAAGTCTATGACTTGCTGTGCGACAGCCTCGGCATCTTCTCGGTCAGACTCAGAAACATTTGCGACCATACTCTCATAGGTATCTGCTTTAAACGCCTCTGGATCCTCTTGCGCAATCTTAGCAAATAGCGCAACGCCTACAGTAATAAGCGACGCGACTATACAAATAGACGCGAAGATTGCGGCGATAATTTTTCCTGCTTTTCTCATACTAGCCAGTGTTTTGATTCATCAAAAATTGAATTTTAGTTGAACCGCTGCGAAGGTAGACCTCTGAACCCACCTTGTACCCGACTTGATTTGTGCATGATGCCATATTGCTCTCAAAAGAAGAAATCTCCACTAACGTCCCACTGATTCACACTCTTGTCTGAGATAGGTTGTTAGCAACAGTGTGTCATCAAACAGAACAATTTTGACTTAGTTAGAATTTAGTTGTTATGACTCAAAGATTCGTTTCGTTTTCCGAGACGAATCATCGGTCTTCGTACAGCTACGGCCTACAGGTGGCGATCGTCTCGCTGTGTCGCCATCGCGACCGTTCAATCAGATTGAATCCCTGGAGGATGTTCGTCCATGTTTCCTACTTTTCGCAATATGCTACCGAACAAGACCACGCTACGAGTGTTAACCTTGACCGGTGTACTCTGTCTCGCCGCGTTACCTATATCAGCAACCACTAATGTAGGATACGTTTTAAACTCATTTTCGTTTCTGATATGGGGTGTGTTGGTAATGTGGATGTGTGCTGGGTTCACCATGCTTGAATCCGGCACGGTGCGTACCAAGAACGCATCTGTGATTTGTTTAAAGAACCTCGGTCTGTTCTCTATTGCGTGCATCACTTATTACATAATCGGTTATGACTTGATGTACAACGAGGTGTGGCACTTCATCGGTAAACCGTTTCAGAATGGCTTTGGCCACGGTCCTTCGGCAGTAGAAGTAGCAATGCTCGCCGACAGTGCTAACAATAGTACCGAACTCCTATCGAAACAATCCTACTCGACCATGTCCGATTGGTTCTTTCAGATGGTGTTTGTCGCGACCACGGCTTCGATCGTTTCAGGCGCTCTAGCCGAACGAGTCAGACTGTGGTCGTTCTTCGCTTTCATCTTTGTATTGGTCAGCTTCATTTACCCCGTGGTCGGCGCGATGACCTGGGGCGAAGGCTACCTCTATGAACTAGGCTTTGTCGACTTCGCAGGTTCGACCATTGTCCACTCAACAGGGGGGTGGGCCGCGCTGGCGGGAGTTATGATTGTCGGGCCACGTATTGGAAAGTTTAGGAAAAACGGCACAGTACATCCTACCCCACCATCCAATGTGCCTTTAGTAACTTTGGGAGTTCTGATCCTCTGGTTGGGTTGGATGGGATTCAATGGTGGCTCGGTGTTAGCAATGGATAGCCCAGCCAACGCGACCATCATGAGCGACGTTATTGCCAACACAGTGATGGCTGGAGCCGCAGGGGTCTTGACCGTCATGGCGCTGTCAAAAGTGATTCTGGGGCGAATGAGCCTCCTCGCAGTGCTAAACGGTGCGATTGCGGGTCTCGTCGCGATTACAGCCGCACCTGATTTTCACAACATGATCTGGCTTGCTATCTTTATCGGAGCAGTAGGCGGCTTTCTCTGCCTCGTAACCATGCGCCTGTTCGATACCATTAAGATTGACGACGTCGTGTCTGCGATCCCAGCACACTTGGTGGCTGGAGTCTGGGGTACGATGGCTGCTTGTTTTACGAACGCCAACGCCAAGATCTGGGTACAACTCGTAGGGATTCTTGTGGTAGGCGCGTTTACCTTCGTGGTTTCCTGGATCGCTTGGTATCTCATCGATTTAATCCTTGGCTTGAGAGTCAGCGCGGAAACCGAAGAACTCGGACAAGATGTCACTGAACTAGGGATGGAGACCTATCCAGAATTTGTCCAAGTTATTGATCACGAGATGTATGCAGAAGAGATCGAAGCGTCAAATTAGTTAGTTGATTAGAGGTTGAGCCTGCCTCTACGGTAGGCTCTAACTACGCCTCCGCGAACTTCTCGATTGTTTCGTGTAGCGCTCGTTCAAACTTAGTAAATAATTCGTCGATTTGTCCGTCCGTTATCACCAGCGGTGGGCAGAAACAGACAACATCTCCAAGCGCTCGAACTACGAGGCCGTGGTGTAAACACCTTTCCATGCAGTAAATACCAACTTTTGCGTCCTTCGGGAACGATTCTTTCGTGTCTTTGTGTTTGACGAGTTCAATCGCGCCAATCAGTCCAATACCACGCGCCTCACCGACGAGCGGCAAATCATCGAACGCACGCAGTCGGTCCTGAAAAATTTCTGCTTTCCGCGCTACCGATTGAAACAAGTCTAGTCTCTCCATAATCTCGATGTTTCGGAGAGCTACTGCTGCACACACAGGATGCCCGGTATAAGTAAAGCCATGGGCAAACATACCAGAGGTACGTGTTGCTTCCTTAATCGACTCGTACATGAATTCAGGAACGACCACCGAACTGATGGGTAGATACGCACTCGACAGTGCTTTGGCCAAACTTACTGTCGTTGGTTTGACATCCATGGTTTGGCAGCCGAATGGTTTGCCTGTTCTCCCAAACCCACAAATTACCTCATCGTCAATAAACAGAATGTCGTAGCGTTGTAATACTTCCTGTACCTTCGCGAAATATCCCTCGGGGGGAACAATGACTCCACCAGCACCCATTACCGGCTCGGCAATAAAGGCGGCTATGGTTTCTGGTCCTTCTTGCAGAATCAAGTCTTCCAATTCAGCCGCGAGACGCGAACTAAATCCCTCTTCACTTTCACCCGCTTCGGCAAATCGGTAGTGATGAGGGTTACTCGTATGCAAGATTCCAGGTATTGGGAGATCAAAATTCTTGTGGAACGCAGGCAATCCCGTCAAACTACCAGCACCAAGTGTTACCCCGTGGTACGCGCCCCAACGTGAGATCACTTTTTTCTTTTTGGGTTTCCCGATCACGTTGTGATACAGCCACAACAGTTTGAGTTGGGTGTCGTTCGCGTCCGATCCTGATTGTCCAAAAAACACTCGCCCGTTATCGATTGGGACAATCGCGCTAAGCTTTTCTGCAAGTAAAACGCTTGGTTCGTTTGTTACACCTGCGAACAACTGTGCATACGATAACGTCCGCATCTGTTTCTCTGCGACAGAGACCAATTCGTCGACACCATACCCCAGAGCAGAGCACCAGAGTCCCGCCATTCCCTCTATGTATTGTTTACCGGTTGCATCCCAGATGTAAACACCCTTCGCACGCTTTCGGATTAAGGGTCCTGTTTCGTGAAACTCCGCTAGATTCGTTGTTGGGTGAAATACATAACGCAAATCCCGCGCTTCAATCGATGTGGGTGCGAATTCGTTGTGGAAACGGTCAGTCATAGAATTTAAGTTATCCGATTAGCTATCTCATTCGCGCGCAACTCATCAGTTGTTCCGGTCGTACGCGAATCGGTATCTATACGAGAACACTATTATGGCGTTTATTGTCTCAATCGCGGGCTCGGATTCCTCGGGTGGGGCCGGCAATCAAGCAGACGTTTCTTGCATAGAAGCTTTGGGGCACCATGCGCTAAGCGTTATTACTGCAATAACTGCTCAAGACAAACATGGCGTCCAGCATATCACACACAGCGATGAAACAACCGTCCAAGCTCAATTAGACGCAGTCTTTTCTACCTTCACAATCGGTGCAACTAAAAGTGGAATGCTTCCGAATGCTGTTAGCATTCAAGCGCTTGTGACGGCCTTGCAAGATCAATCCAAACCTCTACCTTACGTTCTCGATCCTGTCATATGCGCTTCGAGCGGAGAGCTACTCGTCCAAGAAGAATCGATTCAAGCGATGGTACAACAACTCTTTCCTCTAGCGACAGTCGTGACTCCAAACATTTGTGAAGCTGAACGCCTAACAGGCCGAAACATAAACAACCTCGAGGAGATTGTTGCTGCAGGCAGTGAGATTCTAAAACTGGGCTGTCGAGCCGTCTTGATCACCTGTGGTCATGCGGAAATGGAACCGGGCATGGATGTATTTCTTGATTCACGCAACCAAGGCGTTCCGTATTACATACATGGAAGATTCATTGCGGATCGCTCGCCGCGTGGTACCGGGTGCACTTACGCGTCTGCGATCGCCTGCGGACTTGCCTCTCAACTAACTCTGTATGACGCTATACAGAACGCTAAACGATTCATAACTTTGGCGATCGCGAATGCCTATCGGGTTGAATCTGACTATTGGCTGTTGAACCCTCGGGTCGCCGCGAGCGAACTATGACGCGACCCCTACTGCATGTCATCACCGACGAATCGCTCCAGCAACGCTTCACCCACGAAGAATTAGCCCAAAGAATCGCAGACGTAGGTGCAGATTTCCTACAGTTTCGGGAGAAACGACCCAAAGACACCCAGGAACTACTCTCAACCGCTCAAACACTCCATCAGATTTGCCGACAATCTACCGCCACTCAACTAATCGTAAACGATCGCGCAGATGTCGCCTTCGCGATTGGTGATTGTGGAGTTCATCTTGGAGCAAACGACCTGCCGGTGGAAATCGCGCGTGAGATACTGGGTCCGGAACGGATTATCGGTGGTACGCTAAACAATCCTGAAAATTTTTCCCTAAGCTGGGCTCGACACTTCAATTACTTGGGCGTTGGACCGGTGTTCGGTACAAATTCAAAAACGAATCCAGCACCTCCTTTGGGGCTTGAAGCTTTGACCAGACTGTGTCAGGTAAGCCCGATTGACGTCATCGCGATCGGGAACATCACCTTGGAGAACATTGACGATGTCCTCGCAACAGGCGTTGCGGGAGTCGCGGTACTCTCTGCTATCGTCTGCAGCAACGATCCAGCTAAGCAGACTCAAGAATTTATGAACGCTCTAGGCGCATGACTCAAGTGTTTTCACTACCTCATGTCATGTTGATTTGCGACTATCAATTTTGCGGATCTACAGAGCGTTGGTGTGAGGTACTCCAAACAATTAGCAACAGAGATTGGAACAATGAACTCGCAGTTCAAATCCGCATAAACAATCAATCAGCTACTCAGTATCGTGAACTGGCTGAACTAGCCAAATCGATACTACCAACGACAGTGCGAACGATACTCAACGGGGACGCTCAAGTAGCTGCAGAACTTGATTATGACGGTGTTCATCTACCACGAAGTCGACTTGAGACACCCACACTTTACACTGAGGGACTTAGTTGGGTATCGATCGCGATTCACGAGACATCGGAGCTCGATTTCCTCGAACCACTCGGCGCACATTCCATTGTGGTTGCGCCGGTGTTTCGACCTCAGTGGAAAGCTAGCACCCCACTCGGGCTGGCAAGGCTTCGCGCGTTGGTTGTACAAAGTTCTGTTCCGGTCTATGCACTCGGTGGCATTGACCATAGCAACGTTGATGCATGTCAACAACAGCGTGTGCACGGAATCGCAGTTTTATCTTCAGTACTAAGAGCACGAGATCCAGTTGAAGCAATAAAAAAATATCTAGCATCTTTTACCTTTGAAAGCTGATCAAAGAATCTAAGTCGATGGGTGGCTATTAGACAGATCATTCATGACTAAACCCTGCCGGGTGTAAAAGAGAAATTGCTAGCGACAGGTTACAATCAAGCCATTAAATTAAAATCGTTGTTTGATTTTGTTTAAGCGCGTGCGACTACTTGAAACACAAAACCAATGTCGTTTCGACACCGTGGAGTTTGGCACAGGTAGCACATTGCACACAATCACCAGAGTAGGCCTTCGTCGGAACTGAAGTCCCATGAAAACCAAGAAAACCGATCGTTTTTCCAATCCAACACGTCGAACAATAGTCAAAGGATTAGCAGCGTCTCCTCTAGTCCTTGCTCTCGGCGCAAACAAACTTGGAGCACAGGAGCTCTCCCAAATGTCTTCTAATACGCAATCCTCTAATTCTGAATTTGTCAATGGCGTGAGCGATTCGCAGATCGTTCTCGGTACCTCAGCCGCGTTCACAGGGCCGTCGCGCGGTCTCGGAATTGAGTTATATCGTGGTGCGATGGCGTTCTTTCAGGATGTAAATTCGAAAGGCGGCGTGCACGGTCGAGAAATCACGCTAAAACTGTACGATGACGGGTACCAACCCGATCCCGCCGTGAATAACACCACAAAATTGATGCGGGACGATAAAGTTTATGCTCTCTTTGGGTATGTCGGTACACCGACGGTCACCAGAGTCCTACCGCTATTGAAGAAGTTCCAAGAAGAGAATTTCCTACTGTTCTTTCCCTTCACTGGCGCACAACCCCAACGGCAACTGCCGTATGGTCCGTTCGCGTTTAACTTACGTGCTAGCTACCGTCAAGAAACCGGCGGACTGGTCGAAAATTTCGTCAGTGTGGGGCGCGAGAAAATCGGTGTGTTCTATCAAGCTGATGCGTATGGTCGAAGTGGATGGGCAGGATGTCGTGAAGCACTGGCGAAACATAACCTCAAGATGGTCGGGGAAGCCACTTACACTCGTGGAACTCAATATACCGCGAGCCTGAAAGATCAAGTCGAATGGTTCATGCGCGATAAGCCAGATGCCATAGTCTGTATCGGTGCGTATGCTGCGTGCGCGGCGTTCTTACGAGACGCTGTCGATGGCGGGCTACAAGTACCAATTGCTAATCTCTCATTCGTCGGTAGTGAAAACTTACTCAAGCTTATCACTGACACGCACGACAACCCGGAACAGTACAGTCGGTTCTTGGTCAATTCCCAAGTTGTTCCAAGCTATAACGATTTGTCTCTCGCAGGAGTTCAGCAGTACGACGAGTTTATGACCAAGAACGCGCCGAGTGCACCCTCTGAAGTTACATCAGAAGATGAGGAATACAAAACGTTTGATCGAAGCTTCGTGAGTTTAGAAGGTTTTCTCAACGCGAAATTGATGACTGAAATTCTCACCCGAATCGGACCAGAACCCACTCGTGAAGAAATAGAACAGGCTGTATTCACTATCCAAGACCTAGATCTTGGTATTGGGGAAACTGTCTCGTTTAACGAAGACCGTCGACAGGGTCTTGATCGAGTGTACTACACGATTGTTGAAAACGGCAGCTTCGTCCCGTTGAATGATTGGACAGCTGCCTCCAATGGATGGTCGGAGGCTGCAAGCTCATGATCAAGATTACGAGACTATTCCAGTGGACGATATTTGGCGTTATCGGCTTGTTTGGCGTGCTTGGTTTCACCAATGCAATCGTAACGCTAACAGCCATTGATCGAGACCTCACTCGAGAGACCCGAGAGAACAGCCAAAACATTGCGAAAGCCATTGCTGACAGTAACGTCGATATCTTGCTTAACAATGATCTTTCGACTCTGCAATCGAGGATTGATCAAATGCTACCGCTCCTCGGATCAAATGGCTACATCTACATTACCGACGAGCATAACGAGATAATCGCACACACGTTTGTGCCGAATATTCCAGAAGAGATTTCCAGCAGTGAACCAACTGGGGGTATTATTGAACGTACACTTAAAGGGAAGGGCGACTTCTTTGAAGTAAGTCACCCAATCCTTGCTGGGGTGGGCGGAAACGTACACATCCTAATAGATCAAGATGATGTTTCTTTGCTGATTCAAGGTGCTATGGGCAATCAAGTTTGGCCTCTAGCAATCACGTTCCTTGTTGCTATTGTCTTAGGTTTGTTCTTGGTAAATCTCGCAGCGCGTCCGATTCAACAACTGCTACATTACGCTGTATCTCTTGCGAAAAAAGAGAGCGTGGACGAACCACAAAACGAAAAGTTACTGGTGCGTAAAGACGAGGCTGGTGACTTAGCGAGGTTGTATCAGTACTTTGCCTTGGTAGCAGATCCAAAACGTTCCGGAATCGACGCTACGTAGAGCTCAGTTTGTTACGCGCTTTAGGGCAGAGCTAGTGCCAGATATCGCAAAGAACCTGCCAGGGCTGTTTCGTGGGATGCTATGCATCCTGTTACATCTCTGTTTCGGTACTGTGTACGCTTGGAGTTTCTTTCAGGTTTTATTGGTTGACTTTGTCGGCTGGTCGTACGCGGATACCTCGTTATCGTTCGGTATAACGATCTTCACTCTCGGAATCTCCGCGGCTTGGGCTGGAATCATGTTGCCCAAAATCGGTCCTCGAAAACTAGCACTAGCGGGATCAACTCTATTCAGTCTAGGTTATGTGATCGCCGCTTGGGCATTGCACACAGAAAACTTGTTCCTCTTTTGGTTTGGTTACGGGTTCATTGGTGGGACAGGTCTGGGTTTTGGTTACGTCGTACCAGTCGCTACGATCGCGAACTGGTTCCCAGGTTCTAAAGGACTTTCTACTGGTTTGGTCGTCATGGGCTTCGGCTTAGGCGCGATGTTCCTTAGTGTGATTTTGGCACCAATTCTGCTCACGGTAACCAAACAAGATCTCACCTCGACCTTTCTCTATCTTGGCGTGTTCTTCGCTTGCGTTTTGATCCCATCCAGCTTTTTCGTTACTAATCCGAAGAGTGCGACAACCGCGGCCGCACAACACGTTGCAAGTATCGAAGAACAGCAAGACCAATATGTGCGAAGATGTTTGCAGTCTCGTGAGTTCATTGTCATGTGGCTCATCTTCTTTTTCAATATCGCGGCTGGTATTTCAGTTATTAGTTTTCAGTCGCCGCTGCTTCAAGACGTTTGGCAGCTAACCGACGCTAATATCGACCCAGAACGACTGGCCAAGTACGGTGCTTATTTAATTGCTGCGAGCTCCGTTTGTAACGGAGTCGGACGATTGTTGTGGGGGCTCTTGTCGGACCGTCTCGGACGGGTCATGGTGTTTCGCATTTTGCTCGCGAGCCAGACTGTGGTGTTCGGAATTCTCATGACGGAGCGCGATCCCTTGATCTTCTCGATTTTAGTTTGCTATGTCATGCTCTGCTTCGGTGGTGGTTTTGCCGTAATGCCGCCGTTCGTTTTGGACGTATTCGGATCCAAGAAAATGTCTGCCATCTACGGAATCATCCTAACAGCGTGGTCGTGTGCCGGGGTTCTCGGACCGCTGTATGTAGGTTATCTCAAAGACAACTATCCGAATAAAACAGTTATTTACTGTTTCCTCATTGGTATAGCATTTCTATGTTTGGGATTCATTTTCTCGATGCTGCTCAACAATGAGCGAATTCGGTTGAATGTACCCACAATGGCATCGACACTGCGGAGATTTAATATCCCACCGCCTCGCGTTAGCGCCAACTGAGATAAATCAGACGGACTATAAACAGAGACTGTGTCAGTCGCGTTATACTAGTAACGAATCTAGTCCCTCTGACAATATACTCAATAAATTACTAATCCAGAACCAACAAAATGACTGAACGCAAGCTACTTTCAGAAATAGCTTCATTAGATGAAGCGATGCTACGCCCACTCCCGAGCTCCAAAAAGGTATATGTCGAAACTAAAGGCCTGCGAGTCGGAATGCGCGAGGTTTCTCTATCTCCAACCCCTATACATGGTAATGGTCCGGACAAAACGTCAGGTTTTGAGACCAATCCAGCAGTTCGAGTCTACGACACGTCAGGTCCGTACACAGATCCAGATATTCCAATCGACGTTCGATCTGGCATTCCTTCACTTCGCGAGTCGTGGATTGAAGCACGTGGCGATACCCAAGTACTTGACGATTACAGTTCTGAATTTGCGCGGGAACGATGGCGTATAGAAAGCTTAGGTGAATTTAGATTTCGGGCTCAGCACTCACCAATACGCGCTATACATGGTAAGAACGTTACCCAAATGCATTACGCTCGAAAAGGCATCGTGACACCAGAAATGGAATACGTCGCGATCCGGGAGAATCTCGCTCGTTCAAACATGAAGTATCACAAGGACCAACACCCGGGTCAAGATTTTGGTGCGTCAATACCTGCGGAAATCTCTCCCGAATTTGTTCGCGAAGAAGTTGCCCGAGGACGCGCGATAATCCCCGCGAACATCAATCACCCAGAAAGCGAACCGATGATTATCGGACGCAATTTTCTCGTAAAAATCAATGGTAACATCGGAAATTCCGTGGTAACTTCCAGCATCGAAGAAGAAGTCGAAAAGATGGTCTGGGCAACACGCTGGGGCGCGGACACTGTGATGGACTTGTCCACGGGTAAGAACATTCACGAGACCCGTGAATGGATTATTCGCAATTCTCCCGTACCTATCGGGACTGTACCCATCTATCAAGCATTGGAAAAGACTAACGGTGTCGCTGAAGATCTCACGTGGGAACTGTTCCGTGACACGCTGATAGAACAAGCTGAACAGGGAGTAGATTACTTCACTATACATGCCGGGGTTCGCCTCCCGTTCGTACCGTTGACAGCGCGACGCACTACTGGTATCGTGAGCAGGGGTGGTTCGATCATGGCCAAGTGGTGTCTAGCGCATCACGAAGAGAGCTTCCTCTATACACACTTTGAAGACATCTGTGAGATCATGAAAGCTTACGACGTTTCTTTTTCTCTCGGCGACGGACTTCGACCTGGATCAATCGCCGATGCGAATGATGAAGCTCAATTTGCTGAACTACGGACATTGGGCGAACTTACACAAATCGCGTGGAAGCACGATGTCCAAACCATGATCGAAGGACCTGGGCATGTCCCGATGCAATTGATCAAAGTGAACATGGAAGAACAGCTGAAGGCGTGCGCGGAAGCCCCGTTTTATACACTTGGACCTCTCACTACGGATATTGCACCAGGCTACGATCACATTACGTCCGCGATCGGCGCGGCCATGATTGGTTGGTATGGCTGTGCGATGTTGTGTTACGTTACCCCGAAAGAACATCTTGGCTTACCGAACAAAGAGGACGTGCGCGACGGTATCGTCACATACAAGATTGCCGCGCATGCAGCCGATCTAGCCAAAGGACATCCAGGCGCGCAAATTCGAGACAATGCATTGTCCAAAGCCCGCTTTGAATTTCGCTGGGAAGATCAGTTCAACCTCGGTCTAGATCCCGATAAAGCTCGTGAATTCCATGACGAAACACTGCCAAAAGATTCCGCCAAAGTAGCGCATTTTTGTTCTATGTGTGGACCGAAGTTCTGTTCTATGAAAATTAGTCAAGAGATTCGTGAGGCTGCGGGAGTGCACGAAGACAGCGTACGTATGATCGATGTTGAGGCTGAAATGGCCGAAAAAGCGCGCGAATTTCGTGAAAACGGTAGCGAAATCTACACCAAGGTCTGAGGATTTGCGTGTCGAGATTGCTGGAGCGGGCCTCTTAGGTCGATTACTAGGCTGGCATTACACCCGACAGGGTGCACAAGTCCAGCTCTTCGAACGCGCGTCTGCGGATAGCCCTCGGAGTGCTGCGCATGTAGCTGCAGCAATCCTTGCTGCACCTAGTGAGAGAACGGAATCCGACGCGTTAATTCTGAGCCTCGCAAAAAAGAGCTTGAAGTTGTGGCCAAACTGGCTCAAAGAACTTGAGGTGCCTTACGCCCTCGAGGGTTCCATCATTACAGCTCATCCGAACGATGCCGCTTTGTTGACGCAATTCATTAAAGTAATGAACCGCCGAGAAGTGCCTGGAGTTCGTATACTCGGTCAAAAGGAACTGACATCTTTAGAGCCCGATCTTGCACCGCATTTTCAGAGCGGCGTATTCTTAGAAGGCGAGGGTTGGCTCGACAATCGTGCGTTACTTCAGTCTTTGGAACAGGTGTGTGGAAACATTTCCTACGGGACCCCAGTGGAATCCAAAGACCTAAATGGGGACCTTATCATCGATTGTCGCGGCGCTGGTTCGGACGATCCAGACATCAGAGGAGTACGAGGAGAAATCTTGCGTCTATACGCACCCGAAGTAAACTTGCGACGACCGATCCGTTTGCTTCACCCAAAGTATCCGCTTTATATTGCACCGCGTCCGAATCACCGATATGTGCTCGGCGCTACTCAAATTGAGAGTGAGTACGAAGGTAAAGTGACTGTTCGAAGCGCTTTAGAACTATTGTCGACTGCATACATTATTAGCACTGGTTTTGAAGAGGCGGAAATTTCTGAGCTGTCGAGTGCGCTACGCCCTGCTTATCCAGACAATAACCCTCGAGTCTATTGGGACGACCAAGTCTTACGAGTCAACGGACTGTACCGTTGTGGATTTGCAATCGCCCCAGCAATCGTACAACAAGCGACTGCTTTAGTTGAGCAACGATGCGCATCCTAGTCAACAGTGAACAAGTGGATGTGGATACATCTAATCTCCGTGAAATATTGGAACAACTCGGTTATCAGCCAGAAGACATCGTTGTGGCACGGAACTTAGAGTTCATTCCTCGAACTCAATGGGACGATTGCATCGTCAATGAGCAGGACTCCCTAGACATCCTCGCCGCGATGTTTGGAGGTTAGACTGGTGCTCGACTCGTGGGAGGTTTACGATTTCGAACTGCAAAGTCGACTGTTTCTTGGGACCGCGCAATATCCATCACCCGCGATCATGCACGAAGCGATCGAAGCTTCCGGGGCACAGGTCTTGACAACGAGTCTTCGTCGTCAAGCACCTAACGCAGGTGGCGGTCAAAAGTGGTGGCAACAACTTCGAAAATTGAATAGTCAAATACTACCGAACACTGCAGGGTGTCGCAATGCAAAGGAAGCAGTGACCCTAGCGCACATGGCGCGAGAACTGTTTCACACAAATTGGATCAAGCTTGAAATCACTGGTGACGATTACAACCTCCAACCGAATATCCTAGAGTTGCTGGTCGCCACCGAACAACTACAAAAAGAAGGTTTTAAAGTCTTTGCTTACACAACCGAGGATCTCGTAGTTTGTAAACGTCTCCGCGATCTTGGCTGTCAAGTCATCATGCCTTGGGGCGCTCCCATTGGTACCGGTAAAGGATTGTTAAATCCTTACGCACTGAAAACGCTAAGAGAGCGTTTACTTGATGTAAGCCTAGTGATCGATGCTGGTATTGGTTTACCTTCTCACGTCGCACAAGTCATGGAACTGGGATTCGATGGTGTCCTGCTGAACACATCCGTTGCACGGTGTGATGACCCGGCGAAGATGGCAAAAGCAATGCATCACGCATCGGTAGCGGGAAGATTGGCGTATCTTTCGGGCGCAATTTCAGAACGGGAAACCGCTGTCGCTTCGACGCCGGTCATCGGCACTCCGTTCTGGCAGTCTAAGGAGAATTGAGCGCGCGAACAATCCGTTTGGAGACCTAAAGAGAAGGTCGCGTGGTTCTATGTCGTCAAACTATTGATTAACTGATCTTCGTTGGGAAACTCGCCGGTTTGATGTTTCGAATACACAAGTTTCCCGTCGACGGTGACATCAAAAATCCCACCACCACCGGGAATAATCTTTACAGTTGCATTCAGTTGTTGCTCAAACTTAGCAGCTAAACTAGCCGCTTTTGGTTCGTAGCCTCAGGAAGTGCAATATTTAATTTTGACGTTCAAGAAATTCTCCTTTAGATTGATCCACAAGTCTAAACCTAGTCCCTATCGATATCAGAGACCTCGTTTGTCCTACAGCCGTATTTACACCGAGCATTGTACGATTCCTGTACTGCGTTGAGGATGGGATCTTCGCCATGCTTCCAGTAGCGAGCGGTGCGTAGTACCGCGTGATTTAGTTCGGACGCATCCACGTTTCAAATTCATTGATCACTGTTTCCATCGAATCGTATCGCTGCTCGCGATCAAGATTGGTACAGGTGAGACAAATTCGTTCCAGCGCTTCCGGGACATTCATACTTGGCGCGCGTTTCGAGGGCCAAGGTTGGGCTTTATTCTTGATGTTCTCAACAACGGTGAGCACATCGTCGCCTTCAATCATGCGTGTCAAAGTGAGCACTTCAAAAATTAACGTTCCTAAGCTGTACACATCAGTCCTATGGTCGACATCATGGGGATTTTCAAGTTGTTCCGGCGACATGTAAGGAGGCGTTCCCTGAACTGGGGCTCGGCGAGTTAAAGGAATCGACTCATCGGCAGCGTCAATTTTCTGCAACTTCCAGTGTGGGTCGAGGTCTTCTGGTAACGGATTCTCGCGCGCATCGTCGTCCCACACTTTGGCCATCCCCCAATCCAATACCATTACTTCATCGAAGTCGCCCACCAAGACGTTTTCTGGTTTGATATCGCGATGCACCACCCCGTGAGTGTGCGCGTAGTGCAAACAATGCCCAACTTGAGACAACACGTCTATTAGTCGAAAGAGGTCGAACTTTCCAACGTTGTGAGTCTTTTTCGCTTTGCATTGATCTAGGACTTCACGGAGCGTTACCCCGTGCACGAGTTTCATCGTGAAATAGTAGTGTCCTTTTGCATCCCTACCGAGTTCGTAGGTGGGAATCGTATTGGGATGTTGCAACATGGCAGTTACGCGTGCCTCTCGGAGGAACCTAGCCTGTTCAACGGGATCGGACTGCAGCTCTTTGCGTAGGGCCTTGTGGCAAATGGTCCTGCGCAAATGGAGATCGCGACAAGAGCTGATAATACAGGTCCCCCCTTTCGCGATCGTCTTAAAATACATATACCGCATCCGATTATCAGGTTTTCGCGGTAGATGGATATCTGTTTCTGGGCGATACACCACAGGATATGCATCGGGATGTTTCGGGTATAACACAGTGTTGAGTCTCGTCGTACCAAGGTTAGCTTATGGTAAGTTTACAGAGAAATTCGCTACGCACGAAAGCACTAACCTTAAACCATCTCAGTTCTTGCGAAGTTCTAGTACGACCGTAAACAAGGAATATACTGTAAACAATTTAGACCAAGATGGTTATGAACTTTCATCGCGTCTATCGTGTCATATTCCAACTTGGTTATTATTCCAAACTTATTATCTCTTTTTGACCCCCAACATATCTAAGGAGACCGTGTGGTCATAGCCGCTATTCTCTATCTACTTTTACTCAGCGTTGTTTCATTTAACGTGATGCATGCATTGGAGTGGCCAATTTTGTACGCCTTCGTTCCCATCGTACTGTTAGTCGGGACCGTTGGCGGGATTCACTTCTGGCAAAAATCTAAGCGAGTACTTCTTCAGACCTTGAGTTATGTCGGCATGTTCGGTCTTACGGTCGTCGCATTGACCTTTGCAATCCCTGGATACGAAATCATTTTTGAAGGCGAGAGCAGCGCATGGACGACGCGTTTGACCCCCATGTTCGTCGCTGCGATTGCGTTGTATATAAGTGGGCTATGGATTGCCGCCGCCGCTATCAACCAGTCCGACGCCTTGGAATGGTTAGCTAAATTTCTCGGAGGACCGAGTATCTATCTAACGATGGTTAGCGCGTTAGTCCTATGTACAGGCTCGATGCTAGCTCTTGAATGGTTAGGTACTAATTATGAAAATACCAACGCCATCACTAATCGATTCCTTGATCGCGGAATTATCCCACCGCTAACTCTCTTCATGTTCTTCTGGGGTATCCTGTTGCTGCTAAGCAAGTGGTGGAACGCAATGTATTTGCGGTGGTCGGTAGCCCAATGGGGAAGAGGCACGCCTGTGAAGGTTAACTCCAACATTGATCGAGTGCGCAATGTCGTCAAGGATGCGACTCGATTAGAAGACCAACTCAATTTCTTGTGGCGACGCCACATCGAATCCTATCTCCTCCCACGTTATATAAATTACGCGACTCCTGTTCTTGGCTTTATCGGAACCGTACTAGGCATCTCGCTCGCGGCGGACGGAATTCGCCGTATCATTGCATCAGACAGTGGACTCGGCGGTCTCTCGACGGAACTTGGCGACGCTATCGCACCGCTTGGGATTGCGTTCGATACCACTTTGATCGCACTATCCTTGAGTGTTGGCTTAGCGCTCGTACTCGCGTTGGTGCAACGTGGAGAGGAACGCACACTTACGATTTTGGAAAGATACCTCCGCGACAACATACGTGTTTATTGACTCTAGCAGTTCTAACAGTTCCGACGCTTCAAACGTCAGACCCGGTAGTGAACAACAGGAAGAAAACAGTGCGCCGATGATGGCGGTGTTCGGAGGCATGTTCGCGCTAATGCTTGTTTTCTTGTTGGTTGTGAACGTCGTCTCTCAAGCCGCGATACGAGAACGGCTAAAAGAAAGTACTGAAGAAGGCACCTATCGGATCGAGCGCGAAGACGGTAGCTCTGGGTATTCGATCATTGTGTTTCCAGAGTCGATCCGCATCGTTGAAACTGCTGAAGGTGTCGATCGAGGCTCGATTTGCGATGTCGGCAGTGCATATCGCGACTACGCGGAACGAGTCTACCGACAACAGGGTGATCAACTCCTGTTTTTTATTACGGAAGGCAGCGTTCCAACGATGGCGGAAGCTAGAAACTGCCTCAGATCAATGTGGCCCAGTCAAACTATCAGCATTGGTTGGGTCATCACTGACAATGAATTCCTCAAGTCCGTTATGCTTGACGAAATCCCTGAGTACATTAAAGAACACGCAGATCGCACGTTATGAGTTCACCAGCCGCGCGTATTCCAAATTTCGCAGGGATCGCTTTGGTCGACATCCTCGCGAACGGCGTCGCCGTGTTGATCATCGTAATTGTGATCAGTATTGCTGTGCGAGCGGAAAAGGAAGAACGGTATACCGAAAAAGTTCAAGAAATCGCGACCGTAATGACGCGGGAATTTAGCACGTCCTTGGTACTGAATCGCTTGGCTGCGAGCTCACCCGCGCAACTGCACGACTACGAGACCGCGCAGATTGATCAGATTTGGCACCCCGAAGTCATGCCTGTATTGGAGTTTCATCGAACGTTGGTCCGCGATCCCTATTCAGGTACTGTTTGGACGCGGGAACAACTCCTAGAAAAACCGAATACTCTGGATCTTTTCTTGGAAGGGATCAATGAATCTGCACAACATTCCATTCGAGGGGATATATACGATGTAGGTACCTACTACCTAGTGATGTCAATTCTCAAGGACCACGGCTTAAATATATGGCACTGGCACTTTGTTGGTGGCTCTGGTGGACTGGCTGGCTCAGGATCCGCTGCAGATTGTCCACCTGGCGTGAGCTTCGAAGACTGTGCACGGTTGGAAGGAGCAAATTTAGCAGAACTACCAGGATTACCTGAATTAGAAGGTTGGATTGGCGGCAATTCGAACGACCAAGACCAAACAGACGACGAAACGACCCCAAGTTGGCCACCGGAAGAGGGAACAACCGGCGAGCCTACCGACCCGGCGAACAATGCGACAGTTACCAATCCCGATGTTCCGGAAGGATCGAGCCTTGGTCAAGGCGCGCCAGTCGATCGCTTCGATCCCAGTGCAATGGGCAGTTTTCCATCTGCTCGTTCGCCGACCCAAGGATCGGGACCTCCAGGTCCATCTAATGCAAATAACAACTTTTCACAACCTGTCGACAACGATACCTTTAGCATCAGACTCGCCGACCCCGATTCGCAAAACCAAAATGGGGAGGGGATCCCTCTCGAGTTACCCGACCCAGATCAGATTCTTTATGCGGTATTGATTTTCTTAATCGACATCCAGAATATGTTGGACGACGATCAGCCACCTACTAAACTGATTCAAGACTATATGATGGAATTGACCAACAATGTTGAGCGCATCGATGCACTGCCAGATGAGGACTACGCGATCGTCGAGAGCTTGCTGCAGAGTTTACTGACGTATTCGGGGACAGTTGATGAAGATACGCCTCTCGAACCTCTGGAGGTAAACCTCAGCACGGTTGACGATCTTGACTACGCGCAGATTAGAGTCGTACCAAACCGCTTGCTTTATGATGTCGAAGTACTTACCGACGAATCGCAAACTGACTTGTCCTCTCAAGCCGCCTTTCTGAGACTGAGTTTGAACAAGTATCCGGATGTATGGGAAGGGCTCCAAGTTGATCTACACCGTGGAGCTGTACTACTCATGCCAGAATCAGACACTCCCACTTCAGAACTTTCGTGGCGAGCCGTTGCTTATGTTTCTATGACTATGAACGACATCATTGTCGGATTTGTGTATGGCTCAATCGACGAATACGGATTACTCGCGGTTGATGCGGACAGCAACAGAATATACATCGGCGCTCAAGAAATTACTCCTGCGACCGAAGGTTGGTTCTTCGGTGTGAAGACTTGGCTAGTGACGCTGTATGTTCTACTCGCGCTCGCAGTGGGGGCAATTTTGATCTTCTGGCGACCGGGACTGCGCCGCGCCTGATGTCATGGCGGATTCCGATCGTAGTGCTCGCACTACTTATATTCGCTCTGCTGACAGTCACGTTACTCAACATAGGGCGCACCGATATTGATGCCCGTCGGGTCTCTTTAGGACTCGAATTGAGTGAAAACGAAACGGCTCAATACATTGATGACAAGGTTCTTGCAGCTCTAGAGACCGGTGCTCTGAACAGTGAGCTCAGATTACGCTTACAAAGACCATTACGAACCGTCGCCGTAGATACTTTTCGTATCGACAACTGTGAAGTAACACAAGAAAATTACGAACGCTTCGTGCGTTGGTACACGCCAATCTACACGGGCGGAATGGATGAACCTCCTCAATGGCTCTGGTCGTTGTCAACCGGACATCGCACCGCGGGTCGACTCAACTCTCCCGCCAGTGGAGTCACGCATGCTGGTGCGACCCAATACTGTGCTGAAATTGGCGGCCGTTTGCCCACGTCTGAAGAATTAGAGATTGCCGCACGAGGAACAGAAGGGCGACTCTATCCTTGGGGGAATGACTGGCGCGGTACGCCGTGGCCTTACATGGAACCCGATCGGAACGCGCAACAAACCTGCGGAAAATTTCCCGAGTCCGACACGCCAAACGGTGTGCACGACTTAGCCAACAACGTCATGGAGTGGACCTCCGGGACCTCTGCCCCGGCGTTACTCAGCCGGTCGGGCTACATACCGGTGCACGGTGCTCCTACGGTACGTACCCGAGCTCGAGAACTCTATGCCTTAAGCGCAGCATGGCTTGAAATCAGCCCCGACGTACAGAGCCATCACTTAGGATTTCGGTGTGTGTACGACGAAGCTCCTTGGCGTATCCTCCCGTGGGACGCGTTCCTTGGTCGCACGACAACAATTCGGGGTGGGGTATATCAAGTAGGAATTACACCAGAAGCTCGTGTCACGCATTTTGTTACCAAAATTCCCGAACATGCTGAAATCCCCATTCAAAAACTGGTACGGTCAACAAAGCAGTTCCCACAACAAATACGGATAGACCGATGTGAAGTCAGCAGAGAAGACTATGGTGAATTTCTCAAAGATCCACTGGTAAACATGGGTCTGTATCGAAACACTGATGAACCTTCTGGGCACTCCTACGTTCCACTGAACTGGGAAAGTCAACAAAGAAATCCTGAGTATCCAGTCACTGGCGTCAGTTGGTGGTCAGCCGATGCGTTCGCCCGTTGGTCTGGAGGACGTCTGCCCACTGCCGAAGAGTGGCGAGCGGTCGCGTCAGGACCCGAAGGACTACTTTATCCTTGGGGAGATCGATACGAGACCGGATTCGCGGCGACTGGAGATGACGAGACCGGAAAACTCGTGGTCTGCGATAGTGAGAATCTAGATCAAACATCTACCGGTATCCGCCACCTCGCTGGAAACGTGTCGGAATGGACGCGTTCCGTAACTGTTGATCGTGGCGCGATCACGATGTGGGTGCAAGGTGGTAACTGGATACTACCGGGCGTAGTGACAAGCCAGACTATTTTTGGACGCAAGGTAACCTTGAATCACCGCTCTGAAACGATTGGTTTTCGAGTGGTCTACGACTAAGCTCAACATAACTTCACCCCAGACGATTTTCCAAAATACTTCGACACTCTCAGTGTGCGGTACCAAGACTACTTGTTGTAACAAACACAAGCTGCGTATTACTTTTCTCAGTGGAAAAAGGGTAAAATATTCCTACACTAAGCGCGTTCGATGCGCGAGCGACTTCGTCCACTAAGAACGAAATTCGCCCGATGTTCGATAGGATTCAGGGTGAGCAAGTTGAACGTGCGATTCTCGAACTGTCCCATTTCGGTTGCCAGATTGAGGGTCAAACTTGAATGTGCGTTTCTGTTTAAGAAATGTGTGTCGAGGAGAATTCATGTATGCCAGTGCTCGACTGGCTACTAAGTTTTAATGAGGAACAATAGGTCATGTTTCGACAAAAGAGATTAATACCCACAATTATTTGGTTTCTGACATTGCTCAGTTTGCCGTTTGCGACCTTGGCATTCGCCCAAGATGACGACGACGATGAAGACGATGAAGAACAAACTGAAGAAGAGGAATCCACACTAGCAGACGAGCCAATGGAGGAAGTCACCGTAACGGGTTCGCGATTGATACGAACTACTTACAACAACATTTCTCCACTTCAAATCATCGATACGGAAGTCGAGCGAGAAGCTGGTCTGTTGGATACCGCGGAGATTCTTCAGAAAGCAACTCAAGCACAAGGTCAGCAAATCGACTTAACCTATACGGGCTATGTCTTGGATAACGGTCCAGCCGCGTCAACGATTTCGTTGCGAGGGCTCGGTGCTTCAAGATCTCTCGTACTGATCAATGGACGCCGCCTAGCACCTGCAGGTGTTGAAGGCGCGCCGAGCACGCCAGATCTAAATTTGATACCTGGTGCTTTAGTCCAACAGTACGAGCTGTTACTAGACGGAGCAAGTTCCGTTTACGGATCCGATGCGGTCGCTGGCGTAGTAAACGTTATTCTTGTTAAAGACTTTGACGGACTCGAAGTCAACCTTTTTACCGACATGGACCAGTTTAGCGGTAAGTCTAGCAATAACTTAGCCCTGAAATGGGGTCAGAACTTCGATCGCGGCTTTTATGGTTTGGCCTTTAATTACGATTTCAGTGAAGCCGTGACACGTGCAGACTCTCCCCATTACAAAGGTTGTTCTCACGATGCCGAAATTGATGAGAATGGCGTTGTGCGTAAAGCGAGTCTGTGGTTTAAATACCACTACGGTATGCAGTGGGATGACTGTGGTTACTCCGGCCTCCAAGGTGCTTGGGTGACCTCTGTACCATTCGGCCCCTTGTTCTATACTCCAGGACGATCAAACGGCGGCTGGAGGGACTTTTCGATATCGCGATTTCGATTAGGCGGACGATGGTTCTGGACCGACGAAGATGGTGACGGTTACAACGACGTTACATGGCGAGACCATGCACACGACGCAAATGAGCAGTTTGCCACTCTGTACCCAGAATTTCGTCGCATGAACTTCATGTCCTATGGCGAGTACACTTTTGACGGCGCCGCCAACGTCACGCCGTTCTACGAGTTTACCTACGGTTCACGAGAGTCTGAACACAACGGTGGTGGCTACCAAGTATTCCCGATAGTAAATGCTTTAAATCCGTTCAACCCCTGCAACCCACTTGGCGAAGGTGTGGATTGCGGTTTAGCAATCAACGAGTTTTTTGCTAAGCAATCATTTCGAGACATGGTCATAGAGACGTTTGGTTGTGATCCGGGTCCAGGTGGTTCATGTGACCTGTCTAGAGGCCCCCTAGGTCCTGTCTCAGTGCAACCCGTCGTCATTATTGAAGGGGATCGAAATATCACCACGGTCGACGTTGCGCAAACTCGCCTGGTTGGTGGATTACGTTTTGACATGCCTTGGCTCACGTGGGGATCTCGACGCGGTTGGACCGGCGAATTCTTCATTTCCTTTACCGACTCTACCGGTAGTACTTTCCTCGAAGGAATACACGAAGACCGAATGGCGTTTGCACTTGGTAATTTCTCGTTCCAAGGGATTCCTTGTGACGCCGCTCCTGGCGCACCTATTGACCCCGACGACATGGCCGGCTGCGTACCTGTCAACTTGTTCGCACCGAGTGTTATGGACTTTGATCATCAAGGAGCTTTCGCAACACAGGCAGAGCGAGATTACCTGTTCGTAACTCGTGAGTTCGATACGACGATTGAACAAACGCTAGTGTCGATCTACATGACTGGAAATTTATACGACCTTCAGGGTGGGACTGTCGCTGCCGGCTTCGGTGCGGAGTGGAGAAAAGATGAAATCGACTCGATTCCCAATCAAGTTGCAGCTGATGGCAAGTTCATCCACTTTTCTGCGGACCAAGGTGCAGCAGGTTCTAAGTCCGTACAGGAAGCTTTCGGCGAAATCGAATTTCCCTTAATCGGCAATATGAACTTTATTAATGAATTGACGGTAAACTTATCAACGCGGTATACCGATGAAGAGTATTCAGGAGACGCATGGACTTACTCAACGAAAGTTGCTTGGAGACCCATTTCTTCCCTGCTGATTCGAGGCACGAAAGGTACGTCTTTCCGAGCTCCTAATCTGCGGGAGTTGTTCCTGCGAGCACAGACGGGATTCCTGAGTGTCTTTGATCCCTGCGTAATTCCAACTGCAGCAATCGATCCACTTACTGAAGAATATCTGCCCGATCAAGATCGCCGCGAGCCTCATGTTTTAGAAAACTGTCGCAACAACGGCGCTGACCCATTTGTCATGAGAGGGTTCACTGCTTATTCAGTAGAAATAGCTGCAGGTGGAGCACTTGATCTACTGCCAGAAACGTCAAAATCCGAAACTTGGGGCTTTAGCTTCGAACAGCCTTTCACCAACGCGTTCGACTTGGCGATTGGCGGGACCGTCTACGACTTAAGTATCGATGACACGATTATTGAGCCTTCGGCGGGATTCATTGTTTCAGATTGCTATTACAGTGAAACAGGTAATAGTCCCTACTGTCAACGGATTACACGTGATGAAGGTGACGATCCTCGCATGAACTATATCCACCAAGGATTTATTAATCGAGACAACGAGAGAGTGCGCGGGATTGATTTGAATATTGCCTATTCAGACACTTTCACGATTTTTGATCGACCCGTCACATTCGGCGTCGATTTGATCACTCACAAGTTGTTAGAACGATCCGATATTACGATTACCGCTATCGAAACTCGCGATGAGGACGTATCGGAATGGTACTATCCACGGTATCAACATAGACTGACGTTCCGAGCGCAATTCAACCAAATGCGTTTGAGTTGGAATGTCAGAGTGCTTGGAAGGCAAGATCAACACGATGATTTTGAAGATCTACCTGGATCAGTCTTCCGCCGCACGTCGGATACATGTCTCGGACCTCGAGACGAATCTGATATTGATCCAAGAGTATCGGGCTTCTTTTCGGACGACGACTATGTCTTGTGTAAGGATATCGGGTCTGCAGATTTCTACTGGGTACATTCGGTTTCCTTTTCAATGGCTCGACAAGACTATTACGTCAACGCTGGGATCCGCAATGTCTTCGACGTAGAACCACCGTTTGTTGATGGTTCTGAAGTGTTCTCAAGAAGTAACGTACCAATCGGTGCGGGATACGATGTCCTCGGCCGCGCGGCGTTCCTGAGTTTCACTTATCGAATCGGTGGGATCTTTTAAGAACTATTTCGAAAACTAATCTCTTACACGGAAAAGTCTCGGGGCGCTTCGCGCCTCGAGATTTTTTTTGCTCGGAACAAACAAGAACCTTTGTCTTATCGCTATATCATTAGCTAGTCGAACAAAAAATGATTACTAACGAGAAAGTTCAAATCTTCAATCGCGATTCTCGCGGTAATGAGATAGTACCGATAGAAGCGGGCGCAATCGAGCAGGTTCGACTTACTTCACAACTACCGATCGTGCAGAACATTGCTCTCATGCCAGACGCACATGTAGGAATTGGAGCTACAGTTGGTTCCGTCGTCGGCACTACCAATGCCATCATTCCCGCCGCCGTCGGAGTGGATATCGGTTGCGGCATGACCGCGGCTGAGACGAACCTATCGGCGTCTGACTTACCCGACTCGCTAGCGCCACTGCGAGGAAGCATTGAAAGAAATGTTCCGCACGGAAGAACCGGAGGCGGGAAACGTTCTCGCGATGTCGGTGGATGGAATAAGGAAATCCCAGAGGAAGTGTATAGTCATTGGCATTCCATGCTTGAAAAGGGATTTAACAGACTACTCGATCACCATCCTGATTTGAAGAGAGCAAACCATATTTCCCATCTAGGAACCCTGGGTACTGGTAATCACTTTATCGAAGTGTGCTTGGATGAGAATGAGACGGTATGGGTGATGTTGCACAGCGGTTCGCGCGGAATCGGGAATCGTATTGGTATGAAATTTATCGAACTCGCTAAACAAGACATGCGTCGACACGAAATCAACCTCCCCGACCGAAATCTAGCCTACCTACAAGAAGGCACTAAGCACTTCGCCGACTACGTTACGGCTGTTGATTGGGCGCAGCGTTTCGCTTTCTTAAACCGAAAAATCATGATGAACCGTACCGTTAGCGCGATACGACAACATATTCGACAAGTAGAAATCGTGAGCGAAGTAATTGAGTGCCATCACAATTACGTAGCGAATGAACGGCACTATGGTCGAAACATGTGGGTAACTCGCAAGGGCGCACTTCGCGCACGACGAGGAGATATCGGGATCATTCCTGGATCAATGGGTGCAAAGTCTTATATCGTTCGTGGCAAGGGCAGTAAGCACTCGTTGCAAAGTTGTTCACACGGAGCAGGGCGTGCGCTATCCCGAACGGAAGCAAGGAAACGGTACTCTGCCGCAGATTTGCGCGCACAAACAGTCGGTGTCGAGTGTAGGAAGGATCACGATGTCGTGGACGAGCTTCCAGCAGCGTACAAAGACATCGATAGAGTGATGGAAGCGCAGCAAGATTTGGTGGAAATTGTTCACACTTTGAAGCAAATTGTGTGTGTTAAAGGATAACGTCGAACCACAGGATAAAGTGCTTTAACATCAACACGGTGTTAGCAAGGAATACCTTCATGCTGTTTCTTCAACTCAAGTACAAATCTTGTGTCTAATACGGTATCACATAAATCTGTTTACCCGGTGGGTGTAGATGTCTTAAAATTAGGTGACTTTTAGAGTTTACCCACTTTGGAAGAACGGTTTCTTCCGTTGAACTGTCGAATGTAGAGGGCAATTAATATGAAATTCAGAGCAATAAGAGACATCCCTACGATAGTAATTGGTATTTGGGCGGTTTCCTTTTTCGCACAGGACGCTGACGAGCCGGTACAAGCTCCCGAGACTGTCGAACCCTACCCTCCAGAAGTCTGGGCGGCAAATCCAGGTATGGCTACTGTGAGAGTTTCTCCTGATGGGAAATATCTGAGTTATATCAGTTTTGAAGATGAGAGTAGTGTTGACGGCCCAGTGATTCTCGTATTCGATATTACCGGCGAAAATGGTAAGGAGATGGACCTCATTCACCGACAAAAAGCCGATAACATGCAGATTCAGACGTATCGCTGGATCAGTCCCACATCGCTCGTCATGGCTTTAAGAGCACAAGTTCGTAGACAGACGCAAGGATTTAATCAGGGAGTCTTTGCAGGCAAAATTGCTTTGGTTAATGTGATTGATAAAACCATGCAGACTTTTGATGAGAGTATTGCAGGGCTTGCGCATGTGTTACCGCTCGAACCAAATAAGATCATGATTTCGGTCCAAGAGGGTAGTGTCAGTAGTGGTACACGAATGGCGTCTGCATATCGCCCGCTCGCGTTTTATAAACTCGATCTTAAAACCAAACAAAAGAAATTAGTAATTCGCGCCAAGCCATCACAGTTCGCGCTCGCTTTTGATCGATTAGGAAACCCAGTCCGTTCCCTCGGTTTTGACGAGAACAACGAAGAACTAGTCTATTATTTTCGCTCCGAAGGCTCCACGAAGTGGACTGAATATTATCGACAACACATTGACTCCTATGAACGCTTCGATCCCGTCGGAGTGGATCCTCAAGCTAAGGACCACATCTTTGTGATCGCTCACAATGGGCACGACAGAGCGGGATTTTGGTCGTACGACATGGCAAACAAGCGATTTGCCCAAGAAATATTCCGAACTTCCGATGATGAACCTAATCCTATTCCAGTAGACGATCTATCACCAGTCTTTCACACAAACGAATGGGAACAACTTGGAGAAGTTACTGGAATAGAATTTTTTGCGGGCGAGCGAACGCGAATTTTCATGGACGAGGTTGAAGGCGGGATTTACCATCAGCTGAAACGCGAAGTGCAGAATTCAGCCAACCTCGACATTATTAGTCGCTCAACCGATGGCCAAACATTTGTCATCTTCAATCAAGGACCACGCGATCCAGGCACGTATTATTGGCTCCACAAGGGGAAGTTAAGAGTTCTTGGGAGTATCGCGCCAGGGATTGATAGTGATCGACTCTCTGACGTTGAATACCACAACTGGACGTCGACAGACGGCAGACAAATTTACGGTTACGTAACCATACCACAGGGCGACCCTCCGTTTCCTCTCGTCGTATTACCGCATGGTGGCCCGATGGTCACTGAAACGGTGTCTTACGATCCTTGGGCTCAAATGTTAGCCAATCACGGATACTTGGTTTTACAGCCTCAATACCGAGGGTCTCACAATTACGGACTCGACTTCTATAAGGCCGCTTTTGAAGGCGAAGAGAGCCAGGCGGGCCGACTGATGCAAACTGACAAAGACACCGGGGCACTGTATCTTGTTGAAGAAGGATTAGCCGATAAAGATCGATTAGCAATGTTTGGTTGGTCCTATGGTGGATATGCTGCACTAGTCGCTGCTATTCGAGAACCCCAAATTTACCAGTGTGCAATTGCGGGTGCTGCAGTCTCCGATCCGCTCATGCAGATTAATTTCTATCGCTACCGGGTACAGGGAGCACAAAAAGAAGAGCAATTCGGTACCTGGCTGACCGCAGTTTCACCGATCAAAGAAGCAGAAAAAGTAAATATTCCACTCCTGATAGTTCACGGTACGGCGGATGCTCGAGTATCTCTCGACCACAGCACAAAATACCGTCGTCAACTTGATAAGTACGATAAAGAATACCAGTACCTTGAGTTAGAAAATGCCGCACACTTCTTTAGTACTCTCAACTACAGACATCGAGTGGAGTTCTACGGTAAAATGCTACGCTATCTGAAAGAGGATTGCGGTCCCGAAGGACTGTAAAAAAATGGCGGTACTTGTGGAGAGTACCGCCATCTTTTGGCTCTATGTTTAGTTGAGCTAAGCTTAGCTTTCGACTTTGATGCGCCGAGACGCAATGGTTTCTTGTTTTTTGATGACGACTTCCAGAACTCCGTCGCGATTCGATGCACTTACTTGATCTAGGTCAGCGTTGTCAGGTAACTTGAAGCTACGCTGGAACGAACCTTCGAGACGCTCGAAACGACCAAAGTCCTTGTCATCCACTCGTCGCTCAAGTTTGCGTTCGCCTTTAATAGTCACTCGGTCGTGCTCAACGAAAATCTCAATATCATCTGAGGTCAAACCCGGTAAATCCGCGGCGATGATAAACTTATCTGACTCTTCATGAATGTCCATTGAAGGCACCCAACTAGCGTCGGAGCGGTTTACGAATCGCGGAAACGTATTCCAAATGCCGTTGTCAAGGTCGCGTTGCAACGCTTGAGCAAAAGAAACTACGGGATTTCGATCAACTATTTTCACTATTCTTGTCTCCTAGTTTGTTTTATTATTTTTCTATGTCGTGATAGCTCGACAACCGGTATATATGAACTTTTAAAAAAAATTCAAGTATCGTGAATTCAGACATATTCCAATCGTGGTTCGTTTTCTCTACGCCGTAGTATCTCGTCTCAGTCTCCCTGTATTCTTTTGCTATCTCCTCTATCGTGGCCTCAAGGAGAAAGCATACCGTGAGCGGATGCGGGAACGATTTGGATTTGTACCGACTGAGATAAAAATTGGCGGTCTATGGTTCCATACGGTGTCTGCTGGGGAAGCGATCGCGGCCATCCCAATCATTGAAGCGATCCTGCAGAGCCGACCCACTGAGCACGTACTTGCTACAACAACGACACCCACTGGTTACGAAGCAATTAGAAAGCGTTTAGGATCTCGAATCGATCTTTGCTTTGTACCGTACGACGTACCATCCTGCGTAAATCGTTTTTTGAAAAAAACTCAACCCAAAGCATTGTTTCTTATGGAAACAGAGTTGTGGCCAAACTTAATCAATCGCACCGCGAGACGAGGTACGCCAGTGTTTCTATTGAATGCTAGGCTCTCAGATAAATCGGCTTCAGGATACGCGCGTTTGAGAGATCTAACGGAGTTAATGCTTAAGAACATACGAATGGTTGCGAGTCAATATCTGGATACTGCAGAACGGTTTCATTCCCTAGGTATGCCGAAGGACAGGGTGGTTGTAACTGGCAACGTCAAATTTGATCTCAACGACCAAAACGCTAGCTTACCAGATGACTTGAACGAATTGAAAAGACTTCAAGACTGCGGTACTTCAATTTGGATCGCCGGAAGCACGCATCATCCCGAAGAAGAAGTAATACTCGATGCTCATCGGTCCGTTGTTGCTCAGTCGCCGAACACAAGGCTGATCTTGGCTCCGAGACACGTACAGCGAGTCCAAGAAATTCTGACGTTGTGTGAATCTCGCGAATTGCGTGCGTGCTTACTCAGTGACTTCGATCATCAATCCGATGTGATTGTCATCGATCGAATGGGAGTTTTATTCCCGTTATACCAATGCGCGTCGGTAGCTTTTGTCGGTGGAAGCCTGCAACAAACCGGCGGTCACAATCCCATAGAACCCGCATATTTTGGGCTACCTATCTTGATGGGACCGAATCGCCACAACTTTGCTGAGGTTTGTGTTAGATTCGCCGTTAGAGAATGCTTATTCTTGGTACATGACGCTGCCGAGATCGCGAATAAAGTGCTCTACTTCCACCAAGATTCCGGCGCTCGAGCACGCTGTTCCGAAGGCGCGCGCACAGTCGTACAAGAAAATCAAGGCGCGCTGGAACGAGTCTGTATGCTAGTGAACTGTTGGCTTGACTAACTTATTTAGTGAAAGACAATTCGTTCGAACTACTTTCCGCTCATCGTGTTAACTGGTGTCACGACATTCTCGTGATCCATATACTTGTTCAACTCCGAGAGATCGTTGGGGTTCAACATGCCCACTGTTTGTTTTAATTGCAACATCTGTGTGATATAACTGTGAATCGTATTTCGTAAGTTCAGCTCTGCGTTGAACAATGCATTTTGAGCGTTGAGAACTTCGATAATGTTTCGAGTGCCGACTTCGTAACCTTTTTCCGTCGCTTCTAATGACGCGCGGTTAGATTCAAGAGAACGCTCTAAAGCATCGATTTGTAACACTGTTTGAACCACGTTGCGAAATTGCGCTCGAGTTTGTTCTTCTATGGTTAGTCTTTGATTAATCACATTTAAGCGAGACTGTTCTCGACTCAAAGCACTCACCCTGTTTTGCGAGATCCGACGGCCACCAGCAACCGAAAACCCAATGTTAAATCCATAGCTCGTGCCGATAGATTCACTAATTATGTCATATCCTGTATCCAACCCAGTAAAAGGATCATTAATCGGAAACTCTCGATACGAGTAATTCATGCTTAAGTTGACGGATGGTACGGAAAAGTAATTTAATAAAGTGTTCCAGTGATTCCATCGTGCCATGCGATAGTTGCGTTCAGCACCTAATACTCCTGGGTTATTTTGAAGAGCATAGTTCACCCAGTGGCTTTCGTTGTTTGGGTTGGGATTTTCGATAGGAAAGTTCTCTGATAAGCGCGCTAGCTCTTGAATCGGTTGCCCAGTTATTCGTTTCAGCGTTAAAAATGCCGTATCAAGCCGATTACGAGTCTGGTTAAGACCAACCTCTTGATTGTCGAAGGAAGCTTGGGCGTTCAACACATCTGTTATCGCCGTTAGTCCAACATCGTACCGCTGCTTAGTTTGTTGTAACTGTCGTTCATTAGACTCTCGACGCGAGAGAGCAATGTCTAACGAATCTCTAGCCTGTAAGACATCAAAGTATGCATTGACGACCCGAATGATTAATGACTGTTCTTGGGACGCGAACGATTCTTTAGCACCCTGAAAACTCAACCTTGAGTTTCGATAAGATATAAATGTCGGGATGCTAAAAAGCACTTGCGATAAATTAACTGAGTAGCCCGATGGAAATTCTTCGCGTGATTCGGTTACCGTCCATACTTCATTTGTCTCCGGATTTGCACCTAAGAATCGTCCTGATGGGTCGTTCAGAAGCTCGCTTGGAAATGTCTGCCGCCTTTTAGAGGTACTTCGATTACCTCCACTCAAGGACATGTTTACTGTGGGTAGCAAGCTGGCTAGACTTTGTCTCGCCTGTTCGCCAGCAATTTTTCGTTGAATCTTTGCCCCTGCAAACTGGGTATCGTTCTCGACGGCTAAGTCATAAATTTGTTGAAGATCTTCAGCGCCTACTGAAAGACCAATCGACAACAGCGCAACAACTAATAGTTTTTTCATCAAAGGGGTACCAATTTAAACTGTTCTGATTTTAGCAAACGAAGTTCACGTTCCTTATGGTCGTTTGACACTTACCTCGTTATACGAAAGTATGCGGGTTAATCGTCGTTAACAACGTAAAAGGCAGTCGCTCCACTCCCAGTTGAATGGAATGGTACGAGCACGGAAGAGTTCGATGCTGCACAAATTTTATCAATGTTGCCCGGAACTTCCTAAACGATTCTGGTTCATAGAGATATAGAGCTCAATCTTTTTAGGTGTGGACGATCGATTTTTTATTGCAATAATCATGCCATCACTATAAAATTATTCCTTTGTACGTTACAACTTTGCAGGAACATTAACTCTATGGCTCGAGTAACCGTCGAAGATTGTTTAGAGCACGTGAACAATCGTTTTGAACTGGTGACCTTAGCAACTAAGCGGGCTCGACAGTTATCGCTGTTGAGCGCAGACCCGCTCGTCGCGCGCGAGAACGATAAAAATACCGTTATCGCGTTGCGTGAGATTGCAGATGGGCTTATTTCGAGTGAAATCTTAGACAAGGACGACGAAGATGAGTTCCAATTCCACCTCAAGCAACACCGATCGCGGTCGGGACTTGGAGATGAAGCACCGCCCCGCGACGCCTGAATCTTATTTTCAGACTGAACTAGAAAAGCGCGCTAGAAAGGAAGAGCTAGCCGCCCCAGTATCAGGAATCAAAAAGGGCTACCTTTTTGAATACCTGACACCCAATCAATTGGACTTAGTCGAGAAAGCTTTCGACTATGCGAAAAAAGCACATACCGGACAGCAACGAAGGACTGGCCACTCCTACATCACCCACCCCTTAGCAGTAGCCAGAATTCTTGCCCAACTACGATTGGATCACCAGACAATTTGTGCCGCGTTGTTACATGATGTCATCGAGGACACAAACGTAACCAAAGCAACTCTAGCGAGAACGTTCGGCGATCCCATCGCAGATATTGTCGATGGAGTATCCAAGCTCTCCCACTTGTTTGATAGTCGCGCCGAAGCTCAAGCGCGCAACTTCTACAAGATGGCGTTGGCTATGGCTCGGGACATTCGCGTAATACTGGTGAAATTGGCAGACCGGTTGCACAACATGCGTACCATCGGCGTGATGTCTCGAGAAGCTCGAAAGCGCATAGCTAAAGAGACGATGGACCTTTATGTCCCTCTTGCACAACGAATGGGGATATACACCATCAAAGAAGAACTTGAACGTCTGTCCTTTGAAGCAATGTATCCTTTACGCGCGGACCGTTTGGAACGATACACAACGCGTATCCGAAAGCCTGATCTTGATCTAATCACTTCAGTTCAAGACAAACTAAAGGCAGCTTTCAAGGAAGGAAAACTCAAAGCAGACATCGAATATCTCAAACCGGAACCTTACTCGCTGTACCAATCACTCAAGGGACACCGCATGTCCAAGGAAGAGTACATGGACCGGTTTGTATTTCGTATTGTCGTCGACTCAACCGACGAGTGCTATCGAGCCCTAGGGATCGCGCACAGTATCTACAAACCCAAACTGGGAGCGTTCAAGGACTATGTCGCCATACCGAAGAAGAATGGTTATCAATCGCTTCACACTACGTTAGTTGGACCCCGACCGACTAGCTCCGTTACCTTAAAGCTGCTGATTCGTACCAAAACTATGCACGAAATTGCAGACTTTGGATTCGTCGCGGGTTGGCGCAATCGTCCTACGGAGCAACTCACGGCAGAACCGGCCGGTCCTTCATCGAGCGGATTTCGCGAGTGGATTCAGCACTTGCTCAGTCTTCAACCTGGCGGCGATGCCGCACAGTTTCTAGAAAACCTTAAGACCGATCTCTTCCCAGATGAAGTCTACGTTTTCACGCCGCAGGCGAAAATTGTCACATTGCCACTTGGTTCCTGTGTCATTGATTTCGCTTATGCCATACACACTGAAGTCGGAGATTCATGCGTTGCATGTCGTATTGATGGTAGGGTCGTACCGTTATCTACAGTGCTCGAGTCGGGTCAGACTGTGAACATCGTCACTGCTTCCGAAGCTCATCCTGATCCGGAGTGGTTGAATTTTGTCCAGACTGCAAAAGCACGTTCCGCAATTCGAGAACAACTCCGTCAACGTGGCCAGCAAGAAGCCATTATGCTCGGCAAAACATTGCTAGATCGAACTTTAGCCGCCGCGGGAACATCAGTATCCGAACTGGATTTCAGACGCTTACGCAGAACCTTTAAAGAATTCCGCGTGCGCCGAATGAATGAACTATTTGAAGAAGTAGGTCGCGGAAAACTACCAGCATATCAGGTCGCGCAAAGGTTACTAGACGAAGATATTGAAGATCATGATTCGATAAACCTGGAACAAAGCGGACCAGTCGTTGTCCATCATAAGCAACATCTAGGAGTTCGTTACGGTCGCTGTTGCGGACCCATTCCTGGAGATAGCATCGTCGGCCACATCTCACAAGGTGAAGGTCTAGTTATTCATCGTGTGCGATGCGGCAATATGAGAAGCGTCCGCGATCCTAGTACTAAAGTACCCGTGAAATGGGGTGATGAACCCACGGGTGAGTTTTCAACGAAATTGCGAATTGATGTCGTACCGCAAATAGGTCTCATTGCATCGATCGCAAGCACGGTTAACGGACTCGGGGCCGGGATTAGCATGATCGATGTCACTGAGCGCTCCCCGCAGCTATCGACGATTCGTATGCATCTCTCAGTTACCGACGTAAAACACCTAAAACGCATCATACGAAATCTGGACAACCGGAGTGAAACTTCCAATGTCCAGCGATTCACCGAATAAGGATTGATTAAATGTCGTCCAATAAACACATTCATGCCGCGAACGCGCCTGATGTCATAGGACCCTATTCTCACGCGGTTCGCGCTGGGAACTTACTCTTCCTCGCCGGACAGATCGCACTAAATCCTACAACTATGGATCTGGTCGACGGAAAATTTCGAGATGAAGTGAAGCAGGTATTCAAAAACGTTGAAGCAGTCTTAAAAGCCGCGAACTGCTCGCTGCGCGATGTTGTAAAACTCACTGTGTATCTAACTGACCTAAGTAACTTTGAACAAGTCAATGCGATAATGAGCGAGAAATTTAGTTCTCCGTTCCCTGCTCGCGCCGCAGTCGGCGTCGCCACGTTACCACGGGGCGCATCCATTGAGCTGGATGTAATCGCAACGATACCCGATTAAACCATGCCATCCGAACCGGTCTCCTCAATCCGCGGAGTAGGTTCTGATACCGCCAAAAAACTTGCTCGACTCAATATCCGAACTAAATTAGATTTAGTTCTGCACTTACCTCACAGATATGAGGACCGCAGCGTGGTTACGCCGCTGAATGAGTTGCGTCGACCCAACGAGTTCTACTACGTTCAAGGAGTCGTACAGGATCTGGTACTGAAACAAGGCAAAGGCCGTTCCAGCGCCCAAGTCGAACTTTCCGACGACAGTGGTGGCATACTCACTCTACGCTTTTTTAACTACCGCCCGCGCTGGATTGCGGCATTTCAGAAAGGTGTCTGGGTTCGAGCTTACGGCCAACTATGGGGGGATTATCGACGCAAATCGATGATCCATCCTGATTTCACGACCTTCAGTTCAGACCCCGGTCCGCCAGAACCAGAATTTGTTCCAGTGTATTACGCAACAAAGGGATTGACGAGCAAACACATACGAACATTAATTCAGAAGACAATTCAAGAAGTGAATTTGCTACCGAAGTTTGAACACTCCGGTGTGACCTTACCTGAAGCAATCCAAAGCTGTCACAACCCCGGTGTTACCACAGACGAAGAGAGCAGAAAGATTCCTCGACGCCGAGTCGCATTTGATGAGTTATTAGCGTACTTCTTGTTGCAACAACGTCGTCGATTACAGCAGAAAACGTTTACCACGCGTATTTTGGATCGAAAGGCAAGACTGGTCCGCGACTTCATAGATTCATTGGGTTTTCAACTCACGGAATCTCAAGAACAGGCAGCTCGAGAGATCTTAAAAGATATGAACTCGAACCGACCGATGCTAAGATTGCTACAAGGCGATGTCGGATCAGGAAAGACCGTAGTAGCTACGCTATGCATCTTACGCGCTGCTGAAAACGGGGTACAAACTGCTTTTATGGCGCCGACTGAACTGCTTGCGGAACAACACTACCAGACTCTATCGGAGTGGTTGGATCCTTTAGGAATCAGAGTTGGATTGGTCACGGGTCGAATGCCCGCGCCAACGCGCCGCGCTCGACAGAAAGCTATCACCTCAGGCGATGATCTTGTTGTCGTCGGAACTCATGCATTATTTCAAGATTCGATCCACTTCAAGTGTTTAGGTCTCACAATCATTGACGAACAACAACGGTTTGGCGTCCATCAACGCATGTTATTACGTGATAAGGGGAACTTACCACATCAACTCATCATGACCGCGACGCCCATTCCGCGTACGTTAGCCCTGTACTTGTTTGCTGACATGGATGTTTCGCGGATCACGGAATTACCACCCGGACGTCAGTCCATTACAACCACGTTGCATAGTGAGAAGCATCGTGCAGAAGTAATCGAAGCAGTTCGCAGACATGTCGAGCGAGGTCAACAAGCATATTGGGTGTGTGCCGCTATTGCAGAGAGCGATAATGACGAACAAGAGCTCATTGGGACTGAAGATGTGCTAAAAGAACTCGCGCAAAAAATACCCGATGTCCGTGTCGGCCATGTTCACGGTCAGAAGAAAGCACAAGAAAAACATTCAGCAATGAGTGATTTTCGAGACGGAAATGTCGATGTACTCGTCGCAACAACAGTTATTGAAGTGGGGGTAGATGTACCCAACGCCACTCTAATAGTAATCGACAATGCGAGCAACATGGGGCTTGCCCAACTGCATCAATTACGTGGCCGGGTTGGGCGCGGCCCGATGGCTAGCTACTGTATGCTAAATTACTCTTTCCCCCTGTCAGACACTCAGCGTCAACGGTTGGTACAACTACGTGAGAGCCAAGATGGTTTCAAACTCGCAGACTTAGACCTGCAATTACGTGGCTGGGGAGAAGTCTTCGGCACCAAACAATCAGGAACCGAAAACTTTAGAGTGGCTAGTCTAGCTGATGACCGCGATCTGATCGAAGAAGTTAATAAAGTTGGGTCTCAGCTGATATCGAAAAGTCCTGAATTAGCGGGCGAGATAATCGATACTTGGTCCCCTCTCGAGAGTGATTACGCGTCCGTATGACTTTCTTTCAAACCTCAATCATTTCAAAATCTTCCTTGCCCACGCCACATTCAGGACAACAAAACTCGCTCGGCACGTCCGTCCAGGAAGTACCGGGAAGAATTCCTTCTTCCTCAAATCCGAGGGCTTCGTCATAAATCCACCCGCATACTATGCATTGCCATTTTCGCATGAACTAGTGATTGAACTTGAACGTTATTTGCTAAAGTGCACAAAATGATACACTTGAAGGTGCGCTTCTATTGAGAAATGAACAAGTGAATGAACCGTTCCGAGCGTATTGGGAACTCATGCGTTTTGATCGACCCATCGGTACATTTTTACTACTGTGGCCGACCTTAACCGCGTTGTGGCTCGCTTCCCATGACTTTCCGAATCTACAGATGTGCGCACTTTTCATCGTCGGTACTTTCATCGCGCGTGCGATGGGCTGCGTTATGAACGATATCTTGGATCGCGAGTTTGATCAACACGTTGCTAGGACCAAAAAACGCCCGCTAGCCGACGGCCGATTAACCGTAATTCAAGCGTTGATCTGCATGGCAGTTTTGATTGCTTTAGGCGGCTTACTCATACTCTTTCTCAATGATCTGACGAAGTTTCTAGCCCTACTTGCTATACCACTTGCATGTGCTTATCCTCTGATGAAACGCGTCTTCCCGGTACCTCAAGTAGTACTCGGTTTCGTGTTTAGTTGGGGTATCCTCATGGCAAGCACTGCCGTCGTCAACCATGTTACCGCTGAAGTCTGGTTGCTATTTTTATTGAGTGTATTGTGGATTGTTGCGTATGACACTCAATACGCAATGGTCGACCGTGACGACGACCTAAAGCTCGGATTGAAATCCTCCGCAATCTTTTTTGGAAAGTTCGACATATTGGCCGTAGTTGTACTGGATATCGCTGTAGTGATGATCGCGGTTCTAATTGGGCAGGTCGCGGGATTTCGATGGCTTTATTGGGTCGGGGTCTTAATAGCAAGCGGACTCTTTGTATATCAGTGGATTTTGATTTTCGGTCGAGATAGAGAGAAAATTTTCCTCGCTTTTAAAAATAACGCGTGGGTAGGTTTCGTGCTCTTCCTTGGTGTAGTTTCCGAGTATCCTCCCAATATCCACTTCTAATAGTCTAACGTGCTAGCCGTCAACTGATGGAGAAGTCGTTGGAGTTTCTTGGTCGATGCGTATCGTGGTTAGTGTATGCGATGGCTGGTCTCACCGTACTAGTAGTCATAATGCGATACGTCTTCGAAATAGGTACGGTATTCCCTCAGGAACTCGTCGCCTACATGCATGCGCTTGTGTTCATGTTTGGGCTCTCATACACTCTGAAACATGACGCTCATGTACGAGTAGACTTGCTCTACAGCCGCTTAGACGACGAGAAACGAGCTCTCATCAATATTCTAGGACACCTCGTCTTCTTGATACCCGTAGCCTGTACGATCGGCATCGGAAGCATCGACTATGTCATAGATTCGTGGCGAATATTGGAAAGTTCCGCAGAAGTCCGAGGTATTCCAGCTGTTTACTTGCTGAAGACGGTAATTCCTGTATCAGCATTGCTCTTGGTTCTGCAATCTCTGCTCGACCTCCGCCGATACTTCAAAGAGATCAGGGGTAGTTAGTGTGGAACTGATCCCTCTCGTGATGTTCGTCGTCGTGTTCGCGTTCTTACTTTCGGGATATCCTGTCGCCTTGGTGCTAGCCGGAGTGTCCTTGCTCTTTGCTTTTGGTGGGATTGCGTTCGGGGTGTTCCTACCTGGGGATCTAGGTTTCTTACCCAATCGAATGTTTGGAACCATGACGAATGAAGTGTTGATCGCGGTTCCGTTGTTCATCTTGATGGGCGTCATACTGGAAAAGACCAACATCGCGCGCGATCTTCTTCAGACGATGTCGCGACTGGTTGGAAATCTTCCCGGCGGACTAGGGTTAGCGGTTGTGCTCGTGGGCATGTTAATGGCTGCAAGTACCGGAATCGTTGGAGCAACCGTGGTTACATTGGCCTTACTGGCGCTGCCGTTGATGATTCAGCAAGGGTATAACCACGGTCTGGCAACCGGCACTATCGCGGCTACAGGAACTCTCGGACAAATTATTCCACCGTCAATTGCACTCGTCTTAATCGGCGACGTGCTGACCAATGCGTACCAGCAAGCGCAGTTACAGCAGGGAATTTTTTCGCCTAAAACAGTCTCCGTCGGCGACCTGTTTGCAGGCGCGCTACTCCCTGGAATGATCCTGGTGTTGCTTTACGCCGGATATGTAGTACTGAAGTCGTTGATACACCCACATCAAGCTCCCGCTAACACGAAATCGTCAGCTCCGCTCAGCGTAAGATCGTTACTGAGTTTACTGCCTCCAATCTTGTTGATCATCGCAGTATTGGGATCAATACTCTTGGGACTTGCAACCCCTACTGAAGCTTCAGGTGTGGGTGCAGTTGGTGCTTTGATTCTCGCTGTCGCGTACAGGACCGTAAACGTGAGGGTCTTACAAGAGATAGCACTTTCGACACTCAAAACCACTTCGATGGTTTTCTTCATTCTCATCGGTGCATCTTTCTTCGCACTAGTTTTTCGTGGTTATGGGGGGGACGAGTTAATCACGCAGTTCTTTAACAATCTTCCCGGTGGTGCTTTGACCGCTATGCTGATTGTGATGGTAACAATATTTTTCCTTGGCTTCGTGCTGGACTTCATCGAGATAACTTATGTAGTAATCCCAATAGTCGGTCCCGCATTATTGGCAACGGGGATTGATCCGGTTTGGCTAGGGGTAATGATTGCCGTGAACCTACAAACTTCGTTCTTGACGCCACCGTTTGGATTCACCTTGTTTTACCTTCGCGGGGTCGCGCCAGCCAGTATTCAAACGGTTGATATTTACCGTGGTGTGATTCCCTTTGTCGCACTGCAACTCCTAGTGCTACTGTTGCTTGCGTTCGTACCTCAGCTCGCTACTTGGTTGCCTAGCTTGCGCTAAAGTGGCACTAGAAAAAATTAGCGGAATTGATCAATGCAATCACGTTATAGGTCCCGCGCATGAAAGTACGCCTCTTCAGCAATTGCGGTCCATTGACTGACTTCGGTCTGAAACTCACGATAGGAAGTGACTATCCGTTTGGTCAAAGGATCTCTATTAGCTAGTTCATCCATCACTTCCTCGGAGATTTCCTTCAGCTTAAGTAACACTTCATCCGGTAAGCGTCGCAATTCAACATTGTGCTCTTCCACCAAAGTCTTTAGCGCTGCGTTGTTGCGAGCCATAAATTCGTCAAGCATATCCTGATTGATTGCACGCGACGCTACTTCTACGATCTTCTGTAAGTCGGAAGGTAATTCTTCGAACGCTTGTTCGTTAACTATGAGCTCAATCGTCGCACCTGGTTCGTGCCAACCGGGATAGTAGTAGTATTTAGCGATATCGTGTAGTCCTAACGCTAAATCGTTATATGGACCTACCCATTCGGTAGCATCTATAGTGCCACTTTGTAAGGCAGTATAGAGTTCGGATGCTGGCATGGTTGTTGGAGCCGCACCGGCTCGTTGCATAACTTCGCCCGCCAAACCAGGAATACGCATAACGAGTCCCTTGAGATCGTCTAGCGTGTTGATTTCGGAGTTGAACCAACCACCCATCTGTACTCCAGAGTTCCCGCATGCCATTGGGATTACGTCAAAGGGTTCGTAGAGTTCACGCCACAACTCCAATCCACCACCATAAGCAATCCAAGCATTCATTTCCTGTGCTGTCATACCGAACGGAATCGTAGTGAACAGCACGGCCGCTGGTGCCTTACCCACCCAATAGTATGCCGCGCCGTGGCCCATTTGAGCTGAGCCGTTTGACACTGCATCAAACACTTGGTCTGCGTCAACATACTCGTTTGCTCCGTAGACCTTAATCTTCAATCGGCCATTGGACATGGTATCTACCAATTCCGCGAATCGCTCGGGTGCGACTCCAATTGCGGGTAAATTCTTGGGCCAACTCGTAACCATCTTCCATTCAAGGACTTCCTCTGAAATAGCAGTAGATGGACTTTCGTCAGCTGAAGTAGTTTCTGATGTCTGACCACCAAGCGCGTAACCGATAGCCACCCCAATTACACAAAAAAACACCGAGAGTACGATCGCGAGCATAGCGGCGCGCGTGGTACGCATCGAATTTTTATTGGTGTCTGTGTTCACCGTAATTACCTCCTATGATGTGTAAATATCCGCAAGTCGTCTACCAATACGATTTCGTAGGTAGCGCGTTATCGATAACGAAATGGGAAGGAGCAGAGTTACTCTTGGACCAAAAATGGTGAGCTTGCGAGAAACCATTTACGTGATCCGTCGCTAAATTCAATCTCTACCTGCTTGGAATCAGACTCTCCTCGCGTATTCAGCACCCTTCCTGGTCCGAGCTTCTTGTGAGTGATGCGAGAATTTCCGTAATACTGTGCAGTGTTGTTCAAATAAATCGGGGACCGGACATACAAGTCATCGCACGATAATGGGCGTTCCTTTTCATAGGGATTGTCGCCTACCCAAGATAGATATTGCGCGGGTATTTCACGGAGATACCGCGACGGCGTGCGTTTGGTCTCGCGTTGTTGGAAACTCGTCGCCCGTGTGTCTGCGAAGGTGACGTACAGTCGTTGCATCGCACGCGTGATTCCGACATAGGCTAACCTTCTTTCCTCTTCCTCGCGGTCGGGATCGTTTTTCACCAAGTAATGCGGGAATAAGTCTTCCTCTAAACCGGTTACGAAGACCACTGGAAATTCCAACCCTTTAGCAGAATGCAAAGTCATTAAATTGATCGCGTCGTTATCGTCGTTTCGATGGTCACCGGCATCAAGGGTAGCGCGATCTAAGAAGTCTCGCAGGACGGAGTCTGAGTCGACTTCCTCTTGTTCGATGTCCGTATCGAAAATTGCGAATTGCGCACACGCAATGAGGAGTTCATCCAAGTTTTCCGTTCGCATTCGCGCGAGTTCACCACTTTCAGATTCATGAAACTTATACAGACCAGATGCCCGAACCGCGACGTTCGCCACGTCAGCTAATGATTTACCCTGACTTTGCTTGGAGAGTTTTTCAATCAATGCGACGAATGTCTTTACTGCTCGGTCGGCGCGCGTCGGCAAGAGATTGTTCTCAAGTGTATGTTTTGCCGCGTCCCAGTTGGATATGTTGTTCTGAGTGGCAGTTGTGCGAATCGTCTCTAAGGTTCGAGACCCAATACCTCGAGACGGTACATTGACGACACGCTCAAATGCCGCGTTTGCATGCGGATTTTGAATCAATCGCATATAGGCAAGCGCATTTCGCACCTCCAAACGATCGTAAAAACGAGTACCGCCATGAATGATGAACGGCATAGCTCGCTGATTAAATATCTGTTCGATTATTCGCGACTGAGAGTTGTTGCGGTACAACACTGCGACTTGATTTGGTGAGAAACCTTTAGTCTCAAGGAGATGTTCACACGTTTGTGCAACGAAGTCGGCTTCGTCAAACCCGTTCGCAGCTTTGAAACCCGTAATCTTTTCCCCTTCGTCTGCTTGTGTCCACAACGTCTTTCCAAGTCTGGAAGGATTGTTCTTTATCACGGCGTTAGCCGCATTCAAGATAACTTGAGTGGAACGATAGTTTTGCTCCAATTTGATAGTCTGTACATTAGGGTATTCGCTCGCAAACCGTCGGATGTTCGTGATCTGCGCACCTCGCCAGCCGTAAATGGACTGGTCGTCATCGCCCACGACCATAACCCTATTCTGGGTTCCAGCGACCATCGTGAGCCATGCATACTGTATGAGATTAGTGTCTTGAAACTCATCGATCAAGATGTGTCGAAATCGAGATCGATACTGCTCCAATATGTCTTTGTGATTGAGCCATAACTCGTGCGAACGCAACAAGAGGTCGCCAAAGTCTACGAGTCCGTGTTTTTCACAAATTTCTTGGTATTTGATGTAAATTTGATAGGGGGTTCGTTTACGCGCATGAATCGTGTTTTCTAGATCCTGCGGACGCAACCCGTCGTCTTTCCAGCGATTGATGTACTGTGCCATCTCTCGAGCATCGTTGGTGTGTTCCGTGAGTTCCATCTGGCGTATGATTCTTCTGACCATACGAATCTGATCATCAGCGTCGAGAATTTCAAAGTTCTCTGGTAGTCCAGCTTCACGGTGATGCTGCCGCAATAGTCGATATGCCATGGAATGGAAGGTCCCAATCCACATCGACTTTACGGAGACATTGAGCAATTTCGCGGTACGGCGCTTCATTTCAGCCGCTGCTTTGTTGGTGAATGTCATCGCCAGTATTTCGTGTGGGTTTACGTGGTAGTGATCAATTAACCACGCCAATCTATGTACGAGTACACGCGTCTTTCCGGAGCCAGCACCAGCAAGCACCAGCAAATTAGAGATCGGTGCAGTAACCGCTTTCAGTTGTTCTTGGTTTAAGTCGCAAAGGATTGGGTTTTCAGCGGCTGCTGAATAGTTGGATAACGGGATTGTCAATGCGACTTTTCGATGGCAGAATGGAAGGTAGGCGTTTACAAAAATTATACACGCTAGCCTCGCTGTGAATTCATCCATTTCTTAAACCAACCTGGTGCGAATCTGTCGTGATTTTTTGCAAAATACTGTTAAAATAAACATATTATTATTGCTATTAAACAATGTTCGCTTTTGACCCAAAATCGCACACCGACTTACTGCCTTTCAGGGAGTGCTTAAAACCTTGGTGGGACAATAGACCGTCCGACGTGATAGGGTTGGCACTGTATGGATCGCGCGCGAAGAACTGTGCAGAACAATACAGTGATTGGGACATTGTCATTTTCACTAGTTCCGAAAATCCGGATGAGGACGCAATTTGTCGTGACTTACCTAGAGACTATGCCGATGCTCCAATCCATGCGCTTTGTGAGTCCATAGAGTATGTGAAGTCTGAAGCTAAATATGGAGGCAGTCTCATGTCCGCGATTGCTGAGCAAGGCGTTTCACTGTTTGGGGCGGTTGTACCATTTGAGGAGGATACTATTAAACACCCCAGTTTTACGCATGCACAATCACTATTTGGTTCAGCTATGGACGCACTATTACTTTTTCTTGTTGAAGCTAATGTTCGTTTTCGAGAGAAAAAGTCCTTCGATAATACGGCTACTACTTGTTCGGCGAATGCAGCAGAATATGTTGTGAAATCGTTCATGAGTGCCCGAGGAATCAACTTCCTCCACACCCACAACGTAAAAGAGCTCTGTAAGCAATTTGCAGCTGAATTTCCAAACGACCCGCTGGTTAGCAAGCTTCGCAAGTTAGATGGCTTCACTACAAAAGGACACAAAGGACCGTATCGTTCCCTGGTCATCCCAATGGAGTCACTCAAAAGAACGACCGAAAGAGTACTCCGCGTCGTTGACCTCCTACCGATGCTTGCTTCAGAAATATTCTCAGAACCTGAAACTTCAAAGGAAATGTATGCCATCATGAATGGTAAATTGTCTGCTTTACAAGAGAGTACAACGAACCTAGTAGATCCGAATCTCAAACAACGGTTGCAAACCTCATTGGACGAAATTCGTTCCCGTTTCAACTAAACCATCGTTCATGAGAACTTATGCACACCTTTGATTCCACACGTCATAGTCATCTCGCACCAATACATACGTTACTCCAACGTTGGTGGGACAGCAGACCATCAGAAGTTGTTGGGCTCACACTCTACGGGTCGCGGGCAAAGAACTGTGCCGAACACCACAGTGATTGGGATATTGCAATTCTTACCCAAACGGAAATTTTTGATCCACAAGTGATTTGTCGTGAGCTTCCTCGCGCCTGCGAGAACGCCCCCATTCATGCGCTTTGCGAATCTATCGATACGGTGCGTGCGGAAGCAGAGTATGGGGGGAATGTATTGTCAGCAATCGTTCATCAGGGCATCACGCTTTTCGGAGATCCGATCCCCACGACAGAGGACTTCGATCTGAAACCCAGCTACATTGCTGCGGCAACATCAATCGTTGCAACTCTAGAAGCATTAGCTGCGTTCTTACTCGGAGCTAATGTACGTTATTCAAAACGAAAAACTCACAACAATCATGCTACAGCGTACTCAGCGAATGCGGCCGAACATCTAGTTAAGGGATTTCTAAGCATACGTGGAGTCAACTATCGATTCATACACGATGTAGCTGGCTTATGCGACCAACTCGAACAAGAGCGGCCAAAAGACTTAATCGTAAAAGAATTACGCAAATTGGATGGATTTACGACCCAAGCCCACAAAGGTCCGTATCAATCGATTCGCCGGCCCTTAGAAGCTCTGACCAAAACTACAGAAAGAGTGTGTAGAGTGCTCTCACTTCTCCCAGTTTTGGTAGCAGAGTGTTTCGAAGATGGTGAGCTTGACGAAGATATTCACGCAGAAATCTTGGATGTTCTAGTCATACTCCAAGAAAGCACTCGTGAGCTACAAGATCCTTCGTTGAAGCAAGAGTTTCAAAGATCGTTAAAGAAAATTGATTCAAATCTCAAGTAAATTGAATTCGTAGCGTGCTCATGCAAGCATTTGACTCAACTCGCCACAACCACCTGTTACCGATTCGGTCTTTACTCCAGAGTTGGTGGGACAATAGACCCTCCGATGTTATAGGGTTGGCACTCTATGGGTCGCGCGCGAAGAACTTAGCAGAACAATACAGTGATTGGGATATTGTCATTCTTACAAGTTCCGACAATCCAGACGAGGACGCAATTTGTCGCAACCTACCTCAAGACTATGACGATGCTCCAATTCATGCGCTGTGTGAGTCTGTAGCTCAAATTGAGTCTGAGTCTCAGTACGGTGGCAGTGTATTGTCTGCTGTAGTTGAACAGGGAGTAGCTTTATTTGGAACGCCAATAAAACCGAGGAGTGAAAAGAAATTGAAACCTAACTATCCCTCTGCGGAATTGTTTTTAAGCAATGTACTAGGTGAAGTACACGGTTTTCTCAGTTATTCAAACTTTGTACGGGAAAACGGGCTCAAGCACCATAACGCCTCAACCAAACACTCCGCGGACGCTGCCGAGTTCCTTGTAAAGGGATTAATGAGTACAAGAGGAATTAACTACAAACAAATCCACAATGTGAAAGCTTTATGCGAACAGATTGAGCAAGTGTGCCCCGAAGATCCCATCATCGAAGAACTCATCAAGTTGGACGGCTTTACAACCTAGGCACATATTGGTACATATCATGTATTGTTCAATGCTATCGAATCAATCGAGCAGACAAACACGCGAATGCAAAACGTGCTCCTTCGACTACCGAAATTGACTGACGAGACTTTTGATAGTCGGAACCCTTCGGAGGAGCTAAAAAAACTTCTTTCGATCACAATGTCCAACATTCTCGCTTACGTTGATCACCTAACAGATTCCAAGACTCAAAGAATAGTTCAACAAGCACTGGATAGGATTCACTACTATTTACACTGACCTAGCTTGATTCGCAAACGGGCGCGCAACCGAGTGTGTACACTTAGAACGCACCACCATCACCACAATCTACAATCGATTCAATGGCACTTAGGAGAATCCATGGTAAAAGTTAGTCGCGAAAATCACAGTATGATCGAGCAACTCCAGGTTTACTCAAACTTGACGCTTGTACGCAGAGTAATTGGCGCGCAAGTCCTCGCGAGCATCGGTTTGATTCTCGCACTCAAAACTGGTTTTTCCGTGCCTTGGGTATGGTGTGGATTGATATGTGGAATTTTGTTCGTATGCGTTGTTCTGCAAGTGATTTACTACCACCACAGAAAGAAATCTATCTTGGCGAAAGCGCAAGACTAGCAAACATATTCCAATGCTACCACCGCAGACTAGTCTGCTTGTTCCTCACTCAATTAGCTTGAATTAGGGACTACATCCCACTGATTTCCTAGGAAGCACGCTTTAAAGATGTGCTACGCAATTTTGCGACGCGATTCGATCCCACAATACGGAATACGCGAGTACGTCTCTATGTAGTCAATAAGGGTCCAAAAGTGAGCTTTAACGCCGGGCCCGAGCCACACAGTTTCAAGTCACACGCGCTTCTATATCAGGGCTAATAGACTACTCGGGGCAAAGCTCGCATCTTAGAACGTTCGAGTTCTTTTGTGTCTTCGTCATTGAGGAAATCTGTTACTATTTCATTTTGTTTGGGCGTCAGATATTCACCCCGACGATTCTTAATCAAAAGGTACAACGCAGCTTTCGATGCCATATCTGCTGACGGTAGTTGGTCGAGAGATTCAAACAACCCCATTGGATCGTTAGAAAGCCAACCTCCAACTAAGTACGAAATGTATGTGTCTCTCGCGTACTCTGGAACTTGAGGCTCCAGCGTTAGCGCTCTGTCTGTTTGACCGTTTCTTACTAATTCATTGACCAAACGGCTATATGCTTTAGTCTTTGTTGGCCCATCTCGAACCTGAGACATATACTCAAGTGCTTTGTCTATATCTTTCCGAGCCAGTTCTAGGATAACCGAAGCCTCTGGACCTGTTTCATTCTCTCCTAAAGGCTGTCGGAGTGCAAACCGCATCGCACGCTCTGGGTCGTGGGCTACAAGCGAAAACGAAACATAGGTGCGGAGTGAAGATCTTTGAGCTACCAGACCGGGGTCATTCAAAACCCAATCTAGTGTAGCATCAATATCTCTTGCTAGCCAGTGACGAATGACAGTTCGGGCGGCGTCAACTTTCCTGTATGCCCTTCCCCATTCTTTGATGCTGGATACGATAGAGGCTGCCTCTTGCGGAGAGTTCTCAGTCATATGAGATATGGCTGTTTCTACCCCTAGTTCAATGAACCCTTCTGGAACTGATTCCAAATTTGCTAGAATCTCAAGAGGCTGGTTGGTAGCCCATGACTTGACTAACTGCTCTGTCAATGATCGACGCCATCCAGGTTGCGTGATTGAGGATATTGCAGCAAGTGCACTTTTCGGTTCAGACTTTGCCCATTCCGCTACTACAGTCCGTTTCAATTCGATATAAGGAATTCGGTCAGATTGAAGTGTATACTGCAATGCGCCTTTTGGATCTCTCTGCGCAACTTCACGCAACACCTCGTTCAAGACCCTAGTCTGCAATCGAGAACTGTCAAGCGACATGAATATTTGATCTAACACGTCTAAGCCGTTCTTCTCGACCCAAATCTGAGCAATCTGAATGAGGAATTCGATCTGCTCTGCATCGTTCTGAGCTTCTTCGACGATTTCGTTCCACAATTGTCCGGGGGCGTCTATCGACTCGCTTAATTTCTCCATATAGATTGAGTTGATCGCGATCTGCTCGTTACCTAGTTGTACCGCGATCTCGCGACGTTCAGAAATTGGGAGATCAGTGCGTTCCTGCAAGATACCTACCAACGCAGCGCGTTTTCGGTCGTCATCAAGGGTTGTTGCATGTGAAATCGCATCCTTCAGATTGACTTGTGCCCATTCACTAAAGAGTGCTGTTAGTAAGTGGTATGAACGAGGAGGATGGAATTGCAAAGCCTCTGACAAAGCCCTTGACGGATTAAAACTCACAAGTCTTTGAAGAATAGCTGCATGTGTTTGCACTCGCGTCGTGCGGAGTAGTTGTTTCGTTTGTTCCAGCGTGAACAGCAATTGATCTTCTTCCGTCTGCATTAATACACTGAGCAAGGCCATGTTTCGTTCAAAGGGTCCGGTTAGTTTCTCGATGTCGTCGAGATTGCTAAATTGCGCTTGATTATTGTTGGCTGGAAACTCATCCAAATTGCTGGCATCTGCGTCCGTATTTATTGGTTGGCTGGTGACCTCGTTTGTAGCAACGTCTGCGTATTTATCTACCCTTTCTGATAACGAGAGCGCATAGAAGATGAATGCCGATGCGCCCACTCCAGCCCCGAACACGATCGCTAGGACAATGAAATTCAGAGCCTTTCTTTTTGAAGTGGATTTCATTTAAATACTAGATGTGATGGAGCTTCCATATTTAGTCTTCATCGATGAAATGAGCACAGAATCTCCGTAGTGAACAGATGATCGTTAGCAAACTGTGGTCCCATTCGAAACAATCTGATGAAATCTTTAGGGAATACACCATGACCCGTTCAACCAGGTTGCCTCTTTATCCACACAGTTACACTCCGAGTGAGCGAGTCGAACGTTGACATTCGATCAAGAGGACCCCTGAAGTAATCAATCGTTTTTTCATTCATCGAGTCGCTTCGCATCTTCTTCAGTAAGAAAAGTCTTCACGGTTTCAATCTGATTTGAGCTTAAAAATTCACCCTGTGGATCGCTTTGCAAAAGTGCTAGAGCCGCTAAAGATGCATAGTCTGATGATGGCAATTGGTCGAGTGATTCGAGTAGTTCAATTGGTCTGGAAACAGCCCAACTGCCAAATATCTGCGATAGGTATCTTGATTTCCCCTCCTCAGGAATTTGCTGCACCAAATTCATAGCTTTGTCTGTCTGGTGTCTGTGGACTAGTTCAAGTCCAACAAAACGATACGCTTCCGTCTTTGAAACGCCGTCTCGAACCTTAGGAAGGTATTCCAAGACGGTGTCGAGGTTACCACTAATACTCGCGAGCTGAGCCACAACCCAAACTTCCGGGCCGAATTCGCCCACTTCCAAAGGTTGTTCAAGTGCTAGGTCCATAGCGCGTCCCGCGTCATCCTCTACATAACGAACCAATAGATAGGTGAGCAATCGGGACCTTTGAGACTCCAGTCCCGGTTCATTGAGAACCCAATCGAGTGCAGCTTCAGTATCACTGATAGACCAAAGTTGTACGACCCTCTGAGTAGCACTAATTTTCAATGAATCGTCTTCTATGGCCGTAACGATCTTCGTAGCGTCTTCAACGTGACCTGAAGCTAGCACAGACATGACCCAATACACCGCCTTGCTAACGAACTCGTTCGGTAGAGACTCTAGAACCTCGAATAGTTCATACGGATGGTAGCTGCCCCATGTCTGTACTAATCGGTCCATCAATATTCCTTTTCGACCCGTTGGTTCCATCGAAGATATTGAGTCAAAAGCACTTTGAGGATCGGACTCCGCCCACTCATCAACTACCGCGTACTTAGTCTCATGAAATGGGTCATATTGCAATGTCATCGCATAATCCAATGCTGTACTGGGGTCTGTGCGTGCGGCTTTACGTAGCACGGCAGTTGAAATCAATGATCTGGTGAGAGAATTGTCAAGAGACTCGATGATGTGATCCATTGCTTCCAAACCATCTTTTTCGACCCAATTCAGTGCAATCTCTTTGAGCATCTCAGCAAGCTTCGGATCGTGCTTTGCTTCTAAAACTGATTCATTCCAAACTCTTTCCGGCTCGTCGATTGATTGATTGTCTCTTGAGTGATCAAACTGATGGCATATTGTTCGTCGTTGAGTTGACTCGCGATTTCGCGACGTGCACTATCGGTAAGATCGCTACGTTCCTTCAGAACACCTTCCAAAGCGGCCAATTTCCTGTCGCCAGTTAGGGTTGCAGCCTGGGCGACTGCTTCGTCCAGATCAAATTGAGACCATTCTCTGAACAACCCGGTTAGCAGCTGGAGAACACGCGGTCGATCGAATTGCTTTGCCTGTGCAAATGCGCTCCGAGGATTGATTCGCGCTAGACGTTGAAGAATAATCACTTGCGTCTGTACGCGCGTGGGAGGGTCTAGGTGTTTGGAAGTTTCGAGCATATCAAGCACCTGATCTTCATCGGCTTGCGCTAAAACACTATGTAGAGATGTGTTTCTTGCCTGCGGCCCGCCTAATTGAACGATTTCCTCAAGCTTGAGAGGCTGACTTTGATTAAGTTGTGTTGGCTGCGTTTCCGCGTGTTCAAACTCGCCCACGGAAGTGTCCTGTTCGCTCGGTGAAACTCCATCACTTGACACAGTGTTCCCCACTTTATCATTGGTTCCGTCAATAAATGAAAGACCATAGAAGAGAGCCGCCGATACGCCTGCGCCAGCAACGAACACGATTGCTAAAACTACTATGTTTAGCGCTCTTCCTTTTTGATGGGATGTCATCTTGTTAACGAACTCAAAGGAATGTCTAAATTGTATCCTCGAAATGCGCTCAAAACTTGGAAGAGTTTGACGCTATCGTTCTTTTAAAAGTACCTTGTATGATCTACCGAGTAGATTTCTTCTGGTTCGCGGAAAATGGCTGAAACGATTCCGGAATTTCTTATAGTCCGGCCAGCTACATATTGAAATCCAGGTCCAGATGAATTTTCATCGCATCGTAAACACGGATTTAGATCCCCCTGCTCATCGGTATGAGGCTTATCCATTTTGTCGCGAAGTACATTCCAGAAACCGTAGTGCTTGATGCAGATTGATTTGCAGTAATCGGATGTATGGAGAATGTTGTAGGTTCAAGTTTCGGCACAAGGCTCATCGAAACCTACACTTTTCATTAAGCAAGTTTTGATCTTCTTCGCGTTCCGTTTGCGTCCACACACTCTGGCTACGGTTGTGAGATCACGATGTTCAAGGTAAATAGCTAGATTGCTCAGCGACGAACAAGTCCCACAGTGACCGACGTGGGTAACTAAATAATCTGCTGCAAGTGCTTCGCTCCGACTAGAGAACGTCTCTAACTGATACTCAATCAATGAGCTGTCTTCAAACTTAAGCGCACACACATCCATATTGGTTTCTACTGTACTGAACCATCTCGCCACCGACTCCTGTCCTCGAAATACGAACTTGCCCTTTTTCTCATTCAGTTCATACAGCTCCCCGGTGTCCGGAATTGGATATTTGAGCTCGTTTAAGTTTTCGAAAGACTGTTTATACTGCGGGTTATATGGGTCTAAGGTGATAAATTCCTTTGTTCGGTGACGCGGTTTTTGAGCAGATACTAGGTTCAAACGTTCATACACTGAATCGCTATTGATCAGTATGGTGCTCTTCAATCGCTCCAGATGTTCTTTTGACACCATCTTAGTTGGTTCGGGTAATAGTTTCAATTCAGAGGTGCCCGTCATGTGATTCGACGGAAACATCCAAAGTGTTGTGAAAACCATCGCTAGCTTCACAGTCAGTGAAACGGGATGTAAATAACCGATGTGGCACATATCTCGACTCAGTACCAACTAGTAGGTATTAAGGATCGGAACATGTCTTTTTGATTTCAACTCAAGAGTTACTGGGATAATTCAGTAGAGTGAAGTTTTAAGGCTTGGTCTAGGCCTTGAGTGGATAACTTACCCTTGAAATACTGCTTGCACGTATTCTTTGACTGACACCCACCGCTCTGTTTGCCGAACTCTCAATGAAACATATTGAGAACCCTTCTCTAAAACCCACACAGCGTGCTTCAGTGATTCACGTGTCAGTCAGCTTCCAATTTGGTTTCTTCAGGTAGAACTTACTCGTTGCTCTCTGCGGGACTCCACCGAATAGCGTCCGCGAATACGACTCCGCCTTCAGGGTTTGAGATCCAAACCTCTACTTCAGGATCTTCGATGTTGTAGCTTCCAATCACGTACCAGCCAGTTTCAAGATTCTTGGTATCCAGCAACTCGGTTCTGACAGTTTCATCTACATGGACGTCAATTTGCGCGACTCCCTGCCATAACGTGCTAGTCTCTATGCTAAAATACTTAGCGTACTGTCGCGCTCGAGTAAGATACCTTTCTGGTAAAAAGTACTCCAGACGCCAAGATCCTTGCGCAGGCAATACCGCAGCAAATTTGGCAAATGTTTGTCCGCCTCCAGTCCGATTCACTGCGTACGTCTTCCAATACCTTCCATACGCCGTAGGCTGTGTCTTCCGTTCCCAGGTGTCCTTTGGTACGGCTACCTCTTCAAACCGAAACGCTGGCAGCCCCCTAATCATGTCACTGTCCGATACTCCTAAGAAACTCCGTGCGAAATGCACTATCGGTTGGACCTTGAAGCGGTTGGATTTATCGACCACTGAAAAGCCCGCTTCTAAGTCGTCGATGACTATGAAAGGGGTATCGTCAGCCTGCTTATTTTCGATCTCGCGTACAGAAGTGATCTCTATTGCCCCACGACTAAATCTCGCACGTTCTTGTTCTTCGTCGGACAAATCTTGAACCATAGGGACGACAATTTGAAACCTGGTACGATTGAGCGACAGATAGGGTTTGATCTCAATGCAGTGCAGTGGCGACTCACTTTGTACCACTACTTCAAAAGCTTGATTTCGGTCAACAAATATGGGAGATTTCTCAATTAGGTGTTTGTGGGCTCGATGGTTGAAATGGTCGATTGGAGTGACTAAACAATATCCAGACACGGGTTCCCCATTTTGTAGCGTGAAAGTGGTCTGAAAGGCAGATTGTTCCGAGTTTTCGGTTTGGACTCGATGTTGAGCCGCGTCCGATGCGATAAAACCGGGTAGACCGGTTGAATGGATCATGTCGTCAAGGCGTGATTCAAAGTCAATGCCTCGTGATTGCGCAACTGATACAAAGTCGTTATAGGTGAGGTTTTGTCCTCGAAATCGCTGCAGTAGCTCAGCGAGGATCGCACTGATTGCATCAGTTCCCAAAACATCCACTAATACTTTACTAACAGCGAGAGACCGTATTCGGAGTGCTCTTTGTTTCACCGTAGAAATCTTGCTTGACTCAAAATCAAACAGGGACATCGTTTCAACTACGTCCAATACTGAATCGGAATTTAGTTGACGCTCTCGCGCGCTGAGCAAATCTAGCTGTTGCTCAGATCGATCATAGTAGAAGCATTTGGTATCTTTTGAACATTCGAGAATTCGAAAAAGATTTCCGATCTGGACTGCGTCTATTTGGGTTAGGTCTAGTACATCCCGATCTAGTGCGCTATCAAAATCGAAAGAAATTTCTCGGTCCGCTAGCACCAACTGCAGCAATTGTTCAAGAACAAGATTAAGCATGAGTGCATCTGGACCCGTGGCGTTGATCTGATCTGATAAGACTGATTGGTAGAAATGAACTAGATGATTTCCAATGTATTGATCGAACTCAAAGTATGCATTCAGACTAAGTCGCACATCTATCACCCACTCACTATCGGACCAATTAATCGGTCCGGACGTTTCATAGTGACTTGCATCGAACAAGCTATCAATATGCATCGTCGGTAGTGAAGTTTCTGGCATCATCAAGATTCCCGGCGTGCCTAATACCGAGCTCAGCTTGCTATCACTACCGAACGTGCGTAACGCCGCTGGAACTTCTACAAGGGAATAAGCCGAGTAGGGATATTCCAATCCAGCAGATGACACTTCTTCTATGAGTCCTTCGACCCATAGACGCTGAGCGGGATTGTCCGCTACGGTAAGTGTTTCGAAGTTACGTCGGTGAGATCTGTCATACAGGAGCTCAAATTCGACAGCACCGACCTGCTGTGAAGCTCGTTCAAATCGAGATGCGACAAGTGCGATGCGTGGTACGGGGTTATGTGTTTGAAAACGAAAGACTGAACGACCTTTACTCTCCAACCGTTCTCGTTTCGCAGGACCCGCAACGAGCCACTTCGATGGAACTGATACTTGTAGGTCAACAGTAAAAAAGTATTTCTGACGTGTACTCCAGCTGTCTTCCCTAGTTGCTGTGCCGGATGTTGGGTACCACTTGATTCCAGGCATCAAGGCCACAAATCGAGGATCAAAAATGTAATTCTTTGTACCTAGATATCGCAGCTGGTGCGCCTCCGGGCCAAAAATGTTGGAGACCTTGTCAATCGAATCTAAATACGCGAACTTGGACTTCGGTCGACCCGTAGCCTGCAGTTGCATTTCAACCTCGCTACCCTCAAAGTAATGTCGCGGAATTTTCAACAATCCCTTGTTAAATTTGCGTCCTTTGACCTTCTCTCCTGCAACTGAAATTTGTTTAACCCGATAGTTCGGATTGAGAGAAAATAGTACGTAATCTCCACTATTCTCTTCCGCCACCGAAACTTTTAAATTTAGATCCAGCACCACACTTCGGCCAGGGTAAAGGTCGACTGTGCCGCTCAGATGATGGATGTCTGGAAATGAGGCTGGCTCAAAGTGTTGGTCATGAAATCGCTTCCAGCCCGCGACCTGCTGCATCCCTAAAAAATTTGAGCCCAGCATGCCCGCAATGAGAAGAATACCACCGCCGAACGCATAGAAACCTTTTGCTCTCTGCGCTACATTTGAACCTGTGTTCCGCGCATAAAGAACCGATAGCCAGTACAAAAGTCCTATTCCCATCAATATCAATGCGAGCCGATTTAGAACAATTTGCATATCTACGACGTTTGGAATGATTTCCGAGGGGAAGACCACATTTCCAGTGACCGTCTGTAGCGGTTTGAAAACCTCGAGCGGCAACCGACTATTGACCCACATCAAACCGTACAAACAGAACGCACTGACGAACAGTGCTACGAATCTTGGTTTGATGACCCAGCCAAGGAAAAAGACTAAGCTTCCGAAAACGAAGAATGTGGGGAACACATCCAAAGCTAGAAAAGAGACTACACTCCACGGCTCGATAGGTTCACCAAAAGAAATGCCGAACACTTCTGATAGGAACCCATAAATCACGGCTGCCAGCAGAAAGATCACCATTGGCAAACCCATAACGGCCATGATGCCGCAAAGACGTCCAACGAAAATTTGAAGATAGCCGATTGGTCTAGATTGGAGGACTTCCAGAATTCTGTTGTTTTCGTCTCGAGAATGAATGTCATACGAGAGTAGTAGGACGCCTACGCAAAAGAGCGCGAGGTAACTATCACCCAATATGCTCATTAGGTAACGCGGACTCAGAACTCCGTGCATCGGTACTACGCCAGAGTCCAGCGTGTGGAACATCGTAAGGATCACGAAGTACCACAGGCAAATCACCAATGTGACGACCAGTATAAATTTCGTCCGACTTAATCTAGTACAAACGCGAAATTCGTTTCGTGCAAGTGCCCAGAACACTGAATATCTCGCGAATAACTGAAGACTCTTGTACGACTCCTTTAACCTCGATTTGGTCACATAATGCCTCGAATTAGTCGACGTTCGAAAAATTTCGAACTGTGTTCTGGATTGACAATTGAAAGTGTTTGGAGTGTGTTACAATCGTTCCAAATTATCAGCGAAGCCTAACGTCTAGTATGCAAGTACTATACCAGTGGACTATATTTGAGATTCTGGTTCGAAACTTAGTTAATCCCATATTCTCAGGATATTACACAAGCCTTTGCGAGATTGAAAATTGATGTTCGCGACGATTCTCATCCATAAATAATGATTAGAAGTACGGTTCACAAATTAGTGATAGAGGACGCACGAAAAGCTTCTTCAATCGCTGACCACAGCGTCGATCTAGTTGTTACCTCGCCTCCTTATCCAATGATCAAAATGTGGGACGAAGTCTATTCACAGCAGAATAAAAGGATTCGTCGTGCTCTCACCAACGGAAAGGGTAACCAAGCGTTTGAACTGATGCATGGGGTGCTAGACAGAGTTTGGAAGCAAGTAGATCGAACTCTAGTGCCGGGGGGTATTTGCTGCATAAATATCGGCGATGCGACCCGAACTATAGGCGGCCATTTTTCTCTCTATCCAAACCACCAGCGAGTCCAACAGCAATTCCTGAAACTTGGATATCAATGTCTACCTAGTATTCTGTGGCGTAAAGTCACAAACGCTCCAAACAAATTTATGGGGTCAGGCATGATGCCGACGTCTGCGTATGTGACATTGGAACACGAGTGGATTTTGATTTTTCGCAAAAACGGTCGTAGACAGTTTTGTTCCGATGTAGAGCAAGCAAACCGTCAGGCAAGTGCTTATTTCTGGGAAGAGCGCAATGTCTGGTTCAATGATCTGTGGCAACTACCAGGGACTACTCAACAACTCAGCCTTGCCGGACATAGATCCCGCGGCGCCCCTTTTCCTTTTGAATTACCGTATCGCTTGATAAACATGTACTCCGTCAAGGGCGATACCATCCTCGATCCATTCCTTGGGACTGGTACTACGACGTTTGCATCTATGGCCTCAGAACGCAACAGTGTTGGGATTGAGATCGACGATAGTCTTGGGAAATTTGTCCTCTCGCAAATTTCAACGGAGAAGGCACTAGTGTTGAATCAATACATCAGTCAGCGCGTCAAGCAACATGAGCACTTCGCGCGAGGCTGTGAAAAACCACTAAATCACTTCAACGCCAAGCACAACGTCGCAGTCGTTACCCGACAAGAGACCCGGCTCCAACTTCGCTTCATCGATTCTGTTGAAGTTCGAGAGAACGAATTCATCATCCATTACACTGAAGTAGAACCAATCATTCCAAAAGTCACTTAGACGCATTAGGAGATATCACTCGATAGAGGTGACCTTGTGGATTCTGAGTTGATCAGTGGTAATGTCTTTGCGGTCTTCAGCATGGAAAACTAGTATTTGCGCGTGTGATTTCTTGACACGACAAAGCCTCACTACTGAATGGAATTCGACGGACAAGTTTGAATGAATTCCTAGGGACCAAGTGTAACAACGTTTGAAAGACTTAGAGTTACCTTGCTGAACCCATAGGGAACTGAGAGTCTCTAAATCATTGTGTTAGTCGCCGAAGATCAATAGTCGGCTAAAAACTTGATTTATGACTGCTGTGTTAACAAGATCATTTCCGTTACGACAGATTGCACGTACAAAGGTAAACCAGTTACATACTCACAACTTACAAGAACAACTTGATGGACAAAGTGAAAGTAGTGTAGATATATTGTTTTTGGTTTAGAAATTCAGAAATAAAAGTGCACGACCGTTGACATATATCTACCATTTCTGTTATACTAACAATTAGTTAAAGTGTTGTAAAGGAAATTAGGTTACAAACCGAAAAGTAAGGAAGTTGGAGTTGATTGACCTAATGCAAATGTATCCTACGAAGGATACTACAATCGATTATTTTGGTCGTATGCGTTGGGGTGACACCGTTAGGTGTGTTCGCTGCGGTAACTACGACGAAATAACTCCGCAGAAGGCAACTCATGGACAATTCTGGTGTAAGTTCTGTCGTGAGTATTTCAACGCATTCACCGATACGCCTTTAGAGCGAAACAAGATAGAGCAACCCCAAAAGTGGCTGTATGTGTCTTACTTGCTTATGACGGCTCGCAGCGGAGTCACCGCCTTGCAGCTGAAAGCAGAGCTTAAAGTTACCTACAATACTGCTTGGTACATTCTTCATCGCCTTAGAGTCGCCTGTGGTTGTAATGAAGAAATCTCACAATGCGAATCACCGTGTGATGAGACATGCATACCTACGAGGCAAGGAAGCCAGCTAACATGAGAGCAAGAAGCTCAACTTAGGACCCAGTTTTGTTGACAGACAGATGGTCCTAGGTATGAAACAGCGAGACAGAGGAGCAGTAGCATCACTCCTCGACACGACCAATCAAGTCATCATCCACCTTCCAACGTTCTTGAAAAAAGAAGGAAGTTCTACTCTATTCGTTGAAGCTTACACCGTCAATAACGGACGAGACGGGGGGAGCCACAAGCAAAAACTTGTCAAACTCTCTACTACAACATGTGTCGAACGAATAGCTTGCGTAGTTTCATCTGAGAAACTCCGGGATGTTTTACGACGAGTATATCACGCAACTCATCGAAAATATTCGAGAAAACACTGCCTGGCATCTGGTAAAGAGTTTTTCTATTTGTTTAACGAGGGAAGCATTAAACGTAAATCACAAGATCAATTGATGGATCTATTTCATTCAATGGGCGGAAAGGAAGTTACCTATAGTGGATTGACCCCGTGATTGTCGTATTAAAGTGTGAAGACAACATCAAGTTTATGCGGTCTTTGCCGAGTGAGCAATTCAAACTAATTGTTACTTCCCCACCTTACAACTTAGGTAAACAGTACGAATCAAAATTTACTATCAACGAATATCTAGAAAAACAACAAGTGGTAGTGTCAGAGTGCGTCAGACTTTTACATCCGCAAGGATCTATTTGTTGGCAGGTGGGAAACTATGTCGAGAATGGCTCGATTGTACCGCTAGATACACTTCTGTATTCTCTCTTTGTCGATCAACAATTACGTTTGCGTAATCGTATCGTCTGGCATTTTGGTCATGGATTACATTGCACAAAAAGGCTTTCCGGTCGCTACGAAACAATTAACTGGTGGACGAAAAATGACGACTACACGTGGAATTTAGACCCAATTAGAGTACCCCCTAAGTACCCCAATAAACGATACTTCAAAGGTCCTAAGATTGGTGAACTTTCATGTAATCCAAAAGGTAAAAATCCCAGTGATGTTTGGTCTATTCCGAACGTAAAGAGCAACCATCCCGAAAAAACCATCCATCCTTGTCAGTTTCCCATAGAACTAGTTGAGAGGTTAGTTTTGTCAATGACGGTACCGAACGACTCTGTTTTAGACCCGTATGTTGGTGTTGGTACGTCAGTACTGGCTGCGTTTAAACACAAACGAAATGCGTACGGTTGTGATATACAACCTGAATACATCCGTATAGCAAAAGAACGTCTCACTGCCTTGAAGAACGGTACGCTTAACACACGACCTATGGGGAAACCAATATATGATCCAACACTACCGAACGGTGGGCATTGATCGATGAAGGTTGCCGCGAAATACTCTCACATGAATGGTGAAGAGTATCTCCTTGTTCGACGGAAGCAGCGTTGGGAAGAAGTGTTGGACGTTATACATTCGGTAGACGCAGAAAAGTGTAAAACAAAAGTGTCCGAAGAAAGAGGGAGAAAAGGGCAGATTCTCTACTCTCCAACCCATATGAATAAAGAATTCAAGAAAGAATTTGAACGACGAGGATGGAAAGACGAAAGAGTAAGCTTTTATCTAGCGTTAGATGAAAGTCTGATGCGATCAATTCATACTTTATCTGAGAGCATACAAAGAGAAAAAATTAGTGAAGCAGGATACGAACCAATTTCTTCATTTAATCAGACAGATTTTGTAAAGGACAGGGTGGCAGTTGAAGTCCAATTCGGTAAGTACGCTTTTGTAGCTCACGATCTCTTCGTCAAACATATGAGTTTTTTTACAGCGGACGAGATTGATGTGGGTATCGAAATAGTGCCAATGAAGGAATTGGAGAAAAATATGTCGTCTGGAGTTGCATACTACGAACGCGATTTACTGAACTTAATCAGGCAAGGACGCGGAGTTCCAGCTGTTCCGCTAGTATTGATAGGGGTTATTCCATGAACAACACATCCAAGAGACAACAAGCCATGCTAGACAAAGCAACAAAGGCTATGCTGAGTCTTGGTGCGCTACCTGAAGGTTTTAAACGACCCGATACAGCTCCTCGTGAGGATAAGAATCGTCGGTTTAGGATGGACGTAGATCGCAAAGGGAAGAGAGTGATCGTAGAAATCAAGGATTAGCTTGATTTGACCATTTCTCATTATCTAAGTAACTTCGATGGTCAATCAGCGGACGGTCAATGACGGACCAAGATCGAGAAAGAACTAGACATCGATTAGTTCTCGGTAACGCGACAGATTTGAAATGTATTATGTCGGAGAGTGTGAACCTTGTCGTAACGTCTCCACCCTACCCTATGATTCAAATGTGGGACAGTGTATTCTCCGAACAGGATAGTGAAATCGAACGAGCATTGGCGCAGGGGGACGGAAACACGGCTTTCAATCTTATGCATCGTTTACTCGATAAGGTTTGGAACCAGATTGATCGCGTGCTTGAACCTGGAGGAATAAGTTGTATCAACGTCGGAGATGCGACGAGATCGATTAACGAACACTTCGCACTCTACCCCAATCACCAACGAATTCAACAAAAATTTTTAGATCTCGGACACACTTGCTTACCCAGCATACTTTGGCGTAAAGTAACTAATTCTCCTAACAAATTCTTGGGTTCCGGTACTATGCCACCGTCAGCCTATGTTACGTTAGAGCACGAATGGATACTGATTTTTCGAAAAGGAGAAAAACGTAAATTTCAAACTACTACTGAAAAGAGTAATCGACTATCAAGTTCTTTCTTTTGGGAAGAACGGAATCTGTGGTTCAGCGATGTATGGCATCTGCCAGGAACACGTCAATCACTCACTCGTAAGTGTATGCGTTCACGCAGTGGCGCATATCCTTTTGAAATTCCCTATAGACTAATCAACATGTTTTCAGTCAAACACGACCGCGTACTTGACCCGTTCGTAGGGACCGGTACGACTACATTCGCGGCAATTGCTTCCGAAAGAAACAGCATCGGTGTCGAGATTGATTCAAATTTGCTGAGTTGTATCCTAGAGCAGCTGAACGACGACAACATAGCGTTTATGAATCGCTACATTGTTCAGCGGTTAGAAAAGCACGACAACTTCGTCGCTAGCTCTGACAAACCGATGAAGCACCTGAACGTCAATCATAAAATCCAAGTGGTAACCCAACAAGAAGAAAGTATCAACTTAAACAAGGTTGAAGGATTAAAAGTTCGCGGTACTGAAGTAACTGCCAGCTACTCAAGTCAAGCTCTCCCAACTTCTAGAAGGTCTGCACGAAATTCAACGATAAGAGAACCATCAGCTTTAGTCTTATAGTTTATCAACCGGTGTTGAGGCGGTAGTTGGTCCATTAAAACATGGTAAGAGCCCTGACTTCTCTTCACCTGCACGGGAACGGTGTGTATAAATCCATTAATACCCTGGCTCTCTTCTGCTGGCCTAGCTAAACGCCATGTTTGACCAAAGTGCTCAGCAGTTTTTTTAATGCATACTTCTTGATAAAGTATTCCTTGATACGACTTTTTGAATACAAGATCCTCGACCCATTCGCGTACCATGTCTTTGTCAACTTTAGTTAATGCGTCCCTATACTTCTTGAGCAGAGCATAGGTTTTAGTTGTGGCCTGCTCTACTGCGTCTGGATATTTCTCAGTGTACCATTCTCGCCATGTTCGTAAATTGACCTCTGGATGGCTTAATTTAAACTCTTGAACTAATTCGCTCATTTGCCCAACTACGCGAGGGCGAGTCGCTTGCGAAGTATTGTTTGCGAGATTTATCAAAGAACTAGTGTACTTCGGAAATCCTGCGGATTCTTCAAGTTCAATTCCAAAGACCTCAACATTGGAGAGGGGCAGTTTAATCAATTTTGACAATGTTCAATCCTGTATTATTTGGGTTCGGTGAGAGGGTGAACGATTACTCCACGGTAACCGATTTTGCGATATTTCTTGGTTGGTCGATATCGGTCCCTTTATGTACTGCGATGTGATAGGCGAGAAGTTGAAGAGGGATGGTGTACACAATTGGAGACAGCACGCGATGCACCTCGGGTACTTCAATGATTGTTACATCTGGACCGGGAACAAACTCAGTCCCCTCATCTGTAAATACGTAGAGCTTACCACCGCGGGCGCGAACTTCTTGTAGGTTCGATTGCACCTTTCTCAGTAACTCAGTGCTGGGGGCTACAGCAACTACTGGCATCTTGCGATCGACCAGAGCGAGGGGACCGTGTTTGAGTTCGCCCGCCGGATAACCTTCGGCATGTGTGTACGAGAGCTCTTTTAACTTGAGCGCGCCTTCCATAGCAATTGGATAGTGGGTGCCTCGTCCTAGGAAGAGGACATGTTTCTTCGTGACAAACTCTTCAGCGAGTGTCTGCATACGTTCTTTCAAGCCTAATACTTGCTCGACTTTTTCTGGGAGCGTGTGTAAAGCTTGTACGATTTCTCGTTCCTCTTCTCTTGGGAAACCCCGAGTTCGGGCAAGCACCAGAGCAAGCAGCAGTAAATCGACCAACACTGTCGTGAAAGCTTTCGTGGAAGCCACGCTCACTTCAACACCAGCCCGCATGGCAATTGCCGAGTCGGAATCGCGCATCAGCGTGCTCGTGGTGACATTACCGATATTCATGGTGTGCAAGTAATCGCGAGTTTGTGCTAGCCGCAATGCGGCGATAGTGTCGGCAGATTCACCTGATTGTGAAAGCGACAAAAACAGAGAATTTTTCGGCAATGCTGCGTTTCGATAACGAAATTCTGAAGCGATCTCAGCGTCACAAGGAACACGCGCGAGATCTTCGATCCAGTATCGCGCGACCAATGCTGCATAGAAGCTAGTTCCACAACCAACGATCGTTAGAGCTTCCGTTTTTTCTAGGACATCCACGGCTTCTATGCCAAACGTTTGGGCTACGACTTCCGAACTGGTAATTCGACCTTCCAAGGTATTTCGAATACTCTCTGGTTGAGCGTGAATTTCCTTCTCCATGAAGTGTCGATAGCCACCCTTGTCTATCCGATCACCTTGATCTAAAACAATCTCCGTTTCTCGATCGACCTTATTTCCGTCTCCGTCGAAAATCGTTACCTGTTCGCTATCCAAAACCGCTAATTCATCATCTTCAAGAAAGAGAAATCGGTCGGTAAACGAACGCAAAGAAAGCACGTCGGATCCGATAAAGTTCGCATTCTTCCCAATTCCAATAACTAGGGGGCACCCTCGTTTCGCGGCAACGATCTGACCAAGCTCTGCGTGGGACATCAGGCCGATCGCGAATGCACCTTCAAGCTTTGACATGGCACGACGAACTGCGTCGGCGAGATTCATCCCACCGTGAATGAATTCCGCAACGAGATGGACAATTACTTCAGAATCCGTGTCCGATTCAAATCGACCACCTCTTGCTGTGATATCAGCTCGTAGCTCTGAAAAATTCTCGATAATCCCGTTGTGCACGAGTGTTAACCGACCATCCAACATATGCGGATGTGAGTTCCGTTCACTGGGTTTACCATGCGTCGCCCATCGGGTGTGTGCTATCCCAGCGCTACCCGACAAAGGATTCTGTTCAAGTTGGTCAACTAGTTGTTGGACTTTCCCAACAACACGGACGCGATTGAAAGCGCCGTTGCTTGTATCTTGGATTGCGATACCTGCAGAATCATAACCCCGATACTCCAACCTTGAGAGCCCTTCTAGCAAGGTTGCTTGCACCGCGGCTGTCCCCGTTGCACCAACGATACCACACATATTTAGGGTTTCTTCCTCCGGACCGTTGGTGGCACCCAGTTCTCAATCTCTCGTTGGCGTGTTCTAGACACAACTAGCGAAGGACTCTTGACGTCACGAGTCACGGTCGTTCCTGCCGCGATAAACGCTCCCGAGTGTACATTCAAAGGTGCTATTAATGTACTGTTCGTACCTACGAAAACATCGTCGCCGATCACGGTTTGATGTTTGCGTTCACCGTCAAAATTGCAGGTGATTGCACCCGCTCCGATATTGGTGTTAGCGCCAATATTCGCATCACCAATGTACGCGAGATGACTTGCTTTCGTGCGCGTTCCAAGTTTTGATGCTTTCACTTCAACAAAGTTTCCGACTCGCACCTCATCGGCTAAAGAGGTGCCCGGCCGGATTCGCGCGAACGGACCGATGGAGCATCGTTTTCCGACTGTCGCCGATTCTAATATTGAATATTCAAGTACTTTCGCGTCGGTTCCGATCTCCGTGTTCCTTAAAACACTTCCGGGTCCTATATACACTCCATCCCCTAAGCGTACTTCTCCTTCGATCAGCACGTTCACATCAACAACACAGTCAATTCCTGTTACTAAATTCCCGCGTAAATCGAACCGATCTGGGTCCCGAAGCGTTAGCCCGTTTCGCATCAGTTCACGAGCCCGACGACGTCGCAGAATTTTTTCGACCTCTGCTAACTCGACTCGATCGTTAATACCGCGTATCTCGTCTGGGTCTTCGACTGTAACTGTTTGAACTGGAATTCCTGTCTCGACTGCTAGTTGTACGATCTCGGTTAGATAAAGTTCGTTTTGCGCGTTATTGCCGGACAGTCTATCGAGCAATTGTTCTAGTATCGTGCGCGAGACTCCAATGATGCCGCTATTGACTTCCCGAATCGCTTGCTGAGCTTGCGACGCGTCTTTATCTTCGACTATCGCAATCACTTGACCTTTCGAATTTCGTTCGATGCGTCCGTAGCCGCGGGGGGCTTCTAGCTCTGCGGTGACGATGGTAATTCCATCAGGACACGCGCTACCAGCCTTCTCTATTGTCTGCGCAGACAGCAACGGTGTATCGCCGGTTACGATCACGACTGTTGCGTCTTTAGTTACATGCGGAATTGCTTGCAATACCGCGTGTCCGGTACCGTCCTGAGATTCTTGATGAACCCAGTTTACTGCGTCGTGGTCGAAAGTTTGCTCTGCTAATTCTTGCATCGCAGGTTGAATAATCACATGAATTCGCGCCGGCGATGCTGCTTGCACCGCACTAACGACGTGTGCTAGAATTGGAGCGTCTAGCAACGTGTGTAACACTTTAGGAACGCGCGAACGCATACGCGTACCGGCTCCTGCCGCTAGAACAACCACTTCAAGCATCTGGGTTTTCGCTCGACATCAACAATTTACCGGTATAAGATCGCCACGCGTCATTGGGTACATAGCAATGATATAAATAACGCGGTGCAAATACACCAACCTAAGTGTGTGTTGAACTGGCTAGCGCCGACGCTTGCGCAGTTCTTCGAGAGTGCGTTGTTGGCCGAGTGAATCTGCGACCATCGATTCGGCGCGGGCGAAATCGATTTCATTTGCTTGCTCATCCATGAGTTTGCGGGCTCGTTCTTGAGTTTCCTTGGCTTCTGCCTCATCAATATCGTCCGCTCGAATCGCAGTGTCCGCTAGGACGATTACGCCGCTGGGTTGAACCTCCAGATACCCTCCAGACGCGAAAAAGATCTCTTCGGTTTGATCTTCAAGTTTGAGTCGAACTGGTCCAGCCTTGATCCCGGTAAGCAATGGTGCGTGCCCTGGAAGAATGCCAAGATCTCCTTCTGAACCGGCGGCTACCACCATCGTAACTTTGCCGGAAAAAATTTCCTGTTCCGCGCTAACGATGCTGCAATTCATGAGAGAAGCCATTGCGCTACGCGGCTCGCTCGGTTAGGGTTTCCGCTTTCTTACGAGCATTATCAATATCGCCGACCATATTGAATGCCTGTTCGGGGAGATCATCAACTTCGCCATCTAGAATCGCCTTGAAGCTTCGTACGGTGTCTTCTCTCGATACATACTCACCTTCGCGACCTGTAAACTGCGAGGCCACAAACATCGGTTGTGAAAAGAACTGTTGCATCTTGCGCGCTCGATACACCAAAGCTTTATCCTCTTCGGACAATTCATCCATACCAAGAATCGCGATGATGTCTTTTAACTCTTGATAGCGTTGTAGCACTTCCTGCGCCCCACGGGCTACGGCGTAGTGCTCTGGTCCGACGATATTTGGATCCAGCTGCCGCGAAGTCGAGTCGAGCGGATCTACAGCTGGATAGATACCAAGGTCAGTAATTGCACGACTCAGCGTAACCGTTGAGTCCAGATGTGCAAAGGTCGTTGCGGGTGATGGGTCAGTCAAATCGTCTGCCGGAACGTAGATCGCCTGAACAGATGTAATGGACCCAGTCTTTGTGGTTGTAATCCGTTCTTGCAAGATGCCCATGTCTTCTGCTAAGTTGGGCTGATAACCTACTGCCGACGGCATTCGTCCAAGCAATGCGGACACCTCTACGCCCGCGAGCGTGTATCGATAGATGTTGTCAATGAATAGCAAGACGTCGCGACCTTCATCGCGAAACTGCTCCGCAAGAGTAAGACCGGACAATGCCACGCGCAGTCGGTTACCGGGAGGTTCGTTCATCTGCCCAAACACGAGCGAGATCTTGTCTAGGACTCCCGCTTCCATCATTTCATAGTAGAAGTCGTTTCCTTCCCTAGTTCGTTCCCCCACACCTGCAAATACCGACAAACCCGAGTGCTCAATAGCGATGTTTCGAATCAATTCCAACATGGTTACGGTCTTGCCTACGCCCGCACCACCGAACAAGCCAACTTTACCACCTCTAGCGAAAGGGCACATCAGATCGATAACTTTGATGCCCGTCTCTAAGAGTTCATTGCCACCGACTTGATCTGCGTAGGATGGTGCTTTTCGATGAATGGGTTGTTTGATCTTTGCTTCAACCGGACCTTTTTCGTCGATTGGATTACCCAACACGTCCAAGATTCGACCAAGTGTGTCTTCTCCTACCGGAATAGCGATTGGCTGACCAGTGTCAACAACCTCTAGCCCGCGGGACAATCCTTCTGAAGATCCCAGCGCGATAGTCCGAACGACACCGTCCCCTAGCTGTTGTTGCACCTCCAATGTAAGATCCGTTTCGACCACGGTGAGCGCATCAAATACGTTGGGTACGCTATCTCGATCAAATTCAACGTCAATTACCGCGCCGATTATTTGAACGATTTTTCCGTTACTCATATTTCTCCTATTGATCCTTAGTTCTTCGTTTCCTAGTCAATCGCTAAATCGCTGCGGCTCCACCGACTATTTCAGCAATTTCTTGGGTGATGGAGGCTTGTCGTACATTGTTGTAGAGTAGGTTTAGGTCATCGATCATGGCTGCTGCGTTGTCAGTCGCGTTTTTCATCGCGATCATTCGAGCAGATTGCTCACAAGCAACGTTTTCGATTACTGCTTGATAGACCTGCGATTCAATGTAGCGTTGGACCAAGCCCTCAATCAACACGCTTGCTTCTGGTTCATAAATGTAATCCCAAGAGTGCGTAGTCTGCAAATCGTCAGATTTACTCAGAGGTAACAACTGGCGGACGTGTGGTCGCTGCGTCATGCTATTGACAAAAGTGTTTGAAACTAGATCTACTCGCTGGACTGTGTTATCCACAAACTCATCGAAGACGACCTTCAATCCCCCGATAAGCGGTTCGATTTCGGGTAGCTCGCCGATGTCAGGAATCGCCGCTTTGACGTTTCCACCAACCGACCGGAAAAACGTGATCGCCTTGTTCCCCAATATGGCTAGATCGGCCTGGACGGATTTCTGTTGCCACTGATTGATATCCTTGAGCAGAGCACGAAATAGGTTGGCATTTAAGCCACCGCATTGTCCCTTGTCGGTAGAAATCACAATGTAACTGATTCGTTTGACTTCTTCGGGATCGGTCATGTATTGATGCGTGTATTCTGGACGCGCGCTGGCAAGGTGCCCGATTATTTGGCGTAAGCGGTACGCATAAGGTCGCGCGGCGTGCATGCGTTGCTGAGTGCGGCGCATCTTACTTGCCGCGACCATCTGCATCGCACTCGTAACCTTTTTGGTATTCTGGATGCTACCGATCTTCTTCTTGATCTCGCGGCCCGCGGCCATTAACTATCTCCGTACGAATGCGACGCGACAAAATCATCGATCGCTTTCCGCATGTATGCAACGATCTCATCGTTATAGTCCCCAGTCTCGGTGATCTCTTTCATCCAGTCCCCGTGGTGGGTATTCATATAGTTGAGCAAATCGCGCTCAAACTCTAACACTCTAGAAACCGGGACATCCACTAGATAACCCTCGTTTCCAGCAAACAACGACACTCCCATCTCGGCCACAGACATCGGGGTGAACTGTTGCTGTTTCATGAGCTCTTCGATTCGCTGGCCATGTTCCAATTGTTTTCTAGTCGCTTCGTCGAGATCTGATGCGAACTGTGAAAATGCCGCGAGTTCTCGATATTGTGCAAGTGCTAATTTCACACCGCCGGACAATTTGCGGATAAAGTCAACTTGTGCTGCCCCGCCAACTCGAGATACCGAAATCCCTGGACTCATCGCTGGTCGCAGTCCAGCGTTAAAACGGTCTGTTTCCAAGAAAATCTGCCCGTCGGTGATCGAGATCACGTTGGTCGGGACAAAAGCTGATACATCGCCCGCTTGCGTCTCAATAATTGGTAGGGCTGTTAGCGAACCGGTGCGTCCCTTAACTTTACCGTTCGTCATTTGTTCTACGTATTCAGCATTAACGCGCGCCGCTCGTTCTAGCAATCGAGAGTGGAGGTAGAAAATGTCGCCTGGATATGCCTCCCGACCCGGAGGACGGCGTAATAGAAGCGAGACTTGACGATATGCCCAAGCTTGTTTCGTTAAGTCGTCGTAAATTATGAGCGCGTCCTGCCCTGTATCTCGGAAGTACTCACCCATGCTGCAACCTGCGTACGGGGCAATGTATTGCAGCGGTGCTGGTTCTGATGCGGAGGCTGCCACGACGATTGTGTTTTCTAATGCACCGTGTTCTTCTAAGGTTCGTACGATGTTGGCGATGGTCGACATCTTTTGCCCGACAGCAACATAGACGCATTTGATGTCTTTGTCTTTTTGATTGATCACTGTATCTACAGCGATCGCTGTTTTACCGATCTGTCGATCGCCAATAATCAACTCACGTTGGCCGCGACCAAGAGGGATCATGGAATCGATACACTTGATTCCAGTCTGCACAGGTTCGGATACAGACTGTCGTGCGATTACACCAGGTGCGACCTTTTCAATCGGTGATGATTCTGACGCGTTAAGTGGCCCTTTGCCATCAATGGGATTTCCTAGGGCATCAACGACTCGTCCGAGAAGTTCTGGGCCAACAGGTACTTCCGCGATACGCTTCGTACAACGCGCGGTCATACCTTCAGAAAGGGTTTGGTAATCGCCGAGTACCACTGCGCCGACTGAATCGCGTTCTAAGTTCATCGCCATGCCCATGACACCACCGGAGAACTCTACCATTTCTCCGTACTGTACGTCAGCAAGACCGTGAATACGGACGATCCCGTCTGCAACCGAAACGATAGTTCCTTCATTCTGTGCTTGGGACGATAGATCGAGATTGGCGATGCGATCTTTAATTAGGTCGCTGATTTCTGATGGATTTAATGCTTGTTGCTTCATTTTTTTAAATTTAACCTAAGTTCGCATCAAGGATGTTTGAAGTTTCTCTAGTTTTCCGCGTACCGTACCATCTAGCACTGTGTCTCCCGCACGGATGAGTGCTCCTCCAACAATTTCGGGATCTACTTTGATGGTCAAATTGATTTCGCGTTGGTATTTGCGAGTAAGCGCATCGTCGAATGCTTTGACTTCTTCGGGTGTGGGTTCCACCGCTGTGGTGACTTCCACTGCTAGGGTCTTGCGTTCTTCGGCAAGCAGTTCTTCAAACGTCGCTCGAATTTCTGGGATCAAATCAAGACGCTGATTCTCTGCCAGAACCCGTACAAACCTTTTCGTACTCTCCGTCAAGTCGTCTCCAAGTAAGTCGATCACCGTTGTTGCTTTGGTAGCAGTGGTATGTACTGGCGACGAAATGTACTCACTAAGCTTTGGTGTGTCTATAACTCTAGCAAGCTGTTCAAGCGCGTGCGACCAATGATCAAATCGATCGCTCTCTCTTGCAATATCAAACGCGGCGAGCGCGTAAGGTCGCGCTAGAGTTACAGCTTCTGCCAACTGTTAGAGTTCCCTGACGAGGTTCTCAAGCATCGCCGAGTGCTTGCGACGGTCGATTTCGCTACTCAAAATTCGAGAGGCTCCGACTACTGCCAAGTACGCTACTTCCTGCCGCAGGCTCTCACGGGCTCGATTGATCTCTTGCGTGATTTCTGCACGGGCTGTGGTAAGTATGCGCTCTCCTTCTTCTCGGGCTTGGTCTTTAGCATCCTCGACGGCCATTGTGGCTTGGGCGCGGGCTTGTTCAATAATCCGCTGGCCTTCCGCTCTTGCATCTCGCAAAAGAACTTCAGCATCGGCATTCGACTTTGCTAGTGCTTCTTCTGCCTTTTCTGCGTTCTCGAGACCTTGTGCAATACGTTCCTGACGCGCGCGCATCGCGTTAATGAGCGGTGGCCAAATGTATGCACGACAAATCAGGACAAACGCCGCGAACGCAACAGAAATCCCGATCACTGTCCAAAAATTGACCATAGTTTCTTACTCTCGTTTAGCCGCTACCGGCAAAGATGACGTACATGCCAATACCGACAGCCATCATTGGGATCGCATCGATTAGTCCGAGCACGATGAACATTTGAGTACGCAACAACGGAAGCATTTCTGGTTGCCGCGCGATCGCTTGAAGATAGCTGTTCCCCAAATTTCCAACTCCCAATGCCGCGCCAATTGCCGCCATCCCCAGCATTAACGCGCCGGCAATAAAGCCGCCCATTTTTAGTAATGTAGTAGGATCCATATTTTCTCCAGTGGATTAAAGAATTAGTGTCCGTCTTCCTCGGGTACTTCATAGGCTTGTGCGATGTACACGGTCGAAAGTACCATGAAAATGAACGCTTGTAAAACGATGACCAAAATGTGGAATAACGCCCACGCAATCTGTAACACCCCACCCAGAAGGAAGAGGGCAATACCGGCCGAATAAAGTATGGCGATCAGCATAAAAATCATCTCGCCCGCGTAAAGATTACCAAATAGTCGCAAGGCTAACGACACTGGTTTCGCCAGCAGCGTTACACTCTCTAAGACAAAATTAATCGGTGCCGCGAATTTCGGAAACGGATGGAATGCTAGCTCCGCGAGGAAGCCGCCTGGTCCTTTACGTTTAAAGCTGTAGTAAATAACGATCAAAAAGACCCCAATCGCTACACCTAAGGTAACACTGACGTTTGTCGTGGGCACGATCTTCATATATTCGACGCCGAACCAATACCTGAATATATTCGGCACCCAGTCTACAGGAACCAAGTCCATAAGGTTCATCAAGAACACCCAAATCAGGATGGTAAGTCCCAGGGGAGCCACCCAAGGGTTTTTGTGTGGAAAGATATCCTTGGTAGTCGTGTCGACAAATTCGACTATTGCTTCAATAGCGCTTTGAAACATCCCAGGCACGCCAGCTGTCGCGCGGCGAGCAGCAAACCAAAACAAAAGGAGAAACACAAGTCCCAAACCAACCGCCCACGCTAGCGAATCAACATGGACGCTCCAAAAGCCCATTTGAGCTGCTTCTTCAGCCGAACTCGCGAAACCCCAGCTCCCATCCGGTCGCTTACCGAACGTCAAGTTCGTAAGGTGATGCGCAATGTATTCTGTCGGGGTTGTTGCGCTATCTTTTTCAGCCATAAATCTCGATCACCTACGAACTAGATCCTTAATTTAGGATTCCGTCGAACGCACTCCCGTGAAGTTGCTGAGGCACATGTTCGCCAATACATACACGACGTGTGCCCCGATCATACCGAACACACTGATCAAGGGGTCTTGATCTAATAATTTAATGACGCCTACCATACCAAGAATGTACAAAAAAAATCGTACCAGATGAAAAATCAAAATACGACCTGGCGCGTTCGTCGCGCGAACTGTCCACGCAAACCAAACGTTTGCTAACACAACTACTCCGCCACTTAGCCAAACTGTGGTTGCGACTGGCGTATTAAACAGACTTATCCCAATACCACCCAAAAACACTGCCAGTCCTTGGATAACAACCGCCCATAGGTGTGGTTGATCCTTATTGGTGGCTTTTAGGTTCTCGTCTGAAGGTTGGATTGGTATAACCTAGCCACCCCCACGAGGGGTGTAACTAATGTCGTGATTCATCGTGAAAAGCGGTGCGAATTATACAAAGTCCAAGCTCGTTGGGCATGAACCAGAAACCAATAGCGCTTACTACCTTCGCAAGTGGTCCAGAATCCCGTCTAATTCGTCGAGAGAGGTAAATCGAATCGCAACTTCACCCTTTTTCCTGCTCTTTCCAAACATGCGAATACTTGTGGGCGCTCCAAGCTTTTCTGAGAGTTCGTTTTGTAATGAAGTGACGTTTGGGTCGTGGGGCTTTTCTTTCGTGATTGGCGTTTCACCCATTAACTTCTTGATGTACGTCTCGGATTGACGTACGGATAGTTGTCTCTTCACTATCTGTCGCGTCGCCAAGATTTGTAAATCAGGAGTTAGGCCAAGTAACAGCTTAGCGTGTCCTATTTCAATGTCACCATTACGTAGGTGCGTACGAACGCGAGGCGGAAGACCTCGTAATCGAATTAAGTTGGTTACCGAAGAGCGTGCCTTACCTAAAGCGGCTCCGATTTCTCCGTGGGTGAGTCCGAATTCGTCGTGGAGTCGAAAGTACGCTTCTGCTTCATCAACAATATTTAGATCTTCTCTCTGTAAATTCTCAATCAGCGCAACAAGCAGCACTTTGTCATCTTCTAGCGGGCGGATCACCGCAGGAACAGTCGCTAATTTACACAATGCGGCCGCGCGCCAACGACGCTCCCCGGCTACGATTTGATAGTTGTCTGCGTCAATTGGACGAACTAAGATCGGCTGAACGACTCCAACTTGTTCAATAGTGTTTGCAAGCTCGCGTAGACTGTCTTCATGAAACTGGGCTCGAGGTTGATCAGGATTCGGTTGGAGTTTCTCGATCGGCAGCTCTTTTGGACCGAATTTTGTGTAGTCCGGAGGCATCGTAGTAACGGTTTCCGATTCCGTTATCGAAATTGGTTTTAGTAGCTCGTCTAAGCCCTTTCCAAGCGACTGTCTAGGCATTTATTTGTTCCACCGCGTTGTGTTTAGCATGTCGTCGAAGCATTTCATGCGCGAGCGCACTGTGGGCGATCGCTCCTCTGGAGCGAGGATCATAGACTTGTACTGGTTTCCCGTGACTTGGTGCTTCTGCAAGCCTGACGTTCCGTGGTACTACAGTACGATACACGCTCGTGCCAAAATGATCGAAAAGCTGTCGGGAAACTTCCCGCGCAAGCTTGTTTCTGGGATCGTACATTGTGCGAACGATTCCGTCAATATCTAAATCAACATTCCCCGATTCACGCACTGCTTCAATAGTTTTTAACAAAGCACTAAGCCCTTCAAGAGCAAAGTACTCGCACTGCATGGGAATCAACACGTGAGTAGCGCACATTAACGAGTTTATAGTAAGGATATTTAAACTGGGTGGACAATCGATAATGACATATTCGTATGTGTTTTCTGCCTGAAGCAAGTCCCGCATGCGATGCGTGCGATCTGCGGCCTCAAGCAGTTGTAGCTCTATCGCGGTCAGGTCCGATGTTGAACCAAGGACATCCATACCAGAGTCTAATTTGTGAACGACGTCCTTTAGTGTCACACGACGTTGAAACCAATCCCAAGTTGTCGCTTGATCGGGAGCTTCGGCGACACCTACGTGTGTCGAGGCATTGCCCTGCGGGTCCATATCAATCAGTAGAACTGCTTTTTCGGACCGCGATAGTTCGAAGGCTAGGTTCACCGCGGTCGTTGTCTTTCCGACACCACCTTTCTGATTGGCTACCGCGATGACGTACTTCATGTTGCGCGTTTCTTTGCCACGACAGTTATGAACCCTCTTACACTTGGAGTGCTTGAACGTACAACCCCCTTCGAAAAACCTTCGTCTTCGGTAGTAAATCGATCGTTTGTGTGTAAGAGTACCGCCCCGTTTTCCCGGAGTAAAGGGCTGGCTAGAGACCAGGCTTTTTCCGGTGGAGCAACCGCTCGGATGCTAATGGTGTCAAAAAGCTGGTTCGAAGAGTCCTGCTTCCCTATGTCGCGTTCTTGTATATCGACATTTACAAGATTTAGACGAAATTTCACTTCCCGAAGAAATCGACACTTATTAGTGCTCCTGTCGATCAATACGAAGCGTACGTCTGGTCGACAAATAGCTAAGGGTACGCCGGGAAATCCTGCTCCAGATCCGATATCCAAATGATTGCCGGACGGTTTGAGAAATGGTTCGAGCACTAGACTGTCATTGATGTGTCGCTCTTCCAAGTGGTCTAGATCGCCCTTGGAAACCAATGAATGCACCCGATCCCATTTGTTGATTAACTTGACATACTCGCCAACAAGTGCTGATTGCTCCTCAGTTAGCGATATGCTTCCGTTCACGCCGAGCAATAAATCAGTGTCTAACTCAAGCAATCTTCCGCTGTTCTCGGTTGCGCTTGACGTAAATTGCTAGCAGCGCTAATGCTGCTGGAGTCATCCCTGGTATCTTGGAGGCCGATGCCATGCTTTTCGGTTGAGATTCACTAAGCTTTTGTCTTAACTCAGAAGACAAGCCGCTTACTTCGGTATAGTTGAACGGGACCGGAATTACCATCCGTTCTGCTGCTTTTGCTTTTTTGATTTCTTGATCCTGTCTTGCAATGTATCCTTCATATTTGATGTCTATCGCTGCTTGTTCTGCAATCTTTACATCAACATCTTGCAGCCAACCCGCGCGTTGAATTGCGCTAACTGTGACTCGTGGGCGTTTAACAAAGTCTACAAGGCGGACTTCTCGGGAAATCGATTCGCCTGTTTCTTGCTCAAGCTTCGGAACACGGGAATCGTTCGGTTGAATGACGGTTTGTTGCAATTGCTCCTTCGCGGTAGCAATTGACTGGTACTTTTGCTGAAATTGCTGCCATCTTTCTTTGGAAACAAGCCCTAACTCATATCCCATTGGAGTAAGTCGTTGATCTGCGTTGTCTTGACGCAAGCGTAACCGAAATTCAGCCCGGCTCGTAAACATTCGGTAGGGTTCGTTCGTACCGAATGAAGTGAGATCGTCGACAAGCACGCCAAGATAAGCTTCATGGCGTCGAGGATACCAGCCAGATTTATCTGCGGCTTGTAACGAGGCGTTCAACCCCGCTAAAAGCCCTTGGGCTGCAGCTTCTTCATAACCGGTAGTACCGTTAATTTGTCCTGCGAAGAACAAATTCTCTACCTGTTTGGTCTGTAATGTTGGCTCCAAGTCTCGCGGATCGAAAAAGTCATACTCGATCGCGTACCCTGGACGCGTGATATGAGCATCAGCGAATCCACGAATTGACCGTACGAACTCTTGCTGAACGTTAAATGGCAAACTTGTGGAAATTCCGTTCGGATAGAGTTCGGTGGTATGCAAGCCCTCTGGCTCAACAAAAATTTGATGCTGGTTACGTTCTGCAAAACGTACGACTTTGTCTTCGATCGAGGGACAATAGCGAGGTCCTATGCCCTCGATTGCGCCGGTGAACATCGGCGAGTCTTCAACACTTCGACGAATAATGTCATGTGTCGTGCGATTGGTATACGTAATGTGGCAAGGTCGTTGCTCAGGATGTGAGTTTATATTATCTATATACGAAAACACAGTATTGTTTCCGTCGCCTGGTTGTATTTCAAGTTGCGCATAGTCAACAGTTCGTCCATCTAGCCTCGGAGGTGTTCCTGTTTTGAGTCGGTTTACTCGAAACGGCAGCGCGCGTAGTCTCTGTGCTAATACGTTAGATGGTGGATCCCCAGCGCGACCGCCTTCGTGTTGTTCGTGTCCAATGAATATTCGCCCACCTAAGAACGTACCTGTTGTCAGTACGACCGTACTGGCAAAAATCTTGATCCCTGTTCGAGTGAGTATTTTTTGAACTCGATCACCTTCCAATTCAAGATCAACTACGCTATCCTGAAAGACTTTTAGGCCGTTTTGCTGCTCTACGATTTCGCGGATAGCGGCTTTATAAAGTGCTCGATCCGTTTGCGCTCGCAATGCTTGAACTGCGGGTCCCTTGCTCGCATTCAATGTACGAAAGTGGATTCCCGCTCGATCAGTAGCTAAAGCCATTGCGCCACCTAACGCATCGACTTCTCGAACTAAGTGAGTTTTACCGATGCCTCCGATCGCTGGATTGCACGACATTTGCCCAATCGTTTCAATGGACTGCGTGACTAACAATGTTGATGCACCCGTGCGCGCAGCAGCAAGAGCGGCTTCGGTACCTGCATGCCCGCCGCCAATCACAACAACATCAAACTGATCTGTGAAATTCATGGTGATCTTTCGCTACTAAACAACTCCAACAAAAATAGTCCAAATACATTTTCTCACATTCAAAATTGTAGTGTATTCAAACCGTTAACATTCGATTAGTCAATACAACATAGGGGTCCCGCGTGCAAGGAATAGAGAAGTAATCTAATGAAATCGTTTGTGAAGTAATCGGTTCACCTGAGGGTGGCTACTCCGCACATGCTCTCTGTCACAGCCTATTTACTGAAGGTGAAAATTGGGAAGACCTAAAGGCTATGGTTAGGGATGCGGTTCTCTGTCCCTTTGAAGAGCCTGACATTCCCACAATCGCCCGACTGAAGTATGAGCGAGTAGAGACTATTACGATTTAATTTAGCTTGTTGATCTTGACGTGTTGTTCAAACTGTTCATTTTCCAATACAAAAAATTGAGAATATCTCCCCAAGTAAATCTTCTGTACTAGTCTCGCCAACAATTTTTCCCAGTTGCTGATGTGCTTGCCTTAATTCTTCAGCGGCTAACTCACCCATACTGTTTGCGAGGAATTCCTCAACCTTTTGAAGATGTTGTCCTACAGCTTCTAGGGCAGATATGTGGCGCGGTCGGCCAGCAAATGCATCGTCAGATAATCGATGTCCTGCGGTCTGAGCGACCATCTCCCGTAGTTCTTTTAAACCCGTTTTGTGTAATGCGCTGATTCTGACGGTATCGTCACTCAATAAACCAGGTTTCTTGCTGGTAAGGTCGCACTTGTTCAGGACCATCACGTGTTTGGCGGGTAATTCACTTGGATGTTTTACATCTTCGTCTTCGGTCACCCACAAGATCAAATCCGCTTTTTCAATGGCTGATTGCGCACGAGCGATACCTTCCTCTTCAATTCGGTCTTCGCTTTCGTGTAAGCCTGCCGTGTCAATTAGCCTTACCGGCATACCAAGAACATGAATGGTCTCGCTTAACGTATCTCGTGTCGTTCCTGCTACTTCAGTGACGATTGCACGGGCTTCATTTAACAACGCATTCAAGAGACTCGATTTGCCGACGTTTGGCGCGCCGGCGATAACGACCGTTAAGCCCTGATGTAACACAGCACCCTCTCGAGTGCGAGCAAGTAAAGAGTTTAATTGTGCGCGAATCGCTTCCACCTGCTGTTGTAGTGTTCGATCCGACAAGAAGTCGATATCTTCAGCAGCAAAATCAATTGCAGCTTCAACGTACATTCTCGCTTTAAGAATGTTTTCGTCCAGTGCATGGACTTCCTTTGAGAATAAGCCTGATAGTGATCTGGAACTAGCTCTCGCCGCCTCGGCACTTGAAGCATTAATGAGATCTGCTACTGCTTCGGCTTGAGCTAAATCGATGCGATTGTTTAAATATGCACGTTGGGTAAACTCGCCCGGTTCGGCCATTCGCGCTCCTAACTCTCGTACGCGCTCACAAACCAGTTGTTGTACTACGACCCCACCGTGGCCATGCAACTCGAGCACATCTTCGCCCGTATACGAGTTTGGACCTTCAAAAAACAACGTGATGCCAGAATCAATCGGCTCGTTCTTTTCATCTCGGAACACACCAATCTCGACTATTCGAGGTTTGGGGTGTCGACCAAGCAAGCGCTGCGCAATTTGTTTGACTTCAGGGCCTGAGACCCTAACAATACCAATTCCACCTGTTCCCATCGGCGTTGCGATGGCGCAAATCGTGTCGTTCACAACAGCGACTGAAGAGAGTTAAGTAGCTCCGGCTTTCTTTAACGCGAAGTAGTGGTGCCCCATTGAGTACAGGTTATTGGTAAACCAGTACAACACGAGTCCTGCCGGCATGAAAATACAGATTACGCAAAACATGATTGGCATGATCATCATGACGCGTTGCTGCATTGGGTCCGCCATGGGTGGATTTAACTTTTGCATTAAAAACATGGACGCACCGTTAAGAATCGGTAAGATAAACCATGGGTCCATCGCACCCAAATCTTGAATCCAAAGCATTAGCGGAGCTTGCCTCAATTCGACACTTTCTATCAACACCCAGTACAGGGCGAAAAATACTGGCATCTGCAAGAGCATGGGGAAACAACCAGACAACGGGTTTGCCTTCTCTTTCCGGTATAACGCCATCATTTCTTGACCCATTTTCTGGCGGTCGGTTCCAAACTTTTCCTGAATGCGTTTGATCTGCGGTGTGAGTTTGCGCATACGCGCCATGGATCGGTAACTCATCTCCGACAAGGGGAATAACAATGTCTTGATGATGATCGTGAGCAGAATGATTGATAAACCCCAGTTCACGGCCCAAGACTGGATCCATTCCATCACCGCGAACATGGGTACCGAAAGCCACCAAAAGAACCCGTAGTCGACGGTGAGTGATAAATAATCTGCAAGAGGGCTCAGATGTTTTTGACGCTTTGGACCAACATAAAACGTCGCTTCGTACGCTCCACTTGCGCCAGGAGCGATCATTTGGAGTGGGCCGGTAAATCCATACCGATACTCACCGGAACTAAGCTGTTCGGCGTAATACGAGTATATTCCCTCTTGTGGTGGAATCCACGCCGAGATGAAATAGTGCTGTAAAAACGCGATCCAACCGCCTTGGACACCCCTTATCGCGAAGTCGGTTTCCCGAAGTTGTTTAAATTTCAACCGCTTATAGCGTTTCTCCGGCATCGTGACCGCGCCACCTAGATACGCGGGCGGACGGAAGAAACCTGTTTTTACTCCGTCAGGAGGACCGCCATCGCGCCTAATCTGTGCAAAGTACGCCGCGTTATATGTTTGGTTAGTGTTGTTAAGAACGTCATACCGAACTTGAATGTCGTATCGATCCTTATGAAAGATGTATGTCTTCAAGAACTGAATACCGTCATCACGCTCAAAATTCAATACAACATTTAACGAGTCCTCGGCGGCATCTTCTTTTATGTCATAGGAGCTTGCAACGGAACTAAAAACTGGTTTTGGTGGTTGTTGAGGCGCACCGTTCTGTTCGTAGAGTCCGCTTTGCGCGATATATGTGCGTCCAAAACGCCTGTCTAGCAACGTCGTGGGAACGTCGGGATCTTGCAAACTGACCGGATACTTAGGTAATTTCGCGCCGACCAAGTCACCTCCCAACGGATCAATCCAAATCTGCAGGAGAGGGGTCGTTACCTGGATCAGATCCCTATCAATTTCTGTGGTTGTATTACTACCTGTCGGCCGTTGCGGTGCAACTAACGACGCGTCCGGCACGTCGCCCTCCTCTGTAGTCTGGACACCGCCTTCGTTATTCACCAGATCAGTTGGTACTGTCGTGTCCTCGGTTCCGCCATTCGTTTCGATACTCGGCGCTGGCGTGCCTCTATAGTCATCAGGGTTCTTCGCCTGCTGATACCCCACCCAAGCCTGGACCATCCAATAGGCACAGAGTCCTATCGCCAATAAGATCACCCAACGACGAATGTCAGGATTGTTCATGGGCTATTTTGGTTTGTTCCGGTGCAGTGCCAGGGACAAAGTCAACACCGCCTGGGTGCAGGGGATGACACTTACAAATTCGGCAAACGGCGAACCAAATTCCTTTAAATACGCCATGCTCTTTAACTGCAGTGAGTGCATATTGCGAACAGGAGGGGTAGAAGCGACAAGTTGGTCTAAATAGCGGCGAAATGAATCGCTGATAGCACCGGATCACCTTAATCAAACACCAAGCCGGGAATTGCTTGATTCGTCTTCCTAAAACTGTTAGAGGTGCGTTGTTTTTCAACTAAGTATCCGATGTGTTAACACGCTGATCCCATGCTTGAAGCACTTTAGCTAACGCAGCTTTTAGTGGATCACCTGGTCTCACGTACTCGCGAACCGACAGAACGACATCGTAGGAGCGAAAGTGCTCTCTATTTGCTCGAAACCACTCACGTAATAATCGTTTAACGCGATTACGATCTACCGCCATACGAACATTTTTTTTCGAGACTGTCATGCCGAGACGAGCAAACTCGAGGGTATTGGTCTTAGCAACCAACCGAACAGGGTATCGAGTCAACTGGATGTCGGCGTCTTGTAATATGGAATCGAATTCAGCGCGTTTCGTTAAGCGTTGCGCCCTTGTTAATCCGCCGGGTTTCCGTGCTGGATTTTTCGGTTGCGCCAAAACCTAAACAGCGATACGCTTGCGTCCTTTAGCGCGCCGCGCGTTGAGAATCTTTCGCCCATTCTTAGTCGACATTCGCTTACGGAAGCCGTGCGTTCTTTTACGGCTCACCACGCTAGGTTGAAATGTTCGTTTCATTGCTCCCTTCTCTGTCGTCTCTTGGGTAAAGAACCAATTTTATTTTCAACCCCAGTGGTGTCAAATAAACATGATTTTGGAGCCGTGGGCTCTAGCGTTTAAGTTGCCGACAATTTGTTCCAATTTACTAATTTGCGGGTGTTTTCTAGCCGGTGCCCCGGTGTTGTCCACAGCACCGGAAAAATAGTGAAAAATAAGTTGTAGTTGTAGTGTCTATTTTTCGTGGTGGATGAACGTTTGTTAATGCTGCTGTTGTACGGATTACCTAATCACTACCAAGTCGCCCATAACAGTGTGGAAAACGGAGGATAAATAGTGCGTAAATATAGTGCTTAAAGTTATCCACAATTTGCTCCACAAGTTTTACACTAGATACTTGACGTTCGAGCGCGTTTTGCGAAAGTATTGTGAAGGAAAGCCCCGGTGAAAAGCAATTGAAAAGGTACGGTACACGCTTTACACTACAAGCAATTTTGAGGATTTCGAGGTGGTGGAGTGTGCACTAGTTAGTGGACATAATTTAATTTTCTTTTTTAAGAGGAGGA
>WTGV01000018.1 GCA_011525295.1 Pseudomonadales bacterium | reverse complement strand
CGATTTCTCCTTTAAATTATCTTAATGACTGTCCCTTTAAACCTACGCAAACCCAACCATTCATTCAACCGAGTATGTGCTTTAACGTGTTCTCTCTCCGAAAGATAGAGTTTAGCTAATCGTAACAGTACTTCTTCTTCTCTCGCGTATGCGATATTGTCCTTGAATTCGAGCACATCTTCAAGATGAGTTATAGTAGCCTCTAGGTCTTGCTGAATATACGAAATTCGGCTCGACATGTATGACAACTCAGCCTTTTCCGATGGTGTCAATTCAGCCTCATTAGTCCACAATTCTGCTAGCTTTGCTTCGGCTGAGGTATAGTTTTCATCCTGAATGTGATCCTCAACAACTTGTAGAGAATCAATCGTGTGCAGGTTAAATATTGTGATGTTCTTTGGAGGACGACTCTCAGTCTTATCCGGTTCTTTAGACACAGATTCAGTAGTTCCTTCACTTTCTTCAATCGAATTTGTCGGAATCGCTGATGCTCCATTAGAGCTAATCAAGCACAGAATGGAAAAGAACATGCCTATGGAGAATGGAAATGACGAGTACCACGGGCTTCGTAGTATGAAAGAGAATCTATTCACACCTCTGGTTCCCGATTTGACTAGTGCTCGTACACCCATAATCTGTACGAGCTCTAAATTTTGAAGTTCGCGTAAAGCAAACTCCCCGTCGTCGACAGCATATCAATTTGGGTCTACAAGCACGAGAAAACAAATCGTGGTTGTAAACTGTACAGCGCTGTTTTGCTTAAGCTGAAGGCTGAACAATCGAAGCCCCCAGTCTTGGGGTTATTGCTGTTCCTCTAACTCGTACGTGATCTTATTTTTTACGCCACTGACACGCACGGCCTGGTTATTAACAATCTTTGGCTTGTATTTAAACTTCTGGGCGGCGCGGATCGCAGAACGGTCAAATATACCAGGTGGCTTAGCTTCTAGGACCACTGGATTCTCGACAGTACCTTCTTCTGTGACGTCAAACTGTACGATCACGTAACCCTCAAGGCCACGTTGCAACGCAACTGTCGGATAGTCGGGTTCTGGCTTAAACCATGGCATCATCTCCCCATCTTGAGACCACTCGCCAGGACTTAGTCCATCCAAGCCTAAGTCAGGAGTTTCAAAATCCCAGTCAGAGACATCTGAACCTAAGGTTGTGTCGTGACTCACCTTAGGTGGTTCTGGAGGTAAATCTTCTACTGGAGGAGGTGGTTCCATGTCGCGTTCCCTAGTTACCACCGGAACATCTTCGATGAGTCGGACAAATTCCATGATCCGAATTTTTGGCGCTTCATTTAGTGGATTCTTGTCAATCGCTATCACTGCCTGCATGATGTACAGTAATACGACGGTTACAGCCGCGCCTGCTACTAAGCCAATACCATATCTTGTGAACATTGCTACTCTCCTAACTTACCATCAGAGAAATCTCTGCATTACGCATTCATACCTGTGTAGTTGGCGTATTTAAGGCGAATAAAATTCCAGCCAAGACCTAACAGCCACGTTGCGTAACTCAAAGGTATTGAACTCTATTTTACTCAATTTTCTAGCAAGTTTGAAAAATCAGACTAGTAAAAATTGACTCGAATTTCCAAAAAAAATTCTTCGCCCGAACGAGCCTTCAAATTACAGATTTAGCTGACATTCTGTTGAAGTTAGTTCGACAGTTTCGATGGGTCTAGATAGTCCTGTCGTCGCGATTCATCCTGTAGTTGACGGCGAATCCTCTTCCAATTGTTCAGTACCCTCTTACCAACTCAAAGGCACAGTTGTTGCGTTCCGCACTCAAGTGAACCGAGATCAGAACTGAACTTACTTGAGGGAGCTTTTCAGCGTGTGAAGTAATTTTGTTGCGAATTGTCGCGACGAAACGAAGATCAAAAAGACTGAACAAGACCTGCCCTGTCCCGTTCCAAGCAACGCAAACGGAACTATGACCGGGAATCCCGGAAGATTAATCAGACATACGTCAGTCTTCCGTTGCAAGTGCAACGTCTAAGACTTTCGCATCTCTAGCAGCTTCTAAAACCGCTCTTACAGACTTAATCTTCGCTTCACGATCGACTTGTATCACAATACCGCCCTTAGGATTTTCAGCGTGTAAGCGTTCAATGTGGCTCCGAACTTTGTCAAGTTCCACTTGCTTCTTATCAATCCAAACCTCACCGCCTTTACCCACCGCAATTAAAACGCTGACTAGAGGTTTTGCTTGTGCTGAACGAGCCTCGGGACGAAATACATCTAAACCCGGTTGTTTAATAAAAGTCGCCGTAACGATGAAGAAAATCAACATGATGAACACCACGTCTAACATTGGTGTTAAGTTAATGTCGCTGTCGTCGTCGGTACTACTACGTTGTTTTCCCAGTGCCATATTTAATCCAATTTAGTGTTCCATTGTGAGGACGTCATTGAGCAATTCTGAATGGTGTGCAATCCTACGTTTCAGCCACGTAGCACCCAGAATCCCAGACAAAGACGCTATCATTCCGGACATTGTTGGTATTGTGGCCGCCGATACCCCGGCGGCCATCGATCGAGCATTTCCACCCTGAGTGGCCATGGCATCGAAAACCTGTATCATGCCAGTAACTGTGCCCAATAGTCCCAATAACGGACATAGCGTGATACAGGTCAAAATTATGGGCATACTACCACGAATCTTGGAGGTTGCCTGCGAAAGCATGGCCGTACGAATCACGTGTGCTGACCAACTTGTTCGTTCCTCGCGAGACTCCCATTTATGGACCACGTCGCTAACAACTTTCTTATGTTCAAAGAAAAAATAGTAAGCGCGTTCAAAAATCAGCACCCACATTAGAAACGTCGTAGCCGCGATTAGGTAGAGGACATCGCCCCCCTGATCAAAAAAACGAGAAATGAGCAGGTATATGTCCACGACTCTAGCTCCTAATCACTCTGCTTTGTGACTTCTCGTACTGGTGTTCCCTTCGACTCCGCGTGCTCTGCAATCAGTCCTTCCGATTGCTCATCCAACACGTGAATCACAGAACGACTAAATTGAGAGGTCAACGCGTGAAGTAGAACAGTAGGAATCGCCACACAAAGTCCTAGTACAGTAGTCATGAGAGCGGTAGAGATACCACCAGCCATAATCTTCGGGTCGCCCGTACCGAACAGCGTGATTGCTTGGAACGTTTGAATCATACCAATTACTGTACCTAGTAATCCCATAAGCGGCGCTACCACAGAAATGACTTGGACGAGTGAAATATTTCGTGTCAATGCTGGCATCTCATGGAGAATAGCTTCACCTATCTTTAACTGTAGCGTCTCACTATCTACATCTTTATTTTCAGTGTACACCTGAAGTAGCTTACCAAGTGGGTTATCGTCGCGTGGATTATCGAAATCTTGTCGCTGCGCATTCACTTTCTGTCGGACAAAGAATAACACGACCATTCGCCATACGGCTAGGACAACGCCAACGATACCAACCATGATGATGATGGAGCCAACCATACCACCCTGACCATCACAAAATGGCAACCAACATTTGCCATCCGCAATACCGCCAAAAGGAGATCCAACCATTTCCCCAAATGTTGCACGTTCAGTTTCTAAGCTCAATATTGACCCTCTGGTCGGATCTATAGCGAAGGGCACCACCTTGCCAGGGTTCGCACGGTGCAAACTTTTTGCAGTATTTGTGAACTCTCCTGAAGGTTGTCTGGATAAATCTGTGATCTGATAGGTATTGAAGTCATAGTTCACGTATCCTTTTTCTGATACGAGATTGAACGCACCCACTCGTACTAGGTCTGTTTCCTTTTTACCACCCTCATTTGCCAAGACCTGTCCGGTAAAACGTGTCACTTCTCCGGTCGCGATGATGTGTTCAAGCATCAAGCTCCACATGTCGTTCATTTCGTCAACCGACGCCAGCTCCATGGCAGTACCCATTTTTTGCGCCAGATTGTTCAGAAAAATGTCGCGATCGGGAATTTCTGCACTGACTACAGACCCTAGAAAAGTCCCGCGGGTTTCACCCGCTACTTGTTGAATTACACCAAAGAGTTCGCGTAAGGATCCCAACTTTTGGTCGAGTTCTTGTTGCCGGTCCGCGATGGTCGCGTCATTGTTACTGATGGTTGTTTCTAAATCGGTGGTACGAAGTTTAGCAGCTGCTAATTCGTCCTCAGCCTCTTTAAATAAATTTTCCTGATCTGCTACCTGTCTTTCAAACGCTTCGATGCGTTGTTGATGAGCCAGGTTTTCGACGTCGCGACGCTCTCTAATACTCTCTAGTAAATCGTCCAACGTTCGAGCTTCATGTACCGTGAGCCCCTCGTCAACCAAAATACTTCCGGAAGTATCAGAGTCGTCTTGTGCATAACCTGTGATGGCCATAAAGACCGCGCCCAGTGTTATTACCCATTTATGGGATGAGGATTTGTTTGACATCAACTTCTTAGACACGATCAATTCTCCTCTTCTGGTGGAGCGATAATCGGCACTTGAAACAACCCACTTGTGAGCTGCTTATTTGCCATTTTTATTCCATTCTTGATTGGCGTGTTATATCTGTTCGGCAGTCGCTGCCATTCTCCGTCGTCCGGGTTCCACCAACCTGTCTCATCCCCTTGTAGCGTTTGGTATACCAACGCAATCCTACCGACTCGTAGGATATTGACATTTTGTGATTCTCCATCTGGAAGTTGTAATTCTGCCGTTGTTACATCCATCGTACGACCATATTCCATCTCGATTTCATAAGCATTCAAGACCTGGGCAAACTTCTCTGAATCTTCAACGTCAAATCGTGACATCAGTTCGTCTAGAGCGGCTACTCGTTCCGTCCGTTCTTCCAACAAGAATGGTTTATCAAGCTTGATTAACTGTTCCAATCCCTCGATCATCCGAGCCATCAATGGCGTAATTGCCGACTCAATCAGGTCAACCTCTGCAATCGATTCAGCCAAGATTTCTAATGCATCTTCCTGTTTCAGAATTTGCAAGCTTAGGCTTCGGTTGTGCACCTTTTGGCCATCGATTGTCTTGAGTTTGTTGCGGTACTGGTACTTGAGGTCCAAATGATCCTTTTCTAAACCATTTATCTTTGATTGCGTCGTCTTCGCAAGTTCGTTCAAAGACTTGATTTCCTCGAATACATCTTCAAGAGTAGTTTGTGTAGCTAGGGTGACACAAACCAAAGTAGCAACAATGACAACTATGTACCGAAGATTGCGGCGTAATAGCTTTCCTAGATCGTGGGCCATACAGACTCCTACTCAATTTCTCCAAATTGCTCAAACATTTCCAGCACTCGCTTCTGCAAAAAAAACACTCTATCACTCTACCTTATTAAGGCATACAATGACAAATGCTCTTTCAACGCAACCTAAACGAAGACCCTCCCAAGGTTTGCCGTTAAACGTTCGCGAATGTAACGTATCAATACCAAAATGACGGAATAGTGCCGTCAAGTATCGGTACATAATAATACACAGGCAGAAGATTTTATTAGCGTACTGATAGATTTCAATAATCTTCTTTTGAGTAGTCTCTCGACAAGTGCTCGTCAAATCCCGCGTGCATCAGTCAATGATATGCGAATTTCCACGACTTTTTGAGAGTTAGATTCAAAATTTAACAAAACGTTAATAGTTCGTAAGCTTAATTTACCTACAGTTGTATCACACTGGTATCAAGACAATGGCATCACAATCCATTCTTGTTGTTGAAGATGAACCGGATATCCGGGAATTGTTGCGTTTTACGCTTCATCGCGCACAGTTTGACGTACTTCCCGCTGCCGATTCTGAAGAAGCTATCCGGTTATTAGAAAGCTCCCTTCCTTCAGTCGCGATTATCGATTGGATGCTGCCAGGGATGAGTGGAATCGAACTTGCTAAGAGGATTCGATCGGATCAGTCCACTACCGAATTACCTATCATTATTTTGACGGCGAGGAGTGGTGAAGCCGATAAGCTGCAAGGCTTTAATTTAGGGATCGACGATTACATCACAAAACCATTCTCTCCGCGCGAACTTGTCGCACGGGTGCGCGCCCTCTTGCGGCGCGCCGGTAAACTGCAAGATGGAAGTATCAACTTGAACGGTATTCAGCTAGACACCATAGCCCATTCAGTTTCCGTAGAGGGGAATCCGGTTCATTTACGTCCGACAGAGTATCGATTGCTTGAGATCATGATGCGCCATCCCAATCGCGCTTTTCAGCGCAGTCAACTCCTAGACCAAGTGTGGGGTCGAACCGTTTACATTGATGAACGCACCGTGGACGTTCACGTTCTTCGACTACGCAATGCGTTGAAACCATACAACAAACAAAACGTGATTAAGACAATTCGTGGGATAGGGTACAGACTGGACCATCAAACCGCGAACGCGTGAGTCTTTCAACTATAGTTCTTGCAGGCATCGTCGCGGGTACGTTGATACTAGCCGGTGCGTTGCTTGATCATGTTCTTATTGGTGGTATTGTCGCCGTTGTTTGGTGTGTCGCCATGATGGTTTTGAACTTAAGAAGGAGGAATCTGTTCAGGTCGTGGATCTCGCGACCGTTAGTCCCGCCGACAAGTGCTCTTGGAGAATACTACCATCCCGCTCAGCAAATGCACACCGCTGTTCTCGCCCGTCGTAAACGGACGGGCAACCTTGCGGACACAGCGCAAAAATATAAGAATATTGCAAATAACCTTCCCGACGGGTTAGTGATTCTCAACGACCGAATGATGATCGAAACTGTCAACCGAAGTGCTTCCACCTTACTCGGATTAACTTCTGCAGACGCCGGAAAACCCATCGCGACACTGATTCGGCACCCAGATGCTCAAGTGTTGTTCAAATCTGAGACTGAACATTTGGTGTGTGAAGATATGCCTTCACCAGTGAATAGTGATACTCGTCTTGAATTACGTCTCTTTCGAGTCAGCGATCAAGAAACGATGCTCATCGCTAGAGACGTGTCCGACACGAGTCGCCTGCTTGCCGTACGTCAAGACTTTATTGCAAATGTCTCTCACGAACTTCGCTCACCACTAACCGTGTTGATCGGTTACATCGAGAGTATTCGTACCGACGAGCTCGACCGCGCTACGTTAATGGATGTCGTGGCACGTTTGGACGCTCCGGCACAAAGAATGAAATCTCTCGTCGAAGACTTGCTCACGCTGACCCGATTAGAGTCTTCGCCGCTGCCCGAATTCAGTGCTTTATCAGAAATAGATGGCCAAAGCTTGATTTCTACAATTGTCGAAGAAGCGCAAGTTTTCGTCACGCCCAAACATCGAATTTCCGTCGATGCATCGCCCGGTGTCCCCTTCCGTGGCGTCCATATAGAGTTACATAGTGCGTTTCTCAATTTAATCACGAATGCATTGCGCTACAGCCCAGACGGAGGTGAGGTCACCGTCAAATGGTATCAACACGACGGCATGGCTCGTTTTTCGGTTCAAGATGAAGGCGTCGGTATAGCACCGCAACACCTCTCACGAATCACTGAACGATTCTACCGCGTCGATCCGGCAAGTTTGCGTGTAACCGGTGGCACCGGACTCGGGCTTGCGATTGTTAAACATGTGCTGAAAAGGCATCAGTCTTCGCTTCAAGTGAATAGTAAGTTGGGACAAGGTAGTACGTTTTATTGTGACTTACCGATCAATCATGTTGAGGAGGAACACTTAGAACATGAAATTGCATAGATTTCTTGCAACCATCGTAGCATCTGTTTTGTCAATGCTTGCCGTTAGCACATGGATGATTGACGATCTACCTGAATACGAGCGAGTAAGCGGAGTCTCCGGGAATCTGTCAAGTGTCGGTTCTGACACTTTGGCGAACTTAATGACTCTGTGGACCGAAGCCTTTGAAAAAGAGTATCCCAACGTAAAAATCCAAGTTCAAGGTGCCGGTTCATCGACCGCACCGCCAGCACTCACTGAAGGCGTAGCCAACTTCGGTCCAATGAGCCGCAAAATGAAAGATAAAGAGATTGAAGCCTTTGAGTCTCGATTCGGGTACAAACCGGTTGGCGTCCGGGTCGCTATTGACGCCTTGGCTATTTACGTGCACAAAGACAACCCTATAGAGTCCCTGACCATTCCACAAATCGACGCAATCTTCTCCTCAACTCGACGTTGTGGGTATCCCGAGGACATTCGAACGTGGGGAGATCTTGGTCTAGAAGGGTCATGGAAAACTCGACCGATTCAACTCTATGGTCGGAACTCGGTTTCCGGAACTTATGGATACTTCAAGCAAGTGGGAATGTGTTCTGGAGATTTCAAAAATACCGTCAATGAACAACCGGGTTCTGCTTCTGTTGTGCAATCGGTCACTGCTTCTTTGAATGGCATCGGTTATTCAGGTGTCGGCTATAAAACGTCCAGCGTGCGCGCGGTACCCGTTGCCGAAGTTCCGGAAGATGATCCAGTGGAAGTTTCGTTTGAGACTGCGACCGACGGGTCCTATCCGTTGACTCGATACTTATACGTCTACGTGAACAAGAAACCGGATACCCCATTAGCTCCTCTCGAACGAGAATTCTTCAAGCTTGTTCTTTCTCAAGTAGGACAGGAGATCGTGGAGAAGGACGGATACGTGCCATTACCATTGAAAACTGTCGAGCGAGAGCTTCGGCGGATTGAGTGATACATTTAGCCGACAGGCAACCTGTACCCAGTCTATTTTCACTTAGTCGTACCTCAGGCTAATGTCTTCCAACTCCCCTCAGCAATTACCTGGGCTAGCCCTTGGGCGCGCGCTAGTTGATCGATTAACGAAAGTAGTTGTGGGGGTCGGAGGTATTGCAGTTATTGCTGCGATAGTTCTCATTATGGGCTACTTCGTGTGGGTGATAGTCCCAATGTTCGCGCCCGCGTCAATCAAGCTACTAAACAGTGTTGAATTACCTACAGACGAAGTGATATTTACAACATCAGACGACCGGTTTGAAATTCTGACCTTGATCAATGCTGATGGTTCTGTCCAATTTCTAGACACCACGGACTACAAGACTTTGTCCAACTCGCAGGTGTTATCGGAGCCAATTAAGCAACTTAAGCCGCTCTACCCTCTCGCCGACACATTTGCCGTCCGAACGACCGCAGATGATTTGTTGTTTCTCAAGATCACGCACAACGTGCGATTTGATCAAGACGAACGTCGTATCGAGAATAAGGTAGAGCTCTTGTTCGACGCGAATGCAATCAACTTAACAGGTGTTGTTGACTTCGACGTTTATCGAAGCGAAACTAAATTACGGGTTGTTACCCTTCAGCAAGACGGGAGCTTGTTGTTGGAAGAATACCAAGACGTCGATGATTACTTCGAGCTCGAGGATCCGCAGACACTCACTATAGATTCTTGGAATCGCAATCCGGAAAAACTCACGGTGATGCTCGGCCCCGGGGGAAGGTGGCTGTACGAATTCGAAGAATCTACGGGAGACTATCGTCTTCTTAATGTTGCTTCGATTCGACGATTCAGTGTCGAAGATACGGGTACCTTCGACGACACCGCCGGAGACTTTGTAGTGAATGCTCCAGTACTAGGTCGTTACTCGTTTTTAGTCGCCAACGACCGAGGCGTTTTAGACCACTGGACGCTTGGGCCGGTCGGGGAAGGGCAAGGACTACGCAAGATTCGTTCATTTAAGTTTAAAGATCCGATAGTCCAAATCGTCACGGAACATCGCCGCAAGGGTTTTTTGGCAATTGATACTTTGGGAACTGCTCATCTCGGCTACACTACGTCGGAGCGAAAACTCGCGGAGCAGTCCATGAATGTGGTTCCAAAATCGGTCAATTTCTCCCCACGAGCAGATCGTCTAATCGTGCTTCAAGAAGATGTTGTCGATGTCTTTAAGGTATCCAACAAGCATCCCGAAGCGTCGTGGGGCACTCTGTGGGGAAGAGTTGCCTACGAAGGATACGAAAAGCCCGTTTATAGCTGGCAAAGTTCGTCCGCGGACACGGACTTTGAACCGAAGTTCTCGCTTGCGCCTCTCCTTTTCGGTTCCATCAAAGCTGCTTTTTATGCGATGCTGGTAGCAACACCCCTTGCCATTATGGGGGCCATCTATACTGCGGTGTTCATGTCTGAAGGTATGCGTAAGATCGTAAAACCTGGAATCGAAATTATGGCGGCGCTGCCTACCGTGATTCTTGGATTTCTCGCAGGACTGTGGCTCGCTCCGATCGTAGAAAAAAACCTAACGGCAATCATGCTCTTGGTCGTCATTCCACCGGTAGGTGTACTTATCTGTGCGTACCTCACGACGTTTTTACCAAGTCGTATCACCGCGCGTTTTGAGGGATGGTTTGGTGCCCTAACCGTCCCGGTGATATTACTGCTCTCTTGGCTAACTCTAGCCTACGGTGAGTCAATATGGCAGTTTATCTTTGGGACGGATATGCGCATGTGGCTAGAAAACCAAGGCATTGAATACGACCAGAGGAACGCCCTCATCATCGGTATAGCAATGGGGTTTGCGGTTATTCCGACGATCTTTTCGATCTCCGAAGATGCTATTTATGGGGTACCAAGACACTTGGTGCAAGGTTCTCTTGCCCTCGGTGCGACGCGATGGCAAACGTTGGTGCGAGTAGTGCTGCTGACGGCAAGTCCAGGTATTTTCTCGGCAGTGATGATCGGGATGGGGCGTGCCGTGGGTGAAACCATGATCGTGTTAATGGCCACGGGAAACACGCCAATCATGGACATTAATCTATTTCAGGGGATGCGGACGTTTGCGGCAAACATCGCAGTGGAAATGCCTGAATCCGAGGTTGGTTCTACACACTTTAGGATCCTGTTTTTGACCGCTCTTGTCCTATTTGTAATTACGTTTCTCTTTAACACTATCGCGGAAATCGTACGCCAACGCTTGAGAGCACGTTATGGAAACCTTTGAACGGTTACCACAAGAACACCGCAAGCTCTTTCGGGAGCGCATGAGCCTTGGTGTCTGGTTTAAGTCAGGAGAGCCTTGGGTCTGGTTGACCGCCACAGCAGTCGGTACGTCAATCATTGCGGTTTTAGGTTTGATCGGCATTATTGCGGTCAAAGGCTTGGCCCATTTTTGGCCTGCTGACGTAATCACTTTCGAATATGAGAATGAACTGGGAGCGCAGATGATCGCGGGCGAAGTGGTACAAAGCGAACGCGTACCTCGCGAACAATTTGAAGAATCAGGCACCGGTCGTGTGCTTGACTTTTCAGGGGATCCTACACGTCTAATGATCAAGTCCGGTAATCGGAAAGTTAACGCACCAGACTTTCGATGGATCTACGCGCACGACATCACCAAACAAGAAAAACAAAAGGAGATGATTACTTTTGAACGTTTGGAATGGGGTAACGCCTATGGGACTATTGTCGAACTACGACAAGATGGTGGTGCTGTATCCGCAACCAATCCGTGGCGGGAACTAAAAGCACGCATCGGTCGTGTCGTTGAGCTAAGACACCAAGCACGTGTCATTCAAAATCGATCGATAGACCGGATCAATTACAAATTGGAGAAGTTGCGTTTAAAGCAAAGAGAACGCGAGCTACAAGGGAACTTCAAAACTTCAGATCTCGACCAGAAACGCGAGCAATTGAACCAAGAGTACGCGATAAAAGAGCGCGAACTCAACGACATCAGTGTCGAACTGGACAGGGATGAAGTAGTGATCGCTATTGCGGGTGGACGAGAGTCTGTTATTCCGTTGAGGAATATAGTCCGAGCTTGGCAACCCAATGCGATGAACGTTTTTACGAAGTTTGGACACTATTGCGCGAGCATTTGGGCGTTCCTTTCAGAGGGTTCTCGAGAAGCCAATACCGAAGGAGGGGTGTTCCCTGCTCTATTTGGAACGATCCTCATGGTTTTGTTAATGTCGGTGCTAGTTACTCCGTTCGGTGTAATCGCAGCGGTGTATTTACGAGAATATGCTCGGCAAGGTGTCTTCGTACGTTTGATTCGTATCGCAGTCAACAATCTCGCTGGCGTACCATCTATCGTGTACGGTGTATTTGGCTTAGGATTTTTTGTGTATCTGGTTGGTGGGACAATCGATAGCGTGTTCTTTCAGGCTGCGAAACCAGCACCGACGTTCGGCACGCCCGGTCTAATCTGGGCATCGCTCACGCTAGCTCTTCTTACCGTACCAGTGGTGATCGTATCGACTGAAGAAGGTTTTACTAGGATACCAAAGTCGTTAAGAGAAGGTAGTCTCGCGCTCGGTGCAACGAAAGCAGAAACGTTGTTCAAAGTCGTTCTACCCATGGCAAGTCCTTCGATTTTGACTGGCATAATACTAGCAATTGCTCGGGCCGCTGGAGAAGTCGCGCCGTTGATGTTGGTGGGGGTAGTTAAACTAGCACCAACTCTGCCCATTGATGGGAATTTTCCATTCCTTCACTTAGACCGAAAGTTCATGCATCTTGGATTTCATATCTACGACGTGGGCTTTCAGAGCCCTAACGTCGATGCGGCGCGCCCTCTGGTTTTTGCCACAGCACTACTTCTTGTGATAATCATTATCGTACTAAACTTAACTGCGATCGCGTTGCGAAATCGACTCGAAGCGCGCTATCGTGAGGCTCTGAATTGATGTCGGACAATTCTCTTCCCTCTGAATCTGTAATCGCATCACCAAGCGGTGTGAAACTCGCGGCGAAATTGGTGAGTTCCACAGATACACGAAGTCCCAGCGAACTCCCAGGCGACGATGTCTGCTTAAAAGTGTCCGATCTGGCTTTGTTTTACGGTTCTAAACAATCGCTCAACGAAATCAACATGCGGATTCCTCGGCAGCGAGTTACCGCAGTGATCGGCCCATCGGGGTGTGGAAAGTCCACATTGATTCGATGTTTCAATCGGATGAATGATCTCATCGACGGGGTTAGTATCACTGGGCGTATTGAACTGAACGGTTTGGAAATCCACGACCAAGACGTTGACGTCGCGCAGCTACGTAGACAGGTCGGAATGGTGTTCCAGCGCCCGAATCCATTTCCCAAGTCGATATATGAAAATGTAGCATACGGGTTAAGGCTGGCTGGCAAAGTCCCAAAGTCTGAACTCGATGATCGAGTCGAGTGGGGGTTAAAAAGCGCAGCACTCTGGGACGAAGTCCATGACCGCTTGAATGACTCAGCACTTGGTTTGTCTGGGGGACAGCAACAACGATTAGTCATTGCGAGAGCGATCGCAGTAGAACCTAGTGTTCTGCTATTGGATGAACCAGCTTCCGCGCTGGATCCGATCTCCACGCTCAAAATTGAAGAACTGATCGCAGATTTAAAGATGCGTTACACCATTGTGATTGTTACCCATAACATGCAACAAGCGGCACGTGTATCAGACTTTACGGCCTTCCTGTACCTAGGAGAACTAATCGAATACGACAGCACTCTAAAAATCTTTACCAATCCGTCCGAACGTAAAACGGAAGACTACGTAACCGGAAGATACGGATAATACTTTAATTCGCCATGAAGCTTTAAGCCATGCAAAAACATATATCAGGCGCATTCGACACCGAACTTGAAGAACTGAAGACAACCTTCACCGAGCTTGGAGGGTTAGCCGAAAGACAAGTCGCGGACGCGATGACGGCATTTTTTACCAATGATTCAGAATTAGCAACAACGGTAAAAAACACTGAATTGCAGATCAATCGACATGCTTTAGAACTCGATAAACGTGCGGAATTCGTTATCGCCAGAAGGCAACCTGCAGCTACTGACTTACGCTTACTCGTAAGTATTTTGAAGAGTAGCACCGACCTTGAGCGCGTCGGTGATGAAGCTGAACGTATTGCCAAGTTAGCTGATCGGTTGAGCGTCTACGATTCGAATCGACCGTACCACGACTACCTGCAGGAGTTAAGCACCGGTACTTCGACCGCACTTAGAGAGTCTTTGGATTGCTTCGCGCGACTTGATGTTGAGCAAGCGCTGCAGACCATTGCGGGCGACAGAGAAATAGACTCGCTTTACGATTCCGTCGTTAAACAAGCAACTAAGGAAATGAAGAAAGTGCCGAAACGGGTCACCAACTCACTCGCGATCATTTGGGTCGCTCGTTCCTTGGAAAGAATTAGTGATCACGCAAAGAACATTTGCCAAACGGTAGTGTACTTAGTGCATGGTCAGATGATCATTCACAACCTATTCGAATAGAGCGGGTAATCCGCCTTCATTCTCACTCTAAAACTCACTAAATTTGCTACCACAGTTGTAGACTCGTTTAGCAACATTACATAAAATTTTTGGGAGTTACGTAGATAACGTGACAAAATCGGTTTGAGATTTGGGCACTATTCTCC
>WTGV01000062.1 GCA_011525295.1 Pseudomonadales bacterium | reverse complement strand
CTCAGAATCTGACAACAGATCAATGTGTAAATCGGTGAGGTCTCGATCTTTGTCTGGTCTGTCGTTGAGGGCCACAAGTAGTGCATCAAGACTGTCTGCTTTCCGATATGCTTCGTCCACCAACGTCAATGCATAGAGTGCGTCAAATCTCGTCTCCGCCGTCTCGTAAGCGCGCCATGCATTCTCTTGAGCCAGTTCATAGTCCTCGCACAGAATGCCCCACTCTGTAATGCGCAATAGTTGGCGGAAATAGTACTTGCTCTCCGGATTGGGTTGATACAGGTCTAACGCGTCCGTGGGATGTCCCAACACCGCTAGGGTGAGCGCGGCTCGATTCTTAAATTCTTGGTCCTCTTCGCTGGCAAGATTAATCAGCGCTTCAACGTTCGTCGGTTGCACGTCAATCATCGCGAGGCGAATCCGAATGAATTTCTGTTCTTCTGGGAGTTGGGTCAGTTTCAGAGTCTTCTGATACCACTCTACCGCATCGCCTCTTTGACCCTGTGCGTCGAGCAAGCGTGCTTTGAGGAGGGTACCGTCCGTCGTTTCTACCAGTTCAATTGCTTTGTCAGCAACCTCGATCGCGCTGTCAAAATGCCCGTAGCGCCAATAGAGATGTGCCATCGAGAGATAAGATTTCGCACGCGTGCGATCACTAACTTCGGTGTTATCTGCGATTTCGCGTAGTTCATCGAGTGCTGGGTCGAGTGCTAGATGCGTCAAAATTGCATCATTGAACACCTGGTACACCAAGTCTAAATCGAGTCGTTCCTCGCTCGTGTTTGCTTCGTGTAAATCCTCTAGTGGTTCTGCAATAATGGACACCGTCCAGGTGGTTGCGAAAACAGCGATTAGCAATCTGCGACAAAGATGAACGTATGGTCGTGTGTATTTCATGTTTATGGGGTTCTTCGTTTGGCTACTCTAAGAAAAGCTCAATGCTTAGTATAAGTAAAAATTTGTGACTCAAAGTGAAGTGCTCGAACCACTCTCACGAGTTAAGGCATCGTTGCGAGCGACACTCACACTGACACAATCAATTGTATAGGACTGCCTGTCGATGTAATAATTGGGAGTTATCTAAGAACGTCCCAAATCTATCATTACAACATCTAGTCCAGCGCAGAACATGACCTCTGGAGTTACAGTACGGTTGGTTCCAACTCTCGATAGGCTGATTCTAAAGTTTGAATTTTCTTTGCGACATCTTGCACGTAGTCGTCATCATTCACCGACTGGCCAATTTCCTCAAGTACTCGTAACACTGATAAGCCAGCAGAATCGATCGAAATCAACTCTGCGGTAGCGAATGCCACCTCTGCAGAATTCGAACTCTGTAAAGTCGTCAAGATTGTGACGATATCGCTGGGGCTAAAAATGTCTAATTCAAATGCATAAGCTGCAACTTGTGGGTCTAATGGAAACTCGGCATCGATGGCGAGCTGCAAAAATGGTTTAATACTATAACGATCGAGCGATCGATGATACTTCGTTAGCCACGCGCTGATTTTTGACCAGGAATTGGTTACTTTTTCCGGTTCATCGCGTAGGTCGTATTCAAATGCGATAATCGAAAGCATTTCGATAAGACCGCGTTCATCCATTTCTTCATTTTCGAGCCAATCGGTCATGGATGCGACGAGCAGATTCATCCACTTGTCGTTATCAAAATCAAAGATGGTGTCGCGATCTCTGAACAATGCCATTACGTTTGGCGATACTAACGGAACCACACCTTCCGATCCCATTCCACCAGCACCTCCACTTACATTGATGTTAATAGGAACACCTCCAGCCGATGCTGCTGCAATGGAACTCACTAATGAGCGGGCTTGTGCCGCGCTAACGGATATTGTCGTACCGCTTACAGAAATCACCGTGTTTCCAGCGCCAGCAAGGATGTCTTCCTCCGATGAATCTTGATCCTCGACCTCTTCTATCACCACTTCTACGAAGATTGGTCGAAGATATCTAATAGCTTCGTTCAAATCACCGCTAGCCACTAACACTCGAATGACCTGCAAAAGTGGTGGAACGGCTTCATATTCAGGCGCGACATTGCGCTTTCCATTCTGGAGTAGTTCATCGATCGACGGGCGTAATCGTTTAGCTACTTCAAGCACTTCTTCAGCTGGATACACTCGAGACAGCAAATCCACAGTTTTTGCGTTCAGACTATGATCAGAAATATCTCTATCAAAAGGTCGTACCATGGGTGCGATTCGTTCCACGAATTGCTGAGCGGTCGTATTCGTGGTGTGTTCTGCTATAGTGTGTATTAACCCAAACAAATCTACTGGGTTGTTGGAGTCTCCGCCATAAGAAAATCGTACACCACCAAAATTGGGATCCGATCGTGAAAGGTTTAGTGCATACAGTGTGTAATAGTCGAGTGCTTTGTCCCACTGTTCCGCGCGTGCGAACATCTGTGCAATGTTGAGTGTCTGAAGCGCAGTCGGGCCAGATAGCTCGACCGCCCACTGCTCAAACATGGCCAACATTTCCGTCGAAATTTCCTGTTCGGCGTTGTTGGATAGATACATCCACAAGCTAAATTCGTGTTCATCTGCCGTTTCAGTTACCACCGCATTCGTAAGTTCTGATAATCGTTTGTCGCGATCGTTTGGATGGAGGGCATATGCCTGAATCAGCAACTCGTACCATTTGTGTGAAAAACGTCTTTGTGAAGGAGTTTGGGCCATCAAGTGCAATTCGAGATCTCGACCGACGGAAAATTCCCGCACCAACCAATCTAAAAGTTTTTCCGAAGTCTGCGGCTGCTCGGTACTCTTTTGTACGAGATATTGCGCTAAGGTACCTGCATAGCTCACGAACGGCGACCGTGAGTATCCATAGAAGTCGGTGTTTCCTAACTCGTTTTGGTCTAGTGGCCAATTCAAAAACATCCCCATTGGCGAACCGGGTAGGTAAACTCTGCTACTACCTCCTAAATTTTGAGTGTTTAGATTGCGCCAGAATAAACGAAGTGCTTCTCCAGCGTCTGCTGCAGTGTGTGTAGAACCTAGCTGAGCAATCGCGCTCGCCGCGGTCTTAATGTTCTTCGGAATGCGGTCTTCGACTCCAATCATTCTCACTGACAGGCTATCATCAGGATTGCCGAAATTTCGAACCAAGGTTAAGATGTAGTCTGGGTGGTTGCCATATTTGAAACGAGATTCGTCGTTTCGTTTCAGAATATCATCCAGAATGTCTCGTTTCGTCAGATCAGGTTCACCATCAGTGGCTACCGTGAGCGCCGAAACGTAGTCTTCCTGTTGTTTGTTCCACAGATAAAACGCTGTACGAATTCCGACAACCGTGTTATCCAGTTCGTAAGCATTTCGCAATTGCTCGGTGATTCGGCTATTTACCCCACTCTGGATTGAAGTAACGATTAAATTTCGGCGATACTCTTCATTATTGGGGAAACACTCCGATAAGCTCTTTCCAAGTTGGTACTCATCGATGTCGGTATTGAAAACGGGACCGAAAAACCCTCCCCTAGGTACCAACATCGCGATTTGATTCTCGGTTGGACATTCTCCCGCTACCATCGCGATCATCATGGCTTGAGCTTGCTCGTGGAAGTGTTGCATGATCGCGGAATTCACGTTGTAAGCAAACCGTTCATCTATGTCGGACTCTAACAATTTCAGAAATGCAGCTTCTTTGTCTTCAGAAAAGTAGTCTTCAAAAACACCAACGACATCTAGCCCCAATTCGGTCCTTTGACTGATCATGTCGATCACGTCTAAGTGTACGTCCCGATTGTTTTCGTGAATATCAAAGTGCAGAACCAGACGCAACAAATAAGACGTCATAAATTCATCTTGAAAATCGATTTGACCGATCATGTCCGTCGCGGCAGTCTTTAGGCGGTTACGTTGTTGGCGGTTCAACTCCATCCCTAACAACGACGTATATCTGTTGATGTGTTCGTAGATCATGCTACGCACCATCGGATCGTTAGCCAGTGGCAGGGCGACTTGGTATTCAAAGAATTGCAGCAACTCGTCGTTGTTCTCACGACTTCTGATGTAGTCCCAGATTCTCGAATACATGAAAAATGAACGTGAGGTAGCTTGCTTTGCTTCTGGTGACTCGAGCAAGTCGAAAATTTCATCAATCGACTCAAAGAACGGACCGTGATCCTCTTCGATTTCTTGAAGCAGGTACACATTTCCTGTGAGTAATTGAACTAACTCTTGCGGACTCTCTTTAATTCTGGTGACAATCCGGGACGTCAGTCGCGCGACCGTTACCTCGTCAAACAGTTGTTTCGCGTATCTAAGGGCTTGTTCGTAATTTCGATTGTCTACCATTTGCGCAAACACTTCGTCCACTGGTTCCGGCAACGTCATGATAGCGGCAAGTCGTACGATGCGATCAACATTTTGGCGTTGTACCGCCATGCGAAATTCTCGCGTCAACAAACCGTCATCGGTAGCCTCGGATGAGGCAATGTTTTCCTCATCCGTTTGCCTACTATCAGGAACCATGGCGAGAATTTCTTCTGGCATCTTCAAACCATACAGTTTGTATTGGTTCTTCAGTGAGGAAAAGAAGTCTCCTGAAGAAGTAACTGTACTTGTAAGTCTATCGCCACTTGGAAGTATGATTGTTGACGAAGACGTAACAACAATTCTCTTACTCATTGGGTCGTCTTCGAGTTCTGTTGTTTCATCTGGTTCCGGCGTTGTGCCATCAATAAATACTTCCGCGAGCTGAAGGTCGCGAGCATAGACAAACTCTTCCTGCTGTACCGATGCGCCGAGTCGTCGGATGAATTGCGCAAGATGGTCTAAACGAGAGAAACGTGAAAAGTTTGTTTTCTCCTCATCGGCGGCGCGCATCTCAACTACGCTTGCTAATGTCTCTTGGAACATGTTCTCGATTTGCGCGAGATTAGCTGCAACCTCTGATTCTTCGGTCGGCCAAGTTGCAATCACGCCTTGTGTAAAAGGTTCATAGAAAGTCTGGTAATCGCGATTCACGCTTAAGTTTCGACTACTGCCGACACGAACGCCAACAGGGAGCATCGACTGTATATTCGATGGCGACCGAGAGTCTGTATGGAGCTTCTCTGGCTGGGTGCGTAGTACGTTTAGCAACCCCTTCATATAGAGCGTGTTCGCGACGTCTAGCTGTCCGTTAGCTTCTCGTAACACCGCGGTTTTGAGCAGCAACGTGCTGTCGTCCTGATTCAAAGCTAAGGCAGTGCTGTACGATGCTAAAGCTTTCTTCACGTATCCAGCTTCTTGGAATAGGTCAGCCTTTGTTTGGTTTACGTCGATTTGACCCGTGATATCCCGTACTAAATTCAAAGACTTCTCTGCACCTAAAGTGTCTTCCCGTTCCAGCAGAGTTTTCGCAAGGCTGATGTAGACTTCGGGTGGTAGTTGCTGTCTGAGCCCGATCAGACGCCTCCCATATCGAAGTTGCCGCTCGGTGTCTCCTGCTTTTTGATTCAGCGAGAAAAAGCCAGCATCTCGCGTAGACATTGTTACCAGTTCGCGGAGCACCGAGAGTCGCCGAATCCCAGCTTGCGATATTGAATTCTCCACGGCAACGAACTCGCCCTCAGTGTCTAAAGTCTCGATCGCGATGTCAGCCAGCAATGTATACAGATAAAACTTGTCGGCGCGACCAGTAATCCGTTCTAAGATAATTCGGTGTGCCCAGCGAAACGTAGCTTGGTCATTTGGCGGCAATCTTTGACCGAAGCGTTCTTGTCCAATCATGTTCAAGATGCCGTCTATCGCCACAACGAACTCGTTATCGTCCTCAGAATGCTCAGCAACGTATTGGAAAACTGCCACTGCTTCTTCAGTACGACCGGATTCTTTCATCAAATCGCCCATCAGAAGAAGGTTGTCGCTATGCTGTGGATGGCGTACGAGTGCGTATCGGTAGCTCTCAATCGCCTGTTCCGTAAACCCGCTCATCGAAAGTACGCTTGCTTCAAACTCACCAGTAACTGCTTCTTCGTCGAACAAACGAAGTTGTTCTAACCAGTGTTGAATGTCCTCTAACTTCTCGTCGCTTTCTTCTTCGACCGTAAACGCGACCATGTTGAGAACGATATTTTGAATGTGTTCAATACGATTGTCTGGGTCTACTTCCTCTAGTTGTCGCAAGACTTTATCGTATTTGTCATACTCTTGTAGTTGTAAATAGACCGTTCCTAATTGACGAAGTTTTTCTACTTCTGGTAGGTCCGCGTACTCCGCATACTGTTCAACAACCTCCGCTGCCGAAAACGAATCTCCAATCTCCGTGTAAATGCGCACTAGTAAGTTAATGTCATTCTTGCTAGCTGTCTTTTCTGTAAGCTTGTTTTCAAGATCGATAGCGATACGGGCTAGCTTGTTGAGTTCTGCGGCGATCAGTAGGAATTGACCCTCTGCGAATGCACGTCTAGCAGGAGTGTCTTCCTGCACCCAAATTTCTTGCCACAATCGGAGTGCTTCTTCGCGATTGCCTATCACACTATGGAGCCATGCTAACCGCATTCGATCGTCGTAACCGAGTGCTTCGCCTTGGTGTTCTTCGACTTTGGAAAAAATCCGCAATGCATTTTCATATTTTTGCAAACGCTCATAAGCATCTGCAACCGTTCGCAAGTCTCCAGCATCCTCCGGAAGATATTCGACTAATTCGTTCAATGCAGCAACTGCTTCGTTATTTCGACCTTTGTTCAAATGTACTTCAAAGAGATACATCTGACCGGTCGTTGAAATTCCGTGAGTTTCACCGTGTCGTTTCACCATCTCAAGACTTTCGGTTTCAAAGCCCATTTGACCCATCAATCGTCCGGCATGTACGAGTACATCTATGTTGTCGGAGTTGTTTTCGTCAAGAGTGCGCCACACTTCACCCGCTCGCTCCGGCTCCGCGACTGAGACATAATGCGATGCCAATCCCGAGTACCACAACACCGTATTCGGTTCTGCTGCTATGAGTCGTTCGTACTCCTCGATCATCTCATCTGTGCGTTTGGAGACATCGTAAATTTGTAACAATCGAAAACGCGCATCAAGATCTGTTGGATCTAGATCCATCGAGTGGTACAGCGCGATAGCTTCGTCATACCGTTCTAAATCCGTTAGTAGGTCAATGTGAAGGTCGACAAGATCTTCATCTCTGTCGTCTCTATCGCGCAAATTCGCCACAAGTACATCTAATTCACCATTTAGACGGTAAGACTCGTCGACTAGAGTCAAGGCGTACAGTCCATCGAAACGGATGTCAGTATTGTCATAGGCAAGCCACGCAAATTCTTGAGCGGTTTCGTATTCTTCAGCGATAATTGCCCACTCAGCGTAACGAATAAGATGTCGAAAATACTGTTCGTCGTTCGGATCGGGCTTGTACAGTTCAAGCGCTTTGTCAGTATGACCTAACACTGCTAAAGTAATCGCTGCCCGATTTTTGAACACTTGATCTCGTTCGATTGCAAGTTTGTACAACGCGTCGACGTTACTCTTGTCAGTATCGATCATGGCTAGTCGAATTTGGATAAATTCACGTTCAGCGGGATCGTTCGTACTAGTGAACGCGCGTTCGTAGTGTTCTAAGGCTTGTAATTCATTTCCATTCGCATCTGCGATTCGACCGGCAAGGATGAAATAATCGATAGCAAGTTCATCCTGTAGTTCTTCATTTTCAGAGAGTTGTGTTAAGACTTCGGTGGCCTGAGGCAACTGCCCATAACGCCAATAAAGATGAGCGATCGAAAGGTACGCCTTAGCGCGCTGCCAAGTGCTATTTTCAGGGTTTTCAGCAGTCTCGGTTAGACTGTATACGGCGTCGTCAATACTCTGGTTTTCAAGGATTGAAGCATTAAACACGTCATCGATTAATTCAAGGGATAGCCGTCCCTTTTGAGCATTGCTCGCTTCGAGTGCGTCAAGCGTCGGTGTCTCAGCGTGAGTGGTCACGCTGGCAACAATTAGTGCTAGACCTATTAGCGAGGAGGTGAGTGGCGAAACTTTCATCGAAAGATCCCTCTTCTTGTCAAGTGTGTGGTTAGCTAGCTCTAGGCCAGCGTCTATATATCAAATCAGCAAGATATGCGAGAAGTGCTAACAGGAAAATCCATGGTCTGAAATCAAAGATACCATAGGCTACGCTTCCTAAGCTCAGCTTTTGAACGTGCTCATTGGAATTGATATCATCCACAGAAACACCACCTGTTTGTTCAGCTAGTGCCTCTAAATCTAATCCATTGAGTGGGTCAACTTGGTTTTCGCGAACTTGATCCGTAGAGGCGAGGCTCACGACACGCCATTGACGATTGTTGAAGTTATTGCCGATCCCCATGTATAAGTCTGCCTGAGCAGATGAACGAATGTCAGCTTCAAACAGTCCTGGTGCAGTCTCATCAAAATTCGGTGGAGACTCTGGGTCTGGTGAGGAATCAAGCTCGTAGAGTTGAAGTATAGGTTTCAAATTTGGAACCCTAGGCACTCGATTTGCGATTACAGTAGTTTTACCATACTGTCTTCGTACATCTGTTTCAAACATGCGTACCTCGGGTGCAGTTTTTCGCACTATACGACCGAGAAACTCCGAGTAGTCTTCCCAATTATTCCAAGACCGCGTTCCCTCGCCAACAGGTTCTGTCATCATCGCGGTGACCCTTCCTAGCCCAAATAGCCAAGTGGCAACAACGGGATGTTCGGTATCTTCGACAGCAAGCAGGACTTCAGCGCCATCTTTCGCAGTAACTTCAACGTAGCCGTTTAGTGGACGGATTGTTTCCGTTTCAATTTCACCCCACCAACCGGTACCAGCACTGGCAACTAGTTGAAACGCGCCTCGTTTGTACATCGGCGACTTCTTTGTTGATGATTGTTTAAAAATTAGATCGATAATTTGAAACTGATTGCCGACGGCGTAGAAACGACCTCCACCCCAATTCGCTATATCAGCCATCACTTGATTGTGTCCGCCTTGACCAACCAAGACAGTCGATAGAGTAATCCGATCTCGGTTAATGCGGCGTACCATCGCCTCATAGTTCGCGTCTTCAACGCCCGCATCGGTGATAAGAATGATGTGTTTAAATCGCGTATTAACGTTTTGCAGACCGTAATATGCCTCCTGAACAGCGGGAAATAGAACGGTACCACCGATAGCTTTCATTCGACCAATCGCGCGATCCACCTCAATCTTATTTGTTGCTGGTTGCATTGGGATTGCCCAATGTTTATTCCCATAGAATTCGACGATTCCAATCCGGTCGTGAGGTTGTAGACGTCGAACTGCGAGTCTAGCAATGTGTTTGGCTAATTCAATACGACTACCTCCCATCGACCCCGAGGTGTCAAGAATGATTGCGACTCCTACGCTCGGATCAATTTTGTCTTGATCTCCTGGGATTTCCACGGGAAACAAATCGGTAATCGGTGAGTCGTGATAGCCACCATCGCCGAATGCGGCTTCGCCACCACTGTGAATCAATCCCATCCCGTTTTCTTGAACTTCTTGCGAAATATTGTTTAGGACGTCTTCATTAAGAGAACTCGTTGGAACATCATCCAGTATTACTACATCGTAGGGAGAAATAGGGAAGTCCCCGTCGATGGAATTTGGCTCGGGGGCATCCATCTTGAATCCGGCACCGAGCAATCGATCTAAATTATTTTTCGCGCCGATCTGTCGTTCGCCCAAATATAGAACTCTTACAGGATCTTGGATGGGTAAAACGGTTCGCAGAGTGTTGTTGGTCAGATCCGAATCAAGTGATTCGTCGATATTTAAGGACACTTCTATTTCTTTGAAGCCTGGTGTGTCGACGCGAAAAGAGAGTACTTGGCGAACTCTACCATCACTCTGAAGTATTTCACTCTCTGCCAAGGTTTCATCTGTCTCGACGTCGCGAGCTATGATGCTAAACTCGCCTGCGGTTCCAACAACGTCAACAAAAACTTTAGCGTCGTCCCCGGCACGTACATCATTGGCTTCTAAGCCGCTGATAAAGATATCTGAATCATCGCTGAGTTTGACCGAGTTAACTGGAATTCCTCTAGTCTTCAAATGGTCGTAAGCGTGTCCCCAGTGGCGGTCGGTCGCAAGGCCGTCCGAGATCAGAGTCACGGATCCTTGTTCCCCTATTGGAATCATTTGTGCAGCTTTTTCTAACGCATCTCCGAGTGGTGACAAATCGTCATCCAGATGTGTAATGCTTTCACCGTCGATCGCTGGTTGTTCACCACCGATTTGAATGAAACTGACATCGCCTTCACGGTCATACTGTGAGCGTAATTCTCGGGCAGTTTCTACGGCTTCATTTCGCTGCGACTCACTTAGGCTTGCCGATTGGTCCAAGATGATCGCAAAGTGCTTGTCATCACTTTCAGTAACAAAAACGGGCTTCATTAAGCCCACAGTGAGTAGTGCTAATATCAAAGACCGGATTACTAAGTGAGGAATTCGGCGTTGCCCACCAGGCCAAAACCAAAGGACTGGCAACAACAAGAACAGTAACGCAAATAACGGGTAAGTGAAAGAAATATCCATCCTAGGGCATGAGCCTCCTTTGATAAATATACCACTCGGTAACCACTAAAGCTAAAGCTAAAAGCATAAGCCAAGTAATCAGTTCCCAGAGTGGGTAAGGTGAGGTGTTAGCGACCGTCTCACTACCAATACTTGTACTGGAGCTTCGGACCGTAGAAGTCTTATCCAATAAGGAAATGACTCCTGGGAGTTCATCGGTCAATTCAAACTCTCCGGTGGCGTTTCGTACAAAATAGGTACCAACGGCGAGTTCTGAAAGTGCGTCAGTGTCAGCAAGAGATGTGCCAGCACTTTGTTCGATAGCTTGTCGTCCCGCAGCTAGATACGCATACCAAGGTGCTTCATTCGCAAGGTAGCGCAGTGATTTGGAGATGAACAAAGGAAAACTAATGCTTTCGCGGAAATTGAACTCATCTTCAACAATAGGTTGCCATACCGAAACAAAGCGCTGATCGCCAAATTCGAGCCTAACCGTAATTTCGCGCTCAATTTCTTGAGCGATCGCAGTAGCGTCAATATGCTCTATACCTAGCTGTTCGATCGTACGGTCTAGTGCTCTTTCGCTGTTTACATCCTGCGGTCCGACGTACCCAATAACGAATGCGGTTTCTTGCGCTGACTCTTCGACAACGCGAAAATAGGGAAGTGTTGAAGGAGAATCTCCCGGTCCTAATACTGCGACTTCTGCTTCACTCTCAGATACAACGATTAACGCCGTATCAGCGTTGATGGCAGGCAGTATGGAATCAGGAACGTTGTTTCCAAGGTAAATCGGAATCTGCGTTCTAATCGGTAGTACTAAGCTTGCCTCATTGTCAAACTCGAGATCATCTTCCCCAGACAATGAGACTTGTAGTTGCGAACCGTCGGCTACAACGTCCTTTAATAAGAAATCAGACTCTCCGACCACTTCTAACTCATCGCTCGAAACTGCTTGATCACCGATGGTGATAGTAAGGTCTTCAGCAGCGATATCCTCAGCATTCTGTCGTAAGACTCGAATAAGCACATCGACTTTGTCCCACGCGCCCGAGAGGGGTTCACCGACGCCAAGTGCGACTATGCCGCGATTGGAAAATTCGGTCTCATCTTCTGGGAGACGTTGCTCGACGCTCATATTCTCAGGTAAATCGTCAATAACTTCTTGGGGTATGGCCGTTCGACCGTACACGATAGCAATTACTTCGTTTTCAGCGTTGACAGCATCTCGTGCGAGGAGACGAAGTTGATCTTCGATGCTTGATCGAGCGGACACTGGCGTTTGGTCATCTAATCTTTGCTGTAGGACCCTCGTTTCTTCATCGTATGAGAGTAACTTTAGGTTGTGTTCACCCGCGTAATACACTTCTCGTTGTGGATTCGGATAGGAGCGTACATCGTTCAGTAATTGTTGTTTCGAGATCTCAAAATCGTCTCCAACGGCGTTTTGAGCCGAGCCATCCAATATTAGCGCGTAAAAGTTTGCTGTTTCGGAACGGTCGGTTCTTAAATCAGCGAACCCAAGCCACAGCAACCAGCAAATCAGTACTGCAAGCAACCAAGCCAGCCAATGTTTAAATCGTTGCCGGAATACCCTTACCGGAGCATCGCGAACTGCTTCTGCCCAGAAGAGCGTGGTTGGGACTGGAACGCGAGTGTAGCGAATTCTCAGCTGCTGTAGTAAATACAGCCCGACCGCTAAACCCGCAAGACCTGCACCAAAAAACAATGGGCTTAAGTTTAATAGGTTCATACTAATAAGTTCCTTGTTTGGAACATCACGCTCAATTGGTCTAAGATGTCCTTTTCACAATCGATTTGAACTAAGCCAGAACCAAGAGAGTCAGCAAGCTCGATCAGAGCTTCATTGAAGGTGGTGTAAATACGCTTGTATTCGCGTATTACTTGAGGTTCGATGGTTACGTCTATCGCTTCTTCCAACTCACAGTCGACTAAGCGAAGATCGCCAACGATTTCTGGATTCAGTTCTGGATCTGCATCTTCCTCTTTCGTAAGTTGCATAAGCAGAATTTTGTGTCGTACCTTGCGTATAGCATCGTCGATCGCTTCGATTCCGGCCGGATCGAAGAAGTCTGAGACAATTACCAGTAATCCTCGACGAAGTTTTTGGTGGGACAACTCTTCGAGAACGTCAGACAAGTTCGTTCTATCGAGTTCATCAAGCTCCGCCATTTGCCGTGCAAGGAAGATTAGTTGTCCTTTCGAAGAAATAGGCTTGGTCTGCATTTCCAAGTTGTCGGAAAACGAAAACAAGGATACTACGTCGTGTTGACCCGCAGCGATTGCTCCAAGAGCAAGCGCTGTGCGTAGACCGCCAACGATTCTCGGTGGGTCCTCGAGAAACATACTCTTCGACAAATCGACGAGAAGGTATACCGGCAAGTCCTGGTACTCTTCAAACACATGGACGAAGAGACGACCTAAGCGTTGATAAATACTCCAGTTTACGGCGCGTAAATCGTCGCCGGGAACATAAGCTTTGAAGTCTTTGAATTCCTGACCAAATCCACGGTCATGCGACAATTGTTCGCCGTGGCGTCCTTGCCGTATAAATCTTTTGATTCTTAAATCAAAGACTTCTAATGCACTAAGAAACTCCGAATCAAAGAGTTCGTCAAATGTAAGTCTAGCCACTTCCGATGGTCACTCCTAGCCTAATCTACGGCGTGAGGAGTTTTGACCTGTTCAAGAATATCGTCAATCAGCTGGTCTGGGGTCACGTTAGTCGCTTGTGCTTGGAAGTTCAGGATGAGACGGTGACGCAACACGCCATGTGCCACGGTTCTGACATCGTCCGTACTAACTGCAAAACGATCGTTAAGTAGAGCTTGAACTTTCCCAGCCAACATCAGACCTTGAACACCACGGGGACTTGACCCAAGTAAGGTGTATTTCGATACACTTTCAGGGGCATAACGGCTGTCAGGCTGAGTTGCCATAACTAAATGTACGGCATAGCTTTTCACGTTCTGCGGAACGGCTACGGCTCGGGCGACATCGCGAAGTTCCATAATTGTTTTTCCATCGGTTACCGGTTTGATTTCGACCTCTTCTGATCCGGTCGTACGGTCAACGATATCTGCGTATTCGTGCTCTTCGGGATATCCAACGATGAGTTTGAACAAAAATCTATCTAGTTGAGCCTCTGGGAGCGGGTAGGTCCCTTCCTGCTCTACAGGATTCTGAGTCGCCATGACACAATAGGGTTCTTCGAGATGAATAGTACGACTACCTACGGTAACCTGTTTCTCTTGCATTGCTTCGAGTAGAGCAGACTGTGTCTTTGGAGTTGCTCGGTTAATTTCGTCCGCAAGAATCAGGTTGCTTATAAGTGGTCCTTGTTGGAATGTTAATTCGTGGCCACCACCGGAAGTTTCCGTCAGCACCATCGTACCTTGAATATCGGCCGGCATCATATCAGGTGTAAACTGAATTCTCGAGAAATGCAGATGTACTGCGTCACTCAAACACCGAACGATCATGGTCTTACCAAGTCCTGGCACGCCTTCAAGTAGTACATGCCCACCAGCCAACAGTGCAGTGAGTACACCATCGATCACGGCGGTTTGGCCGACCATCATTTTTTGAACTTCGGCCCTTATGTCGTGAAAGACTTGTTTAAAGTGTCCCGCTTGCGCAGCTACCGCTGAATCGACTTGCGTGGTTGCTTGATCTGCCATAAATATTCTCTCTTATTAGTTGGTTGAAAGGTTAGTTGTCAGGATTGTTGTTCTGGCGGAGGTCGAGGAAGTACTTCTTCGCGACATCTCGCATCCAGGGTTTCAACTCAGTGCGGGAGAAGGTGCCGACACTGTCGTCCATTTGTCCCCGGTTCTCACTGTTCGTTGTTTGGACTTGATTGGGAATCGGTATCGAGCGCTCGCGTTGTACCTTAATCCGGCCCACGTTGATTTGGGATCTCAGCTTGTCTGGCATCGGAACCCCAAGCAGCATCGCGGCGACGCCACGAGTTTTCTTGAGTCCGCCTGGACCGCCTCTTCCGTTAAGATCGTCTCGTTCTTCAAAGCCAACACCTGAAGGAGTCAACTGTCGGTCTACGGGAGCTTTGCGCTGATTGAGCATTGGTTTTGCCGCACTCGCAGCTTCTTGCTCTTCGTCCTCTTCGTCATCGGACTCTTGATCGACATCTTGATCGAAATCATCTTCACGAGATTTGCTGTGTTGTTCTAACATTTCAGTCGAGGCCGATTGCTTGCCAGAACCCGCGCCCTTACCACCGGCAATACCACTTGCAGAGTCGTCTTTCTCTTCCTCTTTCGAATCGTTTTCTTTCTCAGGCTTGCTCTTCTTCGATTCTTTCTTCTTCGCTACGTCTTCTTCTTCTTTCTGTTTCTCGTTCCCAAGTCCGGCGATATTCGATGCCGCCTGTCCCGGCTGGTTTTGTTTGGAAGCGCTCGCACTTAATCCTCTCTCCGATGTCTGTTGCGGCACACTCTGTGCTTCGTCCGATTCCGCTAGTGATGATTCCGAATTGGTCGCTTCGGTGGCTTTTTTCATCTCGGTCGGCTTTTGTTCCTCTGCGTCAGGAGCATCCGGCTCGGGCACATCTTGTTCGGTGGTCTTCTCGTCCGGAAATACCGGCGGTTTTACGTCTTCTTCGGATTCATTAGGATCGACATGATCGTCGGGACTAACCATCGCAAGCTCAACCGTGGATCTCTCAAACTGTAATCCGTTCGTCG
>WTGV01000023.1 GCA_011525295.1 Pseudomonadales bacterium | reverse complement strand
TGGTTCTATAGCAAATCCCAAAACAAACTGTCTATCAAACTGAGGCAACTTCAGTTTGCAAACTCATTAAAACAATTGACACTGGGCGCGATGCTTTCAATAGCTCTCGCGTTCTTAATCATTCCCCCTGGAATGATTGTGACTGTAGAAGCACAAAGCTTTGAGGGGATTTACTTACCACAACCGATAGACAGTATCGCCCCCGATCTTGAAGGCGAGGATTACGTCTTATATCCGTTTCACGCTGGTCGACCTTTGTACAATGATGGAGATCGAATGACTGCTGCTTGCGGCGGGATATGTTGGTTGATTGTGAGCTTTATTGGTGGGAATATTGGTAATTGGGCTCTCACTAGAATGAAAACTTCACTTTGGTGGGCATGGCAAAATTTGACCCTATCGCAGTATGGAGTAAAAGAGAAATTTGAACAGTGGGTACAGGCGGGAAATTACGTAGAAGTAGCTGGTCAAAATCATTGTGGTACCCTCGCAAACACGGACGAACATGCACCCTGCCTTCGTAAATGGTGGGTCAATTTCATAAAAGCCTTTGTTAAAAGAGCGAACAGATGTTCCCGAGGTTTTAGGTTAAAAACAACAATTTATGAATTCAAACCAAAACCTCAAGACGATAAAGTTTGGTCGTGTTATCGTCATACCGAAGGACGTAATCGATGGGGACAGTGGTGGAGAACAGAAGTGTATTTTGAGTGGGATGCACGCGGCTATCTCCAGTAAAAAGAACACCTAGGAAACAATCAAAATGGCTGATCCAGATAATCCCGATCCGTTAACTAAGATTACCGGATACGTTGAGTTCAAAAAATGGAAAATCTCATTTAAGAATGTGACTAAATGGGGATGGATACTTTTCTTTGGAGTGTTTATCGGTTGGATTATTCTTCGTCAAACGATTCTTGTTTTCTAAATCTTTAAGCAATTAGAATCGAGATTTAGCCCGCGTCATTGTGGGCTATTTCTTCTGTACTTTTAGGGCGCAAACTTAGCGCTTTCTTGCAAAAAATGCGCCAGAAAGGTTGCAATAAGAGTTTTAATCGGTATAATATTAGCCAAGAAACAAAAAATCCTTAACGATAGGAGCGAACAATATGCCTTCGAGAAAACAGCAATACGAGCCAATCCAAGACATAAGCATGTTCGAGTTTCTGAGCTACATACCTGACGAGGAGTCAGCGGTTCGGTACTTGGAACAATTACGATGGGCGGGTACTCCACAATGTCCACACTGTACGAGCGAGAATGTCGCGCCGTGTGTGAAACCTATGCCTTATCGGTGTCGCACTTGTCGAAAGCACTTTAGCGTTCGTACTAATACCGTGATGGCACAGTCTAACTTGTCCTTGCGAAAATACCTGTATGCGATATACTTGCTAACTACGCACAGAAAGGGAATACCGAGTTTGCAACTGGCGCGAGAATTAGGGATCACGCAGAAAACAGCATGGTTTCTCGGTCACCGTATTAGAACCGCGTTACAACAAAAGGGCGGTTTCTTGGCGGGTCCGGTCGAAGTGGACGAAACCTACATCGGCGGAAAGGAAAAGAACAAGCACGAGAAAAAGAAACTCAAAGCTGGCCGCGGCGCAGTAGGCAAAACTCCGGTCGTTGGCGCGCGAGGACGCGGTTGTAAGCAAGTCGTAGCAAAACCGATTGCGAACACTGGACAAGCCGAGCTGGAAGGTTTTGTGGACGGAAATGTACCAAAGGGCGAGATTGTCTACACAGACGACCACAAAGGATATACCGGACTGTCAAACACTCGCAAACACGGCACAGTCCGACACAGTCTCAAAGAGTATGTCAAAGGCGATGTCCACACAAACTCGATTGAGTCCTTTTGGGCACTATTGAAGTGTGGACACTATGGCGTGTACCACAACATGTCTCCAAAGCACTTGGAGCGATATGTCGATGAATTTTCCACACGGCTAAACATGCGAGCATTGGACACTATGTCCAAAGTCGAGAATGTCATAGCGGGTTCGTTGGAAGTGACCATGCCCTACAAAGAGCTGACGCGTGACCCCGCCTAGACCACAGAACATCATCCCGCCCCTTGCTGGTGGTTTTGAAGATACGGTCGCTGAGCTTGTAGGTGCTCAGACACTTCCAAAATCAACAAAGTCACCGCTGAGATATCCAGGCGGTAAATCGTTCGCGGTTGATAAGATAAGGGAGTACATACCCCCTGGCACTAAGAGCCTTGTATCGCCCTTCCTAGGCGGTGGGAGCGTGGAATTATCTTGTGCCGCGGATGGTATCGAAGTGTATAGCTCAGACGCCTTCGAAGCACTGATTAACTTCTGGAAACACGCACAAGAAAGTCCAGTGCTGTTATCAGAACGCGTACGCGTCTACCATCCATTGAGCAAGAACAAGTTTTACAGTTTGCAAAAAGGTTTTTATGACATTGAGAACGAATTAGAACGCGCCGCAGTGTTCTTTGTGCTCAATCGCAGTTCCTTTTCTGGCACAACATTGTCGGGCGGTATGTCCCCCGAACATCCACGTTTTACTGAGAGTTCGATTGACACTTTGCGGGATTTTCGCACAAGCAATCTCAGTGTTCAATGTTGTGACTATACGGACACTCTAAGACAACATCCGAGCGAATTTGCCTATCTCGATCCGCCGTACGCGAATGGCGAGAAACTGTATGGAAACAGAGGCGATATGCATGACTTCGACCATGAACGATTACACTCAATATTGAGTGAACGGGACGGTTGGGTTTTGAGTTACAATGATGATCCAACAATTAGATCAATGTATGACTCTTACCGAATTGAAGCCCCCGAATGGTCTTACGGCACTAAATCGAAAGAGATATTGATCCTCAACATCTAAGCTCTTGCAACGGCTACAACCCACAATCAGCGGTAAAGCGTGGGAATACGGGCTCGCTGTTGAATTTCGCAAAGTTCTTAATGACACAGTGTTGCGTACTACTCCTGCAAGAGTCAAAGCAGAAAACTACTTCAAAAGGCTTGACTCGAGAGAGCGTGAACGTATCCGTAAAGCCGCGAATGAAATGGCGACATTTATCGTTAATCTTGCCGCAAGAACACGCGCAGTTCAATCTATTGAAATTCAATCAGACGCGCAAGGACAAAAAGGTGATGTACGAGACATTTTGATACATACTCCCAACGATGTGATAGGTATCTCAGCCAAAGTTCGACACGAAGCGATCAAAAGCCCTAGACTCTCTTATCAGCGTGATTTTGGACAAGTTTGGTACGGATCGCCTTGCTCGGAGCGATACTGGAACGCGGTTAAAGATACGTTTGACGCGCTTGAAGCAATGCGTAAGACTGGGCCATGGAAGAAATTGAAGAACAAATATGAGCTGTACTATCGACCGATGCTCGACGCGTTTATCGACGAGATCGAAGATTGCCCCGATCCAACGAAAATGATGCAGTTTCTTCTCGGTCGCAATTCCTTCTATAAGGTGATAAAGACGAATGGTACAGTCAAAGTTCAATCGTTCAATTTTGATGGCTCGTTGAAGTGGGGCAAACAAATAGAACTCCCAAGCAAGATCATTAACGTTGAACGAGCGCTGTACAGCGAGAAGGATTTACGAAAGCAAGACACCGCGATTATGTGCTTAGATGGCGGTTGGCAAGTCTCATTCCGTATTCACAATGCAGAGAGTCAGATCACGCCATCCGTGAAGTTCGATGTCAACCTAATAGGAGCACCCGTTACGCTGTCCTGCCATGAGATACCTTATGGCTAACATTGTATATAATTCCCAAAAATTTACTGAAGCTCTGCGTGAGGCTGGGATCCCAAACGACATTCACGTCTATGATCCGGTCGCACACGGATTTTGGCTTTACGTCGAGCGGGACGTCGAAACCAATAAAGAACCCGCAGAACATGCTTGGGGCAGACTGGAAGAGTTTTTTGAACGCGTACTGCAACCAGAGGACGACTAAATCTCACTCGGTTCATGACCGTGTGGAAATTGAACGCTTTGATCAACTTTCACTTTACAATATGCGGTTTTCTTGATGTCCGTGCTCATCAAAGACTTTCTTTTTTCGTAAACTACGCTCCAATACAGTGAAATCAACATCTCAACATCACAGTCTCATCGTTCTCGGATCTGGTCCTGCTGGCTATACAGCGGCACTTTACGCGGCTCGAGCAAACCTTCACCCCGTGATCATCACAGGCATTGAAGTTGGCGGGCAACTCACGACGACAACCGACGTCGATAACTGGCCCGGAGATGTCAGTGGCTTACAAGGACCTGACTTGATGATCCGTATGCAAGAACACGTGAAGAAGTACGGTGTTGGATTAATCAACGACCACATTCATGGTGTCGAGTTTAGCAACGGTAAAAAAATTCTGACTGGGGACAGTGACGTTTATTCATGCGACGCACTGGTTATCGCTACTGGCGCATCCGCGAAATATCTTGGCCTAGAGAGCGAACAGCATTTTCTAGGACGGGGCGTCAGTGCCTGTGCTACCTGCGACGGTTTCTTTTTTAGAGACCAAGAGGTCGCGGTCATTGGTGGAGGAAACACTGCTGTAGAAGAGACGCTGTATCTTTCGAATATAGCGTCCAAAGTCCACCTCGTCCACCGACGCGACGAACTGCGAGCAGAAAAGATATTGCAGGACCGATTGTTCAAACTTGTAGACACGAAGAAAGTCGCGACGCATTGGTTCCACGAATTAGATGAAGTGTTAGGCGACGAGAGTGGCGTAACCGGTATCCGTATTCGAAATAACAAGACTGATACTACCCAAGAATTAGATCTAAACGGTGTGTTTATCGCAATCGGTCATACTCCAAATACCACTCTTTTTGACGGCATACTAGAAATGCACGATGGATATCTCATCATTAACAGCGGCCTCAACGGCAATGCTACCGCGACGAGTGAGCCTGGAGTATTCGCCGCCGGTGATGTAGCGGATCATGTCTATCGTCAGGCAGTAACGTCAGCTGGGTTTGGGTGTATGGCAGCTCTGGATGCAGAGAAGTATCTAGCAGAACTGTGACGAGGATGTTTGGGTAGAGAAACATGGCTGCCCATATTCAGATTCTGTCTGCTAATGACACCTTCCACATACCGCATCAAGGACCTGAAGCCGGACCTGTAGCGCTGGGAGGTACTTTGAGCGCACGTTTGCTCATTGATGCCTACTCAAAGGGTATATTTCCTTGGTTCAGCAATGACAATATGCCAATATATTGGTGGTCTCCGTCGCCCCGCGCAATCCTTTACCCAGATTGCTTCCACGCTTCCAAGAGCTTGAAGAAATGGTTGCGACAACACCAATGTACGATTACAGTCGACCAAGACTTCGCGGAAGTCATCACCCGGTGTGCAGAACCGAGACAGGGTTGTGAGGTTACGTGGATTACACCCAAGATCGATCAAGCATATCGTATGCTGCACGATCAAGGCTTCGCGCATTCAATTGAAGTGTGGCATGAAGACCAACTCATAGGTGGTATTTATGGCGTTGGTTTGGGTAAGCATTTTTACGGCGAGTCGATGTTTTCTAGTAGAACAAACGGATCCAAAGTAGCCATGCTGGCACTTTGTCAGATTCTGCATCGCGAAGACTTTACGTTTCTCGACTGTCAATTGATGACCCGACACCTTACTTCTCTCGGAGCTATCGCGCTGCCGCGACCAGAATTTCTACGTTACATCGAAGAAAACAAAAAATTACAAGATCGACCAACGATATGGAATCAATCGGAGATTTGGTGCGCGTACAACAGTCCTTTGGAACTCAATCTCTAAAATGACTTCAACTTTTTTAAGTTCAGCCATGAACAGTCCTTGGAGCATTAGTGCCTAAAGAAGAACAGATTGAAATGGAAGGCGTAGTAACCAATACGCTTCCCAATACTACGTTCAAAGTCAAACTGGACAATGGCTACGAAATTACTGCACACATATCCGGTAAAATGCGGAAGAACTACATTCGAATTTCTACCGGTGACCGAGTAAAAGTCGAACTGACACCCTACGACTTGACCAAAGGACGGATCACATACCGCGAACGTTAAGTTGACTGCGGTCTCTCTAGCACGTTTTACACCCTGCGACCTACTCGTCTGCAAGTCATTTTCATGATGAAAAGCTCATTGTTGAAACGACTCCGCTAACTAGCTATGGATAGTGGCGTTGCCTACTCAGGAGAAGCACATGTTTCGTAAATTCTTAATAGCTGTCGTTATCGGCACACTGTTTTCAGTGCCAATATTTGCAAAGGCGGTCTTAAGCGTCGGTGGAACTCATACTGATGATACGTCATACTTTGGACTAAATTTTTACAACTTCACGGAAACTGGGTTGTTTTTAAAAACAAGTTACTACACAAGCCCATCAAATGATTGGGATGCGAAATTTGCCTCACTCGAAATAGGCTACACGGGCGTTCGAGACAAGCTACCAACCACGTTGTTTGTAGGGCTTACCGATTACAGATTTAAGCCTGACCAGAACGAAGCAGCTGATATCGTTCCTCAAATCGGCTTTTGGTTTGGCCCCACTGATTCCAAATGGAAGGTTGGAGCTTCAGTTGGGCAACAGATTTTTCACGATGGTTCAGATCCGTTGTACACACAGTTTTCGGTATTGCTCTTTGACTTCTTTTATCCGAGGACAACGAACTACGTGGTCGATTTGAGTGTGAGATTTTCTAAGGACAAGGACACCACATTTTTGTGGCAGTTTGGGACAGCTTTCTGAAAGAGACTTTGCATCGGGGTAGTAACACCTTCACCGACAGGTGGCCGAAAAAAGTTCGATGTTATTTGAGATTAGTGGCCACCTCACTATGAAAGGACGCTAAGAGCTGCTCAGCAAAATTAATTCCCCAGAAAATCAGGCCTAACAAAACAGAATCCGATGATGAGGAAGCCAATACACCAAGTTTTTGTCGCCCAGCCTTGGTACCGCCATTTTGGTCGTCCTCGTAACTGAGTCTCAACGTTTCGAATTCTGTCGGCTTTCCAAAACAACAACGCTGCAATGCCAATTCCCACCCAAAAAAGGAGAGTTCCATACTTAGAGGGAACACCGGTCATTTCCCAACAAACGAAACAAAAAATCATCGATGTTAAGACCAAATAATGAGCTGCACCGTCGAAACCATTTTGATAGGACAAGTTTTCACGACAGTGATTCCAAAAATTTTTTAAAGACTCAATCACGTTCTTACCTACATATCTACTCATTGAGCCGCTGTTGGGGCTGGTGCTCAACTTTCGTTCGCAGATACCTCCAAAAACGCATCTGCTTTGTGAATAATTTTATCGTCAAAAACTTCTCTCCAATGGAGGGATGTTGTCTGACTGAAAATCGGCTCAACTATACGGTAAGAATCTCGGACGACAGTTCATCAATTTGATTGGGCGGGGATGTACTTCTCCGTTTGCGATCTTAGTAGTGGAGCCGACTGTAGGCCCACACAGGTTCGCGAAGAAAGTACTCCATAAGCACCGCTAAGCGCGATTGTCATCAAAAACGTTTTGTACGACAATGGGCATAGATTGACGTTAGTGTGTTGCCAAGCTGTCATTTGATCTAGACTCACTCGATAGAGGACGTGGGGGCTGAATGAACACAGAAGTCACTCGGATGCCAACAATCTAGAACGGAATTTGCCCATACTGATGGAGTCACTCGGAAATTCAATACAACACCAAACAAACCTAGTGTAGATGTATTCACGACTTATTTTGAGAACACATTAATACAAGGACACAGGTTCTATTGGGTCAACTCCCGCTGTGCTTCGTGCTTGAACTATTCTTCTTGGAACTGACGTGACCCTGCACGCCGTCTTGCTTCTTCTTCAGCAAGTGAAGGCGGTGATCTCAACAACCCACCACTCTCTACGTATTGGATTTCTTCAGTTAACTCTGCCGGATCGTATATCAGTCGTGCAAATTCTTCACCCTTTTGTTCGACCAGTAAGAGATAAGCCTTTGCACGATGGTGTGCGTGTTCTTCCCATGTAAAGCTAGTAAACTCATAGCCCCAACCACTTCCGGTATCTCCTAGGAGACGATGCATCAACAAGGGATAGCGCTGCATCAAATCGGTACCAAATTCGGCGGCAACATAACTGGCAAGATAGCCAATTCGAATCGCCCAATCATCTCCACTTTTCATTGCCATCTTCATTATGTAATCATGGGTGTAATCAAGTAGCCAATCTGTATCTTTGTCGTCATCGTCCCAGACCCAGGACAAAAAACTCTCTGTTTTCGTAGTATCCGAAGTCTCAGATATTAAGACAAATCCATGTTGACTGCACTGTGCCGCGACCCAGTAAGCATGCAGGTAGTTTTTCTCCATATGACGCTTGGCAGCCGAGTTTTGTTCGTCGTTAGACACTAAGTCATCAATCAGTTGTAAACTGTATTCGAATAGGGTTAAGCCACCATGCTCATGGTCATCTTCTGGAATCACTCTTTGGAGTGTGGGAAGCCGGTGTTTTGCATCGTAACATGCACTGAGATAAGTCGCATATTTAAACATCTCGCGCGCCGCACAATCCTCCGCCAGATCGTCGTGTATTCCACTTTTTTGGGAACTTGCCAGTTCCTTGCACTGCGAATCATTGACCACTCGTATGAACAGTTCCTGACGTTGTTCTATTTGATCGTCGAAAATATGTCTCCAAAATGGTACATCAGGATTAAGAAAATCTGCTGGATTGAGATTTCTTCGCTGATTCAACATGTTATGGGGGAAGACCTCCCAACCCGTTCGGTTAAAGACGACCATATAGCCATAACTCCAGACCGGTTTGTTGGCAAAGTATTCTCCTAGTGAGGTCATACATTGATCGCTCAAAGAGTCCCGAGTGTTAAAAGGAAGACAATGTTCAACAACTCGATTCCAAGCGGCGATTTGTTCATCCGTAACTGGTAAGAATGGTTCTGTCTTCAAAAAAGACCCAAACCCTTCTTTGTCGTTGTAGTTGTGTCCTTCAGGATGCGATTGAGTGTGCTGTACTAAAAAGAGCCCGAATACAACGAAGCTCGAGAAAACTCTGACAAACGTAGTGCTGAACACACTATTATTCTATTTACAAAACCGGAACCTTAAACTCAATCTTTTTCTGACCTACCTGTAATCCGAGTTGAAACTGCCGTGTCTAAGACTGTTCAGTTCAATCAACAGTCTCTTTTTCGTTTTTGTCTTCTTCTTTTTTATGGCTAATCTGCTGAGCCTCAGACGCTTTCGGAATAGCATCAATTTTGATGCCATCTTCATCGACGGACACTTCTGCTATTCCACCTGCGTCGGCGAGAGTACCAAACAGAATCATCTCCGCTAAGGGACGTTTTATCTCGTCTTGAATCAACCGTTGCATCGGCCTAGCTCCCATCTTGTCGTCGTAGCCTTCTACCGCGATCCAATGGCGAGCACTCTCGTCTACCTGCAGCTCTACTTTCTTCGAATCTAATTGTGCTTGTAATTCAGTGAGGAATTTATCTACCACGGAATGGATGATTTCCATGCCGAGCGCATTAAATCGAATGATCGCGTCAAGTCGATTACGAAATTCAGGAGAAAAGTACTTCTTCAGAGTTTCCATGACATCGGCGGAATGGTCTTGTTCTTCAAAACCAATTGAAACCCTCGAAGCCTCTCGAGCCCCTGCGTTAGTAGTCATGATGAGTACTGCGTTGCGAAAATCCGCCTTCCGCCCATTGTTGTCCGTAAGCGTACCATGATCCATTATCTGTAGCAAAAGATTGAAGACCTCAGGGTGAGCCTTTTCGATTTCATCAAGCAAGATCACACTATGTGGGTGTTTAGTAATTGCATCAGTGAGCTGTCCACCTTGATCGAATCCCACATATCCAGGTGGTGCTCCAATCAATCGCGAAACGTTGTGCCGTTCCATGTACTCGGACATGTCAAAACGCAGCAGTTCGACGCCCATGATGAGCGCGAGTTGGCGACAAACTTCCGTTTTTCCTACACCAGTCGGACCGGTGAAGAGGAAAGAACCAATAGGCTTTTGTTCGGCTTTAAGGCCGGCGCGCGACAATCGAATCGCGGACGTTAGGGTGTCGATAGCTTTCTCTTGACCGAATACGGTAAGTTTCAGGCGGTGATCAAGGGTTCGTAGCGCTTCTTTATCGGAGACCGTGACCTGCGAAGATGGTATTCGTGCGATGTTCGCAACCACGCGTTCGACGTCCGGCGCGCCGATAGTTTTCTTACGTTTCTTTTCTGCTACCAACTGTTGGGCTGCTCCAGCTTCATCAATGACATCGATGGCTTTATCGGGCATAAACCGATCGGTGATGTAACGTGCGGACAACTCAGCAGCAGTTCTCAACGCGCGATCAGTGAAACGCAATTGATAGTGATCTTCATATCGCAATTTCAATCCTTTGAGAATCTTGTATGTGTCTTCTACCGAAGGTTCTGGTATATCGATCTTTTGGAATCGTCTCGACAGTGCTCTGTCTTTATCAAAAACTCCACGATACTCAGCGAATGTAGTCGAACCGATGCATCGAATCTCGCCGGAAGCTAGCATTGGTTTGAGTAGATTAGAAGCATCCATGACCCCACCCGAAGCTGCGCCTGCACCGATAATCATGTGAATCTCGTCGATAAAGAGGATGGAATGAGGTTTTCCAGCGAGTTCTTTCAAGAGTGCCTTGAACCGCTTTTCGAAATCTCCTCGATATTTCGTACCAGCGAGCAGCGTACCGAGGTCGAGCGTGTAAACGCTGCACTCGTTCACGACGTCTGGTACCTCACCGTCTACGATCTTTTTAGCCAACCCTTCAGCAATCGCAGTCTTGCCCACACCCGACTCACCTACCAATAGTGGATTGTTTTTGCGGCGGCGACATAGTATTTGAATCGTTCTTTGGAGTTCTTGTTCGCGTCCAATCAGAGGATCGACCTGACCCGCTCTGGCAGCATCGTTGAGGTTTGTCGTAAAAGAACCGAGCGCGCTGGGTTTTTCTCGAGGCTTTCGTTCATCACCAAGCGTTGGGTCGCCAGTTTCTTCGATTTCTTTTTCCGGCGAAGTTTTGGAAATTCCATGTGCAATGTACTGAACCACGTCGACGCGCTTGACTTCCTGCTTGGACAAAAAGTAAACGGCTTGAGACTCCGTCTCATTAAATAGTGCAACCAATACGTCGCGCGCCCGTACGTCTGCTTTAGTTGGCGTACTCTGAGCATGAAACACCGCGCGCGAAATCACGCGTGAAAATGCTCCGGACTGTTCTACTTTGCGTTTGAAGCCAGCCGGTACCACTGGCATAAACTTCTCTAAATATTTCTCCAAATCGCCACGCAGTAGTTCCGTATTGATGGCGACATTCTCTATGACTTCACGGGCATCAGGGTTGTCCAACAGAGCTAAGAGCAGGTGTTCCACCGTAACAAACTCATGACGGCCCACTCGTGCACGGTCAAATGCTTGATCCAAAGTAAGCAGTAAATCTGGGGTGAACATGTTCTTTACTCCGTTTTCTCTACTGTGGTAAGAAGAGGATGTCCGTTTTGACGTGCGTAAGAGTTTACTTGTTCGCTCTTAGTTTCCGCGATATCTTTTGGGTACATTCCTACGACGCCCTTCCCCGTGGTGTGCACCGTCATCATAATGCGATAAGCCTTGTCGAAATCCATCCCGAAAAAAGTCTCCAAAACATGAACCACAAACTCCATCGGAGTATAGTCGTCGTTCATAATTACAACGCGATATAGCGGTGGTGGTTTAACTTGCTCTTCAAGTTCTTCAACAGCAAGATCCTCTTGATGATCGGGTTCGCTGAAAGTGGAATCGTTCAAATTAGAGTAATCGATTCGGCGACCGATGAACCATTGAGCAAATACGTTACCTGAAGTAAATGTTACACGACTTTACGTCGCTGTCGAGCAGACACTCACATCTGAGATATGATCGCATCCCCAAATTCTGAGCACTTCAGCAGCGTCGCACCATCCATCAACCGCTCAAAATCATAAGTGACTGTACGATTGGCAATGGCACCTTCAATACCGTTGATAATGCGGTCTGCAGCTTCTTTCCAACCAAGATGTCTGAGCATCATTTCGGCCGACAATATGAGCGAACCTGGATTCACTTTGTCCTGGCCGGCGTATTTCGGAGCTGTTCCGTGAGTCGCTTCAAAAACTGCGACACCGTCTCCAATGTTAGCCCCTGGAGCGATACCTATTCCCCCCACCTGAGCAGCTAAAGCATCCGACAAGAAGTCGCCATTGAGATTCATCGTGGCAATCACGTCGTACTCGCTAGGTCTGAGAAGAATCTGCTGCAGCATTGAATCGGTAATGACATCTTTGATCACGATCTCGTTGCCAGTGTTGGGATTGGTCAACACGTGCCAGGGACCTCCACCTAGGGGGGTCGCACCAAACTCTCTTGCAACCAAACGATACCCCCAATCTTTGAACGCTCCCTCAGTGTACTTCATGATGTTGCCCTTGTGGACAAATGTAACTGAACTTCGGTCGTTAGCAATGGCATATTGCATAGCTTGACGAACCAGTCGCTCCGTACCTGCTATTGATATAGGTTTGATTCCTACACCGCAGTGGTCTGGAAACCTAATCTTCGACACATTCAAATCGGTCTGCAAAAAACTCAATAGTCTCTTTGCTTCATTAGAGTCAGCTTCCCATTCGACGCCACTGTAAATGTCTTCCGTATTCTCCCGGAAAATGACCATGTTTGTCTTCTCTGGTGCTACAACGGGACTGGGTACCCCGGGAAACCAACGGATGGGGCGGAGACACACATACAGGTCGAGAATTTGACGAATCGCAACATTGAGTGAACGTATTCCACCTCCTACGGGCGTAGTCATTGGACCCTTGATACTGACTTTGAATTCGCGGATTGCGTCAATGGTTTCGTCCGGAAGCCATTCGTTGTCTCCATAGACTCGCAACGACTTTTCTCCGGCGAACACCTCCATCCATTTAATCTGCCGACTGTCTCCATAGGCCTTTTCGACGGCTATATCAACTACCTTCCGCATCACCGGCGTTATGTCGATACCGATACCGTCTCCTTCAATGAAGGGGATGATGGGATTTGCCGGGACTTCCAATGTACCGTTGGTTCCCTCGCGAATTAGGTCACCGTGGCTCGGGATCTTTATTTTTTCGTAAGTCAACTCGCTTTCCTATGATTTAAGGGTGCGGATTATAGGAAGTGCTTTTTTAGACTTGTTGGAAAGTGAAGCGAGAGCGCGGTCGAGTTCCACAATCTCAAAAATGAACACTACTATGTCTGGAAGTGACTCGCATCAACCAGAGTAATCCAATGTACGAGAAAGGGTGAATACGACAGAATGTTAGAGCTTGTAGTCTAGAAGTAGAGTAAGGAAACCGATGCGATCCTTTACAGACTTCACTAGAAGCGTTTCAGGAGGTCGCGTTCCAGAAACAAAATTTACGAGTTCCAAAGCTCTAAGGCTCGCTCAGGGTCAAGACTAAGTTTCGTTCCCGCACAGACTCGTACTAATAAAATGACATATATCGAACTTTTGTAGAGGCAGACCTCCGCTACGATGAGATTTAATCCATTTCGTTATCGAACACTTGAAGAAATAGAAGCAAAAGAACGAAAGGGTCCTCCTTTCCTCGCACTAGTCTTCCACACAAATTGGAAAGATAGGAACCGAAGAGAAAGAACGCACGTGATCTATGGTTTCAGTTATGGGATCGCTGCAGGACTCTTCGTGGTTCCAGGAATATGGGGTCTAGACTACCTGTGGGGGGTGGTATTTTGACAAATGAACCAAACCCATATCGTGCTAAGCTACTTGAGAAGAACAAGAACGAGCCTTCTCTCTTGTTTGCTGTCGGAAACACAAAGTGGAAAGACTTGACCCGAAGCGAAAAAGCGGCTCAAGTTTATGGTGCTGGTCTAGGGGCAATCATCGGACTCTCCCTCTTTTGGGCTGGTTGGTGGGGGGTTAAATTTTTGTGGCCCTTGATCTTCTAATATCAGTACGAGCGCAATGAATCCCGTGAACCGAGGGAAATTCGTGTTTTGTATTTGTTTATTGTGTCCACGACTCTTCGGTCCATGGAATTTCCCAACTGATCCTAGACACCTTTTCAACTTCAACTGCTGAATCAACTACGTTTCGCATTTTTGGAGTAATATCCAAATCAATCCGATCGCCTCAATGACTGGAATTTTGAGCTTTGGTAGAAGGCCTAATGTGTGGTTAGTTCCAGCTCGCGTAGGGTCCCCGTCCCTTGGATTGAATGTGTTGTTCGAACGTCAATTCTCTTTTCAGTGATTTCAGGGTGGGAATTATGGGTAGAACTCTTTGGCGACTTGTTAGAGAGTGCTGTGAGAACTCACCAGGGTTTCACAATCTCGAAGAGTGATTCTGCTAATTCTTACAGCGACTCGAAGCAGCTGGAGTACTCTAGATTGGAAAGTGGTGGAATACGATAGGTTGTTAGGGCTAGTCTTACAGCTATAGAGTTAGGAGACGGATGCGATCTTCTACCGACATCGCTTGAGATCAGTAAAAGGTTACCAGTCTGATAGATCTTTCCGGAAACTTAACAATCCGGAGTCAGTTGGAAGCAAGGACCTAGTTTTCAATACAAACAGATTCGCACTAATAAAATGGTGTTTACTTGAACTTGAAAGGGATATAAACCCTGTGCTACGATGCACAAGAATCCAGAGAGAAGTCGGACATTAGAAGAGATTGAAGCAATGGCACCAGATCGCTCGTTTCTTTATCTTGTCTTCTGCACAAAATGGAGAGACCGGAACCGAGCAGAACAGGGGCACGTAATTGTTTGTTTCATTTGTGCATTCTCGGGCGCAGTCATGGGAAGTTTTCTTTCCGCGTGGGGCTTAGACAACCTGTTGGCGTTGATCTTTTGAAAGACGAACCTAACCCATATCGTTCTAAGCTTCTCGAGGAGACAGTGAGAGAGCGTTCTCTCGTGATGCAAGCCTTGTTACAGAAGCGAAATACGCTGACTAGGAAAGAAAAAGCCGCTCAAGTCTACGGCGGTGTTTTAGGAGGGATCAGTGGAATCTCGCTCTTTTGGACGTGTTGGTGGGGAATACAGTATATCTGGCCCACCTTCTTCTAACAATAGGATGTGTGCAACGAGTCTGACGTACGATGGTAAATTCGTGATCTTAAATGGTCAGTTACTACAATCATGAATGAGACAACAGGCTTTGCGATACTACACGTTTGGCATCAAAAATCTTAAGTTTGACAGTCTAAATCATCGCTCCTCTCCATCAATACAATTAGTTCCTCTAATGGATTCGACACGAGCGGGAATAGCTCAGTGGTAGAGCACAACCTTGCCAAGGTTGGGGTCGCGGG
>WTGV01000006.1 GCA_011525295.1 Pseudomonadales bacterium | reverse complement strand
TTACAAGCTCACCCACAAATTGTTTGTTGTCCACTAACTAGTGCATACTTCACAATTTCATATTCCGATCGTTCTTCCTTTTCTTGTTTGGTGATTAGTGTTGAGACTTCCTAAGTCTTGTTAATAAAAAACGAAAATCTTATGGTGTCGTACTCCGTGAGAATATCTATCATTTCTCATCCCTTACTTCCAGCAGACCATACTTTTCTAAATGAGTTCAAAAAATTTGGAGTCGATGAGAGTGCTGATTTCCTGCTTGAATGGTCTTTTCATCTAAATCAAAACTCTTAACCTAGTGATTCGTTTAAATACAACAGTCAGTTGATTCAGCGGTCTGCATCGAATGCAGAATATAGTGCTTAGCTGGATACGTCTTGTGTCTCTTCTATCTCTTCGTCCGGCTCTTCTAACGACTCATCCATGCCATAACGATCAACGAGAAATTCTTTCAGTGCTGCTGGCCGGATATTCTTCTTATATATACAACCGTCCGAATCGACAAGAAATCCCGCCGGGATCGCGCTAACACCATAACTTACGGCGACGGGACCACCCCAATCTTTAAGTTCACCGAGATTCACCCACGGAAGTTCATGTTCATCCACGCCCTCTTTCCAGTCTGCCATATTGTCATCGATTGAAACGCCAACGATTTCAAAACCCTCGTCGTTGTATGCGGTGTACAGTTTTTTGAGTTCGGGAAAATCTGCTATGCATGGTCCGCACCACGATGCCCAAAAGTCGATCAGTACGAAATCTCTTTCACCAAGGAGATCGAATAGTGCTACATCTTCATCATCATAATTTGCTAAACTGAACGCTGGTACTCTCTGTCCAACAGTGAGACGAGAGTCGTTACTTGCTTTGACCGCTGCTTGTTCCATTCTTCCAATCAACGGTGTAACGTGGACTGATACAAACTCCTCTTCCAAGTCGGTCTCAAGTTCACGCAGAATGGAAATTCGAGGAGCGTAATCGCTCCGACTCCAAGGGTTAAGCCGAACTGCTAAATAACGAGCCATCGGGTCTTTATGGCTTTCCGCGATTGTCTTTATAGCTCGAGAACGACGATTGTCTAAGTCCCGCTTCATAGCCGATATCTTCGATGTCAATGCTTGATGCTTCACGACTGCTTTGGTTTGTGCAACTTCTTCTTCTGTTTCTGCGACGGCATCTTCACAACCTTCCGCCGGTTTTGGAGTTGTGGAAACAGCAACTACTTCAGCTTTGTCGTCCGCGCTATCCGCGGGTTTTTCATAATCAGTAATTTCACTGTCAGAGTCTTCTGCGCCAGTTCGAATTAGTTCCTGCAACCACTCGTTATCTAACTCCAGAGTTTTGTGTAGCGCGAGGTAATCTTCGTCTTGTTGCCAACTATCGATGAGTAGCGCGTGATACCCCGATTCACTGGAAACACCGATCTCCTCAGAGAGATCGCCTAATTGCGAAACAGTGTACTTTCCTTGTGGTTCCAACACGACATCTAATGTAAGAAAAAATCCGGGAATATGCGATCCGATCACATATAAGTCGGCAATTTGAGGTATTGAAGTATCACCTTCGATTACAAATGAATTGTCGTACGTCACAACATCAACTGAACTACGGTGAGATTCACCGTCGGCACCAATCTTGTCCCAATAGAACATTAGCATCGTTCTTTCAGCATCGTCACCCAGAAAACTCAAATCTCCAGTGATCGTGAATTTGTTCTTTTGGTTCAATACATAGCTCGAAGTACCTAGAAGTGTAAAACCATCGTCCGGTCCGGAATTGTCAAGTAGGGCAAAATGAATATCTCGACCCGTACCGATGACGGTATCAATTTCCATAGGTTCCACATCTTCAGAGACCCTCAGTGTGATCTTAACCTCTGTAGCCTCATCGATCACGCCTTCGTAGTCAAACGTGCCGTCAAAGTGTTCTTCCACAAGTATGGCCGTTTCAACTTCACCTTCATCGTTGGTTACTTCGTGAGATATAGTCAGAACAGCGTCAGAGAGATCCACCGGCTCAAGTGCTCGATCTTCAGTTGAAGTCTCCGATTCCTCCGCAACCACATCGGACTCATCTCCGTCTGTTTCAGCGTCTGTCTCGTCTTGCTCGGTTACTTCGGGCAATTCGGAGATCACTTCACCTGTAATCTTGTAGGGTATAGACGCATCGGCATGACTAATGACTACCAACAATGTTACAGCGCAAAACGCGCTGATGTAACTAACAAAGTATTTCATTCGTACGTTTCCTCACGAAAGTAATTTTGAGTGATCAATGGAAGATGTTATCCGCTTATCGAGGTCTGCCATCGAACCGCATGACACTTCGTCCCATCAGAGTGGAAAAGTATTTTAATGTAAGGAATGGCCGCATGTAGCTTGTAAGTACATCAATCAATCCGGGTTCAGAGCATGCAGTAAGCGGTCAATAGACGTTTGAGCAAGTAAAAAAGTGCGTAGGCGCTTGAGTGTTCAACCACCCACACGCGCTACGCACTCGCGCAAATCAATAAACACATACCGCAGAGCGGTACACTTGATATATTAGCTGGATACCTCTTGTGTGTCGTCGGTTTCTACTTCCGGTTCTTCCAATGACTCATCCATGCCATAACGATCAACGAGGAATTCTTTCAGAGCTGCAGGTCGGATGTTCTTTTTGTAAATACAACCCTGCGAATCGACAAGAAACCCCTTGGGAATAGCGTTCACACCATACATCGTAGACACTGGACCTTCCCAGCCCTTCACTTCGCCAAGGTTAATCCAAGGCAGTTCATGTTCGTCAACACCACCGAGCCAATCTTCGTCAGTGCTGTCGATAGACACCCCAACGATTTCGAAGTCTTCGTCTGTGTAAGCAGCATGGAGCTTCTTGAGTTCGGGAAAGTCTGCGATGCAGGGTCCGCACCATGATGCCCAAAAGTCGATCAAAACCATGTCTTTATCAGCTAACAGATCGTAAAGTGAATTGTCATCGCCGTCGTAGTTCGCCAATACAAACTCGGGTACCTTTTGTCCTGGAATAAGCTTTGCGTCGTTTTCAGAGACGACTTGTGCCGATTCAAACCATTCGATGTCTGGAGTGATATTCGTAGCTACAAACTCCTCATCGAATTCTTTCGCGAGAGGTCGAAGCACCGCCAGTTGCGACTCGTAATCATCCCAATCGTAGGGGCTCATTCCGACCGCTAGATAGCGAGCCATTGGGTCGTCGTGCCCTTCGGCAATTTGTTGCAACTTCTCATTGCGGAAATCCCTCGCTTTGTAATAAAGCGATAGATATTTGGGAGTTGAGTAGGTTGATTTGGAGTTGTCATTCTCTTGAGCAACCGCCTCCTCACAACCCTCTGCAGGAGCAACAGCATCCGCCATATCTTCCGATTCTTCCGAATCTGACTCGCTTTCGGTTACTTCCGCATCCTGTTCATCAGACACTTCAGGTTCTGGTTCGCCGGCCTCTCTCCTTTTTCTGTATTGCTCGTATTCGATCGCGTAAGCCTCTTTCAGCTTGATGTATTCGTCACTTTGTTGCCAGCTCTCAACAAGCAGAGCATGGTAGCCACTACCACTCGTTACACTAACTTCTTCGGTTTGATCTCCAAGCTTGCCAACGACAAGTTTGCTTCGAGGTTCCAGAACTATTGTCGCATACGTATTGTGACCACCGTGGACGTACAACTGAGCAGTCATAGGCCCATCGACATCACCTTCAATCAGAAATGTGTTATCTCGTACAAGTACTGGTCCCCATTGCTTTGCTTGACGGTTCCCTTCTTCATCAAATACGACTCCGTATACCTCTACCGAGGTCGTATTCGTTAAATCAATGTCAAGAAAGCTCAAATCTCCTGAAACGGAAAACTTGTTCTCTTGATCTATGACCTGATCGGTAGCTCCGACCAACCAAAGTACATCATAAGAACCTTCCCGATCTATGAACGCGAAGTGAACATCCGAGCCTGTACCGATCACAGAGCTTAATGTCATCGGACGGCTATCTTCTGAGACCTGTAGCGAAATATTGATTTCGGTAAGTTCCGCTACTTCACCGACATTTTTGAAGTCTTCTTCGTATGGACCTTCGTAGAGCGTAACCGTCTCAGGTTCCCCCTCCTCATTCTTCGTTTCGTAGGATATGGTCAGCACTGCATCAGATAGGTCAACTGGTTCGCGTGGTGAGGCTTCAGGCGCATCTGCTTCGGCGTCAGTGGGATCTTCATCGACAGCTGGTTCAATGAAAACAAATTCCCCCGTGATTTTGTAGGGTAGAATTGTGTCGGCTTGAATACTGATTGCCAGCAATGTTAAAGTGCAAAACACGCTGATGTAACTAATAAAGTTTTTCATTCGTACGTTTCCTCACGAAAGTAATTTTGAACGATCAATGGAAAGCGTCATGAGCGTATCGAGGTCTGCCATCGAATCGTATGAAACCGCATTCCAACAATGTGGAAAAGCATTTTAATGTTAGGAGTTGCCGCATAAAGCTTGCGAGAACATCAATTAACCCGGTTCCAGAGCATGCAGCAAAAGGCTAATAGAGGTTTGAGAGAAAAAGTGCGTACTTCGCGCGAATGATTAACCACCCACGCGCACTACGCACTCGCCTAAATCATTAAAGATGTACCGCAGAGTGGTACATTCAACAAATTAGCTGGATACCTCTTGTGCGTCGTCGGTTTCTACTTCCGGCTCTTCTAACGACTCATCCATCCCATAACGATCAACAAGGAATTCTTTCAATGCCGCAGGGCGGATGTTCTTTTTATAGATACATCCTTGCGAATCGACGAGAAAGCCTTTCGGTATACCGTTAACGCCGTATATGGTAGCCACTGGACCTTCCCACCCTTTCAGCTCGCCAAGATTGATCCACGGTAATTCGTGGTCGTCTACTCCACCTTTCCATTCTTCCTCCGTGTCGTCGATGGAGACACCTACGATTTCAAAATCCTCGCCGGTGTAAGCAGCGTGGAGTTTCTTGAGTTCAGGAAAATCTGCGATGCACGGACCACACCAAGACGCCCAAAAGTCTATTAAAACCATGTCGTTATCAGCTAACAGAGTGTATAACGAGCGGTCGTCCCCATCGTAATTTGCTAGAGTAAACTCAGGTACTTTTTGTCCTGGAATAAGCTTTGCGTCGTTTTCAGAAGTGACTAGTATGTTCTGAAACAGTTCGATAGTTGGGGTGAGATTTGTAGCTACAAAATCGTCATCGAATACTTCCGCTACTGATCGATATGCCGCGAGCTGCGAGGCGTAGTCGCGTGGATCGTATGGATGCATTTCGATTGCAAGGTAGCGTGTCCATGGGTCGCCATCACCTTCGACGATTTCTTGCAATACCTCGTTTTGGTAATTTCTAGTTTTGTTCCTTAAAGAAACATACCTTGGAGGAGTATATGACGATGTGGAGATTTCACTTTCTTGCGCTACGGCGTTTTCACAACTCAAGACCCAAGCAACCACGTCGACGTTGTCTTCTCAATCTACCATTCAAATTCTCGCACTAAAGAAGAAAAAAGCTGCTGTCCGTTCGAGCCAATGTCACAATTTGATCCGAAACTTCATAAGACACTTTTTCCTACCCTTGCCTTGTTCGTCGTGTTCAGCAGGAAAAAATTTACGACAGTCAGAAAACACTAATCTGGGATGGAGCGTCGTCGTCAAAGCAAAAAGATGTCCTCCGTTACGGACCTTATAGAAATCACTTGACGTTTATCTGTATTGTTGTTGTGTTCTGTGGGGCGATACGAGCCCTACCATGGTAAGGGCAAAATAATTCAAATCTGAGGTGGTAATCGGGCATAGGTTCAGACACCACACTATCGATCTTACATTGGAGGCACGATCTCGGCGGGCGCGGCGAGCACCGTCATCAAACCACTAGAGTACTTGGCGAATGCAGGACAGACGGGATAACATACCGGTCCGTTAAACATCCGCGTAAGCATGGTGTTGAACCAAACCACGGTCCACGATGTGGTACGTATCGTTCCTCACCCGAAAAGGAACTTGGGCACTCGATTATGGCGAATAACATGCGATGACTTCACCACTTCAAGTACTAGATACCACCGTGTTCAGCTTTTCTATTCATTAGCATTTGGTAAGTATTCTGTCTTGCGGTGTCAATTTGATCATCAGTTAACGTTTGCTCTTTACGGTTTTCTCTCTCATGATCGTCCGAGATTGACTTTAGTTCTTCGGCTACTTTATCGGCTATTTTTTCGATTTCATCATCGGTGACTTGCCTGATCGGCTTTTTCTTAAAAAGCCTCTCCCAAATTTCCTCAAGATGATCTGGTGCCATATTGTCGGCTTTTATATCTTTGTAAGCCGCTCGTGCAAATTCCACAGCACGATTTTGTAAGTCCTCAGCCAACTCTTCAGCGAAACTAGAGAAACACAAGGAAATCAAAAATACAGATACAAGAAATTTCAAAGGAACTGAGACAGATTGGAAAATCGATCGTTGCGTTACAACTTCAATATCGGCGGAGCGATCAAAAAGTTTTGAATTAATATTCATTGGTGTGCCTCACTAAACAGATTGATGATTTGCCGAAACTTTGACAACGAGGAAAATTATGGGAACTCTATACCCGTTTACCTAAAATAACTGTACGCTTAATCAGTATTTTTGGCTAGAGATCCCTCGGCGCGTTTCTTTTTCTTGATGTTTTCATCACGAGAACCGCGCAATAATTTCCCCACCATTTTTTGAAATTCATCAATGTGGACCTGTTTTTCACGAGTAAATTTTGGGTTTTTCGGTGTTTCTTTTGTGTCTGAAGTCTTCATGATGTGGTCCCTATTTACAACATCATTATAACGCAGACCGCTAAACTACTGGATGTTTATCGAGTAGATTGATCTTTAGTAATTGAGAGTAGATGTGGGAGCGTACCTGAGATACACACGATACAGGTACTCAATTACGGGTATGGCATCCCGACCACATCTACCATCACCAATTTTATTAGCGACTGGGTCGCTAAGTTTTTTGTTGAAGTGCCGGTTTCTGTGCTGGATCTTTCGTCGGCGTTTTGATCAGGTCTTGATAACGCAAACGCGTCCCACCCATGTTGAACCATTGAGCTGGAACGTGCCGACTGATAAGGATGGGAGGAAAACTTGGTTTTAGCAATTCAACGTAGTTTAGTTCAGCGCACTCTCTACGAACTACAGCAGCGTTGCTAAAATTTGCGATACGATGGTGTAAATGGACAACACGTAAGAATCGTACATAACGTTAGTCGAGAAGAATGGCAGACACGGTGCAACTCCTAGTTCGGTACGAAGGAAAAGACGCGGCATCGAATACGATCAATCTTCGATACTTTGGTCAATCAATGACCGGGATCGATCGAATTATTTCGTTAGGTCTTGCAACGTTAGAGCACGGAGACATCCCAAAGTCTCGTTTCAAATCTCCAATGGTAGCCCGAGTTGCGGTTCCGCGGGAAGGGTCGTTTGAGCTCCAAGTATTGCTTGAAGCTGTCGGGCTTTCACCATTTCTCAATCAGATTTTGTCTACATATCTACCGGAGTTTTTACGAAATTGGACTAGTGGTGTAATACTTAACGCTGGAGGTCGGAGAGCAGAATCTGTGGAAAATTTTGTGCGAATAATGGAATTAAAGGAACAGTCCGATAAACGTAAAGACGAAATCATACGTCTGCTAGCACAAAACAACCACGAAGCTTATATGAAGTTGTCGCAGCGCACAATTAATCCAGCCCAGGACACTTTAGCACCGGTGGATAGAAGTTGCGATATCATGTCGGTAAGAAACGGAGACCAAACAAGTGAATTTGACGCTGCTACAGCGTTTGCCGTTCGATCAAATAAACAATTAGAGGTAGGACCAATGGAAACAGTGTGCGTTATAGTTGATGGGTTGTTTCGCAATACCAAACAGCTAAAAGTAATTCACCCCGACGAACCACACCGAGTTGTGACAGCTTTCGTACGAGATCCTTCATTTGAAACCGAACCCAACGTTTACTTAGACGCTATGTTAAGTCGTGGTAAGATTACTATAAGCTGTAAAGCCGCTCGTAAGGACGGGAGAATTCAGCGTTTGTACATTATGGACGCCACATTACCAGATAGGATCTAGCATTCCATGAGCCTTAAGTTATTGGTACAGTCATCAATATTTGACTCGAGTTTAGGGAGGAGTTAACGGCTGTGTCAGCAAATCATGGTTCAACTCATCGGTTGGTATTTTTGCGGCTTTTGCCATCTTTGTAACCAGATCGACGAAATCGTTTTCTAGCACACCTGGCCTATCACGCATTTTCTTAAGAGCGTTAACCACGGCTTTGTGTTTGGAATAGACAACTGCGGCTTCGTTGAACGCAACAAACGGTTCGCCGTCTGTTCCAACTAAGCGTGTGGTTAATCGGTAGCTATATCCCACGAGTCGTCGTAAGACATCTCGTTTTAAAGTCCGAACTTCCCACCTGCGATTTAACCATACGGTAATGCATGCCACGAACGATCCAGAGAGTAGTCCAGATACTAGCCCAGAGAAGACTCCTATTAAGATTTCTTTCATGACAACATTGTAGCGGCGGCTTCTGAGGCGAAGTGTTGTAAATACAGACCTGAGCGTCGCCCAAAGAGTGACTCTATCCGCGTAATACTGCCTAACCGCTCAGTAGTTTTGGGTAAACGGGTATAGAGTTCCCAAAATTATATATACTCAGGGAGGTAACTTCAGGGCGAGCATAGGGGGTATAATCACTTAAAAATTTCTGGTTAGCAACATAACAATATGAGCGAGCAACTTTCGACAAGTTTCAAGCGAATGTCTTTAGTTGGACTCACATTCGGAATTGGGACCGCATTTGGAATACTAGGAGTTCTCGTTTTCCAACACTTTGTTCATCAAAACGAACATACGACACAAGGTGTTGCTGAAAGTGACGTCGAGCCAAATTTGACTCACAGAGCAAATAGTTCGTATTCAGTCATTACCACAGATGTTGCGCGATTTCGAGAAATTTTCAAACACGATACTATCGCTGAGCAGTACAGCGCTCTTCACTTTACTCTTTCTCAAGCTACCGAGCAGGAGTTAGGAGAATGGTGGATCGAATCTAAGAAAATCGAGCGAGCTAGTCATCGTGAGATTGCACAACAGGTCATACTACGGAACCTCTCAGCGAAAAATCCTCAACAAGCGTTTCGACGTACTGATGAAATATCAATTCTTCAAATTGATGCCGCACTGAAGATCGTATTCAGCGAGTGGGCGGTATTACACTTAGAAAACGCAATCCAGGCTGCGAGTACTTTGGATCGTTCGCGAAGAACTGTCGCTCTTCGTTCTATTCTTGAAATCCGAGACGATCTTTCCAAGGTCGAACAACATTCAATTGCTACTCAACTCGAAAGTGAAGAAACCTTTCTCAAGTTCCTTAGTGATTCGAAGATTTCGAAGAGCATAGAAGCACCAGAGGAATCATGGAAAATGTTGCTCGATGATGCAGTTGACGATGTCTTACAAACTGAATCTCTCACCAAAGTCGCTGAGGCTTGGCGGGCACAAAAAGGATTTGAAGTACTAAGGAACATATACCAAGAAGTCGAAGACTACTCTACCAAAGTTCAATTACTTCGATCAATCACCCAAGCGGATCCAGAAGGGGCATTAGACTTTGTCTGCAATTTGCCTGAGGGGGAAGATCGATCGGTTCTGTCTAGTCTAGTTGTTCAAGTTTGGGCTAGAGCGGATCCACAAGCCGCGTTGGCTACAGTGTCAACATATGCACCGTCCAGCTTGACTTCGGACCTGGAACGAGAAATCGCGAGAACTTGGGCTCGCACGAATCCGAAAGAAATGATCGAAAATGTTGAAGCGATTTCACCAGAATATAGGGCAATGCCGTTGGCGACAGCATTTCAATATATCGCTCGTGAAGACCCACTACAAGCGATCGCAACACTGGGCTCAGTGGAACACTTAGTTGGAAACACTTCGACATTAGTGGAGAGTATTGTGCGTGAATGGGCTGATCAGGAACCTGAAATTGCTACTGATTGGGTTTTAGAAAACTTCACGCGTGAAGCCCCCGAACGACGTGCGTTACTGGAGTGGGTACTACGATCTTTGGCTCGACAAAATCCTAAGCGAGCATTTGAGCTAGCGATAGAACAACCGAGTCCTAGTACGGGATTTGGCTTGGATTACTACGTTATGAGAGAGATTACCCAGGAAGGTGAGATCGAACTCGCGAAGCAACTTCTACCTCGAGTGAGCGAACCGTCCAAGTCGGTTGTTTTTCGGGATATGGCTGCAGCAATGGTAGATGAAGGTCAGACTAGTGAAGCTGTGGAACTCGGACAAGACTTAGAGGAATCCAAACAGCGTTCTTACTATCAGAGTGTTTTTGCTTCTTGGGCAAGATCTAATCCAAAGAACCTCATGGAGTCGTTAGAAGGCTTGCCGTCGAGCACAATCAAATCGATCGCGGCAATGCAACTAATAACAAGAAATCAACGAAACCCAGTATTCACCGACGACCAACTCGACCTTGCGAGAACATTCTTAAACGCAGAAGACCAAACAAGCGTAAAACGCTACGAAGACCGATAGACTCCGCTGTTGCGAAATAAACTCTACTTCGACTAAATGAACGAAGGCATCAATTGAAAACGATATGCCTTTTCAATCGCCTGGACTAATCAATGTAGCGTTTGGACTGAAATCTATTCCCGAGTCTAGCTGGATACCTCTTGTGAGTCGTCGGTTTCTACTTCCGGCTCTTCCAAAGATTCATCCATACCATAACGATCAACAAGGAATTCTTTCAACGCCGCAGGGCGGATGTTCTTTTTGTAGATACATCCTTGCGAATCGACGAGAAAGCCCGTCGGAATAGAGTTTACGCCATACATGGTAGCCACTGGACCTGACCATCCCTTTACCTCACCAAGATTGATCCAAGGCAATTCGTGCTCGTCGACTCCGCCTTTCCATTCTTCGTCGGTGCTATCAATGGAGACACCCACTATTTCAAAGTCCTCGTCAGTGTATGCAGCGTGTAGTTTCTTGAGTTCAGGAAAGTCTGCGATGCAAGGTCCGCACCAAGATGCCCAAAAATCAATCAACACTAGGTCTTTATTCTCTAGAAGCTCGAAGAGACCCGTATCTTCACCATCATAGTTAACCAATGTAAACTCTGGTACTTTTTGCCCTGGAATCAGCTTTTCATCGTTTTGAGAGGTGACTACTATCGACTCTAACATTTCCACAGTTGGAGTAATATTAGTGGCTACAAAATCGTCATCAAATACTTCCGCTACTAGTCGATAACCTGCGAGCTGCGAGGCGTAGTCACGTGGATCGTACGGGCCCATTTCGATTGCGAGATAACGCGCCCATGGGTCGCTATCTTCTTCGACGATTTCTCTTAATAACTCGTTTTTGAAATTTCTAGCTTTTGAACGTAAGGAAACGTACCGTGGAGGAGAATAGGACGAGTCGGCGATTTCACTTTCCTGAGCTACCGCCTCTTCACAACCCTCGATTAGAAATGTGTTGTCCCGCACGAGCACTGGTCCCCATTTCTTCACTAGGCGGTTTCCTTCTTCATTAAAAACTTCGGCGATAACTTCAACCGAAGTCGTGTCAGTTAAATCAGCACCAAGAAAGCTCAAGTCTCCTATTACTGAAAATTTATTTTCTGCGTTCAATACTTGATTGGTGACTCCAGCGAGCAGGAACTGATCCGATTCTTCTGGTCGATCAACGTACGCGAATTGAATATCCGATCCAGTACCGATTACCGTATGAATCGTCATGGGATCATGATCCTCAGTGGTTTGAAGAGAGATCTTGATTCTCGTGGGTTCAGCTACCTCACCGACACTCTCGAAATCCTCTTCGTATGGTCCTTCGAAGAGAGTAATTGTTTCAGCATCGCCTTCCTCATTCGTGGTTTCATAGGATATGATCAGTGTCGCGTTGGATAGGTCAACTGGTTCACGCGGTGGTGATTCGGGCGCAATTGCTTCGCCTTCGCTGGATTCCTCTTCGCCAGCCGTTTCAATGTAAACAAATTCGCCCGTAATTTTGTAAGGTAGAGTTGTGTCGGCTTGACTACTGAGTACTACCAGAGCGCCAACGCAATTCAGACCAAGGATTCTTAAAAATTTCTTAATGGTTTAGATTCCTTCAAAAAAAATCGTATGTTTGGGTTGTTGAAAATGTTAGAACGTGAAAAAACGAGGATGCGCGTTAATCCGTATTTTCTTGAAATTTTACGTTATCAAAGTGTGTGCCAAGAAATTCCTCAAGTTCGTCCATGGAAAGACCTCGGTTGAGAATTTCTCCATCAGGTTGGAGCAGGAATTCTGCTGGGATCCAGTCGACGCCATAATCCACGGGTGTCTCTCCTAAGAACCCATTTAGATCACCGACGTTTACCCCTGGCACTTCATGTGCAACCGATCCGGCTTTCCAATCTTCGTATGTATCGTCGATGGAGACAAACACGATTTCGAATCCTTTATCTTTGTAGGCAGCATGCATTTCCTTAAGCTTGGGTAACTTTGCTATGCATGGATGGCACCACGAAGCCCAAAAGTCGATGAGCACAACTTCATTCTCGTCAAGAACGTCATACAGAACAACATCCTCACCGTCCAAATTTTCAAGAGTAAATTCAGGAGCTTTGTGTCCTGCGATAATGACACTTGCGTTAGCTGCAACTCTAATTTGCTTGTCAAGAGCTTCACGTTGAGGTAGAACTCGGCGAGCTACCAGATCTTTGTCAAGTACGGTTGCTAGCTTGTCCCAATTTTCCAGCTCACTGCCCCCTACCCCAAGCTCCATGGCAAGTAATGCAGACATTGGCTCGTCTAAGTTCTGAGCGATCGGTGTCAGAATGGAAGTCTTAACAGCTGACATTTCTCTAAAAGCTTCGGTAGGCGATTTCGTCATATCTTGAGCGGATCCGTCCTCTGTCGTTTGTTCTTTGTCCGTCGTGGCGTCCGTTGCTGTTTGTTGTGCTTTAACTTGAATGGCATGTGCGTATTTGTCCATCTTGTCAAGATAGTCAGCACTATTCTGCCAAACTTCGATGATTTTGTTGTGCATACTCGTTTGAATTTCCGAATTCGCCATCAATTCAGAAGCCCGACCGCCAGGTGCAAACGAACTGGACGATTTGCTCGGTGAAATGCTAATTCGTGCTCCTGGCTCTACTACCGCGTATGCGATTCCGGCATATACATCGACACGACTAGACACCCATACTTGAACAACTAATGGTTCACGAACTATTCCTTCGATTGAGAACTTACCTTCTCGGAGTAACACCGCGTTTGATCTGTTAGACAAAACACTACCTTCCGCAGGATTGCTGGACCTAACGTTTATGTGCGCGACAGCTACAGACAGGTCTTTGTCATCAATCGCGCTGAGATCGCCGGTAATCGTAAACTTGTCCTCGGAATCCTGTGCGACTTTGTAATCTTCAACTATGATCAATTGATCTTCTACTCCGGGAAACGAGTTGTCTTTATCCAATAATGCAAACGAGGTATTCGCTCCAGGAATTAACACAGCAGGCACTGTCATCGGAGCTTCTTCACCTCTTGTAACCGATATCTGAACTTTGGTTCGATCGTTAATCTCTCCTTCGAGCACCACTTTACCGTCAGTAAACGTACCGGTAGCGATTTCGAGTTCCTCAGGTGCAATTCCGTTAGTTTGAATACGAGTAACTGCGACCGATGTTTGCTGCGCGTTCATCACCTTCTGTTTTTCATCGGGAGTAGCCGATCCCATAACAATCCATTCGCCCGATAGTGTGAAAGTCTTGGTTTCGGTCGAGCAGCCATTCCCAATCAACATCACCCCAACTAACGCAATCGCTAGTCCAATTTGTCTTCTCATAGTTTGTCCTTGCTACTCAATTCAGCCTAAGAATTCGTCGTAAGACGTGAAAGGTAAGCATTGTAGTAACTGATGTTGTCGCGTAACATTGCATAAACTAAGCGCACAATTTAATGGGTGATCGCCTTAATGGCTCGTACTGTATCATCGCGTGCCCATCGGTGAAGATGATCTGCTCGGAACCAGGATTCCTACCGCCAGATGGTGGCCGCGCATCATCGGAATGGTTGGCTGAAGCAAGCTACCTAGCGTATTTTCTCGATTAGTTCAATCTGAGGTACTACGCGCCGTGCAACTGTGTCTTGATCAAGCATATCAGCGAATTTGTTCCAGTTTTCTAATTGATTGCTCTCCGTGATTCCATAGCCTGCTCCAAGTTCCATCGCAAGTAATGCACTCATCGGGTCTTTCAAGTCTCCAGCAATTGACGACAAGAAAGCATCCCTGATCGACGACAATTCCCTATGGACATCGTAAGGTGCGTTTATTGACTCTTCCTTAGTACCTTCGGTCTCCGTCTGCTCTTCTTCGATTCCAGAGTCTGATTGAGACTGTTGAGCCTCGAACATTATTGCACGTGCATATTCATCCATCTTTCTGAGATATTCTTCGCTACTCTGCCAACTCTCAATAACCTTGTGATGAAAACTACTTTCTTTATCAGACGTTGCCATCAACTCGGATGCTCTAGCTCCAGGAGCAAATGAACTCGACGAAGTACTTGGAGAAATCCTGATATGTGCTCCCGGTTCTACTACAGCATTAACGACTCCGATATATCTTTCAACATCACGAATTACTCCGAAGTAACTAATCACCCAAACCTTAACAAGTAATGGTTCTTGAGCTATTCCTTCGATCGCGAACCGGCCGTCTCGGAGAAATACCGCGTTTGATTTATCAGACAAAATGCTTCCAGTCTTTGGATTGCTTGATTGAACTTGGATATATGCCTTAGCCACTGACAAATCCTTATCGACTATTGAGCTGAGATCTCCCGTGATCGTGAATTTTGAATCAGACTCACCGACCACTCTGAACTCCTCCACTAACAGTAATTGGTCTTTTACATTTGGTGAGGAGTTGTCCCTATCCCACAATGCGAATGAGGTATTCGAGCCTGGACCTAATACCGTTTCCAGTTCCATCGGTTCTTCTTTTCCTCTCGTAACGGATATAAGAACATCTGTGGGCGCGTCAATCTCGCCTTCAAGAACCACTTTACGGTCCTTGAAGACACTGGTAGCGAGTACCGAATTCTCGAACTGACCTTCGTCGTTGAGAACAGCACGTGTGATTACAACTGATGTTTGTCGTATATCCACCACATTCTGATATTTTGAAGGAATTCCTGATTCAGGAACTATCCATTCACCGGATACGGTGAATCTCTTAGTTTCCTCGGCGTAGCTGTGCCCGATTAATATCGCAATTGACACAACGATCGATAATCCAATTAGCGTTTTACTCAATTTTCCTCCACTAGATTGAATTGATGACCGTGTTTTGCACTTGACAAGTACTGCAGATATGATTGAAATCTGGGTTAAATTTAAAAACAGGGCTGCTAGCCAGAAATTTCTGCTGTGTCTTCGTCGTCTTCTTCAGGTTCCTCCAACGATTCATCCAACCCATAACGATCGACGAGAAATGTCTTCAACTCGTCCGGATGAATGTTCTTTCGATAGATACATCCTTGAGAATCAACCAAGAATGTTTTTGGGATGTAGTTCACTCCATAACTCTTTGACACTGGGCTACCGTTATCGGTATCTTTTAGTTCTCCAAGCTGTACCCAAGGTAATTCGTGGTCTTCAACACCACTAGACCAATCCGCAAAATTGTCATCGATGGATATGCCAACAATTTCGAAATTTTCGTCAGAATACGCTGCATGAAGTTTCTTGAGTTGAAGTATGCACTAGTTAGTGGACAACAAACAATTTGTGGGTGAGCTTGTAAGA
>WTGV01000004.1 GCA_011525295.1 Pseudomonadales bacterium | reverse complement strand
ATGGACTCCTCAACATTTTCTAATTGTAGGTGTCCATCAAACTGAGGCAACTTCAAACTTCATTTTTGATTTCCTTATAGTTTGAATTGATGAAAGTTGAACCGACCGAAATCGGCTCGATATCATTTTAGGAAATCAAAGTGTGCTTTGGCTAGCATTGTATATAATTCCCAAATTTTTCTACACTCTCAACCGGAATCCCGCGATCCTGCCCAGCAAATGTGCCATGAATTTCGTGGTGGATGTGCGAGAGTTTCTCTGGGTCTTCAATCAAGGAGCCGTAAAAAATCGCAGTGCCTTCATGATGTTCACCGCCCATTGCAAATGTGAGGGCTACGCCGCCGCCGAAACACCAACCGATCGTCGCAACGGTACCGTTAGAATCGTCTCGATCTTTGAGATATTGCACGGCGGCGTTCAAGTTCGAAACGATCTTCTCTTCGTCCCCACGTGCTTTTCTCATTAGTGCGATATTCTCATCCCTATTCGACCCTGTCTCACCTTCGTAAAGATCTGCTGCTAATGCGATGTAGCCTTCTTTAGCCAAAGCATCCGCGACCTGTTTGATGCGTTCGACAACGCCGTTCCATTCGTGAATCAAGATTATCGCGCCAAATGGACCGTCTCCTTCGGGTTCAGCTAAGTACCCCTTAGCACCCTCAAAGTATTCCAATAGTTGTCCGCTTGGTGGAGCACCTTTTCCTTCGATGGTGTCAAGAATTACAGATTCTCCCTGTGCTAGGAAGTGTCCTGACAAATAGACGGTAAACAGAAAACACACGACTGGTAAACATCTGGTATTCATGCGATCTAAACCTCCCAGGAGAGTTTGCGACAGTTCTCTTAAATAGTAACGATGGTTGGCAAACAATTGCGTTCAAACATACTTATGTGGTATCATACATGTATATAGTTCAAGGATGGACGTCTTTTCCCTACTAGCATGAAGCTACTTGACATTGCTTTGCGGGCTCGGGTGCGCAACTCTGTTCTACTGTGTCTGATAGCACTGTTCACCTTTCTCATACTCATATCCTATGAGCCGCTTGACCCGTCATGGTACTTCGCGGCCAACAATGTTGTAATTCGCAATCTACTTGGTAGCGTCGGAGCGACTTGCGCCGAATTGTTGGTTAACACATTCGGATATGTAGCGTTTTTGATTCCCGTACTGATCGTCGCGAAAGTGGGCGGAGTTGTCGTTGATGCGAGCCACCTAAAGTGGTGGCATGGCGCACTAGCTGGTTTTGGATTTCTCGTGATTCTCTGTGGTGCTTGCGTTTTGAATGGATTATGGAACGGTGGTTACCTTGATGACCTTCAATCGACATCGGGATATTTAGGACAATATTTAATCCAATTCACATACGGCTTGCTCGGTACCTATTTGTTGGTATTGTTTGCCTTGGGGTTTGTACTTGTAGGACTCTGGCTATTGCTACGATTCCGAGTATCTCCAGTTCTTGAGTACATCGGTGTTGGGGTTCTGGGTTTAGCACGTCTCGTAGTACTACCTATAAAACACTTTCTACGTCCAGATTCCAAGTCGCGAGCCGAACAACTTGCTGTTGAGCAACCGATAGGCGAGACAATTATTGCCTCGAAAACAACAGCGAAACGAGAACGTAAACCTCGTCGATCACGTACCCAACAGAAGGAAAGGGTGCAACCGACAGTAGGTACTGATAGTCCAACCTCACGTCCAACTCGAGCTAGGACAACGGCTCAGTCGGATCTTAGCGGGAAAGGGCGAAGCCCAGCGATTCCATCGGTTCAACTTCTACAAGAACAACGACAAGAGCTTGTGTCCAGTCGAGCCGCAGAGTCGATCAATCGAATCGCCGAGGAACTCAGCAGTAAACTCGCTGACTTCGGAGTAGACGCAGAAGTGGTTTCGGTGATGACGGGACCAGTGGTCACTCGATTCGAGATCCAACCCGCTCCGGGCATTAAGGTAAGCAAGATTTCTGCTTTAGTGAAAGATCTTGCTCGGTCATTGGCGGTAGTCAGTGTTCGCGTCGTCGAAGTGATCCCAGGAAAATCGGTCGTAGGCATCGAAATACCCAACGATGATCGCTCAATCGTCTTTTTACGTCAAGTGTTGGAGTCACGTGATCCGATGAGTTTGCGAACACCGTTGAGCTTAGCACTAGGTCGAGATGTCGCGGGTAGCGCGGTATTCGTCGATATCGAAAAAATGCCTCATCTCCTAGTCGCAGGTACTACCGGATCTGGAAAGTCCGTCTGTCTCAATGGAATGCTCGTGAGTCTCTTACTGAACGCGACGCCCGAACAGGTTCGCATCATTCTCATCGATCCCAAGATGTTAGAGCTTTCCGTTTATGAAGACATTCCCCACCTCTTGACACCGGTGGTAACCGATATGCAGGAAGCGGCGCACTCGCTCAACTGGTGCATCGCAGAGATGGAGCGAAGATATCAGCTGATGTCTTCCCTCAATGTACGAAATATCTCGGGTCTGAATTCTAAGATCGACGAAGCTGCAGCGCGCGGCGAGAGTATTCCAGATCCTTTACGTCCCTTCGATATGCTGGACGAACCGATGGCATTAGCCAAGCTACCGTTAATTGTGGTAATCGTTGATGAGTTCGCGGACATGATGATGATCGTTGGCAAAAAAGTCGAGCAGCTCATCGCCCGGCTTGCGCAGAAGGCGAGGGCGGCAGGAATCCATTTGATACTCGCTACTCAACGCCCATCCGTAGACGTGATTACTGGTCTCATTAAAGCAAACATTCCTGCCCGTATTAGTTTTCAAGTATCCAGTCAGATAGACTCCCGCACGATTCTTGACCAAGGCGGGGCTGAACAATTGTTGGGTCATGGGGACATGTTGTATCTACCACCTGGGCATGCGGTACCCATTCGCGTACATGGAGCTTTTGTTTCCGACACCGATGTGTTGAATATCGCAGACTCGTGGCGTGCGAAACAAGAACCTGATTATCAGACTGAAATTACGCAAGGTACTGTTGAACCTTCCGTTGGTTCTGTATTTTCTACGGATAATATGAACGATACGGATGAACTATATGATGAGGCGGTTAGATTTGTCGTCGAAAAACAAAAGGTGTCAATTTCCTCAATTCAAAGGCGATTTCGAATTGGATACAACCGTGCGGCGCGCATCGTTGAGTGCATGGAAGAAGCAGGTATTACAACCGCACCGGACGAATCGGGCAACCGTAGTGTTCTCGTTAACGCGGCTTAAGAAGTTTGCTTGTAGTATCGCACTCGCACTTTTCGCACCAATAAGTTGGGTTGCTCAACAAGAGGATGATGCCAACCAGTTTCATGCCGCGTTGGCGAAAAAACTGTTAGCGATCGAGACCTTTCAAGCAAAGTTCTCACAACTAGCGATCACGCAAAATGGTGAGACAGAGGTTAGCCAATCCGGTCGCATTTTGTTTGATCGAAGTGGAAAATTCCTATGGTCAGTTTCGCAACCTTTTGAGCAGTATGTCTTGGTGAGTGAAGACACTATGCGAGTCTACGACCCCGATTTAGAGCAACTCACGATCTCGGCGTTTGAATCGGATAGTCAAGCGTCCTTCGCGAGCCTGATTCTGACTTCGTCAACTGAGATTCTAGATGAATTTGACATTGAGTTCGAAGACAACCAATACACGTTGCTGCCGACAAGCCCAGGACAGGACTTTGTTCGACTCAAAATCATTTTCGAAGACGACACGTTGAGTGTGATCGAGATTCTCGATCACTTTAATACAGTGAATCAGTTCAAGTTTACCGGTGTCGAAACCAATACACCCATAGGTAGCG
>WTGV01000055.1 GCA_011525295.1 Pseudomonadales bacterium | reverse complement strand
AGTGCGTCCGTTGCGGACACAGTGGCAACGCGGACGTCAATGCTGCGTTGAATATTTTGGCCTCGGGGACTGAGGTGTCTGGACGTGGTAAAACGAATGACCTTTTAGTGATTTCGTGGAGCGTCAATACGTAGCAGAGCTACGATTTGTGTAGTTATGTATATAAGTCCCATAAATTTCTCAGCGTGTTATTCGGTCAATAATTCAGGCATATTTTCGAAACTAGACAAGCACTCGGGATTTGCCAACGCCGACGTATTGACAACATCTTGCCCATGAATTAGATCTCGAACCGCGAGTTCTGCAATTTTTCCGGATCTAGTACGAGGTATCTCTTGCACTGCGATAATCTTGGCAGGTACATGTCGTGGCGACGCGTTTTTTCGCAGTCGTTGTTTGATTTGTACTCGCAAGTCTTCATCAAGTTTGACATTTGGAGCTAATACGACAAAGAGAATCACGCGCACATCGTCGTTCCAGTTCTGACCTATGCACAGTGCTTCAGAAATCTCCGACATAGCTTCTACCTGACGATAAATTTCAGCCGTACCGATACGGACACCCCCGGGCTTTAACACTGCATCGCTCCTTCCATGAATCATCAGTCCACCGGTCTTTGCGTTGATTTCGGCGAAATCTCCATGTGCCCAGATGTTGGAAAATTTGGTGAAATACGCTGAGCGATATTCTCTATCTTCGGGGTCGTTCCAAAAACCGATTGGTTTGCTTGGAAACGTTTGTGTGCAGACCAGTTCTCCGCGAGTCGAGCGGACTGAATTCCCCAATTCGTCAAACACGTCCACTGCCATGCCTAGTCCCGGCCCTTGAAGTTCGCCGCGATGTACGGGTAGCCACGGAACACCCAGAGCGAAACAAGAGATTAGATCAGTACCACCAGAAATTGAAGCCATTTGTACATCGTTTTTGATGTCTCGATAAACAAAATCAAACGACTCTGGTGCAAGAGGTGATCCGGTGGATTGCATCGATTCGAGGCTGGATAAGTCCAAATCTGTTTTGGGTTTAACGTTTGCTTTTTCAAGCGCCGAGTAATACTTCGCACCAGATCCAAACACATTGATGGTCTCACTATCAATCATTTGCATTAAAGCCTTTGGACTTGGCCAAAACGCTGAGCCCTCATATAGCAAGATTGTGCTTCCACTCGCGAGCGCGGAAACTAGCCAGTGCCACATCATCCAACCACACGTAGTGTTAAAGAAAATAGTTGACTGATTGTCAAGATTGACGTGTAACTGATGTTCCTTGAGGTGTTGAATCAACGTCCCTCCCGCACCATGAACGATACACTTTGGTTTTCCCGTTGTGCCAGAAGAGTACATCACATACAGAGGTTGATTGAAAGGGAACCATTGATACTCCCAAGAGTTCTCTTCACGTTTAAAGATGGAATCGAAATCGTCCGTTTGGCGCGACAAGAAATTGAGTGTAATGACGCGTTTGATACTTTCGATGTTCCGCTCCAATGAACGTACATTCTGGCTTACTTCAAACTGTTTTCCGTTGTAGGTATATCCATCGCAAGCGATCAGTACCTTTGGCGCGATTTGACTGAATCGATCAATAGCGCTGTGAAAACCAAAATCGGGTGAAGTGGAAGACCAAACCGCACCTATACTCGCCGTCCCGAGCATAGCAATGACGGTTTCGGCAACATTAGGGAGGTATGCAGCGACACGATCTCCTGACTTCACGCCAGTCTCGGTAAGCTCATTAGCAAATTGCGCGACTTTCTGACTGAGCTCACTGAAGGTCAACTCCTTTCTCACGCCCAGCTCGGTCACCGACACGATCGCTACGTCATCGTCATTTCCCTGAAGTAAATTTTCTGTGAAGTTCAATTGAGCCTCGGGAAACCAAGTACTCGTCAAAAAATTTTCTTCGTTTACTAAGATTGATTCCCCTCTGTTTCCCGAGACATTGGCAAACTCCCAAACGTTGCGCCAAAACTCCGCCTTATTGTTGACTGACCAATCATGGAGTTGAAAATAATTTGGCGGCTCAAAACCAATAGAATTCGCAAATCTCGTGAGATTACAAGAATTTATAAACTCTTGTGAGGGGTGCCAGAGTTGTTTCGTCGGCATTAGATCTGATTCGATTGTGGTTTGTAGCACCTTTAAAGATGCACATCGACCACGTCCCTGATCGGAGGTCGATACGTGCGAATTGTAATACTACTGTATTGGGTAGACTGAGGATGGGTATCCTGAATTGAACTTCGTGCACACAGCCAAGTAGCGTTTTTTGGCTTGCAATTAGTTTTTCGTACAATTGCTAAGTTTATTTCAACTTCGGATTTAACTTAATTGGTGAAGAATTTGTACCAACGAAAACTAATTTTTTCAACGTGTTCCTTACTGCTTCTGGCTAGTATCGTTCTGCACGCTAAAGATTCGGTGCTAGACACGATGGCTATGGAACTTGATCGATCTTTTCAAGCACTTCAGGGACAAGATGATCCACCGTATTTTCTGAGTTACGAAATAACTCAAGATGAAGTAGTTTCCATCAGTGGTGCCTTCGGCCAAGTTACTGGATCGGAAAAATCTGTTAATCGTATCCTTGACGTGGACATTCGGGTGGGAGACTACTTTGTAGACAACACACATCCTGTGAACGTCCCTTTTGGTGGCCTTGGAGACATCTTCGACTTAGGGCTTCCGTCGGTGATTCCTGTCGACGATCCTGAGGCTTTACGCACTGTACTTTGGTCACATACAGACAAAGAGTACAAGCAAGCGGTCACACAGCTTACCAACGTGCAGTCAATATTACAAGCACAGGTCGAAAAAGACGACCAATCAGGCGATTTTTCGCAAACTCCCACGGAGACCTACGCGGAAGAAACGAAAGATCTTATAGTGGATGAAGATTTACTGAAACGAAAAATTAGACTCTATACTCAATTCTTTTCAGATGCAGACCACATTCGAAGTAATAACGCATCTATTTCTACTGACATTGAGACTCGTTGGTTTGTAAATTCGGAGGGAACTAAAGTTAAAGTTTCACATCCCTATTTTCGATTGGTCATTTCGGCTTCTACGAAAGCTGATGATGGAATGGTACTTAGCAAATCGCTAACGTTTGAAGGAACTTCGCAGGAATCGCTTCTCCAAGACACACAAATTGTCGCCGATGTACAGCAACTGATAGCTGACTTAAAGGCTCTACGAGAAGCTCCATTGGCTGAACCCTATACAGGTCCGGCAATTTTGTATGGCAGGGCAACAGGAGTATTTTTCCATGAAGTACTTGGACATCGATTGGAAGGACATAGACTGAAAGACGATGATGATGGTCAAACGTTCCTGAAGGCCGTGAACACTCAAATTCTTCCGGAGTCTATTTCAGTAGTTTTCGACCCAACGGTTGAACAATTTGGCGACATTCCGCTGCTTGGAACATACAAATATGACAACCAAGGAGTTAAAGGAAGACGAGTAGTAATCGTCGACCGTGGCGTGCTTAAAGGGTTTCTAATGTCTCGACGACCTCTTGAAGGCTTTCCCACTTCGAACGGGCACGGTAGAAAGAACGCTGGTTTCTTAGCGATTGCACGTCAGTCAAATATGTTTGTTGAAGTGGAAAATCCAGTATCTTATGAAGCTTTGGAGAAAATGCTCATCGAACGAGTTACCCAAGAAGATAAACCTTATGGGTTGATTTTTCACGACATTCAAGGCGGTTTTACGACTACTGGAGTATCCATGCCGAATGCTTTTCAGGTTACCCCTGTGTTGGTCTACAAGTTGTACCCTGATGGGAAGAAAGAAGTCATACGCGGTGCCAATTTAATCGGTACTCCCTTGACGACCTTCAGTCGAGTGGAACAGGGGGCTGACGATTATGCGGTCTTCAACGGTATGTGTGGCGCTGAGTCTGGTTGGGTACCAGTGTCTACGGTAGCTCCATCTCTTCTTGTGTCTCAAATAGAAGTACAAAAGTCTGGTACTTCAAGGGATATTCCTCCAATTCTGCCATCCCCGGTACGGCCGCCCGCAGACCGAAGCATTCATACTCACTAAGAACGGATAATTAGATAAATGAACTACGTGCAAAAACTCTTCCTATTTGTCGCACTTACTTTAACTGTAGGCTTACAAGGACAGGCAAGCAAGGATGTGGATGATGTGTTGATTCGAGCGCTTACGGATGAAATGGAGCGTTCATTGACAGAATTGCAAATTGATGATGAACCACCACCGTACTTCTTGGCCTACGCCGTTGATGAAGTGTCCATGAGTGCCGTGCAGTCCATTCTTGGAGGCACTGCCGATAAAAACCAAACTACGAGTCGAAATTTGTCAGTCAATGTAAGGGTGGGAGATCGTGAACTTGATAACACGAATTTTGAAGGAAGTGGTGGCGGTATGTTTGGAGGACTCTTGGGCGGCCTGATGGGAGGCGGTTCCTTCCCATTAACCGATTCTTACGATGAATTGCGGCGTGTTATATGGATGAGTACCGATGCAGCTTATAAAGAGGCTGTTAGTTCATTGGCGGCGAAGAAAACAGCACTCGAACAACAGCCAAATTTCGAACGCTTTAACGATTTCAATGAAGAAGAACCTTTTGAATACGTCTCCGAGCGTGATCTAGCTTCGATTGACATAGATCGAGTATCAGAATTTGCTAATGAATTGTCGGCTGTTTTGAAAGGACACCCTGAGCTTCAACAAACATTCACCTCCGTTACTTATGTGACTAGCAAGCGAACCTATATCGATTCTGACGACAATTTTCACCAGCTAGAATCATCGTTATGCACAGTACGAACACAAGCGAGTGCTCAAGCAGACGACGGTGCTATGGTCAATGATTATCTCACTGTATACGCAAACAACTGTGAGGAGCTATATGACGATATTGAGGAACTCAAACAACGTCACGAAGAACTTGTCGCATCAGTACTTGAATTTAAGAACGCGGAGCACGTGAGAGCCTACACCGGTCCGGTTTTGATAACTGACGAAGCAACCGCTGATTTCTTTTCCCAGGTACTTGGTTCACGCGCAGGGGCGGTACCAGTCCCGGTTCCAGCCGGCGGCTTTGGAATGATGGGAGCATTACAGAATCCGTTCATGGACAAAATCGACGCAAGAGTTTTCCCGAGATTTCTCAGTGTTGTTAATGATCCTACCGTTCGGGAATACGAAGGTGTTTCCTTGATGGGTAGCTATGTCGTGGATAGTGAGGGTATGCCTACTCGCCGCACCGAACTAATCAAGGACGGTAAGTTGCTCACGTTACTTACGACACGAACGCCTACCAAAGACACCGACAAGAGTACTGGCAGCAATCGAATGGGTACTCCACTGCCTGGAAATTTGTTTATTTCATCTAGCGAAGGCATGTCCGAAGAAGAACTGAAGCAAGAATTGCTGTTGCTGGCGGAAGATAGTGGTAATGACTTTGGTATAGTGATCAAAAGATTTAGTGACTTAGGATCTATAGCGCTCGGCTCTGGAATGGACGGTCTTATGCCTGTGATGCAATCCGCAATGGGTGGAGGTATTCCATTGTTACCAACATTGCATGCATACAAAATAGATTCAGAGGGTAACGAGGTACCAATTCGCCCGATAACGGTTACTTCGTTTTCCGATAGTCAGTTGAAGGACATCGTAGCAGTGTCTGACACCGTGAGCGCGTACAACGTTTCTACGCCGTTTTCGCCGTCAACGTTAATGTCGGCAATGCTGGGATCGCTGGGAGGATTAGGTGGCTCGTTTGCATCTGGGTTTCTTGGTGTGGTCGCGCCCGATGTATTGCTTGAAGAGTTGTCATTTCAAGGCGGCGGTACCGGTCATCCACGATTACCCATTGTTGCACACCCGGCGAGTGAGTGACTGTTAGCCATAACAAAAAAATGTTTAAATATCAATTCAATAGTAAGTCTACAGGAGAGATTTTTATGAGACGATTGATGATTTGTCTTGTGTTTTTGCTGGCTTGGTCTGGTCTAAGCTATGCAGATGAGCAAGATTCAGAACGCATATTGGGAAACATGCACGATGAACTCGAGCGTAATTTTGAGACACTCCAAGAAGAGGAAAAGCCCCCTTTCTATCTCAGTTACGAGATTGTCGAAGACGATGTCATTCAGGTGAGTGGTTCCTACGGAGAAATTACGAGAGATCTAGATGTCTTAAATCGAGTGCTGACGATTGATTTGCGCGTGGGTACTCCAGAGCTCGACAATACCCGAGTTGATAGGACTCCACAACGGGTGAACTTTGGGTCAATTTCCGTGGACGCAGAGCAACCGCTAAAGGTTGCGCTTTGGAACGCGACGAACTCAAGCTTTCGTAGTGCTCTTTCACAACTCACTCGCGTGGAAAGTGAAGTTCAAGCCACCGTCGAGGAAGAAGACAAAACCGGAGACTTTGCTGCCATGCCGAAAGAAGACCATCGTGGCGGTTCATTACAACTCGCTACAGTTAGCGAAAGTTTTCGGGAAAAGGTTAAACGATATGGTCTGCCGTTTAAATACGAAGATCACATTCAGTCGAATAGTGTTTCCATAGTCGGCGAGATTGAGACGCGCTGGTTTGTGAATTCTGAAGGCACGAAGATATATACGTCGGAAGCGTACTATCGAATCAACATTTCTGCGACGACTAAGGCCGAAGACGGAATGGAGTTGCGCCGCTACAAGTCCTATGAAGCTTTGACGCCTGAAGGATTTCCCGACGACGATACAGTGATGACGGATGTTCGCGCCATGATCGAAGAACTGGAAGCATTGCGAAACGCTCCGATTGTAGATCCTTACACTGGACCAGCGATTCTAGGTGGTCGAGCCGCAGGAGTTTTCTTTCATGAAATTCTTGGACATCGATTGGAGGGGCATCGGTTAAAGTCAGTTACCGATGGTCAAACTTTTAAAGCTAAACTTGGTGAGCAACTTCTCCCGAAGAATTTCACTTTGTACTTTGACCCGACGATTCGCGAGTACAAAGGCTTAACATTGTGGGGTTTTTATGACTACGACAATCAGGGAGTGAAAGCTCGGCGTGTTAACGTGATCGAAAACGGTGTTTTAACTGGCTTTATCATGTCGCGTCAACCCATGGAGGGGTTCTTGGAATCGAATGGGCATGGTAGGCGCCAGAGTTCGAGTGGCTTTGGGTCGGTATCTCGACAATCAAATCTGTTTGTCGAAGTAGAAAACCCCGTGAGCGCAGACGAGTTGAAGGAAATGCTACTTCAACGCGTCCGAGATCAAGGACGAGAGTTTGGCTTGTACTTTGAAGATATTCAAGGAGGCTTTGCACTTACTGGACGTGCGATGCCGAATGCGTTTAACGTTCAGCCTTTGGTTGTCTATCGGTTGTATCCAGACGGTCGTCAAGAATACGTCCGTGGAGTCAACCTAATTGGAACGCCGTTAACTGTTATGAGTCTAATCGAAGCCGGCGCTTCAGACTACGATACGTTCAACGGCATGTGTGGCGCAGAGTCTGGTTGGGTACCTGTGTCTGCGGTGTCGCCGTCAATTTTGATTTCTCAAATTGAAGTTCAAAAAGCGATGACGTCTCGAGATAAGCCACCGCTACTACCAACTCCAGTCGAACGGGACGACGATGAAGTCTCCCTCGATCACCATGGACACTCTCACTGATGAATATCTTTCAACGCATAACCTTCGCAACAACTATTTTCTTTGTTGTATTTGCGTGGGGTCAAGAAGAACAAAAATCCGACATCCTAGTTCAAGCGCTCCAGGATGAGATGCAGCGCACCCTTTCTGAACTCAAAGATGAAGAAGACAATTCAGGCGAAATTTACTTCGTCTCATACCGTGTCGTGGACACTCGCTTTGTTTCGAAGAATTATGAATTGGGTAGTGCTTTAACCTCGCGACGTGGAGGTGATCGCTTATTAGAGGTTGATCTTCGTGTTGGTTCATACGAAGTGGATCAATCCAACTTTTCGGGTCGCGGCGTTAGCAATTCAATTGGTCGAGACTATCTCCCGCTCGAAGATGACTACGACGAAATACGACGCATTGCTTGGCGCATAACCGATGAAGTGTTCAAGAGTAGGATCAACGCTTACGCGCAGAAGCAGACGGCATTAGCGAATCAAAGTTCGACCGAAGAACGAGATCCTGATTTCACCAAAGAAGAGCCGTTCGAATATCGATCCGAGCAAGATTTCGACGATGAACAGTTGGCACACTTTACCGCTACTGGTAAGGACTTGTCCGCACTCTTTTTAGACGCTGCAGACATCTATTCGTCGAGAGTCACTACCACCGCAGGTAACCGCCGGACTCTCTTTCTGAATTCAGAAGGAACATTCGTAGATTTGAAGGAACAACGTTGCATAGTTCTGACTACTGCTATGACGCAGAACGAAAATGGGCAAGAATTAAGAGATTTTCGTTCTCATATTGCGATCGATTGTTCAGAGCTGCCCGATATGGAGACCATGAAAAGCGATGTTCAGGGTATGATTTCAAGTTTGCAGACGATGCGATTAGCGAGCGATCTTGAAGAGGTATACTTTGGCCCAATCATGTTTGAAGGTCAAGCCGCTGCCCAGTTTTTAAAAACCTATCTAGTTACCAAGCTTGCAGCAAATCGGCCTCCGTTAACGGCTAGTCCTGGTCAGTTTCGGCCCAATCGAAACTCGTTCATGGATAGGATTGGGGCACGCGTCGCTTCGCGCCAAATCAACGTGGTCAATGATCCGACCTTGACAGAGTACAGAGGTCGTCGGTTAATAGGTAGCTATCCTGTAGATTTGGAAGGAGTCCCGCCCCAACGGACACTCTTAGTGGAACAAGGTCGCTTACAGACCATGTTGACAACCCGAACGCCAGTGGACGAATTTCGCAAGAGTAACGGTTCGACGCGATCGATAGGTTGGGGATCGACTGGCATTCCTGGTAATGTACTGATTGAACCAGAAGACGGACTGTCCGCGGCAGACTTGAAGGAAGAATTTTGGCAATTACTAGACGACTTCAATGTAGATTTTGGCGTCGTGGTGCGGCATATTTCTTCGCCAAACACAATCTCTGGCAGTGCACGAGGTTTGGCTAGCGTAATGGAGGCCTACAAAGTCTATCCAGATGGTACGGAAGAAATATTAGCTCCTGTTGAAATACTTGACATTACTGATCGAACTCTCCGCGACATTGTGGCGGTGTCCGAGGATGTGACCCAGTTTGATACTACTTACTACAATGGAACAGGAATAAACTCAATTCCTGTGTCTATTGTCGCTCCGTCCTTCATTATTGAAGAGCTTGGCGTACGAAAAGTTCAAGGGTCAGGTACGCTACCACCCGTGGTACCACATCCGTATGCTGAAGCACCGGCAATCGAAGACGCTAAGAGGTAGTTCGTTTAAACAAATTTCATAATACCAGCGCGCTGCTGACTGCGATGTGGCAGCGCGCTACTTGGTGTTCTTCAGGAGTGGTGACCTGACCGATTCTATCGGCGAACTTACAGATGAGCCACCCAAAGTAGTTTGAGAGGTATTAACCTTCACGCTCTAAGCTCAGTGTTTCCTTGACGAGCAGTCGAGTTGTGGCCTCCGATTTAGAATCGTTCATGCTCGTATCTTGAGGATAGTCGATCCTCTGACGATATTTAAATAAGGGTGCATCGGTTAAATCTATGCGTGAATTGATTCGACAGAGTCCCCCGAGTGGATATTGCTCTCTCGTGGGATCAATTTCCCGAATTTCCGCGGACTGAGTGAGCATGTATTGATAGTCTGATTTCTCTTGAGTTAGATGCGTTTCTGTAATAGAGTACAAATAGTCGAAATAACCCATTTCTAACGATGAGAGTATCGTTCGAGAGTACGTAATCAACGAAGGAAGTACCTCATCTCAATCGTATAATGCAATAACAAGCCAATTGCTTAAAATTTCATACTCAGATAACGTTCGTTGAGAATCCATTTAAGGACGGCATGAAGAAAGTAATTTCAGTCCGAGACTTGTGTCGGACTTTTCACGTTGGGGACATAGATGTCCATGCATTGGATCATGTTAACCTAGACATTCACGAAGGAGAATTCATCGCGGTAATGGGACCATCCGGCAGTGGAAAGTCTACTTTAATGAATATTTTGGGATGCTTAGATACCCCTACATCTGGTAGCTATGAGTTGTTGGAACACAAAGTTTCGGAGATGGACGACGATCAACTTTCGGACATCCGTAATCAGTACCTCGGCTTCGTGTTTCAGAGTTTTCATCTACTACCGCGCCTTACTGCTTGGGACAACGTGTTGTTGCCAATGCGTTACGCACGATCGTCGAGAGCGAACGCAAGTGAGACGATCAAGCATGCTCATGAAGTCGTTAAAGAGTTAGGTATGGACGATAGAATGAAGCACAATCCAAACCAACTCTCTGGTGGACAACGGCAACGAGTCGCAATTGCTAGGGCATTAGTCACTCGTCCTTCTCTCGTGCTGGCAGATGAGCCAACAGGTAATTTAGACTCAAAAACTTCTGCGAATATTTTGTCACTGTTTGATGCTTTGAATGAGCAAAAGCAGACTATTTTGATTGTTACCCATGAAGATGAAGTAGCAAAGCATGCTACTCGAGTCATACAAATGCGGGATGGTAGAATCGAAGGCGAAATCGAAAATACCAAGTATGGCATCGCATAAATTAGTACATCATTGGAGTTGTAGAAGAAAACGAATGCTGAAACTATTTTTCGATCGACTAATGAATAGTTGTTTTTGTTGTTTATTAGTATTGAGCGTGTTCATGCTTAGTGTTCCCACATGGGCTGAAACTATTCTCATTACAGGTGAAATCGAAGATGGAAACGCCCAAACAGTACAGATGCCTCGTCTACCCGGTTCCTATTCACGTACGATCGCATGGATGGCTCCTGAGGGCGAAGAGGTAAACCCCGGTGATGAAATTATCAGACTCGATCCAGGCGACCTCGAATCCCAACTTGAACAAGCGGAAGTGAATATTGAATCCCAAATTACGGCGGCAGAGTCTCAAGAAGCGGCTCATGAGTTAAGGATTTTCGACGCGATTACAAGTCTAATTCGTTCTGAGTCGTCTTTAGAGAATGCGCGCTTAGACGCGATGGTGCCAAAGGATACCGTACCGGAACTTACGCACGACCGTAATCGGTTAGCGTTGGCAAATTCAATTCACTCGTTAGAGCGAACAATTAGGAGTCTTGAAGAAGCTTATGCCGCGCGAGACAGAGATCGACCGATGGCAGAACGGGACTTGTTGCATGCACAAAACGAAAAAGAACGCATCGAAAATGCACTAGAACATACTAATTTCTATGCTGAACAAACTGGATTAGTAATTTACGCAGCAAATCCGCGAACCGGCTTGAAGATTTTTCCCGGTGAGAGTTACGGCTCTGGAACGACGCTGCTAATTGTTGCGAGTCGGGAAGACTTGCGGTTTAGATTTTGGGTGCATGAAGCAGATATCCGAAAGATTGCTCTAAACGACGAAGTTATCGTATCACCCGATGCCGCTGGGGACGTGAAGGTCAAAGCAAAAGTTACCTGGATGTCCAATCAAGCAGCAAGTCGAAGTGACTGGAGTTCAGCTGGATATTACGAAATATTAACTGAACCATTAGAACCGATACCCGATGTATATATACCGGGTATGTCAGTTTTGGGAGTAATTAAAAATGAAGAAGTCTCTGATTAGGTTGAACAAATCCACTCGCACAATAGCGTTGCTAGCTGTGCTGGCCACACTCATTGTTGTGAGTGTACAAGCGGCGGAGTGGAGAGACATACAAAAGCAAAAAAAATTTGTTGTGACTGTCAGTGCTACCGGTGTTGTTGATTCGGAGGATGTTGAATCGATCGGTGCTCCTCCCACAGCTCGTTGGAGGTCTCGACTCGAGTCAATTGTCCCGGAAGGAAAACGGGTACGTAAAGGTGAAGTTGTAGTTCAATTTGAAGTCTCGCGAACTGATGAACGTATTCGCGAACTGGAAGGTGAACTCAACGTACACGCCGGGGACGTAGGTGTCGATAAAGAACAAAAAGAGCAACAAATGCGTCAAGAAGCCCTTGATATGTCGAATCTCAAAGCCGACGTTGATAAAGCTGTGCGCTTGGCTGAAGTTCCAGCAGGGATCGTTCCCGGTATAGAGTATGAAAAGCTCGTGGAGCGACGACGCTTAGCCGAAACACTTTATGAGCGCGCACTATATCGAAAACAGCTTAGCGATAGGGATAAAGTCGCGGCGGAAGAAAACAAAAAACGGCAAATCGCGCGTGCCGAACTCCGATTAGCGGAAGCGAAACGAGCGTTGGATACTTTTACTATCCGCGCTCCAAAAGCAGGAATTGCGGTCATTGGAACTGGTTGGAACGGCGAAAAACTCACGGCAGGTTCCAATGCTAGCGGGGGAATTCAAATACTAAGAATTGTCAACGACGAGAAGGTGCTGATTCGGGCGACTATACCGGAAAATTTAGCCACCGTGCTCAGCATAGGCCAACGAGCAGTAATTGTTACTGAAACTACAGGTACAGCCGAACTATCGGGTCTCGTACACTCTGTGGGAAATACTGTCCGCCGTAAATCTCCGAAATCCCTAGAAATGGTACGAGATTTCACCGTTAAACTCGACGAAGATTACTCAGATATCCTACGCATTGGAGTGTCCGTAGAAGTCAAAGTTGAAATAGCAACATTCAATGACGTGCTGGTAGTTCCTAAAGCGGCACTTGTGTATAAAGAGGGCAAACCTGGTGTAGTCACTCCAAGATTTTCTTTAGGTGGATTTGTTCTATCGGATAAGTGGAGTGCGGTTAGATTAGGGAAGGCCAGTCAAGATCACTTTATCGTTGAAGAAGGACTTGAAGAGGGGCAACGAGTAAGACTATGAAAACATTGAAATTTTTGTCAAGCACACTCGCTTTCGTTGTATTACTCGGTGGCGGTGGGTGTTCTTTTGACACAAGCGAGTACTCGAAAGTAATTATCGAACCGAGAGATCATAGATTCTTCGTCCGTGCTCACGGAGAAATTATTTCAACTGAATCGGATCCAGTTCAATTAGGTAACGTTCGTGGTGAATTCACTATAGCTTGGATGATCCCAGAATACTCCGAGGTAAAAGCCGGCGACGTTGTGGTTCGATTTGATAATGCAGACATGGTGCAAGTACGAGACCGAAGCTTGTTACAACTTGAGCGTCAACAGACTTCGATCGATAACTTCATTAATTCAAGTTTTGGGGAACGAATTCAGCTGGGACACGAAGATATTAGGGTTGATGGCGAAATAGATATCGCGGCAATCTATACTTTGCTTGACGACGATATGTTTAGTCAAAACGAACTAATAGAGCAGGTAGGCAACTTAGAGTATTTAAGACAGTTAGGCGAGTTTATTCAATGGCAGATTGGGACTCACGACCGACGTCACGATGCCGAAATCATTCGACTTGAAGCGAATCTTCAAAACACAGAACAACAGGTCGATTCGCAACAAGAGATACTCGACAACATGGAAATTAAGAGTCCTTCGGACGGCACATTTATCTACGGATCTTCGTGGTGGGGAGAAAAATACGCACCTGGGAAGACGGTGTGGGGAAGGTCCCAGGTAGGTCAGATTCCAGTGCGGGGGATGATCCAAGCTAAACTTTACGTCTTAGAAGTTGATGCTGTCGGAGTCGAAGTTGGACATGAGGTTGTGATGCGCATGCACAGTGCATTAGATCAACAAATAACGGGTAAGATCGTTGACATTACACATATTGCAGCCCCATTAGATAACGTAGATCCAACGAAGTATTTCACCTTGAGCGTGGATATTGATGCCATTGATGCTGACCTAATGAGAGTCGGTAGCACTATCGATGCTGAGATCATCACAGGTGAGTTAAAAGGAGCGTATTTAGTACCTCAACAAGCTGTGTTTATTGATAAAGATCAAGCTTTTGTTTATGTTATTGACAATAAAGGGGATATAAATCCACGCGACGTGACACTTGGCCACAAAAGTCCAACATTGATTGAAGTCGTAAGTGGACTAGAATCGGGAGACTCGGTGAGTTTGGTCGCGCCAGAAGAACCGCCCTCGAGCTAACTCCATCTACCGTCCTTTTATAAACATTCCAAATTAGACGGGTGATCAAACCTTTGTGAAAATACTTGCGACAATGTGGCCGGATTTTCGGTTAGCCGTTGGTCAATTAGCACATAGACCGCTCCGAACATTCTTGACACTTCTTGGGATGATCTTTGGAGTAGGTGCGGTGATTTCCATGCTTGCCGTCAGTGAAGGTGGTTTGAAACAATCTATGAAAATGATTCAAGGGCTGGGGGTCGAAAACATAATTGTCAAAGATAAAAACTTTAGTTCTGAAGAACTTTTGGAAGTGCGTAAGCATAGTCCTGGACTCTCGGTAGACGATGCCAGAGCGGTAAAAGAGACACTGAAGTTCGTGGACAAGTGGGCCGGTATAAAGAACATGAGGGTTTGGACGCTTTTTTCGCACGAGGATGAGGGCGGTAGCATAAATTCTGAGGTTTGGGCGGTCAGTAGTGACTTTTTTGAACTATCGAGTCTCGGAATCGAGGTTGGTGACCTGTTCACTGAAGAGGACAATCAAGAATTTGCTACCAAAGCCGTATTGGGCGAAACGACGGCGAGGCGACTGTTTCCTAACGGAGATGCTATCGGTAAACCCGTAAAAGTAAACTTTACTTGGTTTGAGGTAGTAGGGGTATTACAAGACCAAAAGATTCCCGGAGAAGAAATTCAAGGTATCAAGGTTGGCGGTGATTCGGATCGAGTCTACATCCCTTTAAATACTGGTTTGAATCGGTTGAAGGTAGAGGATATGGCCTCTGAACTGTCAGAAGTTAAATTCAAGATTAAAGGTGAGTCCCTAGTATCCGCAGAAGCGGCCATTCGCGAAAATATACAGCGACGTCATGGTGCTCAAGACGATTTCCTCGTCACCGTACCGAATGATATCCTCGCGCAACAACGACAAACAAATCGAATATTTAATATTGTGATGACGTCGGTGGCAATCATCTCGCTGTTAGTGGGAGGAATTGGCATTATGAACATCATGCTTGCGAGTGTTTTGGAGAGAAAGTCAGAAATCGGTTTGTTACGAGCAGTCGGAGCGACGAAAGCCGACGTAGTGCGTCAATTTTTGATTGAAACCACAGTCATTGCTTTTATCGGAGCGTTATTTGGAATTGTCGCGGGCGTTGTACTGGCGATTTTGATCACGTTCTTCGCAAAATGGCCAGTCGCTTGGAACTATTTTGGGATCACGGTTGCAGTAGTAGTTTGCATGGCTATCGCGGTCGCTTTTGGCGTATATCCAGCAGTGTCAGCAGCGAAGCTCGATCCTGTAGCCGCGCTCCAATCAGAATAAATCACTTCATTTATTAACGACTACTAACCACCGCTAGTTAGAAGAACAGTCCAACTAGATTCTCAACGTAAGCTGGTGGCCTGTGTGGGGATGGTTCGAACCCTCTACCGGTATCGTACCTTGGCGGAGAGGGAGGGATTCGAACCCTCGATGAGTTATCCCCATACGCGCTTTCCAAGCGCGCTCCTTCGGCCTCTCGGACACCTCTCCTTAAATACCTTCGGGTGAGTGGAAGGGCGGCGAATTAGCCAATCGAATCTTCGGCACCCGATTCAACTGTTACCGTTGCTCCCTTCCGGGCCTGGCGGGGTTCACAGTCTATCGCCGCGAAGGGACCGGCTAATTGCCATTCAATCAGACAACGTCGTTGCCCAGTCTAACAGAAAATTATAGGACTAATATACGAAACTACACACCAATTATAATAGGGCTATGTCGTATAGAGGCATAACATATCGTTTAATACCCGGCACTAAAGCCCGAGC
>WTGV01000026.1 GCA_011525295.1 Pseudomonadales bacterium | reverse complement strand
GATTTCTCCTTTAAATTATCTTAATGACTGTCCCTTTAAACCTACGCAAACCCATGCTCCTTAGACTTAAACGGGCGCGTGGGTCTGAGCGCGCTTTGGGGGACAATGCTTCTGCAGAAAGTGTATTTGGACTACTCAAGCGGGAGCTAGTAAATCGACGCCAGTTTCGGACTCGGCAAGAAGCGATCGATAAGATCAACCAGTACTTCTTGAACGCCTACAATTCTTGGCGACAAGTTCCCTTCGTGAGCAACCCAAACAAGAATGGTCAGCAACATCACTATTCGACCTCGAACGGTGACGCGCAATGATCAAAATGTGTTTAAGAACCTGTCCCCTGTACCATTTAGCGTAACTTGTCGAAAGGTGAGGAAAAGCAATTCGGTGTGCGGCCGTGAGCTACCTAACTGTCCCTAGTGACCTTTGATCACCATTTTGGGAATTGTGCCACGGCAACGCACCATTGCAATGGAGACCCAGTAGATTGTTTGCGTCTGAGAACGCCTGTACAGGGAAAGGTCAGCATTGCAATATACCGAATTGACTATGTAAGGGAATATTTTGGAGTTTTACGATGGAATTGCAATGGTACGTGGGTTTAGACTGGGGAAAATCGGAGCATCAAGTCTGCCTTCTGAATGCGACTGGAGAGCATATTGCCGAGCGGAAGATATCGCACACGGGTTCTGGTTTTACCGAGTTGACGACATGGTTGTCGGAACAGACGAATCAGGCGGAGACCGCAAGCATTGGCGTCGCGTTAGAAACTTCCAGCGGACCGGTGGTTGATTGTTTGTTGGCACTGGGTTATGGCGTCTTTGCCATCAATCCGAAACAAGCAGATCGCTTTCGGGATCGCTATTCACCGGCGGGTGCGAAAGATGACCGGCGCGACGCGTTGGTGTTAGCGACGGCCCTATTCTTAGAACCTCAAGCGTTACGGCTCTTGGAAGCACCGGATTCCGATATGCTCGAGTTGCGCGAGCGACATCGCATGCGCGAACAGTTGCAGCGCACGAAACAAGGCTTAGCACTCAAGATTCGGCAGTGCCTTTGGAGCTACTATCCCGATTTCGAAAGCTTATTTGGTTCCGATCTCGGATTACCTTTCGTCCAAGCGATATGGGAACATATGCCGAATCCAGAAGCCGCCCAACGCCGGCGAAAACACTCGGTCGAGAAGAGCCTCAAAGCCCACAAGATTCGACGTTTCCAAGCCGACCAGATACTCCAGCAGTTACGGGCCGAACGGTTACCGGTCGCAACCACGACGGCACGGTTATTACAAGAACAAATCACGCTTTTGTTCCAGCAATTAGCCCTCGTCCAACAACAACTCCAAGAGGTGATGCACCAGCTCGAAACAAAGCTGGAGAGCTTGTCGACCCAGGCTCCCACCACCAACACTTCCAGTACGAATCCCCCGAGACCCACCGATCGCGATATTCTCGCTTCCATGCCGGGTGTGGGCATCTTCGTGCTTGCCAATTTGTTAGGAGAAGCGGGAGTCGTGATCCGGAACTGAGATTATGCTGCCTTGCGCTGTCTCGCTGGAATCGCTCCCGTTACCAAAAAATCGGGGAAATCTTGTCGAGTTCAACGCCGCCGAGCGGCGAATCCACGGCTCGTGGACAGTATGTACCACTGGGCTCGAGTCGCGTCACAAGTGGATCCCATTTGTCGCCAACGATACGAAGCACTGCGGACGCGAGGTCATACCCATGGTCGAGCGTTACGTTCCGTCGCCGATCGTTTATTAGCCGTCGCGTGCGCGATGCTGAAAGCCGGCACGTTGTACCGGCGAACCGCCGCCGAAACCTAACGCCCACCTTGTTTCGATCAAGGTACGGACTATCCACTTCTGGGTTCCGCAAGAAACATCATAACCAGACCGCTGTTTCGTGAAAGGTCCCGTACTTCGGGGGAATGGGGCAGAGCCCCCGACACAGAACCTACAAAGAATCGGTAAAAATTGTGCAAGTTCTCAATAAATACCCTTGCAAATTGGTAGATTGTCCTAAAACGTGCTCAGACCCGTACCGCTCAATCAGTCAAATCTAATATCTTCCTCACCTTCTAAACAAACGAAGCGAACTTACGAACGCGACGATTGGATTGCTATGCTTCTGAGGAGTGGTGATTCCCTTCCATAAATTAGCAACCCTTTAAATTTCTGATCTTACCTGTCGATCAAAGTGAGGCGACTTAAGAAATTTACTTGTATTGGTTAAGTGTGTTCTCTAATTCCAACATCTGTCCGTTTTGGAATATCTCTTGCCGCACCCATTTACACCCATATATAGTTACTTTAGATTTCCTACTGTTGCGATAGTCACGCTTTCAGTGTCTTGACTCTGGAACACGCTCCATAGATCGGAGGACCGGTCGACGAACGGACATGACCACTGACCATGGATCAAACCTGCGTCCAACCACTGAGTATTTGAACCACAGCACTACTTCATGGGGATGTAATCTCAGGCACTCCGGGGGGCTAAATCATTCTCTAAATACAAAGTCTGTGTAGGAAACGCAGAGTCGGCACCGTGTTTATGGACGATGTCTGAGATTAAAAGGAGTATTTCTTCTTTGATTTCATGAAATTCGACCCAATCGGTGGTTTTCGTGAAGGTGTACACAAAGAAATTCACAGAAAATTCAGTGTAAGTATCTAAATTGACCATAAGGGTACGCGTTACGTCGATCGCAGGATGATTCCGCAACATTTCGCGTACTTCGTCAATTAACTTCTTGACATTGGGCATATCCTCGTACCGTACACGAAAGGTCTCATAAATCCGTCGGTTTTCCATCCGCTCTGGATTTTCTACCGCGAGACTAGCAAAGTTAGAGTTCGGCACGTACAACGGTCTGCGATCAAACGTCCGTATTCGAGTGGTACGCCAACCTACTTCTTCGACCGTCCCTTCGATTTCGCGCGATCTGGCGAACGGATCCAATCTCCGACGACAAATGGTTTGTCAATGAGTAGCATTAGCGTACCAAAAAAGTTTGCCAACAAGTCTTTCGCGGCAAACCCTACGGCGATACCACCCACGCCGCCAAAAGCCAAAACTCCTTCAATTGGCAGTCCATAGGCTTGAAGAATCAATAGACCTGTTGTAATTATTACGGACGCGCGTAGAACTCTTCCCACTGCGCTCGCGGTCGCGGAATCCCAACGCGACTCTGTCCCTTCCCGACGCGGTAAGGTAACAACTGCTTGAAATTCCTTGATGAATCGATTCGTGAACCACGCCACCAATACTACGAGCGCAACACTGCGCAGGGTACCTACACGCGCAAATATGGAATCAGCACCTTCGTGGGCGAGCAAATTGCGTATGGTTTCATTGATTATTAGATCAGTTTCTGCTAGTGCGGCAAGCGTTTGCTTCGTAAGAACGTCATCGTAGATTCTGTTGACAGCGAAGCTCAGACCGACGACCCAAATCCCCCAATCAAGCGGTTTACTTGCCGCGCGGCTTAGGGCGTCTTTCCATTTCCTCCTCGATTCACTTCCTCTTTGGACGTATTTGTTCAACAGTCCCTTCGCTATCGCGCGCCCGCATGCAGTAACAAGAACGATCAAGAAAACGTGAGATCCGAGCCAGACCCACCGCATCCAAGGGGCATTATTGAGTACGGAAAAAAATTTATTAATAGCCTCCAATTCGATCACCTCATCAAGTCGATGCAAGAGTCTGTTCACGTGTTCGTACTTCACAACAGGTTCGATCGAGTTCGCGTTCACAAAAAGAAAGAGTCTGCTCTGGTGTTGTCGAAGTCTGGGAGTCGTGGATTGCCGGTGTCGCGAAATTACGCATCGAATAGGTGAATTTGCGTGTGATTTGTTTAACACAAAGGCATGTTCGCCGGGCGCACGCGCTACCTAAATTACGGATTTAAGCGCTAAATATTTCAATTTATTTCAAAAACTGTAAAATATTTCAAAGTTCTTGAAAGGAGATTTAAGGCTCTTGTTAGAGAGTAGGATCAGGTGGAAATTAGTGGATAGGGGGAATTCCTCAGGGGGAGGAGTTGCTCGGCTGATGGGATACTGTATTAATTGTATTAAGTTCGTTGATATAAGGGTTTGTACGAAATCTTAAAGATCGGTGGATGGGCTTGGTAATGGTCGATCAAAGGACTGGATCGGGAGGATTCGGGCGGCGGATGAAAAGGATGTTCGTTGGGGATTTACAGCGGATGAAGAAGGGACTTGTTGAAAAACTTTTTAAATATTTAGAAATAATTTGTAATATTTTGAAATTTTTGTGTAGAATACTCGCTGTAGGTAAAGTAATGAGTACTCACTTTAACGCAATCAGACCCAGTGCACGCTATGCGTGGACGGGATGTTCTACAATCTCTCCCAAGAAAAAAGCGTCTCATCGGATCACTCTGATGAGATGCTCTCAGAGGGGAGATTCGGCATCTTGGTCGAACATGCGTAAAAACGCACAAAACACGATTTTGAAATATTTTGTAAAAAATTGTTGCAATGGGTTGTTTTACGCGTTTGCATCTCTACAATACCTCACCAACTTGTCTCGTTTCGTAAAGTCTTTGACCAGCACAACGAGACCAACCCACGGTGCACCATTCAAGAAACGATTACAAAAGTTGCAAACAACAACGACTCCGTATCGTCTATTGGAACATACCGTACAGGTTATAAGTGGCGTTCTTGCAACCGCCCGCAGCGTTCCGCACGGAATTGCTGCAAACGGTTCGAGGACAACAAGTCATTGAGCGGATCAGAAATGAGAGTTCAGTGGAAATACACGGACCGCACGACGCTTCAAACCGTCGGATCGGTCAATGTCTTTGTGCCAATGGGTCGCATAGCAACCTTTGCTATGGGCAAATTGGTATTTGGTATTTAACAAATAGGAGAATCCTATTATGAAAATGCATAAAGTGATCGGCGAAGCGCGAGCTTCTACCCGATCTATATTCACATTGGCACTCGTTGGAGTGCTACTATCGTTTACCGGACAGGCATTTGGTGCCGCGGACACACTCAGTGATTATTGTGTGTGGCCTGATGATTGGGCTGATGGCACGGCTTTGAACACATGGACGAGTGAGTCAACTGGTGATCAGGGTTTAAATGACCTTGACGCAGTGGAAAACGACGTCATTCGCTTCAATGGTGCGACTGGAGGAGCGACTGGAGCCACTTTTCTTACCGCTTTGACATTCCCAGCACCGTTATGCGACTGGGATGACGACGGTACCACTGACACGGACAATACTAACAAGCCAGCAGACTTCTTCGACGCAACGCTTACTTGTGACGATGCGGAAGTTACTACTGATGGTGCTGCTAATGTGTTTGGCACAAGTACGACTGCAACCGTTACTGCTACTGCGGCTACGGGTGCAGACAGTGGTCAAATCGCCTTTGCCGGTACCACCACTGCAGCTACTGAGGCGGTTTCTTGTACGCTGGAACTTGACTGGGTTGGTAGTAACGATCTTGATGGTCCTATTTCATATAGCTTTCAGGTAGCTGTCTCCCCGACGCCGTTTGGTGCGCCGACAACAGTACGCGCTCTCGCAGAGAGTTCTGACAGTGCTTACGTAGAGTGGGTCCAGATCGAAGGTCCTGAAATTCTTCCTTCTACTACTCCTGCTACTTATGCTGATCCCACTTCTTACATCATCGTGGCGACATCGGAAACGATGGGAGCACGTACGCCTGTTATGGCTACGATTACTGATATACCCGATATCGACACTCGCGGTACAGCGCAACGTATGGGCGGTCGGATCAGTGGATTGTCAATGGGCGGCGAATATTCCATTACAGTTGAAGCTCGACGCGGTACGGGCGCTACCCAAAATATTGGTCGTGCATCCGCGGCAGCAACCGCCGGTGTAATGGACCCAACTGGTACACCTGCAGCCATCGCAACGGTAACGCCGTTAAGAGGGTATAGCGTTGTGGACACTGACGAAGATAACACCTTTGTTTTATCCTTGGGCGAAAGTGTCGAGATAGATCCGCAGACCTACTTGCTCAATATGGCGATCCATGGTCGTGCTGACTTCGGTATAGATGTTGATGCAACCGGAACTACCGCAGGGGATTACTCCGAGTATGTACGTGGAGCGGCTGATGATAACGTCGTGTTTACCTACGCGATTACGAGCAATTCATCCGTTGAAGCGTTATACATCAGTACTGATCCGAATACTCAAACAGATGATTTAATTCGATTGAAGGGTATCAAGGAAGGTACGACGAACCTGACTTTGATGGTGAGTATGGATATGATGCCCGTCCTTTCCACTCGAATGTCAGTCAAAGTACTGGAGAATCATGACCCACGATTTGCGGTCACAGAAGCAACTCTTACATGGCATGTCGATAAAGAAAACGCGGCAACGGGAAGTCACACAACTTACCAGATTGATGTGATGGAACAATTCGGCCATGATGTTGAAGATGAAGATGTTGGGACCGCAACAGATTGCAATGGTTCTGATGAGATCAACTGCGAAGAAGAGCTAACTTACTCTCTGTCTTCAATTTCTGGTGCAACCGGCTACACTAGCCCATCCAGTTATTTTGAAATTACCGAAGACAACGAGAGCACTGGTATAGTCACTGCTAGACTTGCTAATCCCGAGAACACTGCCGCTACCAATGCGTCTTTGGTTAACGCACTCGAAAGACTTGAAGATGGCGATGAAATCGGCATGACGGTTACGGTAACTGATGCTGCTGGTGGTAAAGATACCATCAACATCGTTCTCGTAGTGTCCACTGAAGGTAATTTCGGACCCGAACTTGCTTTTCGTGCAACAACGCAAGAATGGTTATCACCAATTTCCGAGACAAATGGTGGTGGATCGCGTAGTATTTCTCTAGGTCGTAAATTCACGGATCCTGAAGGTGATCACTTGTGCTATGAAATTTCAGCTAGCACTCTTGGTGACGGAACCGAGACTTGGGCTAAAGCGTCATTAGGCAGGCAAGCAGGACAAGCTGAATCGTGTCGAGGTCCGGATTTGACCATTGAAATGCTCTTGCCGTCAACTGATCCCGACGATGACGCCTTTCCTCTGCTTGGAAAATATGGTGTCGAGACTGTAAGCGTATCAGTACGCGCTCGCGAATCGGGTGGTAACATGAACGATCCTACCCCCGCAGTTACGGTAAGCGTACGGGTAGTTTACGGTTCAAATGCTGGACCAAGCATTCGAGCAGTTGCCGAAACCTCAACCGGCACTTTCCTCGCTTCGGGCGCACATGAAATCGATGAAGGCGGCAATATTCAGCTGACGTTCATCGCCGATGATGCGCAACCAAACGGTGACCTTCTGTGTTGGACTGCAGGACACAACTGTACGCCTTGTAAAGGAGATGAACCCAGATCAGCTCGTAGAGCTCCTGCTGGCACTAGATTTAGTGCGTTCAGACCGCCTTGGGATAGTATTACTAACAAGACTAGTTCCGATTCAGTGGATGGTGCATCACACACCTACAACCTCTTTATCACGGGAACATATCAAACTGGTGTTGGCGCGTTCGCGAGAACAACTGTAAGAACCGACTATGAAAGAAATAACGGTGTATACACAATTAATCTTTGTGCTACTGACCTATCAGGAGCCACGGATAGGCTTTCATTTGACGTCAAGCTTAAGGACCTCAAAGAAGCTCCCGTGTTTAGTACGCCGACTGCTTCAAATGACATTGACCTCTTCATGCTTGTTGGAGACTATTCGCAAGATGTAAGAGTGCGAGCGACCGACGGTGACGGCGATGCCTTAACTTACGGTGCTGCTTTTGTCGGTAGTTGTCCGGGTGTGAAATTGGAAACCAATGCGGAAACGGGTGAAATTAAAGTCACTCCACCCACAGCAAATATTTCCGATGACTCAGGCAAGATGACTTGTGATGTAGAAGTCTCGGCTTCTGACGGTGAACACGACGTGTATTCCGTGGGGAGTCACTTCCAGATAACGGTTAAGAATGACAATTCTTCGCCGGTGTTTGCTAACCGGTACACTGCAGTAACCTTCGACCATCCTGAAAACCAGGGAGGTACCGTAGGTCACACCATTCCAGTTACTGATGCTGACGACGGCGACGTCGTGTCTGTTTCAGTTAGTGGAACCTCTAATTTCCGTGCAAGTTCAAGGGCCGTTCGTGATACTGACGAAGATTCTGATACTTACAACGAGATTATCCGCTACGACATCAGCATTTCAGTGGCTAGAGTGCCAATGATGGACTTTGAAGCTGACGTCAATTCCTGGGACTTCGTTGTTGTTGTTGAGGATGAATACGGCGGATCTAATGATTTGGATGTTCGCGTCAATCTAACTGATGTCAACGAACCACCAACTCTCGTCCAAGACGAGAACGGCGACGATGTTGAAATCGAAGATCAGACCATCTTGGTCGGCGTTGAGAAGTGTGTTGCGAAAGCAAGTGAAATCTTCCACGATCCCGATCATCGCGATCAACAAGCAGGATTGTTCATTGAAGCTACGACAACACGTCCAGGCGATGCTTCTGTATCTGTTAAGCACAACGACTATATCTGCATAACTGGCCACAACGTTGGAAGTGGTCCAGGACGCGTTAAAGTTACTGCCACTGACCGCGAAGGCGAAGATGTTTCGATATCCTTCCGCGTCTCGGTCGAAGCTAACATGGCTCCTACTGTAGTAGGCGACGGAGTTCCTGACCAGGAAGTCCAAGAGCATGGTCGTTCCGCGGACATCGATTTGACGATGCACTTTGACGATGGCGACATGGCTTACGAAGAAACGCTAACGTTTAGTCATAGTGTTGAAAGACCAAGTATCGCTACTGCAGTTTTGATTGATGGTCACTACTTACGTATTTACGGTGACACCAAAGGTGAAACCGAAGTAACAGTAACTGCAACCGATCAAAACGGTTCAAGCGTAGATCACACCTTTGAAGTAGAAGTCATTCGCAACGATCCTCCTGTTGCTAACGCTGATGCGTTCGACGATGAGGAGCGATTCATTGGTCGCGACTATGATCCGATCGACGCGAGAGACGCGTTCACCGATGACGGCGATACGTTGACTTACTATGCTTCGACAAAGAATCCTGACGTAGCTACGGCTGCCATCAAGTACGATGACGAAGGCGGTGCATGGGTCGATCTGTACTTACACTCACCTGGTACGACCAGCGTTACTGTAACTGTATACGACTCGGCTAATAACTCAGCAACTAACTCCTTCGATCTAACCGTATTGGCTCGCAACGATCCTCCGATGCTTGTCAACGCACTCGAAGATGTCGAAGTTGTCATGGGTGAACAGCACGATGTATCGTTAGACGATGTCTTTGAAGACGAAGGTAGTCTCGACTACGACGTCAGCAACGAAGACGAAAACATCGCTGACGTACTCTACCGTGCAAGCAACAACTCGATTCGTATCTATGCTAACAACACTGGTACGACGACAGTTGTAGTAGTTGCTACCGATAACATCGGTCAAACCGCAAGCGATGAATTCGACGTAACAGTCGTTGAACCGCCTCCGCCAGAACCGACAAACTCGGCTCCAGTACTCTCGGGTACCTTGGATGATCAGACCGTCACAGCTGGCGAACCAATCTCAGTTTCGATTGAAGGCGTGTTCACCGATCCTGATGGTGACGAACTTACCTACACGGCAGAATCTGAAGATACTGACGTTGCTACGGTGGATCTGTCTGACTTAGAACTAACCATTAGTGGTGTGAATGCTGGATCAACAGTATTCAAGATTACCGCAACCGATGGCGAGTTCAACGTAGTTGGCGAATTCGACGTAGAAGTTGAAACCATCCCGGTTACGATTGGTACGATTCCGAATCAGACCCTCCAAATTGGTGGTGAAGGAACGTCGCTCAGTGTTGGCGAATACTTCTTCGACCAAGATGGCGATGTTTTGACCTATACGATCGAAACTTCTGGAAATGCTGCCTCAGTTAGTATTGCCGATACACATCACCATGACGCTGACATCTCAATGTCTCCATTCACACGTGGTTCAACCAGTGTAATGGTTACGGCAACCGACCCGAAAGGACGTAGTGCAACACAAACGTTCTCGATCGCGGTAGGTGACGATAACCTGCGTGAATCTGGTGTAAACCTGTTAGCTGGAACTGCGCGAGCATACATGGGCAGCACCGCTGCCGCGTTGGGCTCACGACTTGAATCCAGTCGTTCAGACACCGGCATGGGCTTCAGCTTCGGTAATATCTTCAATCGCTATATGCCTGTTGCAGGTAAGGACGCGGTTAGTAATGCAGCTGCACAAGAGCGCAATGACCTCATGGGCTTCAACCCCAAGAAAGATTTGCTAGACGCAACTTGGAACGCGAGCACCAACAAAGACGTAGATTTCAACTTTAATCTACCGACCGTTGACTCGTTGCTCACGAACAACTTCTCTCGTACCTTGAACGGTAACGGTGGAATCGGCTCCTTCTCAATCTGGGGAACGGTCGATGCTCAGAACTTTGAAGGCGAAGGCTATGACGGCAGCGCCAACTCAATGTTCCTAGGCATAGATGTTCAAACCAACGAGTGCTGGATCTTTGGTGTAACCGCAGCTCGAAATACTTCCGAGGGCGATTACTGGTGGGGTACTGCATCGCAAGAATTAGACACGACTCTAACCACTATCATGCCTTACTTCAGCTTTGAACCAGTTGATGGTAAGACCTCTGTTTGGGGTGTGGTCGGTCGTGGCTCTGGTGATGCGGATACGACCGTAGTCAATGCTAACGCAGAATCTAGCGACCTATCGTTCAGCCTTTACATGTTGGGCGGACGTCGTGAATTTGCGAAAGCTGGAAGCTTGCAATTAGCATTCCGTGGCGATGCCGCATTTGCTAACTTGGACACCGCAGACGGTAACGGCGCATTTGATGGTCTCGAAGCTGGCGTGAATCGCATTCGCGCAGGTATCGAAGGATCATTCTCCGTTGATACCGGAAATGGTGGCAAAGTCACTCCGTTTGGCGAAATCGCATTCCGTAATGACGGTGGCGACGGCCTCACCGGAAATGGTTTTGAAGTCGCTGGTGGTGTTCGACTTGATACCAACACGATTACCATTGAAGCTCGAGGACGCACGCTTGCGACCCACTCCGCTGAAGACTTCAGCGAAAGCGGCGTAAGCCTGATGGTGAACATCAATCCGTCAAGCGAAGCAACTGGCCTCTCGTTCTCCTTCACGCCACACTGGGGTGCTTCATCCCAGAACAGTAGCGTGCTTTGGAGCGAAGCTGCGACAGTAACCGCTGTTCCTAACGCACACGCTTACGGTGCAACCAATGGTTTCACTTTGAACTCCAAGCTAGCTTATGGTTTCGAAATCAATCATGGCAAATTCTTGCTGACCCCATATGTTGATGTACAAGATACGGGTATGTACGGCAAGAGCGTTATGATCGGATCGGAGCTCAGGCAACTGATCGCTGGGTCTCGCTCGATGAACATGAAGATGTTCTTCAATGCGAGCGACGATAGTGTTGATCAAATTGCTCCGAAGCTAGGAATTCAAGCGCTATTCAAGTTCTAATCGAACATTAACTAACCTCACGCACTAGGAACACTAGTGCGTGAGTTCTAACTCAAGAAAAGGCGGGTTCAATTGAACCCGCTTTTTTTTGTGACAGAAACTGTGTTATTTCCCGTATTCATGAGTCGTAGAGCGTTCAAAATCGCTGACACTCTAACACCGGGCCACTAGTCGATCACTGGGGGGACCTGTCCTTTATAGAACCCAAGTTGGATATAAACCTTAGTTAGTGCATTTCCTAGAATTCTTGACTAAGAGACGCTAACAGCATACGAGCGAAAAGAGAACGAATGAAGACGACATCAAGACTATCAAGGTGGTTATGGGGCAGTGTTGTCGGAATCGGGTTGGTTTCAGTAAGCGTTGCGCTCTTTTATTTCCTGAAACCGAACAGCAGCGTCGTGCCTCCCTCAGAAGAAGCAAATTTCGGTTCTGAAACAGAACCGGAGGATTTGGCTTTACAGAAAACTAGTGCGGAGCCAATGGTTGCGATCGAGATGGATTCCACGCCGACATTAACGTTTCCGATTAGATCGGTTGAGGAAGCTTGTGGTATTCATGAATTCCCTCTCTATTGGGACTATTGGGACGACTTGGACAAATCCGACACGGAAGATCCCCTAATACGCGCGTTCGCATCCGAGGAATGTAGGGAGGCACTACGCGCACGCGTTGGCCCAACGAATCCGTATCTTTGGGGATACTCGTTTGTGAATGTCCGGCAATTTGCCTTCGTTGTGATAGAGAGTCCATTGACATTTGATCGAATTTTTTCCGATCCCTCGGGTGACTTTGCTCGCGTACAGCACGCATTGTCCCAGTCCGAGTGCTTGTTGGAAAACGGTACCGCGATGAATTTAGAGCTAAAGGAGTCCTGCAACGCTGACGCGTTATTGAATTACGCACTTCTAAATAGATATTGCTTTCAGGGGGAAGAAAGTAATCGGGTGTACTATGGGACGGACCCTATACCAGAGGAGTCTGAGCGTTTGTGGATACAGGACTTGGAAGAACTGTGGGTTACAACCAAGTGTAAGGAGTTCGATTCCGAACTGAAACTCACTGCAGACAAGCATTCAGACTTGACTAAATCGCTTTCGACTCTCGCAAAACCGGACTCTCTTGGTCTAGCAATACTCAAAATTAAAAGGAGATTATTTCCAGAGAGACCTTTACACGAGATATTGCCTCTGTGGTATTTGATTTCAACCCTGATCGAATTAGCCGCGCGACTAGGAGATGACGCCGCATCATTGACAAGTGGTTCGGCGTTTGACGAGCAAGGGGTATATTTAGGGCGCTTTCAGGAACTAGAGTCCAATCCCTCTTGGCAGGAATTGCGCTTTAAGAGAGAACCAAGCCAAAACCGTCTGCTTCAAAGCTTTAATTTTTTGACGACAGTAGAAAGTATGGACATCGAATTTGATTGGGAATGGCTAGTGCGCCATCTATGCGAGCCGCCATACCCGTATGAGGAGCTAGATCCTCAAACCGCTGGTAGCTACAGCGAATGGGAGGAAGAATCAACTGAACCGCAGAGTTGTCGAACTGTGACCAACGAATTGTACACCGAAGGAGACCTCTCCGATTCGTTGCAAGAAGTGATTGAACAGTTTGAAAACACGGCACTGGAACTCGATCTCTTTGACTAGCCGCCATTGCTGTATCGTGTCAGTCCTAGATTGGAAGTTTTTTAAGTGTACATCTTATGTGAATGAATACCTCGTTCCTAATTAACCACATTACTGCCCATTTTCTAAATTTCTAGACTCTCACTGTTGTAAATGTATTTGTAGAATCTCTCCTCCACATGGAGGAGACAGAACATCAAAGTGGACGACAACAGACACCAAGCTCGAACCGAGTCAAGTCTGCAACAGCAAAGCCTCGTATTCAATTCTGAAGGTGACGAAGTTCACCCGGAGACGGTAGAAGCAGTTCGAGACTTCAAAGAGCAATTTCGCGAAGCACTAAAGGAGTTAGTTGATCGCTGACATGCACTACCAACTAAAGTGGGAGGACTTGATCTACATTCATGACGTAGATCTTCATTTTGGTGGTGCACCAGGAGTCATCACCAAGAACTCGTTGTATTCAGCAATTAGCCGTCCATATTCTGGATACCTTGATTCGATCCATGAGAAAGCGGCCGCGCTAGTCGAAAGCATCGTACGCAATCATGGCTTTGCCGATGCGAATAAACGTACTGCTGTTATAGCTCTTGGTGTTTTGATCGCAACGTGTGGGTATCACTGTATGGCATTCAACGAGGAGATGGTGGAATGTATCGTTGGCGTCGTATCTGGAACAGTTAATCACGCCGACTTACTAGCGTGGTTTGAGACTCGACTCTTACCTAAATCTTAGGAAGTCCAACTCGTTTGAGGATGCTATTTGCAGTATGTCGAGATTTCATTTTGTAAGGAACCGAGAGTGGAGGTTGTGAATTGTTCTTGTTCACGTAAATTTTGTGTGAACGCTTACTACCCCATCGGTCAAACTGCTATCCCGCTTTCTTTATTCGTTCCTCGACTTCCTTCGTGTAATCAGAAGCCACATCAAACAGTAGCTAGCTGTTGAGGAACATGCTGTACATTTAGATTGAATGACCGAAGGGGAGGTTGTTCCTTGATGCATTCAACTTCAAAAATGACTTCAGGCGGAAGCGGTTTACCCGAATCAGTCCACAGATCGGCAAACGTAAGAACAAGCATTGTCGCTAGATCATCCAAAGAATCGGCTTCAATGAACAGTCCAAATACATCGTCACTGGATGCACTCCACACTCTCTCGACGTCGTCCCAAAGAGCTTTAACCTTCACTTCCACTATCGTACCTACTTGTTCCTTGCCTTTTCCAACCTAAACACCTAAAGCACTGATCTGTCAGTGTCTCTCAGAATATTATTCTAAGGAATTTTGAGTCCCTTGAAATAGTGAGCCATTTCATTCAAATTATCGAAGTGTTTACCGCGTTCAAAACAAGCTAAACGAGAACTCAACCACATGCGTGCTCGCAATCTGGGGACCACTTTTAGAATCAAATCAATACCGGTTACACTGAAACATTTTCAAAGAATTTTTCAAAATATTGCAAAAATCTGGTATTTTGCCTTATACTTACACAAATTGACAGTGGAGCAGGGCTGTCTACGCAAACGCGGAAAACTTTGTGTTAGGCACCATATCTGCGTAAAATGTAAGTTACATACGTAATCCACTGAATAGTGCTAACTAGAAGCACAGGGAACCGCCGAGGTCTAGGAGTAAGGACCCGGCTCGATTATGAAACAAAATTCCACGCAGGGAGGCGGGGATGACTTCTATCGGACAGGGATGCAACTTAACACAGTCTGCAGTTGTCCAAATACACACTCACCAACGTGTTTCTTACGTACCCCACGTAACTACTTTTGCCAATGGATTGGCATAGGAGAGATTCCATGGATATTCCACAATCGAATGATCTACGCTTAAAGCTAAGCGGCCTGGTAAAGTTTATACCGGCGATCGCATTAGCATGCTATGCCGCGTTCGCCGCGGTGCCGATAAACGCCCAAATTACCGCGGATTGCGGATGGGATACTGACGATGATCGCGACTTTGACGCTGATGACGATGAAAATCCTCGGAAGGACATTGAATTCTATGTGGGAGACAGTACTACAACTGACAATCTTTTTGAATTCGTTGCCTCTGGTTGTGCGCAATCGAGTACTGTTCAACTTCGCATCTACGAGGGACATGAAGTAGGGCAACCCAGCTCGCACATTCGACTTCCAGAAACTGGAGAGTTGAATCTTGGGCCAACGAGCGATCCGGACTCTGTTACTCTCGCAATTGATGGTACTCATCCTAATCGAACGATTGCTCTGAATGAAGCAACTCTCACCTGGGACAGTACAAGTGCTGCATGGTTAATAGCACCCATTAAGTACACGGTTAGAGCATTGTCAATTGAGAGTGACAATCTCGGCGAACTGAAAATCACAGTCATTGTTCATCCTGGAAAGCTAAATCTACCTACCAATGTTGCCGCGGGAGAAGAGTCTCCAGAAAACATTTACGTGAAATGGGATGGATTGGCCGATAGTGATGCGGAATTTAGTAGCCCACTGGCTTATCAAGTACGATGGATCCCTGTTGGTGATACTGCAGAGTTCTTTTCAGACCCAGTAGTCGACGGACTCGTTGCGGCAACCCGAACTCACGATTACACGATCACGAGGCTTAACCCGGCGACTCAATACAACATCAGTGTCCGTTCTTACAAGAAAAATCCCACTGGGAATCAGTACGACGTTCAAGTGAGTGATTGGGTAGATTTAGACACATCAGTAGATCCCGCTCCTACCACAAAAGCACTATACGATACAACGGCACCTGTAAACGACTTAGAGGATTCGCTAGAACCATTGACCGCCGGACACACGAGACAATACAACCTCAATCGATGGATCGTACCTTCGACGTTAAGACCTGCAGCGACTACCTATACGGTCGATATTGATTCTGGGAACGATGCTGTCTTCACTGCTGAGCACATTCTTGCTGGTACGGGAATAGCGGATGACCTTATCATCATTAAGGGTGTGGGTGAGGGTGAAGCTAATCTCATTGTCGAAGTTACCGCGAGCGACGGTGCTGTCCTTAACGCCACAGCGAAAGTTACTATTAGAGAAAACGTCGCACCTGTCTTCACGGTAACCTCCGTTTCAATTGATTGGGACGTTGAGAACGTCGGCACGGATTTCGAGATCGATATCACGAACCAATTCGTCGATGATGAAATCGACCCTGACGACGCTGATGCCTTGGAATTCTCCATGACTGGAGGTGACTATCGAGGGACCACATACTTAGAGATCGACGAAGACACGGGTGATATCTCAGTACCAGACGATGTTGACGACGATGATCTGGATAGGTTATCGTCTGGCCATGAATTTGAATTGGTCGTAACTGTTACCGACCCGACCGATCAGAGCGACAAGATGACGGTTTATGTTGACGTCATCAAAGGTGGTGTCGCTGATACACCCCTCAGAACTGGCAATTCCGATGACGAAGTTTGGTTGGTACCACTCGCCTCCGCAAATGGCGGTGGCACTAAGAGGACCGATGTTACCGATAGTTTTACTACCTCTGCGGGCGGTCAACTCTGTTACGAGATCGACGATACTGGATTTACGGTAGACGGCACGGACCAAACTGCCAACATCATGATAAACAACAACTCCATTGATGTTGCTACAGTGGTAGACTTCAGTTTGAGTGGTGCTAATTCGTGCAAACGAGGACAGCTCAGCGCACGAATGGAGTTGCCCTCAACCGATTCCAGCAGCGATCAGTTTGCGCTCTTAGGCTACCACGGTGTGATTACTGTGTGGGCTGATGTAACCGCATATCAACGTGGTAACAAAGCGTCGGCATCTGACGACCCAGTCAGAGTTCGAATAGACTTGGTGTATGGTTCAAACGCCGCTCCAATCATTCGCACTGTCGCAAAGGTCACCGGTGGCAATACGTACTACACTTCTAGCGCATATTCTGTCGATGAAGGCGACGATATTGATCTAACCTTTACGGCTGACGATCCAAGCCCAACAGGTGATCGTTTGTGCTGGAGCCAACGCAACAACTGTACCCCGTGTAAAGGCGATGAGAACACAGAAGTCTACAACGCCGCGCGTGGCGGTGTCATCACTGAAAAGCGTGCAAGTAACACTGTCTCCAACATCAGCCACGAATATGAACTTACCGTTCGCGGTACTGAACATGGAATCTTCGGTTCTAGCGTACCTAGAGTCAATACTGATTACGAATCAAATCCTGGCGGTTATGAAATCAATTTGTGTGCTACGGATTTGGCTGGGAAGTCCCATAAGATCAAATTTGTCGTCAGAATTGAAAACGTCGAAGAAGCACCGGTGATTAAGGACATAGCCAACATGTACTTTTTGGTCGGTGATTACGCCCAAGAAATAGATCTCAATGATCTCACGGTCGACGGCGACGGTGCTTCTGATTTAGTAGACTTTGACGCCGATATTATTGGATCGTCTAATGCGGTCACCGTCGAAGAGTCCAATGGTATCGTAACTGTTACACCTACTGAAGATGATGTAACTGGCACTCAAGAAGTAGAAATTGAGGTAACGGCGACCGACTCTTCAGGCGCGACCGCGTATCAAACGTTTTTCGCTTATGTGCGGAACTCCAACAATTCGCCCAGCTTCAGCGGTGCAACAGCAGTTTCATACGAGATAGCAGAGAATGCCGCTGTAGGGACTAATGTTGGGACACCCCACGAAGCGACCGATCCTGACGGGGATGACATCAGTTACGATTTGAGTGGTGGCAAGGGTTATTTCCGCGTGGTTACCACGGCCGACGGCGGACAGGTCAAGGTCAAGAAGAAGGGTTTAGACTACGAGAGCGATGACAAGGTCTTCAAACTCGTGCTGACCGCTTCTGACAGCTACGGCTCTGCAGTCGCGTTAAACATTACGATTACTTTGACCGACGTGAACGAACCACCGATGGCTACTGCAGAAGTGATTCCTGATCAACGCATACTTGTAGGAGTCACCGAATGCATCATCAAGGGTAGTGAACACTTCACCGATCCTGATGCTAACGATGACACTCCCGCGTTGTCATTCTCTGCTTCGTCCACACGACCAGGTGAGGTGAGCGTCGCCGTCCAGAACAACGATGATGTTTGTATCACCGGTGAATCCGTCGGTTCTTCGCCGGCAAGGATTACGGTAACTGCAACCGATTCGGACGGAACTACAGTCTTTAAGCGTTTCCGCGCCACCGCGGAACAAAACAATCCACCGACAGTCGTTGGGGATGGCTTACCAGATATAGAAGTACAGTTTGACGGTCGTAGCGATGACATCGATCTGAATGATTACTTCAACGATGGCGATGCTGGCTACGACGAAGAATTGACATACGGCTATAGTGTCGATGACGCGGATATAGTCACTCCAGTGATAAGACAAGATCATTTCTTGCGCATCTACGGTGACGAAGCAGGCGAAACGAACATCGAAATAACCGCAACTGACCAAAACAATCAGTCGGTGTCAGATACATTCACTGTTGAAGTTGTTCGGAACGATCCTCCAATCCCACATCCAGATGCGATTGCTGATGTAACGACAAGAATTGGTCTAACGGTCGATCCGATTGATGCATCTGGCGCATTTACCGATGAGGGAGATACATTCGATCTCGACATTGAAACCGACGATGCAGATATTGCAACAGCCGCGATTGATTACGATGACGATGACAATCCTTGGATCAATATTTATCTACATTCCACTGGGGTAACTAAAGCGACCCTAAAAGCTACCGACACAGCTGGAAACTCTGCGGAAGTATCGTTTACCATTGATGTCGGCGCACGCAATGATCCGCCGAAGCTACTCGCCGAAATTGACGACGTTACCGTCGAAGTCGATGAAAGGGAAGATGTGGAACTCGACGATATATTCGAAGACGAAGGCGAACTGACGATCGAAATCGACAACGAAGACGATGACATTGCGGATGTCATATATCGATCCAGCAGTAATACGCTACGTATTTGGGGGAACAAAGTCGGTACGACCGATGTAACTGTAACAGCATTTGACAACATAGATCAATCTGTATCAGACACGTTTACTGTAACTGTAACCGATCCACCTCCCGAGAATTCAGCACCCAACCTGGTTACTAGTCTCGGCGACATGACGGTTACCGTGGGGACACCCAGTCTGGTTTCGATTACCGGTAACTTCAGTGATCCTGATGGAGATGAGCTTGCTTACGTCGTTGAATCTGATGATCCAAACGTCGTAACCGCAACCCTGAACGAAATGGACATTACGATAGAGGGTCTCATAGCTGGAAATGCAACCGTGCGTGTCATTGCGACAGATCCAGCGGGCTTAGATGTCATGGATGTCTTCAAAGTCTATGTCGAAACAGGACCGCAGGTTGTATCGCAGATCGCAGACGTGACCTTACAGATCGGTGGCGAACCAGTCGTGTTGAGTGTCGACGAATACTTCGTTGACGACGACGGCGATGTACTCGACTACACGTTCAACTTTGAAGGCAATGCCGCGCTTACGAGTATCAATGGCGCAAGCTTATCGTTAACGCCATCCGTTCATGGAACAACTGTAATCACTGTTACTGCAACAGATACCGCTGGTCGTTCCGCGTCGCAATCATTCAAGACGATTGTTAGCAATAGCGAGATCAAAGCAGCCGGTACCGAAGCACTATCGAGCATAGGTCGCCACACGATTTCGAGCGTCGCTAATGCAATCGGTTCGCGTGTTGAAAATAAGGATTCTGAGCGCAACCTGTTCAGTCGAGTGATTGGCGGGAAGTCCAAAGAAGACGAGCGCGCAGTAGCCGATACTCAGACGCAACCCCAAACAACAGCTCCAACTCCAACGATTGAGCCAGTGTTTGATACGCCGACTACTGCGAAAGCTCCTACAACCAAGCGTTCAAGAGACTTATTCTCGGATGTCATCTCCCCACGCAATTTCACATCAATGAGACTGCGCGATTTGATTCCACAGAACTTCTCCACGTCCTTGATGGGTGGCAACTCAAGATACGCACTGTCTATATGGGGTACTACTGATCAACAAGACTCGAGTAGTTCAACGTATGAAACGTCTTCTAGTTCGACCTATATTGGTGTGGACTTAAGACCAACGGACGCTTTGATGTTTGGTGTATCTTTATCCGAAAGTGAAGCCGAGAGCGACTACTCTTGGGGTACAGCGGTTCGTCAATTGCAAACTGACACCACAACTGTTTTGCCTTATGCAAGCTACCAAGTGACACCTCGTACGTTAATATGGGGTACGCTCGGTATCGGTTCCGGTGAAGCTAGCGTTTGGAATGGCGATGATCTCGTTGACTTAAGCGATTTGAACGTCCGCCTTGGACACCTAGCGTTCAAGAGCCAAGTTCTTCAAATGGATAGTCTTGATCTCGCAGTTAAAGGCGATGTATCGGTTGCTAACCTCGCGACTGACGATGGCGCTGGCGAAGCAGGAAGTCTCGATACGACCATCAATCGAGTGCGAGCTGGAGTCGCAGGTTCGTACGTGATCCCGCTTGACTGGGGTGGCTCTGTTAGCCCGTTTGGCGAACTTGCCTATCGTCGCGACGGCGGTGACGGCGCTACAGGCTCGGGAGTTGAGTTCATCGGTGGCGTACGCGTCAACTCGAGGATGTTCTCAATCGATCTTCGAGGCCACACAATGGCTACGTATTCCGAGAATGATTACAAAGAATCAGGCTTGTCGCTACTCGCTGTGTTTAACCCAACACCAGGTGAAGAAGGGCTCTCACTCTCATTCACTCCAAGTTGGGGTCAATCCGCTCAAACGGACTCAACCTTGTGGCGCGAATCAGCGACCGTTGACCAACTTCCCTTTGGTGGTGATCTAGATTTGAGCCAAGGCATGACGTTTAATACGAACATTTCCTATGGCTTCCTGATCAACCAAGACCAGCATATGTTCAAGCCGTACATTGAATTCGGCGAGAACGCTCTGGATCTACAGACCATTCTGTTCGGTGCAGAACTCAAACCATTAGTCCTAGACAAGACCTTGTTTAACTTAAACTTCGTCTTAGGAAAAGTGGACGAGTTCTCGAAGAAGGACAACAAGCACTTAGGCGTGAATGCAATCTTGAAGTTCTAAATCTTGCCAAACCTGGGGGACTGCGAATTTCAACTCGCAGACAGGTTTTGTTTCTACCTCTTAAAATTCAAAGACCCCGATTCCCCCTCGGGGTCTTTCTTTTGGGTGAAGGATTAGGACATTCCGAAGAATAAAAATGCCCTCTCGTAGTCGAGATATAGTAGTCGTTACTTAATAAGTTTTATTCTTTTAAGGTCTCGAGTGTCCCATCTTGTTTGTTCAAATAAATGTTTAAGCAAATTTGGACCCATGGTTTTTTCTTAGGGTGTATGTGAAGCGTGATTACCTTGTTGTTTTTAACATAGGTAACTCTAGCACCCTCTGAACGGACAAGTTCCCAACCGTCTTTCACTAGAGCGGACTGAAACTCTTGTATGGTTATATTTTTGAGCTGATCCCGGACCTGTTTGGGATACGTACTCACGCAGAAAGCGCGGGTACTGGGATGTTTTCGATGCTATTAATTTGCTTAGGACGAACTTGATCAGCGTTGCGAATGATAGCTTCCTCTGGTATTGCAAGGCCTTCAGACAATAGAATATCCAAGTGCTCTCTGACCGCGCCTCGCGTCTGTTCTAAACAGTCTTCTTCTGTCATTTCACCAACTACAACGCCGGGAAATTCTTTACAAGAACCAAAGAAACCGTTTCCATCCTCTTTAACGCAAATTGTGACTCTTATGGCCACAATGTCACTCAGGTTTGGTGTAGTCATTTTGGTGGTCTAAAGTTCAAAAGTTTTTGGTTAGTCAGACTTCGCAAGGGAAAGTTCCCGCTGTTATCTGAACGAATGTTACACCATTTTTACATATTCTTGTGTAGCGATTGACGTCACAGCAACAGCGGAAAGGGATGGAGCACCAATTTTGGGTACGAACTTCTACGTGTACCAAAGTGTCATAAAAACTTCACTATTGGATGCGAATCGAGAACTAACAAGCCGTGTTAATTACGACGAAAGTATTTTCTCAATATCTGCGATCGCAGATTCGATGTCTATATACAACTGGTCGGTGCGCTTGATGACGAGATAGTCTAATATTATCGAGAGCTCGTCCTTTTTCGCAGCCCACTCGGTTCTATCAACAAGATGCCCTGTCGTTGACCCTTGCTTGCTATTCTCGATTAATTCCAATTCATCGTCAATCAACTGACGTGTCTCCAGCACTTGCATTTCCATCCTGAAACGTGAAACTTGGATGGTTAAGCCAGTTTCGTCCAAAGACATGGTCAAATGTTCTCGTTGGTGACCTTGGCCGCGGTAGTGTTGCAGAGCGATCCAGAGACAAATCAACACAAGAAACATCACTAACAGAACTGCAGTGTAAGGTGTGAATAAACGTAAACGCCTGACGGATTCTCGTTTGCTTTGCACTTGATCGTCCAGATCCATGATGTTTTCTCAGATTCGTGGGTATCGAAGATTCAAAGGTTCAGAGGCAACCATTGTAATCCGGACCTCGTTCCGTGTTGGATTGGTGAGACAAGCAATGACATCAACCTACAGAGTAGTCTCATCTTTCTTGTAGTCACCGTCCTGAAGCGACTGGCCTTGTTTTACGAGGAAATATTCCTGATCTCTAGAAAACACTCGCAAAGAAGGCACGATTCTCATAACATACTGTACTTTGACTAAGATTTGTCGTTTTCAAATTCAATCAAGCATACCTACTCCACACTACTTCAAGGACTTTTATGAGTACTGACCCGCATATTTGGCTAGAACAAATCGATGATGAAAAGGCACTTGACTGGGTGCGTGCACGAAATGATCTGACCGTCTCTAAATTCACTCAGAACGATCGATTTCGTGGCTTCCAAGAACGCATTCGAAGCATTCTCGATTCGGATGATCGGATTCCCATGTTTGAAACCTGTGGGGACTCTCTCTACAACTTTTGGCAAGACAAAGACCATCCAAAGGGTCTTTGGCGGAGAACGACGCTGGAAGAGTACAGTAAGACACGACCTGATTGGGAAGTGGTGCTTGACCTTGACGCTCTGGCAAAGTCGGAAGACGAGAATTGGGTTTGGGCAGATGCGAGTATGTGTCGCCCCGAGTGCACAAAAGCACTCGTCCGACTCTCTCGAGGTGGAGGCGACGCCATTGTGATTCGAGAATTCGACTTACGCACGAAAGATTTTGTCTCCGACGGTTTCTTCGTTCCTGAAGCGAAGACCCATGTAACTTGGGCTGGTCCAGATCGAGTACTAATTGGGTCAGATTTCGGTGAAGGTACATTAACGGATTCGGGATATCCCATGACAATGCGCGAGTGGGATCGCGGCGGCCTTTTAGAGAATGCACGTGAGTATTACCGAGGTCAGTCTTCTGATGTATATGTGTATTCACGGGCGGATCCCTTTACCGATTTTCGCGACTACTACGTCGGACGCGCGACTGATTTCTTCAACGATGAATTTTTTGTATATCGCAACAATGAGCTCATCAAGCTAGATAAACCGGACAGCGCGATTGCGACCCCCCACAGAGGACAGTTGTTTCTTCTGCTCAAACATGATTGGGACCGCCGTGGCGAGCGATTCAAAGCCGGTAGTTTGTTGGTAGGGCAACTTGATGACATACTTGCCGGTACGGGAGACTACCAAGTCCTCTTCGCACCAACAGAACACTCCGTATTGATCAGTCATACCGGTACGAAAAACTCAATCATACTCAATATTTCAGAAAACGTTTGTACTAAGACGTTTGTAGCAACGAAAGGCGACAACGATGATTGGAATCTCGAGCAAGTACAAAAATCTAATAGTTTTTTGAATGAGAGTGGCTTTGCCTATGAGTCCCAAGAGAGTGACCGAACACTCATGCTCTCCGAGAGTTTTCTGGAACCATCTAGTCTGTCTTTGAGTGGTCCGAACGAATCACCGCGAGTGCTGAAGAAGACACGATCGTTCTTCGAGAACGAAGCTTTGGAGACCACGCAACATTGGGCTGAATCCAAGGATGGTACAAAGATTCCCTACTATCAAATCTCACAAAGAGACGCTACTGGAATACGACCGACACTGCTTTACGGATACGGTGGTTTTTCTGTGTCGCTACTTCCTGCTTACACCCCAGTCGCCGGAAACACGTGGTTGAATCGAGGTGGTACCTATGTCATTGCGAATATCCGCGGGGGTGGGGAATTTGGACCGGATTGGCATCACCAGGCATTGAAAGAGAATCGCAATCGTGCGTATGAAGACTTCATTGCAGTTGCCGAAGACTTAATTCACCGGGGCATCACTGAACCGAAACACCTAGGTATTCAAGGTGGTAGCAATGGCGGATTGTTGATGGGCAACATGTATGTTCAGCGTCCTGATTTATTCGGTGCAGTCGTCTGTCAGGTACCCTTACTCGATATGAGCCGATATCACCTACTGTTAGCAGGAGCTAGTTGGATGGCTGAGTACGGCGATCCCGAGAAGCCTGAGGAATGGGAGTACCTTAAGAACTTTTCCGCCTATCAAAACGTACGTGCGGATCGGACGTACCCGACCATACTTATCACCACCTCTACGCGAGACGATCGAGTTCATCCGGGCCATGCACGCAAGATGGTCGCGAAGCTAGAAGAGATGGGGCACAAAGTGCACTACTATGAAAACATAGAAGGTGGCCACGCTGGTGCAGCAGACAATAAACAACGTGCGTTCATGCAAGCCTTGGTTTGGGAGTTTCTATGGGAGACTCTAGAGCGAAGCTAGCGCACTTCGATCGCGAGGAAGACTCAGATTTAAAAGCTAGTCAGTAAAGTTGAAATTAGTTTGATTCTGCTCCATATTTCCAAATTTCTTAGTCCACAGACGAGGCGCAATACCGAGATGGATTAGAGTTCCGCTTTAGGCTTTCAACTTTAAGAAATTCCGTACTATTATTCTTCCTTTGGGACACCGAAAAGATATTTAGCAACAAGTATCGCTGGTGCAATCGCGTGAGCGGTACCCGTCCCAATTAAAGCTAATATTACTGCTTCACTGAGATCCAGTTTTACATTCTCCGTACCGTGAAGAACAACAACCAACAGTACTAAAAGAAGCCAAAAGGCCGCAATACCAACAAAAATGTAAGCAAACCGTTTTCGTTGTTTTATTCTATCTTCTAATTCATCTGCGCGAGTATGAGCTACTCTAACTTCCGCAAACATTAGTTCAAGCGAAAATTTACCTTGTTCTTCTGCTTGTTCTTCTTGCCAAGATTTCGGTCCGTCAGGAGCTGTGAAGTCTTTGGTAGACTCTCTTATCCTAGGCATAAAGAGCTTTGTATTCGTCCTCTATAGAAGAAATAGGAATAATCTCATTACGGTCCGGTTTGTAATGTCTCTTCCAAGCTCCTTTTTCTCTATGAGTTAAGCCCATTAGGTACGGACCAATCTGAGAGCTCGGAGGAAAAGAACGAAACGCATCATTCAACCAGACTTTTGCAGAACCTTCTCGGATGTCAGAAATGACATTAAAGACTGAGTATGTTTCCGGAATAGGTTTCGCTCCAAATACTCTCAAATAACGATAGAGTCCTGGATGTACCGGACCGTACTTCCACGCTTCAAAATCTCCGAGTACTAAAGGGGATTTTTCCACCCCAACATGAAAGACTTGTGCTATATAGATTAACTTTTGTAGTTCAAGATTGGAGTATCGCCATTTGGATTTACGACACAAATATTTCGCTGCTTGTAGTGCGAGAACCGTCATAGATTAAAAGTAAAATTCCTGTTAGATGATAGATTTAATCCGATTATAGCATAAATTCTTAATTTAAGATGTATTTTGTTCATCAAATTCGTGCTCATTTATTCCTTTGTCACCGATACTAACATGACACGGTGATCAAATATATTAAGGTGCCCCCTCTCCTATAGGGCACCTCGGGCAATTAGCTCGGTACAAAACTACATCCAAATCAACTTGGTATAAGTGCTTCCAATTTTCCTACAGATTCAAATTAGCCGCAGATTGTGATCTGGAATAGGTCCTAGTTAGTGGACACTTCAAGTGAATTCGAGGGACTCAACAAGACGATGACAGATCGTATGCGGAGCTATCCTCGGAAAACCTTGGTATTTAGCAAGAAATACGAAAATCGTATGTACATGCTGACCACACTTTTTCTACATTTTTTAAAACCCACAACACTTTGAAAACGACCCCAGCTGTGCGGGCGAAACTGACTTCAATATCGATTCAAGTGTAGATTTATTAGAGAAACGAGAAAACGAAACGGACCGTAGGCGTGGATCTTTCAAGAGAGCAATTTCAAACCGAAACGCTACCCCATGTTCCTTTAGTAAGCAATTTTAGAATCTCCTCGAATGACTCGATTGAACCAGCTGGTAGGGTCGCTGTTTTACGAACTTGGTACGACTCCTACCTGTCCTGTTTGAGTTCAGGCACTAGTGGCTCACCCTTTTCGATTTTTTCGGCGATTTCCTCTCGGGTCTTTGCCATCCTCAGATATCGAATTGGTCGGGACGGATGAGTTCTGGTCTCACTAATACCCGTTTGAGTCGATACACGACGCCAGACATCCTCTATACCGTTCAAGTCAACACCTGCGTTTGCAAGAATGTACATTGAAACATAGTCAGCTTCATTCTCAAATGCTTTTGAGTTAGCTCTAATTCCTTGCTTAGAAAATAGACCGTTAGTCCAAATACCGGTCACTAAAGAAATTCCATCCAACAGCCCGCCAAGAATACCTCGAGTACGAGCTTTCGATACATGTCCGTAAACGTTGTGTGCTAGCTCGTGTGCGATGATGTACTGCAGGTGAGGCTCTTCTTCCAAGAAGTTAAGTAGACCAGTAGAAACTCCGATTTTTTGACCCGTAGCGTAGGCGCGGAATGCTAGTGCACGAGATACGAAAATTTCAGAGCGACAAGTCTCCACTGGTTGAACCGAAAAAAGCAAAGGAGTGAACGACGACTCAGTCAACCCTCGAATAACCAGCAGCTCGATAGGTTCTGTTCTCCTTTCGTTCGAGAATTGGCTCAGCGCCCGATTCAATTGTGAACGTACCGCACGACCGTTCTCTACATGATTGTCATCAATAGCAATAATGTTGTCTCGAGTTTGCAATCCAGCTAGTGCTGCTGGCGAATCATTTGCGACTCCCCAAATACGGACACTAGGTAGATGATCTTCGCGAACACTTCGCGCTGTCCAGAGACCTATTTGAAAATCCGTGAATCCTTCACAAAGATCTAGATTACTAGAGACTAGCGGCCAGGAGGCGTCGGCAAGGCGCTGAGTTGCTGCAATCAATCTATCTTCATTTAGAGCTGCTTGAACTTTCGCTTCCTGTTCAATTTCTTCCGGCGTTAGAGGCGGTATCTGGGTGACCGTGGAACAAGAACAAACAATGCATCCCAAAACTAAGATTAGAACTGATGAGCTATACTTCGACATCATTGAATGGCAAGCTTTTTGATCCGCACGAGAATGTCGAAAGTTGTCGACAGACTCGACTCAAACATTTTATCGGTCATTCGTAACTTCCTGAAGAATGTTCAAATTTTGATCCATCTAATACGCCAAACGTTCAATAGAATCTTGGACTTCGCGTTACCTTCTTTATCTCAATTCTTAATGGAGTCTCTCAATGAACTCAGATGCTATATTGAACGACCACATGATCGCGGAAGCAACCCTAACGGCACACCTGTTGGATGTTGCATTGAAAGCTGGATACAGTACTGATCAAATTAACGATCTGCTTTGCGAAATCGCGAACAAGACTGCAATATCGGAATTTTGGATTTCCGATGAAACGGGACAAGTCGTATACACCAATGTACCCGATATTGAATTTTCTTTTGGTACTGATCCTAGCGGGAACGAACAAGCGGCGGCTTTTGCACAGTTACTGACTGAAGACGCAAGTGTCGTAGTCCAACCGTTCATGAATCGCACCTACGATCATCAATCCTTCAAATACGTTGCTGTCCGCGGTGTCGATCAAACACGAGTCGTACAGATTGGCATTTCGGGGACAGACGCGTAATTCAAACAAAAAGGACTGCGACAAACGTTGAAGTATTGGGTTGGTGAGTTGAATAAACCGGTAAAGAGTCCAACTATTAGAACTTTTGGCGGTCGTACGCTCTTAGTCATAAAAGGAATTGTTCTACTCATCGTAGTTGCCTTTAGTTCCATAGCAAATGCTGCAACTAGCGGCAAAGTCATGGATGTTGGTGCAGTCATGCCCGATAACGGCACTAATACTGTACAACAGGATGTGGATTTGGTCTTTACGAATCCGAGTCCGTTCGAGTACAAGGTGACCCTACCAAACCTGTCTACTCGTGAACGTAGAGAAATTGACACTCCTGCAACACACGGACCTCAAAAGTTTGGTATTCATCGAGACGTACCCTACCTTCACTTAGGTGATCTAAGCCACAAACTATCTTGGAAACAAGACGGCGATGGCGTTGTAGCTTATGTTCGTGTTCGATCTCCACAAGCGGCATCCATTCGATTTTCCACCCGTCTCAAGCTACCGGGTGACGCCATCGTGAACTTTTATGGAAGGGATCGCAATGGTAAGAATGACGTAATTTACAGCTTCACCGCACCGAAGAAAGGTTTTGACGAAGAACTCTACTGGTCGCCACAAGCGTCAAGTGATTGGCTCGGGATTGAAATACGCTTACCGAAGGCAAACATGAAGCAAGATGTAGAGCTAGAACTACTCAATATCGCGCATCGCTTCAAAGCTCCAAACTTGGTGGTTCCTAATGCCTTGGAGTGTACCAACCATGAAGACGTTCAATGCGCGATTGACGATGGTGTGATTTCTGACAGTAGTGCCAGAACGACGCTGAAAGTTACCTTTGAATCAGGTGGATCAAGTTACACTTGTTCCGGCACCCTAATGAATGTATCCGGAGATGGCGAAGATGTCTACATACCTTACGTTATTACTGCCGCGCATTGTATGTCGACTACAGAAGAAGCCTCATCCGTCATCGCATGGTGGAATTATCAAGCCGCAAGCTGTTCTGGTAGTGCAACTTCGTCGGATTTCACCTTAACGTTTGGTGGGTCTGATCTGCTAGAAACTGTGGAGTCCTATGATCAAAGTTTGATCCGTTTACATGCGGACCCTCCCGGCGGCGTGTCATTTTCAGGGTGGTGGGCAACCGATGTCAATGCTAACACCACAGGCTCGGGCGGACATCATCCAGCCGGTGATCACAAGAAATTCTTCTCAGGCACTACTCAGGGCAACTTTAACGTCAATGTTTGTGACGCAGATGAGAACTGTTTTCTGCTCTCAGATGCAATAGAAGTGAGAATGGACAATGGTGCTGCAGAAGGTGGTAGTAGTGGCTCAGGATTGAGGATTTTCAACCAAGATGTCAACGACACTCTCTTCGTTGGTGTTCTCTCTGCGTCCGACGAAGAGTGTGAAAACTCTTCGGCTTACTTCGGTGAATTTCGGCACTTCTATGATTACATCGTTACTTGGTTCGACCCAGTTCCACCGCCACCGATCAGCATTGACGACCACGGTGATTCGCCTGAAACTGCAACCGAAATTGATCTTATATCCTCCACTGAAGGAGAAATCGAAGATGCCGATGACGTGGATTACTTCGAAGTAGTAGTCGATCGCAGAGGAACAATCGGAGTGTACACATCGGGTTCCCTTGATACCACTGGGCAATTAACATCAGACGAATTAGGCGTCGATATTTCTGACGACGATAGCGGGGAAAGTTCAAATTTTTCGCTGACAGCTGACGTCGAACCCGGAGTCTATTACATTCGCGTGGAGGGGTATTCTAATTCGACAGGAGACTACACTCTGCATGTAGAGTTTGAGGAGAACGATGATCACGGAGACACCCGATACACGGCAACAACGGTGTCTTCGAGCGCTCGCGCTTGGCAATATTCCACGGTTGGTCATCTTGAAATCCCAACCGACATTGATGTGTTTGAAATCACGTTGTGGTATAACGCCACGATCACAGTCTACACCGAAGGGGACACGGACACGTCCGGTCGGCTAACCGACTACTCTGGCTTTGACTTGTTCGAGAACGACGATGCTGATGAAGACAACTCAAATTTCACTCTAGCAGGTGATGTAGAAGTAGGAACTTACTACCTGTTTGTTGAGGGATCCGTTTCGGAGAAGTCCGAGTACAAACTGATCATTGACATCACGCAAGACTAACTTGGTGTGTTCAGTCAAGGACACTTTTTATAAGAATCTGAGCCTCTCTGCAGGAATTCAACAAGCTTATTGAACTGTAGGGAATGTTTACTTTCTATCTAAATAAAAGGGACTCCAGGAGTACTCTATGATTACAGAATAGGTGTGAATTAGTATAATACTATTAGTATGAAATTTAAGCTATTCGACAGTATAGAATCGCAAATTTTGCGTCCGGAACGGGATCTTCCCTACGTATTTGTCGGACGACAGCGAGAACTTCGTGGGTTGGAAAATCATTTCAATGTCATCTCCAATCGTAGTCAAGGCTCGTCTGGGTTAGTCCTCGTCTCCGGAATACCTGGTATAGGTAAGACTCAGCTGATCGAGAAATTTGCGCGAGAGAAAGAAGAATCTGGTGAAGCTCTATGGCTGCGACTACACACTGAAGATTTAACCGAAAGCCGAGTACTTACACTTCTGCGAACCGCTCTTCGGCTTCGTCAAACCAAAGTTCGATGGACCGATGTTGAAGTTAGCGTGCTTGGATTGAAAACAAATATTGCGCGAGATCAGAAATTTGAAGACTTGACCGCAGGTCTTGATCAACTCGTACAAAGCAAGCATAAACAACCGATCATAGTTACTGTCGACGAGGTCCAGAAACTACAACAATCACAAGTTGATATCCTCAGTACCTTTCATACAGGAACTCCAGACCTTCCAATTATGGTCGTTTGTGCTGGGTTACAAAACTCTTATTCGGTTTTACAAAAACGCGGTCTCTCTCGATTGGGTGAAGTATTTGACATAGACTTGCTAGATCAATCGGAATGTGAAACAGCGATAGGACAAATGTTGAACGTTTGGGGTGTTGATGTAAATGGACCAGGTCAGGACTTGGTCGATTTGAAGGTCCAAGACCTAGCTACTTCTTCGCAGGGTTTTCCCTGCCACTTGCAATCACATCTTTCCGCTCTGAAGGCGGTGATATTAGAGCGAGGAATAAACTTCGGCTCAGAGGAAGATTGGATTCAAGTAGACAAACTTGCAAAACACAAACGAAACGCCTATTACTCCGGTAGGATTGAAGCGTTGGGATTTCTCAATGCCGGAGTTGTGATGCACAGAATCGCGAAGCTTTTGGATGAACGAAAGAGTGAAAGTTTCAACATTGCATCATCGGCGGACATCATAAAGATCCTAAACTCGGTCGAAGAGGACGGCATGGTGGACATCGACAAAGGAAAAGCACTACTTCGCATGATCGAAAGTGGGTGTTTGAAGGTCGAGGAGCATTCGTTTTACTCTATTCCGATCCCTTCATTTCGGCAATATTTGCTATCACGAGTTGATCCCTTTTCCAAGACCTACAGATAGATCGAGAAAGAGTTCTATAGATCGCTAGTTAGTTTCGCCTGATCTATCTCGTGTCGATTATGTTTTGAAGTTCAGTGAATCGGCAAAGATGGGTCGGACACGTTCATTCAAACGTTAAATCCACTTCATCCGTATCCAAGTCTAGCTCAGCCTGTAATGTCGTATAGGACATCCTTGTTCATGTCTTTCACCATTCCTACAGTGAGAACCGCGTCGACGATCCACCAAATCAAGGTGACGATGATTCCGATCACCGTCAACGTAAGTATTAACATCGCGACGGCCGACCCTGTTTTCTCGAGGTAGAACCTGTGTGCTCCAAAAGGTCCTAGCATGTCCCAAAGTATGTAAGCTGCTGAGAGAGATTTCCGTTCGTCGAGATACTCCTGTAGCTGTCTGTTGGTAAGGTCGTCCATGGCAATGCCTCCTATAAAAGAGATTGTGTTATTGGTAGCTCAATATTCTAGAGTAGGCAATACGGACTTTGACTGTTGGGCTGACGTCCGCAATTGAACGCCTGGTCCATTCATTTCGAACTAGCGTAGGTCCGTTGTAAGAAGTCTCATTTCGAAGAGTACTCAATTCCTCCTTTCCGATTTCTCCACCAGATACAAAGATGTCACGTTTTGAGTAGATTGGAAGAGTTTCATTCTGACCAATTTAAGCGCAAATTTGGGCAACACCACACCCTTGTCTAAGCAACCGGCGCGCCAAGCTCAGTTCGACCGATTCGGTTGATAGAATAGGAATTATTAGTTTAACTGGAGCATTCCCATGAAAGCGTTTCTCGCGTCCGTACTGGCACTAGTTAGTAAAGTCATGAACTTAGAGGTGTTCAAATACCTGTTCGAAATTGTTGTCGTATTTCTGGGCGTGTACCTGGCTTTCTTACTGGCAGATTACCAAGAAGAACAAAGAGAACGCGACATACGAGTACAACACTACGAGAACTTTGCAATTGAGCTCGCCACCCTAGCTGAGATGCTTGAAATGGAGAAAGTAAAGCTGGCTAAACATGTGCAGGTTGTAGAAGAAATCGCTCAAGGAAAACGTCCTCGCATTCCTCCCAGTGATTTATTCTTCGTATATACAGGATCGTTGCGCGACGCGGCTTTCAACAGCCGACACTTCGAGGCTCTAGATGCTCGAATAGTGCAACAAATTATTGATGGGAGTTTCGGTTTGGCATTCTTGGCGGCACAGGTTGAATCGTTCAACGAAAAATCCAATGCGCTATTACCCACGCTAGCTCATCGCGAGGAGTGCTGTTACACTGAAGACGGTCAGTTACTTGAGCATTGGCACTGGTATCCTAGCCTTGTCACAGAAATTTTCGAAATGAATCGAAGAGCGCACGACGGTATTCTCAACAGAGCAATTCCGGAGTTGCAGGCAAACATTCGGCGCGTACGAAATTTACCTCCACTTGATGCAACATCATTGAGCGATAGTTGAAACACCAAGCTCAATCGTTGCGCGGAAATTTGATGAGTTTAGTACGTACTTCGTTTTTTTGAGTGCAGATATACTTTACAATGTAGAATGTCAAACACATGGTTTGACACCTGAGAGAAAGCTGACGGACCGATGTCCTTTCGAGACCCGTTACACGACCTGCTAAGAGGAGTCACGCTACTATGAAAATTGTAAGAAATACACTCATTCTCGCTGTCGCAGTTGCCATTTGTTTTGTCGGATTGAGTGACGAAGTTCAGACTACGCGGAGCCATTCGACGACGCTAGCCGATTTTCCCAAATATGGTCCTGGGTTTGAACACTTCGAGTATGTAAATCCCAACGCACCTAAAGGTGGAACGTTAAAGCGGTTTTGGATCGGGGGCTTTGATACGTTAAACCCTTTCACGGTTAAAGGAGACCCTGCGGTAGGACTACGGGGTGGATTTGTTTTCGAGCCATTGATGGTTAGTGCTGAAGACGACGTTCTTTCACAGTATGGTTTGATCGCTGAATCGCTGGAAGTTGCAGAAGACCTTTCTTTTGCAATCTTTCACTTACGTCCAGAAGCCCGCTTTAGCGATGGAACTCCAGTGACTGCCGAAGATGTTGAATTTAGTTTCTATACATTGATTGAGAAGGCGCGACCCAATTTCCAGCACTATTACGAAAATGTAGCAAATGTAGTCGTCATCGATCCAAACACAATTAAGTTTGAGTTTGATGGACCACCGAATCGCGAACTACCACAAATAGTCGGCCAGATTGAAGTGTTTTCCAAGGCTTATTGGGAAGATAGAGACTTTGAGCAAACTACGCTCGAACCCATTGTGTCAAGCGGTCCTTACAAAATCTCCGAATTAGAACCAGGTCGCTACGTTGTACTGGAGCGAGACGAGAATTACTGGGGCGAACAGTTACCTGTCAATGTAGGGCAAAATAATTTTGACTTCATTCGATGGGATTATTACCGCGACAATGAAGTAGCTGTTGAAGCCTTCAAGTCTGGGGAGTATGACTATCGGCCGGAAAATAACAGTCTAAAGTGGGCAACCGCGTACGATTTTCCAGCGTTGACCGAAGGCATGGTGAAGAAGGAAATGTTGGGTCATGGTCGCCCCGCAGGAATGCAAGCGTTTGTATTCAATATTCGTAGGACGAAATTTCAAGACCCTCGCGTTCGGCGCGCACTTGCGTACTGCTTCGACTTCGAATGGTCTAATCAGAAGCTGTTTTACGGCCAATATACGCGCAGCACCAGTTACTTTGAAAACTCCGAAATGGCTTCGAGCGGTCTTCCATCCGAGGAAGAATTAGCAATCTTGAACCCATACAAAGATCAGCTTCCTGAAGAGGTTTTCACGCAAGAATACACTTTGCCCGTCACGGATGGGAGTGGAAATATTAGATCAAATCTCCAGAAGGCGGTTGTTTTGCTGGAAGAAGCCGGTTGGAAGATTCAAGACAACAAACTCACGCACGAGGAAACTGGCGAAGTATTGGAAATCGAGTTTCTTTTGGGTTCTCCTGGATTTGAGAGAATTATTTCTCCATTCATTCAGAATCTTTCACGTGTAGGAATTTCTGGATCGATAAGAACTGTTGAACCGGCGCAATTCTTAAACCGAGCACAAGAAAAAGACTATGACATGATCGTCGCAAGCTTTGGTCAGTCGCTCTCTCCTGGAAACGAACAACGCAATTACTGGGGCTCCGAAGCTGCTGATCAAGTGGGTAGTCGAAACGATGTCGGTATTAAAAACCCAGTAATTGATGAGCTGATCGAAAAAATCGTTGCAGCGGAAACGCGAGAAGAGCTCATTGTTGTTTGTCGAGCGCTCGACCGAGTCCTTCTCTGGCATCATTACGTGTTACCAACCTGGCACATCAGGGCAGATCGCGTACTTTGGTGGGACAAATTTGGTAGACCCGATGTTAAACCACTCTACACCACTGGAATCTCTACTTGGTGGTACGATGAAGCAAAAGCGAGTCGCATCGGAGGCTCTTCGTCGAATTAACGTAAAGTAGTTCGTTCTTCGCGAAGTCAAAGAGAAATCTTTATCGAATTATTGGTTGAGTAGCTATCAATGCTAGCGTATGTTGTTCGCAGACTACTGCTAATCATTCCAACGCTTTTTGGAATCATGGTGATCAATTTCATCGTGATTCAGTTTGCACCCGGCGGTCCCATTGAACAGATCATTGCGGAGCTCAACAATCCTGATGTGTCGGTTACTTCCCACGTCACCAATGCTGGGTCCGGAGAGATTCAAAGCGACCCCAGCGGTTCGATGGGTACTGGAGGCGATTCAAGGTATCGTGGCGCGGATGGGCTCGACGAAGAATTCATCGCCAGACTCGAAAAGCAGTTCGGGTTCGATAAACCACTTTGGGAGCGGTTCTTTCGCATGATAGGGAAGTACTTACGGTTCGATTTCGGCACTAGCTACTTCCGCGATGAGACGGTCGTGGACTTGGTAATCTCCAAGATGCCAGTGTCAATTTCACTTGGTCTGTGTACCACGATCATCGTGTACCTAATTTCACTACCTATGGGTGTCGGTAAAGCGATTTGGGATGGCTCTCCGTTCGACATTTGGACTAGTTCTGTGGTGATCATTGGAAATGCGATACCGGCCTTCATATTTGCTGTGATGTTGATTGTGTTGTTCGCGGGAGGTAGTTTCTTAGACTGGTTCCCCTTGCGGGGGCTTGTGTCAGAAAATCACGGAGAAATGTCCTTTTTTAGGCAGATTCTGGATCGAGCGCATCATCTCATTCTTCCCGTGTTCGCGATGGTGATCGGGGGATTTGCTGCGCTCACGTTTCTCACCAAAAATTCTTTCATTGACCAAATCAACCAACAATATGTGATGACCGCCCGTGCCAAGGGGCTCAAAGAACCCAGGGTATTGTTCGGCCATGTGTTTCGAAATGCTATGTTGATCGTGATCGCTGGGTTTCCTGGCGCGTTCGTCGGAATTTTGTTTACTGGTTCATTGTTGATTGAAATTATTTTCTCGCTCGATGGACTTGGGTTGCTGGGTTTTGAGGCGGTGCTTAAGCGCGATTATCCGGTGATGTTCGCAACACTCTATTTCTTCACTCTGTTGGGTCTTACGATGAACCTTATAGGGGACTTAACCTACACATTCGTTGATCCGAGAATAGACTTTGAGAGTAGAGCGACCTAATGGCTACTCCGGAAGTTTCCAGTAAGCGCGGCATCCTAGCTCGGTTCGAGCCGTCCCCGCTCACCAGAAGGCGTTACCAGAACTTTAAACGAAATAAACGTGGATACTGGTCCTTCTGGATTCTTACGATCTTGTTTGTTATCTCGCTCTTTGCGGAGTTTATTGCGAACGAAAAGCCTCTAATCGTCAGTTATGACGGGAAGTGGTACTTCCCCGTAATACAAGAAATTCCAGAAACCACTTATGGAGGCTTCTTTCAAACCGAGGCGGAATATCGCGAACAAGAAGTCAAAGACATGATCAATGAGAAAGGTTGGATGCTGTGGCCGCCAATTCGATTTTCGTATTCTACGACCAACTTCTCTTTGGACACTCCGGCTCCTTCCAGACCCACCGCTGAGAATTTGCTTGGTACCGACGACCAAGCGCGGGACGTTCTTGCGCGCGTCATATACGGCTTCCGAATTTCGATGTGGTTTGGGATAGTACTCACCGCGCTTTCCTCAATTATTGGTGTGGCTGCGGGTGCGGTGCAAGGCTATTTCGGTGGGTGGGTTGACCTATTCTTTCAACGCTTCATCGAAATCTGGTCCGGCATGCCCCGATTGTTCATGCTGATCATTCTTGCCAGTATTTTTAAGCCGAGTTTCCTGCTCTTGTTAGGTCTCTTGCTCTTGTTCGAGTGGATGTCGTTGGTTGGAGTAGTTCGCGCGGAATTTTTACGTACGCGGAACTTTGAGTATGTTCGCGCTGCCAAAAGTTTAGGAGTTAACGATTCTGTAATCATGTTTAGGCACGTGCTTCCGAATGCAATGACGGCAACTCTGACGTTTTTACCATTCGTTATGATCGGTTCGATAACAGCTCTAACTTCTTTGGACTTTTTGGGGTTTGGATTACCAGTTGGGTCTCCTTCTTTGGGTGAATTACTGGACCAGGGAAAGAGCAACTTGCACGCGCCGTGGTTGGGTCTGACTTCCTTTTTTGTGTTAGCAATCATGCTAAGTTTGTTGATATTTATTGGTGAAGCTGTGCGTGACGCGTTTGATCCTCGCAAAATGTTTCAGAACGCGTGAGCGTTAACGTAGCGACGATTTAAGAACGTCGTTGCGTTGTTACTAAACCAGCTTCGCCCTCACCGACGATTCGTGGAGGTGCAATGAACTCGCGAAACATAAAGCTAAATTTTTTACTTAGCTTCTCTAGACTCTGCGCTCTCGCGCTCGCGTTTACTCTTGCATTTGCTAGTCCCAGCATTTTCGCAAACGCTAATCGCATCTATATCGAGTGTCCTTGTACGTTTGAACGCACTGAAGATGGTCGATTGAAAATAGAAATGGCCTTTCGGAGCTTTCGCGAACAAGACACAGCACGGGTTCGGGTAGACGCATTTTTCTACTTGAATCAGAACGACATTTATGGTTACTATGCCGGCTCTGTCTTAGTCGGCGAGACGATTCCCGCGAACGATACCACTAAGAAACAAACCTATTACGGTACGTTTTCACCCTCGGTGGACATATCCCCGACGTTTCAGAAATCAGGCTACCTGCGGTTAGTTCTATATCGCAATTGGAATCGGTCTGGCGGTTATCAAGATCGAGTAGTAGCTGGGGCAGCTACTCCGCTCTCAGCTCCATTTTCAGTCGACGCGATTGATTATCTCACCGACACCGATGAGGACGGTGTGAGTGACTTAAACGAACTCGAACAAGGATCTGATCCAATGGATCCGAATAGCAAACCAAAGAGTGCTGAAATTGACGTGCTCGCTCTTTACAGCCCAGGTTTTGCGGCGGCGCACCACGGCGATCCGTACACGAGAATCCGTCACATCATGGCAGTCACCAATTCCATCATGAACAACAGCGACGTCACTGCGCGGTTCCGACTTGTCGGAATGCAGCCCGTTGAGATCAATGACTATTACAACTTCGCGTCAATCAATATTTTCGACTATGACAAGGAAGGCGACCGGCACGGCGCAGACATGGCGGTAGTTTATATGGGAGCGCTTGACGCTCCAAAGTACATTTGTGGCTACACCTACCTCAACGGACTTGGGATGAAGGGATATATGCCGATCCAGCACGACCGCCTTTACACGGCCTACGTAATAACCGGTTGTCAAAACTATGTCACGGCACACGAACTAGGACACATACTTGGTTTGGGTCATTCTGAATTCCAAAATGAAGTTGGGTCTTGGCGGTTTGCACGTGGGCACTCTGTGGCGCAACAATTTCATACCGTGATGTCGTACGGTACGCGCGGCGGTTTCAAGAGTAGTGTGTTTTCGAATCCTGACGTAGACTCGTGTATCTGGCACGACTGTGGAGTCGAAATCGAGGATGAGTTTGCTGCGCATGCAGCACTCGCCATTGACACTGTGCAATGGCAGTTCGAAGCCATTCGCGATTCCAAATTAGATTCTGATGGCGATGGGTTTGTCGACGATGTAGACGCCTTACCAGACGATCCGAATGATTGGATTGACACTGATGGAGATGGGATGGGCGACTTTGCCGACAACGATGATGACGGCGACGGGATCCCCGATGCTTACGACTCCTATCCCTTGGATCCCACTGAAACTCTTGACTCTGACTTAGATGGAGTCGGCAACAATGCAGACGCCTTCCCGTTTGATCCAACCGAGACGGCTGATACAGATGGCGATGGGATCGGAGACAATGCAGATCGATTTCCGCTAGATCCGAACGAAACCGCCGACACAGACGGCGATGGCGTGGGAGACAATTCCGACGTCTTCCCAGACGATCCTGACGAAGCCTATGACACTGATGATGATGGCATTGGAAACAACGCAGACTCTGACGATGACGGTGACGGTACCCTAGATGAGCACGACCCGTTTCCACTTAATCCAAGTAAAAGTGACTTGGGATCATACCAACTTGCTGGAGAGGTGCGCCACGATCGCTTTGGCCATGCTATAACTGCCTTCGGCGATATGAATTTTGACAATCACCAGGAATTTGCCATTGGCGCTCCTGAGTACGACTATGACGAACACAAGAATTCTGGGGCAGTCTACATTTTTTCCGGTAAGGACTTCCAGACTCTCGATTCAGCAGATAGCTCGGTGGACCAATCAATCAGTGCGACACATTGGACGCAAGGCGCGAGCTCGTGGAAGTTTGTGAGCAGCAACGAGGATGCACAACTCGGTTCTACAGTAGCTGTTGCAGACGTGGACGGAGATGGTAATAAGGAACTTGTGATCGCGGCCACTAGTGCTTTGAACGAAGACGGTTTACCATCCGGTGTGGTTTATGTCCTGCACGCACAGGACTTCCAAGCACTCGACCAAGCCGATAGTCAGGAAGATCGCTTGATTGATGTTGAAAACTACCACGCAGGTGCGAAGTCGATCAAACTCACGAATTCCATGGCTAAGAGTAATTTTGGTGTAAGTCTTTCGGTCGCAGATCTCAACGGTAATGGGAAAGACGATCTTCTAATAGGTGCAGATCGGTATGCCGACAATGCTGGTGTCGCGTACCTCATTCTTGACTCGATGTTGAATACTGAAGACGAGCAGTCTCCAACTCGAGTTGCAAACATCAATATCGATACTTCGATTTCCCCTTCGGAATTGTGGCGTATTGATGGTGGTTTAGGCGATCGTCTAGGAAGTAGCTTGTCGATTAACGGCGACTTCGATGGCGATGGGACTAACGAAATCACTATCGGCGCGCGTCATTATGGGAATAACGATCTTGGCGCTGTATTTATCAGTACCTTTGAGAAGCTGCAGGAAATTGATCGTGCCGACGACGTTGAGGACGGCATCCTCGATTACCTGAACTTTTCGATTGTGCGTGGTACCTACATCATTGAAGCAGACCACCCAGCAATTGAATCAGGAATCGACGTACAAGCAAACGGTGACATGGATGGCGACGGGAAAGATGAGCTACTTGTAGAAGTGGAGAGCCTTGGTGTGTTGTACGTAATCTCGGGACAGGATTTAGCCGGTGCAGACCTCGCAGACTCGCTACTCGATCACCGCGTTTTACTTGATCTAGCAAGGGAACAACCGAACTCATACATGATTCGTGGGTTGCGACATTCCTCAGAATGTTGCGTGAACTTCACTGCAAACGTTGACTTTGACAACGACGGTAGGCAAGAACTGATCGTAGGAGCAGATGACTACGAAAAGACCGGTGGTGTACTTCACACGTCTTATGATCAAATGGTCGAATCTTCGGAACGTTTGGGCTATGGTCCAAACCGGGCATACGTTCGCGCCGAACAGGGTTTATTTAGATATGGCAGTTTTCACATCGTACTTGGACACGAAGCCTTGGACGGGTTGGGCCAAACTGTTGCACTGGTAGGCGATCTCAACCAAGATGGAAACAACGATTACGCGATCGGTGCGCCAGCAATCGGACACGAAGGACAAAACCCGGGTGTCGTTTATTTAGTACTTTCCGTAGAACAAGCCCCGCTGGATTTAATCGATGGGAGACGCGATCGAATTGGTTTCATCAACAACTTAGCGGGGGATCAAGACGGGGACGGAATCAAGGATACCATTGACGCAGACGACGATCAGGATGGTCGCATAGATTCGAAAGACCGGTTCCCGCTCATCGCAACGGAATGGCGAGATTCGGACGGCGATCGATATGGAGACACGCTTGATGTGTTCCCTCGTAACGCCGCCGAGTGGTTCGATACCGACTTTGATGGGACCGGCGACAACTCCGATTCAGATGCTGACGGGGATGGAATCGAAAACGAGGACGATGAGTATCCGTTGGATACGGATAACGACGGGATCGACAATCGCTTTGATGACGACGACGATAACGATGGTGTTCCTGACGACGAAGACAGTGAGCCTCTCAATCCAAATGTGTCCTAATGAATGAGTGTAGTCGACACCATCGAGGGTAATTAACCCCTAGTTCGACTACAACGTCACCTTCGATTCAAACGGATTTACGGACTTATAATTTGTTCCCCTCGGATTAGAACCGGTAGCGCACGGCACTGACGTATTAGATGGAAAAAATTGAACAGTTTGGAAAACTCTTGCTTGAGTTACCTCCATGGCTGTTGCTAGGTCTATTGCTAGCTGGTGTCATTCACGTTTTTATATCTCGCCACGCAGTCCTGCGTTGGTTAAGAAAGGACAACTTAGCTTCGGTTTCATCCAGCGCAGCGCTTGGAATTCCGTTGCCTCTCTGCAGCTGTTCAGTGGTGCCTGTAGTAGCAGAGATGCGCCATAAAGGCGCGTCTCGTCCTGCATGCATGTCTTTTCTCATTACCACTCCCGAGACTGGAGTCGACTCCATTCTCATCACTAACGCTTTGTTTGGTTGGGTCGCGGCAATCGTGCGACCTCTGGTGTCGTTCGTTACCGCGGTGGTCGCTGGACTTTCCGCCATCGGCTTGTTGAAAAAAACGCCAAATGAACAACCGGTAGCTGACACCACATCCGCTTGCAGTAAAGAGGACGATTGTTGTGAGGAAGAATCGCACGATTATCTCGTACCAAAGGAACAAGATTGCCATATTTCTTTAAGGCAACTCAGGAGTGCGACCGTAAATACCTTCGCACGATTTAAAGCGAGATTGGTGGGTTGGTTGGGACCAAAGACTGTAATGACCGAGCCAAGCAGTATGCCGCATGAGCCTCGTGAGAAAGTACTCACGCTTGGGCGAATTGCCAAGCATGTGTTTCGTTACGGTTTTGTCGATATTGCTGATGACATATTGACGGCAATGTTGATTGGGATCTTCCTGGGTGCGCTCATTACCTTTGCTGTGCCTGAAGGGATTATGGACTCCGGTTATGCAGTTTGGCTGCAGTATCCCGCGATGCTCCTAATGGGGGTGCCTTTATATATCTGCGCAAGCGCCAGCACGCCCATCGCGGCTGCTTGGGTCCTAAAAGGTGTGAGCCCGGGTGCGGCTCTGATCTTTCTCATGACTGGTCCTGCCACAAACACGACAACGATCGCGATGATCCTCAAACAGTTTGGTGCGCGTTTTGCTGCTATTTATGTCTCCTCTGTTGTTGTAGTCACCACCCTATTCGGAATAGCTTTAGACGTGCTCATTTTCATGACCGGCTTTGAGATTTTTGCGGTTGCTGGTCATGAACACGAAGACATAAATATTGTTACTTGGGCTTGCGTAGCTCTTTTCGTTACGTTGTTGATTTGGAGGTCGCTGGATGGAGCGCTTGTTCGTGGTTGGAACGAAATGTTCTCGAATTTCCGACCAGCACTCAGAGGCATGCGACGGGCGCGCCAGTAATTCGCAAGTCGTGCGAGCATTAACTCGCGTGTTCATTCATACGACCCGACCCGATTATCTCCGCTAATGGCTCCCAATCCGCATGATGTCAAAGCTCTCGAAGCACTACAAGATCGATTGGGATATACGTTTTCGAACACAGAGTATCTCAAATTAGCATTGACTCACTCGAGTTATTCCGCTACAAACAATGTAAGGTTGGAGTTTCTTGGCGACTCGGTGTTGCGTCTGATTTTGTCTGATGAACTATACCATACTCTCCCATCTGCCGATCCTGGCATCCTTACGCTACAACGTATCGAGTGCGAGAATAATGCGTACCTTGCGGAGATTGCGCGAACTCTTGGTCTAGACGAATGCATGCTGTTGGGTAAAGGCGCAAGACGAGATGGGGGCGGGCATTCAAGTTCCAGCCTCGCTGGAGCAATGGAAGCACTGTTAGCCGCAGTCTATCTCGATAGTTCCTTAGCGACGGTACGCGAGGTAGTGTTTGCCCACATCGTACCGCATCTCCCAATCCATAAGCATCCAAAAACCCTGTTGCAAGAGCGATTGATGCAACAACTGGGTGAGCTCCCAAGCTACGAAGTCATGAGTTCCGATACCAATTCGCAGGAAGCCGAACCACAAGTCAATGTGCAATGCGTGGTCGATGCTTTGGAACTAACAACCGAGGGTACAGGCTCGACGCGAAAAGAAGCCGAGACCGCAGCAGCAATCGAAATGCTCAGGTTGGTACCCGCATGAACGAGACTGCTGACCGAACCGGTTATGTTGCGATAGTGGGCCGCCCCAATGTGGGCAAATCGACGCTATTAAATCACATTCTGGGTACGAAACTCAGCATCACCTCGCGCAAGCCACAGACGACCCGCCAACGGATACTGGGCATTCACACCATAGACAACACGCAGATGATTTTCGTTGATACCCCTGGTATGCATGAGCTTCATAAAGGTGCGGATAACGAGATGAATCGATACATGAATCAACAAGCAATCGGAGTACTGAAGGAAGTGGACCTTTGTTTGCATGTTATCGACGCAGCCGGATGGCGTGAAGCGGATCAACGCGTGGTTCAACACCTTGAAGCTGCCGAAGTAGAAAGAGTGTTCTGCGTGCTCAACAAAGTAGACCAAATACATCCTAAGTCCAAGATCATTCCAGTTCTTGAAGGGGCAAGTAAACAATACAACTACCAGGAGATAATTCCGATTTCCGCATTGAAAAACCGCGGTTTAGACATCGTAGTCGACCAACTTGCCAAGTGGTTACCTGCGCAACCGAAAGTGTTTCCCGATGACGAAATCACAGATCGTTCCTTGCGATTTTTAGTCGGTGAAATGTTGCGAGAAAAAGTCGTGAGACAACTGGGAGACGAACTTCCTTACCGGACCGCGGTCGTAGTGGAGAACTACACCGACGAAGAAAACATCACGCACATCGATGCAGTAATCTACGTTGAAAAAACTAGTCAGAAGGGTATTGTGATCGGTAAGGGCGGCCAACGATTGAAGTCTATAGGTAGCTCGGCTCGCAAGTCGATCGAACTGCTGCTGGAACGTAAGGTTTTTTTGAACTTGCTTGTAAAAACGCGACCGGGTTGGACCGATGAAAGGGTACAGTTAGCGGCGTTGGGGTATCAATGATCGCGTCCGGTACCAAAGATCAAGGCGTCCTGCTACATCGACGACCATATTCTGACTCACGTACGATTGTGGAATTGTTGACTGCCAGTCATGGTCGCGTGAGTGGAGTATTGCGTCAGAGTGCAACGGCAACATCTCGCGCGGAACTCTTTGTCAATTATGAACTCTCTTGGCGTGGCCGGAACGAACTCGTTAACTTATCGCATTGTGAACCTGTCTGCACCTATCGACTAACAGGTCGAAGCCTGTTCTCCGGGTTGTATGTAAATGAACTCGTTATGCGAACGACTCGGTCTAAGCAACTTGTAACTGGTCTCTACGAACGATATCTCAGTGCTCTCGATGCATTAGAGCATAACGAAGACTTAGAACCACCTTTACGGTGCTTTGAACGCGGACTACTAGAATCTTTGGGTTTAGCTGTCCAATTTGACCGTGAAATGCCGCAAGGCAACCCGATAGATCCGCAACAATCTTACCGATTCCTCCCCCAACAAGGCTTTCAACGAATGCCAAACGGCGAGACTGGTGGAATGAAAGGTTCTTCATTGTTAGCCGTGGCAAAAGACGATTACTCGTCCCCGGCTTCCCGACAAGCAGCAAAGGTAGTACTGCGAACTGCCTTACAGGACTTTATCGGTGAACAACCGATAGTATCGCGCGCTTTGTTTCAGAGTATTGTGTAACACGAGCTGAATTCTTATGTTTAGTCCTCTCCGTAAGCGAGGTACCACACCCAAGCGAATTTTTGATTCTGAAGAACTCAAGAAACTAGAAACCCAAGATTGGGTATCAGCACTCGTCCGTCGCGATACGCGCGCCCGAGCGACAACCCTGGAAGTGGAAAAACAGGTTACCAAATCGCCTGACAAAGAAAAAGCGTCGTACCTTGCGAATCTATTGCTACAACTGAACGTTGATACCCCGGTCGTGCTCGCAGGAGCATTGTTTTATGCCGACCGTGGATCTGAAGATGAACTGGCAAAGTTTGAGGAAGCAAGTGTACTGAAGCTCGTCACGGCGTTAGATCGTATGGCGCAAGCAGACGACGTAGCGGAGACCAGCGCACCGTTTCTCGACCGCCAGTCTCGTGATCATCGAAAGAACGTTAGACACATGTTGATTGCGCTGATTGACGATCCTCGCGTCGCGGTGCTGAAGCTTTCAGAACGCTTGGTCGCGATGGAGTTCGCCAAGCAACAAGAGGAACGATATAGAAAGAAAATCGCGAAAGAAGTGATGGAGTTTTACTGTCCGCTAGCCAGTCGTCTTGGTGTGTGGCAGCTGAAGTGGATGCTTGAAGATTCAGCGTTCGCCTATTTGCATCCGGATGACTACCGAGAGATAGTAGCTGGCTTTAAGGATCGTCGCGTCGAGCGTGAAAAACAAGTTGAAGCAGTGTGTGAAGATCTGCAGTGGCGATTGAACCGGCAGGGACTCAAGGCGGAAGTCTCCGGACGGGCAAAAAACGTTTATGGAATCTGGCGAAAAATGAGTGAGAAGAAGATCTCATTCGATACCGTCTATGATGCTGAAGCCGTTAGAGTCGTCGTTAACGAAGTGTCTGAGTGTTACTCCGTTCTCGGGGTAGTGCACACTTCCTGGCCCGCAATTTCCGAAGCATTTGACGACTACATCGCGAACCCCAAAGCAAATGGCTATCGCTCATTGCATACTGCGGTCGTTGGTCCGCGAGGACGTAATCTTGAAGTTCAAATTCGCACCCACAAGATGCACGAAGAAGCCGAGTTCGGCGTCTGTGCGCACTGGGCTTACAAAGACGAAGATGAAGCATTCAAAATGGGTAAGATCGACTGGATGCGAGAAGTCTTGCATTGGCAGGATGAAATGTATTCCGAGAATTTATTTATCGACGTTACCCGACGTTTGGAAGCACCGGAACGTATTTATATCTCGACACCAAAGGGGCATGTAATTGATCTACCTGCTGGGTCGACGGCGGTGGACTTTGCCTACCGCATACACACGGATATCGGCAATCACTGCTGTGGGGTCAAAGTCAATGGTCTCCAAAAACCACTGAATCAGCCTTTAGAGACTGGACAAGTCGTGGAGGTTCTTACTTCACCTCGTGCTACACCACAACGTCAGTGGTTGGATGAAGAGTTGGGTTATGTTCGTACGTCGCGCGTGCGTAAAAGCATACAAAACTATTTCCGTGAAGAGTTGGCAGAGACAAATGCGCGTGAAGGAAAGGCTTGGTTGGAAGAAGAGTGTCAACGCATGAAGATCGAAGTCGATATGGATTCACTCGCCCATGCGTTCAACTACTCCAATGTGGAAGAGATGTATATCGCGGTCGCCGTCGGTGATCAACCAGTGCGCGAATTGCTACCGATGCGATTAGCCTCACCAGCAGAAGTTGATACAGAAGTTGTACCACCCGAGCCCGACAAACCAGAGAGGATCGTAGAAGAACTTGCGGTCTACGCAACCGACCGACCACAATTACTACTAGACATAACGTTTGCTTTGGCCGCCATGTCTATTAATGTCGTTGGTGCTCACATCCACGCGCCCGTACCAGGAGAACCGGCTTTGTTACGATTAAAGGTTGAAGTCGACGGTTTGGAGAGTATGCGCAACGTAATCAATCGATTGCGCGCAGTGCCCGATGTCGTGGATGTGAAACGCCACGATGAAGAAACTCCGTCGGAATAAGGCCGCGCGAGTTTGAGAATCATATTCTTAGGACCGCCTGGAGCCGGTAAGGGCACGCAGGCGCAGTTTATCTGTCAGGATCGTAACATACCTCAAATTTCCACTGGAGACATGTTGCGTAGCGCGATTGCCGAAGGTACGAAACTCGGGCTAGAGGCTCAGGAGATCATGGCCCGTGGCGAACTCGTTTCAGACGATGTGATTCTGGGGTTAGTTCGAGAACGACTACGCCAACCAGACTGTGCGCCAGGATGTTTGTTCGATGGATTTCCACGCACAGTTGCGCAAGCCGATGGACTGAACGACGCAAACATTTCCGTGGACGTGGTGTTTGAACTTCAGCTATCTGATGAACTCATTGTTCGTCGAATTTCTGGTCGTCGAGTACACGAAGAGAGCGGTCGGATCTACCATATCGAGTTCAATCCTCCAAAGGTTGACAATGTTGACGATGTAACTTGGCAGCCACTAGTGCAGCGTCATGACGACAGTGAAGCAGTGGTGCGAGCACGCGTAGAAGTGTATCGGGAGCAAACCGCCCCGCTCGTTGACTATTACAAGAACAGTGGTGTTCGATATTTCGAAGTGGATGGGAATGCTACGGTCCAAGAGATTCGAAACCGCATTAGGGAACGTCTGAAACTTAGCGTCTGTCCTTTCGGTTCAAATTGATCGCTTTCATTTCGAAAGTAACGATCCCGATCAACTACCAGCGATACTGTATGCGAGTCTGAAAGTTTCTGGGTAGTTCAGGTAGTACGATCGCTCCTCCAAACAAGTTGGGAAAATTCGATCGGAAATAACGCTCATCGGTCAAGTTTTTCGCCGACACCGTGAACATCCAATCGCCTTTCTCAACAACCAAACCGGCATTGATCAGCGTATAGGCCGGCAGTAACACGGAGTTAGAGAAGCCTGAGTGCACCGAGTCCACATTGACGGCACTACCACTGACGGCAATTCCATTGCCGAAATCATAAGTCGCGGTGATTGAACCGATTGAGCTCGGCATGCCCGCGCGACGCGCACCTCTTTCGCCACGTCGAATCACCGTACCGACCAGAGATCCTCCGTAAAACGTTTCGGGTGCAACACCAGGTATGTCGTCTGCTCCAATGAAGCTGAAACGTGAACCCCAGTTGAGTGTGTTTAAGTTAATCACCTCCATCGCCGAATAGCCCACGGTGACAAGTAGTTGTTCGGTGACCACCCAACGTAACTCGAACTCAACCCCCTCGGTTTGCGTTGCTTGGTTGGTGACTATTGACTGGGCAGAAAAGTCTGTCCGGTCCTGCTCAAAAATAGCGATAGCCCCGTAAAGTGAATTTTCAATGAGGCTCGCTTTGAGACCAATCTCCAACAATTTGGAAGTGTCGAATGCGCCACCATCTGCGATGTTGTCCGTCGTAATCTCCGCCCCTTGTCCGGCAATGACCGTGGATTGTGTTGAAGCGGTGATATAGGGAATCAGTCCCGATCCGAGGTCATAGTTGACGCTGAGAGTCCAAGAAAAGCCGTCGAAGCTATTCGTTGCTTGTTCTCGAACGCACGAATCGCCCGGCGGTGGACAGAAGTTATTGGCACTAGCAAAGAGAAGCTTGTCCACAGGCTGCCGACTCTCCATGTCGATGGTGTCCCAGCGAATGCCCATTAGAACGCCGAGCCCATTATTCCAAGTGAGATCGGCTAGCGCGGCTAGACCAAGATCTAAGTATTCGCCAATGTAATATTCCGTGTAATCGTCGTCGATCCGCGTTGACAGCAAGCGAGAGTCTAAAGGTCCCGCTGGTTGTGTTAGGTCCCGCCGGTCAAAGTATTCGTTAGTGAAGTCGTCAGCATGGTCAAAGTTCGTGTAACGTAGCGATGGCGACAGTTGAACGTCGATCATCAAATCACGGCTACGCCAAGATTTGGAAGCAACGAGTTTGTTTTCTATGACCCAAGTATCGTGAAATTGTGAGAACCCGTAGGCGTTTTCGTTTAGGTTATGGTAGGTCTCAAAGAACAACTGGTTCGTCCACTTCCAACCGTCGCGATCTTGCGGGTACCAGATTACATCGAAATATAGAGTAATCACGTCGTTCTCAAGAGTGTCGTCCGGTGCGGTCAAGCTGTAGCTACCGTCGATTATTGCAGTGCCAACGTTCACTAGTCGCAGGAGGTCTGGTAAACAACCGAATATAAGAGTATCGCCAATAGAACACACATCACCATCGGGTCTACCGGGGTCGAGACTAGCTGAATTGCCTGGCACCAACCCCGCCGCGAAGGGATTGAGGTCAGTGAAACCATCCCCGTCGATATCGAATTCTTGGTGTGAAATGAAACCATCACCATCTGTATCCAATGGTAGCGGTCGACCTGTAATGTAGACTCCCCGATCGATGAGTTCCTGGGTCAGGCGATTCCATCCAGCGTTCTGTTGTCCTGTATACGCATGAAACATACCACCAAAGTGTAAGTGAACGCGTTCGCTCAGATCAGCGTCAAATGATGCTTGTAGCAGGGTCTGTTCATCGTCGTTATTGCGATAGTAGGAACCGGAATTTTCAATTTCAGCATAGAGGTAGTAACCGAAATCTTCGCCATTGAACTCCGTCGCACCGCCAAATTCTCCTGTGACAATCAATTTGTCCCAACTGCCAACGACCATACTCACCGCACCGGTGCGTTCGTCAACTATTTCACCAGTGTGTTCGATTCTGGCAGACTTCGGATTGAAATTCAGGTATCCTCCGATCTTAGCCGGACCGTAGATAGGTGAAGCCGGACCGCGAACTATATCAATGCGATCAGAAGCGCCGATAGGTGTTGGGTAATTACCCGGGTTGTCTAGACGTCGGACTCCGCGAAAGTAGGTTTCACCTGGAGTACCTCGAATGTCCAACGCACCCGCGACTCCAAAGAAAGACTGAGTGAAAGTACCTGGAGCTACAGTAATCAGTTCATCGATGTCGCGAATACCAAAACGATTGATCATCTCATCACTCACAGAGGAGGCAGAACGAGGCGTCAGTAATAATGTTTTTGCGAACCCGTAAACTGTCTCCACTTCCTCAATCGGAAGGCTGCCGAGATTCCCAACAACCACTACTTCCTCAATTTGATCCTCTTCTGACTCTTGAGCGGTAGCAAGAACACCGGAGAACATTACCACGAGAAGTGCTCCAGCGTGGTATTTGCGTCGGTGTCTCAATTCACAAGACTTACGGGTCATCGATAGGCATAAACTTTGGAAGAGACAATTTTGGGAGGTTGCGGATGACACTGAGTTTCCTACTGTAGTGTTGAATGAAACAAAAATCCCTTGATCACATATTCAAGAGACTAGGAACAAATTTCATAAATAGTTCTTCGGTGATCGACGAAAAAGCCACTACATATTAATTGAAACTCGCCGCTTTTAAACTTTACACGTTATGACGAGCGCGGTATGTGTGTTTTGAGGAACGAACTGAAGTATCCGTCTATTTAGAGTGTCAATCGTGCAGAAGTCCGAGAATCTAATACGAAGACCACGGATCTAATAGACACTTCTTTGATTGGGTAAGAGCAGAATATCGACCATTTCTCCATCCTCTAAGTCGTCTCGATGCGCGGGCACGACTATTAAGCAGTTGCAATCTTTAAAAGAACCCAAACGATTTGAACTTTGATCACCTGTTGTTGCAACACTTAGTTCTCGATTGTCCTCCACAAAGACGCCGCGTTGGTATTCTCGACGACCAGATTTGTGTGAAATTTTTGTTGTTAGCTTGGCCGTGAAATGAGTTGGCCGGTGCCACGGAATGCCCGACATCGAATCAACGGTAGGAGCGACAAAGAGTAGGTAGGTGACGATAGTCGACACGGGATTCCCCGGGAGACCAAAGAACAGTGCATTTTCTATGGTTCCAACGGCGAGAGGTTTCCCCGGTTTCAGCGCGAGAGAAAAGAACTCGAGCTTACCAATCTCTTCTAACACAGGACGTACAAAGTCAGATTCGCCGACAGAAACTCCCCCACTAGTGATGATTAAATCTACTTCACCGGCGATGGACAATAGGCTCTGTTTAATCTCATCGGGATTGTCGGAAAGTTGTCCCAAATCCACGAGTTCGACCGGTTTCGATTGCAACAGCGCGATTAATGCCGTACGATTAGACTCGTAAATTTGACCGGGTTGGAGTTGTTGCCCTGGATCGCGTAATTCATCCCCTGTTGAAAAAACCGCAACTTTGATCCGCCGGACGACTTCAATATCAGTGAGCCCGAATGCGGAACACCAACCAATGGAATAGGGTGAAAGTACGTCCCGGTTCGATGCAATCGTCATTCCCTTTGTTGCATCCATTCCCTTCTTACGAATGTTTTCCATACCGACGCATTCACGATTCACCATGACATTACCTTCGCCGTTTAGAACATCTTCTTGACAAACGACCGTAGTTGTACCTGTCGGCACCACTGCTCCAGTGAAAATACGGCAAGCGTGTCCTTCATCGAGCTGTTCACCGTACGGATGTCCTGCGCGGCTCTCGCCAACAACTTCAAACCTTGTTCCGGGTTCGATTCGATTGGGACCACACAGCGCGTATCCGTCCATTGCCGAATTATCGAATGGCGGCGAATGTTGTGGTGCAGTGATCGATCGTTTGAGGGTACGGCCGACGCCCTCGCGTAGTGGGACAGTCTCATATTCCTTTACTTGAGGTACTATGGACCGTAATTTCTTGATGGCGGTTTCTACAGATAACATATTAGCATGTGTCAGGTTTTAGCGTTAGAAACAACTTCAGATGTTTGTTCCGTAGCTGTTAATATTGGTTCAAAGATTGCGTGCCACAGTTTAATCGCACCGCGAAAGCATAACGAATTTATTCTCAAAATGGTTGACGAATTACTAGAGAGTAACGACGTACAGAGAATCGACCTCGATTTAGTGGCGTTTTCTGCAGGGCCAGGATCATTCACGGGAGTACGATTAGGTGCATCGATCGCGCAAGGAATAGCCTTAGGATTGGGTATCAACGTTGTCGTAATACCTACCAGTACCGCGATGGCATTGCAGGTGCGACAAATGTGTCCGGAGAGACAGACTTGTACTCTAGTACGCTGGTCTCGTCGCAGGTGGTTTTACGTTGCTCAATTTCGCTGGAAAGACGATGTAATGGAATGTGTACACGAAGATAAACTAGTAGCGGAAGAAGACGTTCCGACAACCCCAGATGTTGTTACCGACAATCAGATTACACTGCGTGCGCAGTCAGTATTGGAATTAGCTCAAGTACGAAAAACGCAGAGTGTCTTACCAGAACAAGCGTTACCACTATATGTGGCTGGTGACTCGCCTTATCAATTGAAATCGGGGCAGTGATTGGCGGATTAGACACGATCAGCCCTATATAGTTCTAGCAATTTCGACATGAACGATTCCAATTCGTTACAACAACATCAACGGTTCAATCGCGCGGCTTGGACCAAACAAGCTAAGGACTATGTTGAAGACGCTGAAACTAAGTGGCGATCACAGGATCCTGTGTGGGGGATTTGGCAATGGCCAAATGCGGACGTGCCATTGTTACCAGCCAGTCTCGCGGGCAAGAGGTGTTTAGAAATTGGTTGTGGTACGGCATATGTATCTTCTTGGATGGCTACTCGAGGCGGTGAGTGTTTTGCGATTGATCCTACACCCCGCCAACTAGCGACAGCAAACAGACTCCGCGCCGACTCTTTGAATGCGGTTCACCTCGTCGAAGCGTTTGGAGAAACATTACCGTTCCCGGACAGAACTTTCGATTTTGCTATTTCGGAATACGGTGCGAGCTTGTGGGCGGATCCGTATCAATGGATCCCAGAAGCAGCCCGCGTACTCAGATCGAATGGTCAGCTCGTCTTTATGACGTGCCACGTAATTTCGCAATTGTGTTGCCCAGACGACGACAGTAGCAGAAACGAGACTCGATTGTTGCGTCCTTATCTTGGTCTGTATCGACTCCCCTGGACTGACCCTCCAACAGTTGAGTTTCAACTGCCTCATGGTAAGTGGATCAAGCTATTAAGTGAAAATGGCTTTGCTATCGAGAGACTGCTGGAAATAGGGGCACCAGAAAATGGTGAAAGCAGGTATGAATGGGCCGATGCTGAATGGGCGCAAAGTTGGCCGACTGAAGAAATCTGGTTCGCAAGAAGAGTATGACCTCGGCGAGTAGAACCACAGAGGAGACGGTCGCTGAATTAAATCGTTTCTATTCCGCTCAAACACCTATTTTTCTGCGACCGGACGATGATCAGGGCATAGAGCTTGCTTCGACCTTGGACCTCGAGTTTAAAGATATTCAATCCGCACCCGCCGCCGATTGGTATTTGGGATGTAAGCAGGGCGAGTTAGCTCTGTGCCATTCATCGGAACAGCCCCTCGTAATCTCAGAACGTTCAGTTCGAACTAAGATCGACGACGCTCGGAACACGCACTTGGCGAAGGCCTGCATGGCACGACGGGGGCGAGTCGTATTAGACGCTTTTGGAGGCTGGGGAATCGATGGACTTACCTTGATTGCTTTAGGTTGTGAAGTGACGATTCTTGAGGTAAATCCTGTGATTTGCGCCATGGCGAGATACTTAGCGCAAGAACTTGGCTGCACGGCGAATGTTGTGTGTGCTGACGCGGAACGGTACTTGCAAGACACCAATGAAGTCTTTGATGTCGTTTATTTCGATCCAATGTTCCCAGTGCACCCCAAGAGCGCAAAGCCCGTCCGTCGGATGCAAATACTAGAGGTACTAGCTCGAAAAGACCCTGATATTGAGCAAATCTTCGAACTCGCTAAGAGTCGGACACGCGACCGAATCGTTGTCAAACGCCGACGAACTGAGGATGCTAAAAGCCTAGTACCTGATTGGACCGTCTCTGGAAGAACAGTACGTTTCGACGTGTATCAGCTTCGCTAGCGAAGAGCTCTAAGGTCTGCCGTCGAAAAACTCATCGACAGTGGGGACTTCGTCACTTTCAGGTGGGTGTTTCGAGTCAAGCTCCACCTGCCATATGCGCCCCATTTTCCGTTCATAGACGGTCTGCATGTCATCAGCACCTTCGATTACAGTAGGACGGATGAAAATCAGCAAGTGGTTCTTCCGTTTGGTCGTCGCCGAACTCCTAAAAATTCGGCCAAGAAGTGGAATACTACCAAGTCCCGGAACCTTGTGCATGGAACTTGTCACATCGTCTCGGATTAAACCACCCAACACAATCGTTTGTCTGTTTTGCGCAACAATTTCCGTCCTCAATTCTCGTTTATTTGTAACAATGTCGCTAAAACCAGCTTCACCGATTCCCAAACTCGGGCTAATTACTGCGGAAATCTCGTTAAAGACTGTAAGATGCACTGTTAAATCGGAGCGAATCTGTGGGGTGACTTCCAGTGTGATTCCAACAGGTGCTCTGTCTACAGTTGACACCGGACCCTGTCCAGATTGATCGTTTATATTAAGGGTCCCAGTACGAAACGGTACTTCTTGACCGACAAAGATCCTTGCTTGCTGGTTGTCCGTGGTTATGACATGCGGCGTCGAAAGCAAGTTAGAATTCTGATTCTCCGAAAGTGCCGCGATGATCGCGCCAAAGGAGATTCCATTCGGATCAATCTTCGCGATGGCAATAGTCGGTGTCGTTACGTTTGAAAGCGTAGACAAACCGGCACCCTCAGCAACACCAGTATTGGTCTCGTCGTCGGTGGCTACGTTGGTGCCTAAGAGCCGAGATAGTAAGCCAGAAATAACACCGTTGACAGAGGTTGAAGCCAATGGTATTTCCTCGCCGGTCTCATCTACCCCACCAAATTCAACACCGTAGCTTGAGTTGTTTTCGACCGTGATTTCGACAATCGCTGCTTCAATCAACACCTGTAATCTAGGTATATCAACTTGTGTGATGACGTTTTGTATTTCTGCTAGAATCGAAGGATTGGCTCTTGCCAATATAGCGTTGTTGTCCGGGTCCGCCTGAATGGTAATGTCCCTGGAACCGGTAAAAGTGTCGGCAAGATCGCCACCGGGTCCTCCTTGTACGAAGAGGTTAGTCAACAGATCGGCTAACGGTCCCGCGTCACTGTGTTGCAGTGGGAAGTGTTTAGTAGTGTTTGTAATCGTATAGGGTTGGTCGAGCATCTCGACCGTTTCAGACACTAACGCGATGCCTCTTGCGGTACCTCTTATGAACAAAGTGTTGTTATTCTCGTTGGCAAATACCGTGATTTGGCGACCTACGCCCGTGTCTCCCAAGCCTGATCGAATTTCAGGGAAGATTCGTTGCAACATCAGCGCGACATCGCTCACCAGCGCGTGTTTCATTGGAAGCACAATGCTAATTTGTGCAGCATCGTCGCTGTCTAGTTGGCGAATGAGTCTGACGACATTCTCAACATTGGCGGCATGATCCGCGATCACAATCGCATTGGGTCTGATTACGGGTAGCAAGTGCCCGTATGCGGAAACAAGTTGTCGCAGGACACGACTTGCTTCTTGGGAGGAAACATGCTCTAAGCTGATGACGCGCGATACAAATTTGTGATCCGTGTCAAACTCCCCGTCTTCGTCAAAGTGGTACGTGCGGGCATCTTGATTACGGATGATGCTCACAACACCATTTTCACCCTCAGCTAACACAAGATTACGCACCCGGAGCGTCGCTTCCAAGAGTGAATAGACACCTTCTGCGGTCAATTTGGTTTCCGCAGTGACGATTACATCACCTCGAACTTGAGTTGGGTCATAGATGAACGTTTTTTGTGTAATACGACCCACTTCGTGAACGAAGTCAACCAAGGGTATTTCATCGGGGTAATTTATGGAATATTCCGTTTCTTCTTCCTGCGCAAAAGTGTGCGGTATAAGAGAAACGCCTAAGACGAAGATTAGGCTTTGTGCGGATATTTTGAGTAGATGTTTCATTGGCTCGGTTTATAAGTTAGGGTAATTTTTGTGTCCTCTCGTTGGACTTCCAACTCCAGAGAGTCAGCCTCAAGATGATCTTCAAGACGCGCAAGGTCTTCTTCGACGTTTCCAACACTGTGTCCATTAACAGCAAGGAGGATGTCGCCAGCGCTTAGACCAAGACGATCAGCCATAACAACTTCTAGGCGGTATCCAGCAGCAGATTCTTCTGCTACGGGAGACAATCCCATTTCGGTTAAGACTTTTTTCGGTTCGTTTTCAATTTGTTCACGGTGGGTGTCGTAGTATCGACGAACCCAACCTTCTGGCGAAGTCGTCGTCGATTCTTCAGTGTCTTCTGAACCAGCTAGCTCGGCTTGAGTGATGAGTCCTTCAGCTAGCTTGGGAATCTCTGGCACGAACGTGGTTTCTTCTACAGGTGTAATGAACTGCTCTCGCTGTTCCACGTAGAGTGATTCCTTCCTTCCCGCGCGTTGCAGAAGCACATGATCCTCAAAAATGTCGGTGATTTCCACGCCGTCGACGCGAGTTCCTACGGCGCAGCGTACAGCCCTTGCTTTCGTTCTTCCTACTATATACGCTCTAGATAGAGCGGGGTCAGCTTCGTTAAATGAGATCCCGAGGAGCTTTAAATTTAGGGTTGTTTCTTCAATCACTTGCTCGACCTCTTCTTTAGGGAGCTCGCCAAACAGATTTGCTCTAATGATCGTACCAACCGACACCGCGGAGGGCATTGGAAAGTCTGGAGCGCTGTTTGCATCGGTTTCATCGTCCCCTGAACCGAAGACAAAAAATAGGACGGCTAAATAAATGGCGTAAGCAAGCCCTAAAAAGATTATTACGCGTATGGGAATAATCAAGTGGTCGATAGCTGCGGGCACTTTCATTTCTTAAATATCCTGTATCAAGCTTTGTTGTATGCTGTCATTGATCAGTAGAGTTCCCTAGAGATTTCCAAGACGACTGCCGATGAATCAGCCGAAGAACTAAAGGGCATTTGAGACAACTCTAGCATGTGTTGTGTGAGCGACGTTTCAAACAGGCCACTCTCTGGTTGGAATCGGGCAGTAATTAAAGGAATGTTTTTTTCTTGATCGCGTGCATTGAGCATCGCAAAACCGTCAGCGTGAGTTAGTTCACCCGCTACAGCAGGCATTTTGAAGATTCGAGTCTCATCATCTACGCGATAGCGACTAGTCCCACCTTCCCAAGAAACACTTCCAGAAAGAACTTCCAATTGATTTTTATTGTTAATCTTCACCGACAAATCGTTAATTTCAAATGCACCCTCGACAAGAATCTCATAAGGCAACAAAACCTTGTTTACGTGAGAATGCGCCAAAGTTGTCGTTCCTTGAAATTCAGTGGAGGAAATTCTCCTTTTCAATACACCGGCCAAGTGAATGCTCTGATTTTGCATAGTAACGTTAAACGCCAACTTGCCCGTAAAAATCTCTATCGGTCGAAAATGCCACTTAAGTCGTCCTATGTTCTTTCCTGCAACGATTACGTTTCCCGATCCGTACCAAATTGTTCCTTTCGTAGCCAGTAAATTAGTTCCATAGTTTTCAAAAATCATGCTATATGCTCGTGCCGGGATCATGACCACAAAGATGACGATCATGGCTACTATCCCCAGAACGATCCACCAGCGTTTCATCTTAGCAAGCGTCCGATGATTCGCTCGTAAACCTGGGCTAACACCTCCAAATCTTCCACCAAAACGCGTTCGTCGTATTTGTGTGCAGTCACATTCAGGTGCCCAAGTTCCACAGTTTCGGTGCCAGTCGGCACGATGAAGCGTGCGTCCGAGGTTCCTCCTCCTGTAGATTGCTTAGGCGAGCATCCGGTTACGTCTTGCACCACATCGATGGTCGTTTGAGTCAAAATTCCTTGCTGTGACAGAAAGGGTAATCCTGAATTCCACCAGGTGATATCGGTATGAACTTTTGGGTTTACCGCACTGAGTGCTTCAACCACAGTTTGTTTTAAAGATTCTGGGGTATGTTCGGTGTTGAACCGAAAATTGAACTGTACTTCTAACTCACCTGGAATTACGTTATCCGCACCTGTACCTGCATGAATGTTTGATATTTGAAAGGTAGTCGGCTGGAAGTGTTTGTTGCCTTGATCCCATTTCTTTTGCGCTAGTGTCTTCAGAGGTGCTACGAGTTCGTGTACGACGTTTGGCGTGAGTTCGGGATACGCGACGTGACCTATCGTCCCTTTCGCACTCAGAGTCCCGGAGAGCGAACCGCGCCGCCCGACGCGAATCGTATCACCTAGTGTCGTTGAGGAAGAAGGTTCCCCAACTACGCACCAGTCGATGTTGATATTTCTCTCATTGAATATCTGCATAACGTATTTGGTACCGTGCGTTGCAATTCCTTCTTCATCGCTGGTAAGCAGCACGCCAAGAATGCCTTGGTGCTGCGGGTTTTGTTCGACAAATCGCTCAATCGCTAAGATCATCGACGCGACGCCAGACTTCATGTCGCAAGCTCCTCGACCGTAGAGCCAATCTCCTGTTATCGTAGGTTCGAAAGGTGGATTCGTCCATCGGTCTAACGAACCGACGGGAACTACATCGGTGTGACCAGCAAAGACAAGTAGTGGACCAGAGTTGCCGTGGGTCGCCCACAAGTTGGAGACTCCGCCAGCAGGTAAGGATTCAACATTGAATCCTAGCGCGACCAATCTTTCAGCGATGAGGTCTTGGCAACCGTCATCCTGGGGCGTAATCGATTCGCGACGTATTAGCTCGCAACAGAGCTCTAAGACTTCAGACAAATTGCTCTTCGTCTCGAAGTGTTAAGACTTCGTAACCGTTTGCGGTCACAAGAATGGTGTGTTCCCATTGAGCTGAAAGCTTTCGATCTGCCGTGACAACAGTCCATTGATCCGAAAGGATACGCACGTGGCGTCGCCCCAAGTTAATCATCGGTTCAATCGTGAATGCCATGCCCTCAATCAATGACGCGCCTGTATCCGGACGACCGTAATGCACCACTTGCGGCGCGGTGTGAAACTTTTTTCCGATGCCGTGTCCGCAGAATTCCCGCACGACGGAATATCCGTGATCTTCGGCGAATGACTGAATTGTGTAACCGATATCGCCCAACCTCGCCCCAGGTTTGACCGCGCGAATACCTCGATACAAGCACTCTTGAGTGATCTCGACTAAGCGCTTAGCGAACGGTTTCGACTTACCGACGAAAAACATCTTACTAGTATCACCATGAAAACCATCTTTAATTACGGTTATATCTATATTTACGATGTCGCCATCCTTTAAGACCTTTGTCGGAGAAGGAATGCCATGGCAGACTACTTGATTGACCGAGGTGCAGATTGACTTTGGAAAAGGTGGTATGTCCGCGCTCGTAGTGTAGTGCAGCGGTGCTGGAACACACTGTAATTCGTTTGTGATATAGTCATGACATCGAGTATTCAGGTCGTCGGTCGACACACCTGGTATTACGAACGGCGTGATCATATCAAGCACGCTGGCGGCGGCGTTGCCAGCCGCTCGCATTTTTTCTTTCTCCTCGGGAAGGAGAGTGGTAAAGACAGTCACCGCATGAAACAATTGAAGAATTGCGAAAATTGTAACGGTGGTTAGACTCGATGATGTCTCGTTTAGCTCCTAATGCACAAGTACTTCTCGTTGGTTGGTTACAATACCCCGACACTGAACGTCAATCGCATAGATTGATGAATAACTAGATACGCAACAACCCAAGCTCATTGCGGGTGGTCTGCCGAAGTGAAATCGCTTTAGGGAGACGGATTCAATGGCTGATTGTGTATCAACGCATCTTTGGTGCACAACAACCTGGAGAACAACATTGAGTGAATTAAGCATTCGGGATATGCTAGCCGCCGGCGTACATTTTGGACACCGGGCGCGCTACTGGAATCCCAAAATGGCCCCCTACATATTCGGTGTGCGGAATCATGTGCACATCATCCACCTAGACCGTACCCTGGTCGCGATGAACGAAGCCTTGGCGGCTATACGGGCGATGGCCGAGCAGAAACAGAAGATCCTTTTTGTCGGCACGAAACGCGCCGCCCAGCGCGTGATTCGCGAACAAGCAGTGCGCGTCGGTATGCCCTATGTTGACCAGCGCTGGTTAGGAGGGATGCTGACGAATTACAAGACGATTCGCCAATCGATCCGCCGACTAAAAGAGTTAGAAGCACAAAAAGAACGCGGCGTTTTTGATCTGCTTACCAAGAAAGAAGCGCTACAAAAACAACGCATGATGGATCGGCTCGAACGTGGCCTAGGCGGTATAAAAGACATGGGCGGACTCCCGGATGCATTATTCGTAGTTGACGTCATGTATGAACGCATCGCCGTAGTGGAAGCGAACAAATTAGGTATCCCGATCGTCGGGGTCGTTGACACGAACAGCGATCCTGAAGGTGTCGATTGGGTTATTCCCGGGAACGACGACGCCATTCGGGCGATTCGCTTGTACGTCACCGCCGTCGCTGACGAAATTTTGGTGGGCAAACGAATGGCGGAAGGTGGCGTTGCAGCGGAAGAGTTTGCCGGCGAGAGTGCGCCACCGGTGGAAAAGGTGGTGGAGACTGCCGATGATGCTGCCAAGGATGTGGAGGACACACCCGCAGAGACCGAGGAATCTACTGAGAGTGTGGAGGACACTACCTCGGAGACTGAGGACGCTGCAGAGGATGTGGAAGACACCACCACAGAGACCGAGGAGTCTGCCGAGACCGACGAGGAGGTTAAAGCGGACTCAGAAGAAGATCCTACTACTACGGAGAAGACTGAAGCGACGAAGGAAGAAACCCAAGATTCTGATCCAGCCGACGAAGATTCGCCACCAGAGGAAGAATCAAAGGACTAATCTAGAGATATGCGAGACGGAGTAATACGACGAAATGGCTGACATGGCGAAAATTAAAGAAGTGCGCGAACGGACTGGAGTGGGATTCGGTGATTGTAAAAACGCACTCGAAAAAGCAGACTGGGACATCGAGAAAGCTCTGGACGTATTGCGCAAAGAAAGTGCGGTGAAGGCTGCGAAAAAAGCTGATCGAACAGCTTCGGAAGGTCGTCTCGCGGTTCTAATCTCGGATGACCAGAAACGCGGTGCAATTGCCGAGATCAATACTGAGACCGACTTTGCTGCACGCAACGAACGCTTCGTGAGGTTTTGTGACCGAGTGATCGAGGTCGCGATTGAACAGGGGGATGCAACGATTCCATTACTCGAAGACGAGAAGAACGAACTTGTGTCCGCTATTGGAGAAAACATCTCGATTCGTCGCGTAGCTACGCTCCACACTGAAGAAGGTGTGGTCTCAGGTTATCTGCATTCGAACGGGATAGTAGGTGCGATCGTCGAACTCAGCAAAGATGTCGGTCCGATCAACAAAAACATTGCCATGCACGTTACAGCTGACAATCCACTAGTTGTAAGTACCGCCGAGCTACCCGAGCAAGTCATAGCGCGAGAAACTGAAGTGTATAAAGCTCAAGCTTTGGAAATGGGGAAACCAGAACACATTGTGGAAGGCATCGTCAAAGGCAAACTAAGGAAATTCCAGAGTGAGTCATGTTTGGACCAACAAGCCTATATCTGGGACCGGGATCAGACTGTCGGAGCGCTGTTGGGGAAGGAAGGTGCAAAGTGCGAACGCTTTGTAAGGTACCAAGTGGGAGAGAGTCTAGAGTAGACTAAGTCCATCGACAACAACGTCCACACAATTCAATCCGTTCCATGAAATATCAGCGCATAACTCTCAAGCTATCGGGAGAAGCGTTAAATTCGTCGCAGTCCGGAGTGGTGGCTGCAGGTGTTGTGCGTTCTTTGGTTGCAGAAATTGCCGAACTACTTAGAGCCCGTGTCCAAATCACGATCGTCACCGGTGGTGGCAACATATTCCGAGGTCGGGATCTCGAGAGAGTCGCCCCGGAGCTAGGAATCAGCCCACTCACTGCGGATCACATTGGGATGCTCGCGACGGTGATGAATGCGGCTCTGCTGCGCGATGCGTTGAGTACAGTAGATGTGAAGTCTGTCGTCTTCACACCCCATGCCATTAACGGCATCAGTAAAGGCTTTGCAAGACACGAAGCTTTACATTATTTAACTACAGAACATGTTGTGATTTGTGCTGGAGGGACTGGCAACCCTCTGGTAACAACTGACACCGCGGCAGCTCTGCGAGCGGTCGAGCTCTCTTCTCAGGTCGTTCTCAAGGCATCTACGGTAGACGGGGTCTATGACGTCGATCCCGCAATTGAGAAAACTGCGCGTCGGTTTGAAACCTTGACTTTCGATGAAGTGTTACAACGGGGACTGAAAGTCATGGACGCTATTGCATTCACTATGTGTAAGGAACACAATATTCCTATCATTGTGTACAAACACGACGACCATCGAGCAATGACGAAAGTTGTCGCTGGCGAAAACTGTGGTACGTTGATCGACAATTCAAGCGATAGTAGTTCAAAATGATTGACGAAATTCAAGACCACGCAAGTACCCGAATGGATAAAAGTTGCGACGCTCTTTCCGATGCGTTCGCAAGGATTCGTACCGGACGAGCGAATCCAGCTCTACTCGACACGGTGACGCTTGCGTATTACGGAGCACCCACTCCAATTAAACAATTGGCATCAATTACCGTTGAAGAAGGTCGTACGCTAGTAGTTTCACCCTGGGAAAAACCACTCATTAACGACATTGAGAAAGCGATTCTGGCTAGTAATATCGGACTAACTCCAAATAACAATGGTGAGGTCATCCGCTTGCCGTTGCCGCCATTAACTGAAGAAAATCGTAAAGAACTAGTCAAGCACGCTCGTAGTGAAGCAGAAAATGCCAGAATTGCCATTCGGAACATTCGCCGCGATGCCATCGCTGATGTTCGAGAACTAGTCAAGGAAAAACTTGCGACCGAAGATGAAGGACATCATGCAGAAGTCGCAGTTCAAGCAATCACTGATGACAAAATCAACAATGTCGAAGCCTTATTGGAGGAGAAGGTCAAAGATCTCTTAGAGTTTTAAGAATTTTGGGTAGTTGTTTACGGGTCGAAGATACTGCGTAGGGCGAGTGGGTTGAACGATAAGCTAAATCAAACTCAACGCCTAATACCGAAACACGTCGCGATTATCATGGATGGTAATCATCGTTGGGCGCGCCAGCAACAGTTGCCTGGATTGGCGGGGCATCGCCATGGTGCTCGCAATGTTCGTCCGGTAGTTGAAGCATGTGGGGATCTTGGAGTTACTCACCTAACGCTGTTTGCTTTTAGCACAGAAAACTGGCAACGACCTAAACCCGAGATCGACTTACTCATGGAACTTGTCTCGGAGACCATCCAACGAGAATTGCAAGCGCTTCATGAACGCGATACGAAATTAGATTTCATTGGTGATCGTAGCATGCTCCCACGAGAAGTGCAACGGCATATGAAAGAAGGTGAGACGGTAACCCAAAATAACAAAACTTTTCGACTCATTATTGCACTCAACTATGGCGGTCGCTGGGATATCGTACAAGCTGCAAAGTCCATCGCAACCGACGTTGAAACCGGCGATTTAGCCTCCGACGAAATTGATGAAACAGAGTTCAGTCGGCATCTTGCTCTACCGAGAGCTTTGAACATTCCGAAAGTCGACTTGTGTATTCGCACGGGCGGCGACGTGCGGATTAGTAACTTTTTATTGTGGGAGCTCGCGTACGCGGAGCTATTCTTTACCGACACGTATTGGCCCGATTTTGGACAAAAAAATCTGTTAGAGGCGTTCGACGACTATTCAACTCGGCATCGCCGATTCGGTACCCGCGCACAAGAAACTAAGTCCCGAGCGTCTTATTAAGATCCCAAAGTCCTTTCTCCCAAGGCTGATCACAGTCTTGATCGTTGCACCGCTAGCGTTGCTAGCGATTCTCTATCTCACGCGCGAGTTGCGGCTGTGGACATGGCTCTTCGTTATCTATTGTTGCGTATTTTTCGCGATCTTGTGGGAATGGTGTGACATTGCACGCATCAAGGCAGTATGGGCTAAGTGCGTGTATGCGGGTCTGTTCATACTCGTAGCGGTGGTTTTGACTTTTGTTGAAGTAAATCTCGATGACTTAATCGTTGGTGCATCACTCGCTGTTTGGACCTTCGGCATCGTGGCGGTACTGTTCTTCAAAGGCTTGCGAAGAGTTCTGTCGAATCGAGCGCTACTACTACCTGCTGGAGGTATCGTTGCGGTTGGATCAATATTGGCCTTCAGCGAGATTGATGCGAGCGGCTACACACTCATCGCCGTAATCGCGGTCGCTGGCGCGACCGACAGTTTCGCATACTTAATAGGAAACTTTTTTGGTACGCGACAACTACACCCGGACGTCAGTCCCAGCAAGACTTGGGAAGGCACGATTGGAGGATTCATCGGTGGTCTGTCTTGCTTGTTTTTGTTTGATCAGATCTTAAATTGGATAGAGTTTCACACATTTTGGTTATGGCCAATCGCGGTTCTTTACGCGATTTTTGGAGACCTGTTTGAAAGTGCCCTCAAACGGACAGCCGATATGAAAGACTCAGGTAATCTGCTACCTGGCCACGGTGGTTTTCTGGACCGGTTCGACTCTCTCATGGCGCTCTCAGTTTGTACTTATTTTTGCGTTGTTTGAAGTAATTGCCCTCAAAAACCCGCGAACTTCAACGCGCCATTGTTGTCTTTGCTTGTAGTTACAATGAAATCAGTATTTCCCGCGCTTAGTTAGCACAAAAATGGAACTTTTGATATATATCTGCGCGTTAGTGTTCGCATTCCTGATTTTGGTGTCAGTCCATGAACTCGGACACTTTATCGTTGCGCGTCGGCTAGGCGTCAAGGTCTTGCGATTTTCAGTTGGCTTTGGCCCCCCATTGTTTAAGTGGCAATCTAAATCTGGCACCGACTTCGTGCTCGGCGTCATCCCTTTAGGCGGTTACATCTCTATGCTTGATACGCGCAATCAACCGGATGTGACTCCTGAAATGGAAGCAAAGGCGTTCGATAAAGTAGCTCCATGGCGTCAAATATTAATAGCTGCCGCTGGACCCGGTGCAAATTTTGTGCTCGCTGTCTTATTGTTTTGGGCAATACTACTCGGTGGGGTAGCGACGCCGGTTCCCTATATTGGGACAGTCGAACCGGATTCACCAGCCGATCAAGCAGGGTTGCAACCAGGCGAGCAACTCGTATCAGTTGATGGCGTACCGGTGGAGCAGTGGACGGAAGTCACGGCGCAACTACTACGTCGTATCGGTGACTCAGGATCGATAGTGCTCACGACGGAGATCGGATCAAGGAATAAGAACTATTCAATCGCGATCGATAATTGGCTGAGTACCGAAAAAGACCCGATGCTCCTGAGCGAATTAGGATTTGCTCCTGGTTATCTACCTGTTCTGGAGGCTGTGAGAGCGGACTCTGCTGGCGAAAAGGCAGGCCTGCAGGCCGGAGATCACATAGTCGCAATCAGCGGTCAACCGGTGCGAGAATGGAATGAACTAGTCGAAATCGTAAGAAATTCGCCGGATCAAGAAATCACTGTGCAGTTTGAACGGAACGGAAACCCACACCTCGTGGTCGCCACACCGAAAGGATCTGTGCAACCAGATGGCACTGTGATTGGTCTCCTTGGAGTTGAACGTGGCCACCCAACAACTCTTGTTCAGCCTGGAATATTTGGAGGCTTGTGGGGTGGAATCAAACAAACCTGGGACTATACAACGCTCATCATCACATCAATCGGGAAGATGATTACCGGACAGATGAGTCCTAGTAATCTGGCTGGTCCCGTTTCGATTGCTCATTACGCTGGGACGACTGTGCAATCAAGCTTTGTGGACTATGTGGCCTTGCTAGGCATGCTATCGGTGAGTCTTGGTCTGATTAATTTATTACCCATTCCTGTGCTTGACGGCGGTCATATCGTTTACGCGACTGCCCAAATGATCATGCGCAGACCAGTGCCGTTGAAAGTCCAACAAATTGCCACAATGGTGGGAATTTTTTTCATTGGCGGTTTGTTTATTCTCGTGTTCTTCAACGATATCACGCGATTCATTCCTAGCTAGGCAAAATCGGATATCATTGTGTGTTGGAGAGAAGAGATTCGTAACGATTTTCTGTGGTACAGTATCGTTAGCAAAGTGGTGCTGTTGATGTTGTCGCGGTACGAACACATCAACTTTAGAGAGATTTTTCCTTAGGAACGAACAATATGGTTTCAACCATCAAACAGTCCGGGTTTCGTGCCCTGTTGGCTATTGGGATATGTGCAATTACTTTGAGTATTTGCGCAAGCGACAACTTCGAAGTCGAAGACATACGATTGAAGGGTCTGTTACGCGTCTCTACCGGAACAATATTCAATCAAATCTCGATGCAGATGGGCGATGAGGTCGACGCATTGGCGATTCGTACATTGATCCGAGAGTTATTTGAAACGGGTTACTTCGACGACGTGACCGTAGCTCGAGACGGGAATGAACTGGTAGTAGAAGTCAAGGAAAGACCATGGATTGATTCAATATCCATTGAAGGGAACAAAGCCATTCAAACTGAAGACCTACTCGAAGGCTTGGCTGGACAAGGTCTTCGAGAAGGAGAGATATTCAAACAAGCCACACTCGAACGAGTGAAGCTCGAACTATTACGACAGTACGTTGCACAAGGACAATACACCGCAAACATAGATGTAACGATTGATGATCTGGAACCGAACCGAGTGGCGATAAATATCACTATTGACGAGGGGAAAAAGTCGAGTATTCGGCAAATTGAGTTCATCGGCAACAAGTCGTTTAGTAAGGCGACGTTATTGGAAGCCATGGAACTCAAAGAACCTACCCTACTAGGATTTATGACTGGAAAAAATCAATATTCCAGACAGAAACTGCAAGGAGATTTGGAGGCACTACAAGCGTTCTATCAAAACCGTGGTTATGTGCTATTTCGATTGGTGTCCGTGGATGTGAGCATGGCACCAGATAGTAAACATGTTTACTTGACTATCGCAATAGATGAAGGCGATAAATTTGTCGTTGACGACATCGAAGTTTTGGGCGACTTTGGAGATATTGATCCCGATCGATTGTTAGAGTTTATTAAAAATCATCCTTTATACCGTATTGAAAAGGGAGAAACATTTTCTTACGCCAAAATTAAAGCAGTAGAAAAGTTCTTTACCGAATATCTCAGCAACAACGGTTACACGTTCGCCGAGGCACCTGGGTATCCGACGATAAAAGACGACGGCACCGTAGACCTCAGATTTGTCATAAATACGGGAAAACGCGTATACGTACGCAGGATCAATTTCACGGGGAATGTTGTGACTCAGGATGGTGTGTTGAGGCGAGAAATGAGGCAACTCGAAGGGGCTCGAGCGTCTACCGTGCTAATTGATAGATCGAAGCGCCGTTTGGAGCGATTGGGTTATTTCGAAAATGACACTGTTAATGTTGACATGGACCCAGTGACTGGGACTGATGATCAAATAGACGTCAATGTTTCCGTTAAGGAACAACCAACAGGTGCTATTGGCGGTACTGTGGGATATCAGAAATATGGTGGTTTATTAATCGGCGGTTCCTTCGAACAGTCCAACATTGGCGGGAGCGGGAACAGTTTGAGTGTTCAAATGAATTACAGTGAATATGCCAGGAGCTTGAACTTCAGTTTTCTTAATCCCTATTTCACGGAAGATGGCGTGAGCCGGGGACTTGGTGTTTATTTCAACGATACCGATTACAGTTCCCTTCAGTCTTTCACGAGATTTTCTACGAGTTCATACGGCGCGGGGGCTAACTTTGGTTTTCCGATCGGAGACTTCAAACGCTTGCAGTTCTCAGGACGAGGCGAGTGGACTGACGTAACCGACGGATACGACCAAGCACTACAAATTTCGCAGTTTGTTGACAATGCCGGATCGAAGTTTTTGAACTACAAGGTTGAAGGGCTGTGGTCTAACAACCTGTTAAATCACACCCTTTTTGCAACTCGCGGGAACCGCCAGGAGATTGCATTGGAACTTTCGTTACCGGGTAGTGGATTACAGTTCATGCGCGCGACGTTTCGTGGCGATTGGTACTTTCCGTTTCGAAACAAAGGGACTAGTTGGGCTTGGCATTTGCGTACCAACCTCGGTGTCGGTGAGGCGTACGGGGATACCGAGAGGTTTCCTTTTTTCGAACATTTTCATGGCGGGGGTTTTGGTTCAGTACGTGGCTATGAACGGTATTCACTAGGTCCTCGAAGTAATCCGCCGGCAAATACTATCAGCTTCTCTCCACACGGCCAACCGTTCGGCGGCAACGTTCAAATCGAAGGTTCGCTTGAGTTAGTGTTCCCGCTGACATTTCTCGAGAATCTAGGGCAAGTTCGATCAGTCGTGTTTTTAGACGCAGGGAATGTCTTTAGTACAAGTTGCGATGAAGACACCGTTGGATGTTTCGCGCCGACGTTTAAAGAATTGCGCTTCTCAGTTGGTATAGGTGTTTCATGGCTCACGCAGATGGGACCAATGTCCATTTCATTGACGCACCCTTTCAACCACGCTGACTTCGATGAGGTGGAAACTTTTTCGTTTGAAGTAGGTCAGAGGTTTTAGGCTGTCCTTTCACCACTTATGGAACGTAATCCGCTCATTTCAAATGTGCCTATAATTTTCTCGCTGTGGTTTTCCTGCGAGAACACGCAGCCCAAGTATTCCACCTATTAGGGAGTTCCTATGATTTCTCGTATTTTTCGTATCAGCGTTGTCTGTCTTTTGGTCACGTTCGGTGTATCCGCTTTTGCGCAACTCAAAATCGCCGCAATCCACGTAACTGCTGCAATTCTTGGAACCGAAGACGGCAAAGCAAAACAAGAGGAATGGCAAAAAGAATATCAACCTGAAATCGATCGGTTGAAAGCGTTGCAAGACGAAATTACTATTTTGTCCGCAAAATACCGAACGGATATCGACATCATGTCAGACATCGAGAAAACAGCGTTAGAGCTTGACATCAACAGCAAATCGACAAGACTCCAAAACGGAGAACAGCAACTCAACTCAGATCAATCAGCCAAACTTCAGTTGTATCTACAAGAACAAGCACCGCTCTTTCAAGCCGTGATGACAGACATTATCGCCGTTGAAGGGTACGATGCTATTTTTCGTCTTGACCTTCAAGAACAGATATTCTTACATTTAAACGATAAGCACAACATTACTCCGAAAGTCATCGAAAAGCTCAATGAAAGAATGGAACAAGGGCTTCCCGAGGAACTCACGGAAACCGAAGACGACTCAGAAGCAGATGATGTTGACGAAACTTCAGAGGGAGGTGAATAGACACCACTCTGACGTAATGGCCGCTTCGTGTACACGTTAGATGAAATCGCGCGCCACATTGATGCAGTTCTAATCGGAAGTCCCTCAGTTCCGATACACAGTATTGCTACACTGGTGAATGCCCAAGAGGGCGATTTAACACACCTTTCAAATCCTTATTACCGAGGCTATCTGCAGAAGACCCAAGCGTCTGCTGTGATTCTGGCGTCAGACGATGCCGATCAATGCCCGGTCAATGCTCTCGTTGTAGACAATCCTTCACTCGCGTATGCTAAAGCGTCGCACCTGTTTCCTCGCAACGAGACCGTTCCGAGCGGTATCAGCACAGAAACTGACATTCATACCACAGCCCAAATAGGAGCAGAAGTAGGAATCGGTCCGTTTGTAACAATCGGACCTAATGTTGTACTTGGAGACAAGGTAAAGATTGGTGCACATACTTCCGTCGGTGCAGGGAGCATATTAGGGGAAGACACTCACGTTCACAGTGGCGTTAGCATTTACGATAACGTGGAAATTGGTCAACGGTGTACAATCCAAGCGAATGTCATAATCGGTGCTGATGGATTTGGGTTCATCCCTGACGCTGATGGTAAATTACAACACATCAAGCAACTCGGAGGCGTTAAAATCGGTAACGATGTGGTTGTTGGTGCCAGTAGTACAATAGATCGAGGTGCGATCGAAAATACAGTCATTGAAGACGGCGTCAAGCTTGATGACCAAGTCCACATCGGACACAATTGCATCGTGGGAGCACATTCCATGTTGTGTGGCTGCACCGGTTTGGGAGGTAGCGTGACGATCGGTTCACACTGTGTTCTTGCCGGCGGAGTCGGCATCGCCGGTTCCGGTCCGCTAAACGTTGCAAGTGGAGTAACAATTGGTGCGATGACTTACGTGAGCCGTTCGATTGACAAACCGGGAACCTATCAAGGTGCGACGCTACATGCCCCCATCGAGATATGGCGCCGCAATGCTTTAAGATTCACCAAGCTGGAAGAACTGGTACAAAGAGTGTCTGAACTCGAAAAGAAGCTTCAAGAAAAAGAGTAAACGCACATAGTAATTTCATGTTAGACACAATACAGATTCAAGAGTACCTGCCACATCGCTACCCATTCGTGTTAGTAGACCGTGTAATCGAAATCGATTCCGGGAACAAGATAGTCGGGATTAAGAACGTAACGATCAACGAACCGTTTTTTCAGGGTCATTTTCCGGGCAATCCAATTATGCCGGGGGTGCTGATAGTCGAAGCATTGGCTCAACTGTCGGGGATTCTGGCTTCGATTTCCCGAGGAATTAAACCGGTACAAGACGGTTATATTTACTATCTTGTTGGCATTGATAAGGCTCGATTCAAACGACCCATAGTACCGGGTGATGTGTTGCGTTTGACTTGTGAAGTGACCCACTCCCGGCGGGACACCTCAAAATTTCTCTGTAATGCCTTCGTTGGAGACGTATTGTCGTGCACGACTGAATTGCTCGTCGCGGCACGCAAGATTTAACAACTGTCAGACGTTCATCCCTGACGAACGTCGCGCCACTATACTTCCCTACGTTTGGATTTGAACTCTGGCTTCGGCGCGGCGTTCATGGCTACACATTGACCAAAATCTGAAGTATGAAAATCGGCATCGTAGCAGGAGAAGCCTCCGGGGACGTACTCGGAGCTCAACTCATGCATGCATTGCGTCGAAAACACTCCGATGTCGAGTTTCTGGGTGTTGGTGGTACACAGATGGCAACACAAGGTTTGAAATCGCTTGAATCTATGGATCGTTTTTCGTTCAACGGATTCTTAGAACCAATAAAACGTCTACCCGAACTACTAAGTCTCATCACATCGTTGGCAGATCAGCTCGCGTACGTGGACGTTATGATTGGCGTAGACTTTAATGTCTTTAATCTTAAGCTTGAGAAACAACTTAAAGCGCGCGGGGTCCCAACAGTACACTATGTGAGCCCCTCCGTCTATGCATGGCGACGCGGCCGCGCGAATCGGATCGAACGATGTGCAGATTTACTTCTGACCCTATATCCTTTTGAGCCCCAGTATTACAACGACGCACAAATACAAACGATGTTCGTAGGTCATCCCTTAGCGGATGAGATCGAACCAACCACGGATCGCGAATCTTCGAGAGCGCACGCTCGACAAACCTTAGGTCTCTCGTTAAACGCCGTAGTGGTCGCACTATTGCCAGGTAGTCGCTTCTCAGAGGTGAATTTTCACAAGGAACTCTTCCTAGAGACATGCGACCGTTTTCGAATGAAACTCAATCCCGAGTCGAGCCAATTCGTCGTCCCTAGCCGTCAAGCTGAAGCGAGTACTGTGCTACGACATGAACAGAGCCACTTTCCGGAAGTCGACCTCAGAATTACAGACAAAAATTCTCAACTGGTACTAGCGGCGGCCGATGTGGCACTGGTGAAATCAGGCACGAGCACACTTGAAGCTATGTTGATACGCACCCCGATGGTTGTAACCTATCGGATAGGGTGGCTCACTTACGCAATCGTTCGATCCTTGCTACACACACCGCGAGTTGCGCTACCCAACATCCTAGCTAATGAAGAGGTGGTCCCAGAGTTCATCCAGCATCGAGCGACAGCAGAGATTCTAGCATCTCAGCTAGCGACCGAGTTGCGCCGTTCCCAATCGGAGAATGACTTTTTCGCAGAATACGATCGATTACATCACACTTTACGACAAAACAACGCGGACAAAGCAGCAAGTGCAGTTTTAGAGTTGATTGGTAAGAGTGTAGTTAGTACATGAGTTTGTTTCCCGATCCAGTTTTACCAGCAGCCCATCGAATTTGCGGAATCGACGAAGCGGGTCGAGGACCGCTTGCCGGCCCAGTCATTGCATCCGCAGTCGTACTAGATCCGAGCAACAAGATCGCCGGAATCACTGACTCAAAAAAACTCTCGCCATCATCGCGGAACGATCTCGCACAACAGATCAGGAACAGTGCCTTAGCTTGGAGCATCGGGAGAGCCGAAGTTTTAGAGATCGACAGATTGAACATACTTCAAGCAACACTGCTCGCGATGAGTCGTGCCTTCGATCAGTTACAAGTTCCCTTGGAACTCGCATTGATTGACGGAAATCAAGCGCCCCGCATTGATTGCCCAACTCAAACCGTCGTCAAAGGCGACGCGAAAGTGGAGGCAATAGGTGCCGCGAGCATCCTTGCCAAAGTAGAACGCGATCGCGTGATGATGGAATATTCAATACTACACCCGGAATATGGATTTGATGTGAATTTCGGTTACTATTCAGCAGAACACATCGACGCGCTTAAAACTCACGGACCTTGTCCAATTCACCGAAAATCATTCCGACCTGTGGCCGACGCGTTGCAAGTGAATTCTCAGCCCCCGGACCTGTTTGAGCAGCTATGAAGTCGTTTGCTCATCTTTCCTTACATACCGAGTATTCCATCGTCGATAGTGTTGTTCGTATTGACCGTCTCGCGGAAAGATGTAAAACACGCAAAATTTTTGCTGTTGCACTGACCGACTTAACCAATCTCTTTGCATGTTGGCAGTTTCAACACAAACTGCGCGCAAAGGGTGTGAAACCCATCTTTGGTACTGATGTTCGCGTATTGGACGGTTCAGAAAACCGTGATCGACTGGTACTTCTCGCGAAGGATCAAGATGGTCTGAGAAATTTGTACAAGCTGATGACTATCGCGTACACGAAGTACGAGATTCATAGTTGTATCACGATGCAGCAATTAACTTCGCTCGCTGATGGTTTGATTGCACTCTCTGGTGGCATCCACGGCAAGATCGGAAGGCTTATCACAAACTCCGATATCGAGGGTGCAACGCAAGCAGCCGATGAATTTGCACAGATATTTTCGAACCGTTTCTACCTAGAACTGACTCGAACTGGTAGGGATCAAGAGGAAGACTACATTGCGCATGCTGTAGACCTTGCTCAAGAACTTCGGATTCCTCTTGTCGCGACCAATGACGTCCGATTTGTCGATCAAGCGGACTACAGCGCTCATGAAACCCGTTTTTGTGTCGCACACAAACAACGAATCGGAAACGGGGAACACGAAAAGTTCTACAGTGAGCAACAGTATTTGCGGTCGCCAAAAGAAATGTCGGAACTGTTCAGAGATTTGCCAGATGCCATAGAGAATGCTAACGAGATCGCAAAGCGGTGTACCGTGGAAATTCCTTCCGGTCGGTACCTACCTCAGTTTCGTACCGAGCGAAAGGGTACGCCGGAAGAACTGATTGATGAAATTGCTCACGAACGATTAAATGCTGTGTTTGAAGCTGAGGAAAAGGCAAACAAGCAAATTTCTGACCAAGAGGTGTATGTCAATCGGCTTCAAACGGAACTGGAAGTGATCAAGCAAATGGGATTCGCCGGGTATTTCTTAATAGTAGGTGATATTGTCTCATGGGCAAAGCAACAAAAGATTCCTGTGGGACCAGGCCGGGGATCCGGCGCGGCATCTCTGGTCGCATATGTTTTGGGGATTGTCGATATTGATCCAATCGAATACGAACTGATGTTTGAGCGATTACTCAACCCAGAACGAGTTTCTTTACCCGATTTTGACATTGATTTTTGTATGAATCGTCGGAATGAAGTGATTGAATACGTCACAAACTTGTATGGTCGCGCCAGCGTCGCACAAATTGTCTCCTTCAACACGTTTGGATCAAAGGTGGCTGTTAAAGATGCAGCTCGCGCGCTGGGGAAGCCAAGAAGACTAGCAGAAAAAATTGCGAGTCTCATTCCGATTCGAGGTGTACAACCCATACCCATCGCTGAGGCAATCGCCGAAGTGTCGGAATTAGAATCGATGGTACGCTCGGATCCCGATGTAGAAACTATCGTGAAACGGGGAATAGAAGTCGAAGGATTGGTCCGTAATCGCGGCAAACACGCTGGTGGCGTCGTTATCGCACCCGATGACTTGGATCAATACGTCCCAATCTACACGGAGACATCGGAGAGTGAATCTGTTACCCAACTCGATAAGAAGGATGTCGAAGAGCTTGGTCTAGTAAAGTTCGACTTTCTCGGACTCAAGACCATGACGGTCATCGCCATGGCATTGGAGAGCATAAACACAGCCCGCAAACGGGAGAAGCAAGAATCACTCAGTCCGATGGCTCTACCCATGGATGATCCGAAAGTGTTCGAAAGTTTGCACGAAGGAGAGACGACTGGTATATTCCAACTGGAATCCATCGGTATGCGACAGAAGGTCAAAGACCTTAACCCAACTGACTTGGAAGATCTTATCGCGCTCCTAGCGCTATTTCGTCCTGGACCGTTGGATACTGGAGTAACTGATCGCTACATTCGACGCAAAAACAAATTGGAAGACGTCAAATACTTGCATCCAATCCACGAAAAAGTGTTGTCAAAAACTTTTGGGTTGATGGTGTATCAAGAAGATGTCATGAATCTCGCGCGCGAGCTTGCAGGTTTTTCGATGGGAGAGGCAGATAGGCTACGTTCTGCAATGGGTAAGAAAAACGAAGCCGAGATGCTTGAACTTCAACCTAAATTCATCGAGGGATGTGTCCAAAATGACGTGCGCGATAACGTGGCGCTAGAGATATATGAAGACATGCGCAAGTTTGCACGATACGCATTTAATCGCGCTCATACGGTTGGCTATGCGATTGTCGCCTACCAGACGGCGTACCTCAAGCACTACTATCCGGCCGAATTTCTTGCCGCTCTAGCTAGCTGTGAGAGTGAAAGAGACGTGATCAAATTGATCATGGACGAAGCAAATCGCTTAGATGTAAAGGTTGTACAACCAAACGTTAATGAAAGTGAGTGGGATTTCGTTGGACGTAAAGACAAGATTACCGTCGGCTTTGCCGCGGTGCGAGGCGTTGCTCGGGAAGAAGCGCAACGCATTATTGACGCTCGCTCCTCGGGTCCTTTTACATCACTATTTGACCTTTGTCAACGAGCCGACTTTCACCGGCGCAACCGAAACTTGCTCGTCAGCTTGATTCATGCCGGTGCTTTAGATTGCATAGAAGAGCTCAAACCTATTGCCATCAAACGCGCCGAATTTCTTGCACAAGTGGACACTGCAACCCATGCGGTGGAACAACGAGCGGAACGCGAAAAACAAAAGCTCAGTGATCTCTTTGGTGCCGCTGATGATGGAGGGAACACGCTACCGGTTCCCGATGTAGAACCTATCGCGTTGCGCACACTACTATTAGATGAAGGTAAGGCATTGGGCTTCTACGTTAGTGGGCACCCCATCGAAGAATATCGCCCCGAACTTCAGAGACTCTGCTCACACCAGAATTTAACGACCATTGACAAGGTTTCTCCCGATCAAAAGCGTACTGTTGCTGGCATGGTTAAAGAAGCGCGCGTCGGTGAAACTCGTTCTGGGAATAAAGTCACGCGCATCCAAGTCGAAGACGAGCATGGCAGTAAAGAACTGTCCTTGTTCGCCGAAAATGCAATAACTCAAGACTTACCCAAAGCTGGTGAAATCGTTGTTGCGTACTTTTCGGTCAAAGTTGAGAGAAAGACCAAAGACAAACGCGTACAAACTACGAAGATTGCAACCATCTCGAAGATTCGAAACGAAAACCGCGCGACCGTGGAAATTGATATGCAGGATCAGAATGGACGGAGTGATTTAGTGCGCGTACTACGTAATACTCTTCGTGCTTGGCGCGCGAACGAGTGTTCCGTTCGAGTCAACTGTGCGAGTGAAGGTGTTGCAACTCAATTGGAGCTAGGTACAGAGTGGAATGTGTGTGCCTCTCCAGAACTGATGGACGAGCTAAAGAATCAGTTCGGAAGTGACTCTGTACGAGTCGCGTACTACCACGACTTGTAGTTTGCGGTGTGTCCTGTTCTTGAAGCGCTGACAGCGCTTGAACATCCGGTAAACTCGAAAATTTGGATCGCTTATAGTGGCGGTTTAGACTCTACTGTCTTGCTGCACGCTAGCGTACAAGTATTTGGGGCTCCACGATGTCGCGCTATACACATTAACCATCAATTAAGTTCATCATCTGATCGGTGGGTAGAACACTGTGTGCGGACCGCTAATCAGTGGAATGTCGATCTCACTGTCGACAAAGTAGAAGTCTCATCGGGAAATCTTGAATATCAAGCCCGCTTGTCTCGCTATTCGATGTTTCGACAACATATCGGAGCGGACGAATTCCTATTCACGGCTCATCACCGAGATGACGATATTGAAACACTGGTCTGGCAACTTTTTACGGGACGCGCGATGATTGGAATTCCAGAAAGCCGACCCTTGGGTCCTGGAACGTTATGGCGGCCACTGTTGAAAACAGAAAAGCATGAGTTAGAAGCATATGCAAAACAACACGAGCTAACGTGGATAGAAGACGAGAGTAACAAGGATACGAGCTTTGATCGCAATTGGATTCGGCACAAATTCTTACCGCAACTTCAACAACGGTTTCCTCAGGGGAAGCATCGTATACTTGACTTCAAACAATCTACACTTCCATTAGTCAAACGCGAGCCGCTAGAGTTGCCCGGCCAAGAACTCACCATTGAGGATATCCGCGCGTGGTTGTTGGCGCACGAAGTAAACTCTCCGACGACAGTATTGAGTGAAATTCAACTACAAATCAATGCAAGAGCTGATGCTAATCCTGAAATCGAGGTAGGCCGTGGTTTGTTTGTCCGTAGATATCGGAAACGACTACATCTAGTACGCGTACACGAAGAGTTTTCTCCTTTGACAATTGAAGTCGGCAAGCCTATTCAGCTCAGTAACGGAAACCTGACTTGGAAAAATTCGACACAGGGATTCGAAGAAGGGCACACCTTACTCTGTACTAATCGTCTTCACCTCAAAAGAGATCAGCTAGCTATCAAGGATGGTGGTATGCACAAGAGGTTAGCTAAGCTTTTTCAGGAGTCGTCTATCCCTCCATGGCTTAGAGACGGTTGGCCGGTATTGTGCGAAGGAGAAACTGTCGTAAGTTTAGTGGATATTGCGACGGACACATCTGCGGGAGGGGGACGAACGTCGCGAGCACTCTTACCAACGTGGCACCCGTATGACTAGATACTGTTTAGTCCTTGAGTCTTATTTTTTAACGGGAACAGAATTTTAAATTCCGATTTAGTTTTGCCGAGCTCACTCAGCCTCGTCTCCTATCGATTCCGCTAGCCATTCATCTAATTTTTCCGTCGATAGATCTTTTTCTACGATTTCTCCTTCGTTGTTAACCAGGTAGTTCTTAGGTATGAAGGTTACACCGAAAGATGTAGCGACATCTCCGTTCCTTCCCTCTATTTCACCTAAATTTATCCAAGGCAATTTATGTTCATTGGAGGCTTCTATCCAAGACTCTTGATCTTCGTCTATCGAAACGGAAACTATCTCAAATCCGTGTTCGCGATAGGAAGAATACAGGTCTTTCAATGCTGGGATGGCTCCAATACATGGACCGCACCAAGACGCCCAAAATTCCACTAGAACAAACTCGTTTTTCTGTCGCAGGTCGCTCAACGAAATATGCTCACCGGCTAAGTCGGGCAATGTGAAGTCTGGAGCACTCTGGCCTACTATAAGACCTCGATCAATTCCTCGTCTCGCGAGGTTTGATGCATGGTCATTTCGAGCGTGGATTACGCGGCGTATCACTATGTCATTGTCAAGAGAGCTCGCTAAACGGTCATAAATTGGTAACGCTTCTTCTTTTCCCCAATACGCACCCAATTCCAGTGCTAGAAGAGCGTCCATCGGATCATCCGCGTTTGATGCGACATCTTCTAAAAATTCGTTTTGAATACTAAGCAATTTTCTGCGTATTTCTATGTATTTCGGAGTCTCTGCTTCATCTGTGGTAATTGTGTCCTCACCGCCCCGAGAATTGTCCTGATACTCTTGATACGCGACGCGGTACTCCTGTTGTAAGGCTAAGTACTCATCACTCTGCTCCCAACTCTCGACGATGTGAGCATGCTTTCCAGTCCCGGAAATCGGAGTCAAATGATATAGCCAAGAACTGTGGGCCACAATCTCAATTTCGGTGCCTGGTTCGACAATAGCGTTAAATTGAGTGTACTCTCCAACAGCGGGTAAAAACACAAACACATTGATGAATTTTGGTTCGTCGACTTCCGCTTCAATGAGAAACTTACCGTTTTCTAGCAAAACCTTGCCAAAGTCGAAATCTACATCTTCTCCCATTTCGTCGTGTTCCCATGAACTCACTTCAACGGTCGCTCTCTTTAGGTCACCATCAACTACACTTAGATCACCTGAAACTGAAAATCTTTTCGATGGGTCGATAACTCTACGAGATGCGCCAAAAAAGTCCATGCTAGCTCCTGAGCTGGGATATTCAATGAGCATAAACGAAATACGTGCTTCGGGTGCGATGACAGCATCCAACATCAGTGGTTCCGCTCCGTCTATTTCAGCCGAGATTTCAACTTCTGTTGGTTGATCTATATCACCACTAAAGGTTACTTCACCGTTCTCAAAGGTTCCTGAGGCTAGCTCTATGGTCTCAATCTCTCCATCAGAGTTGGTAATCTCCTGGGTCACTACTATTTTTGCTGATCCCCAATCGACTGCATTCTCGTCCATATCGGGTATTTCCTCGCTACCTTCAACGACGGGAATTTCAACTGTTTCGATTGTCCCAGTGATGGTGTAAACGTTGTTTTGACCCTGATCACATGCATAGAGTAACATGGTCAAACAAATTAGTACCGAGTATTGAAGAATCTTGATCATTTTTCGTGAGTCTCGTTTATTGCGTGAAGTACCGTGAAATCGATTTTAGACAAGCTCTCTTTTGATTTGAAGGACCGTCTATTGTAGTCGAAAACGCGTAACTATAGTAGAAGACACTGAGTCTAAAGTATTAGGAACAACAAGACCGCGAACCGCATCTCAGCGAATGACACTTGTGCAGGACAATGGATCTCTATGTGCACCAGTTTCTCACTCATGGGCTGTCTTTTAATCCCGTCGATAGCCCCAATACCCAGAACTACATATGGAAAACAAAGTATTAGTAGGGACTGTCTGTGAAACGTCGCATTCGTGGGTATAAATAGTGAGTTGGGAACAGCTCGAGGAGAACTATCTTGGCTAGTTTGAGTTCAAGTAAGAATAACTGGAGTACAGCTCCGGTTGTATTTTTCACGCTGTTTTTGTTGATAGTCAGCGTCCCGGCGTCTGGTGCGTTACAACAAGTTGATACCGACTCATCAGAAGTTAGATCTGAAACTGCGACGTCTGATCAACAACCTACACCTGATCCCATAAAGGCCGAGTCCATTGATGAACTGTTTCGCAACTTCTCTAACGATCTCAGTCGATTAAGAGCTGCCTACGATCTCATTGGGGATGCGGATGAGACTAAATTGATCGAATTGTTCGATCAGATTTCTGACAGAACGTACACCCAGAACGAAGAATCTAGCAAATCCGAGTTTATCTCGTTGATTAGTACTCGGTTAGCTGGTATGAATCTTGATAAAACGGTGTCGTTGTACGAATCGCAACCGACTGAAGTTGCTAAGTACATGCTCTATGGTGTAATGCGTGCATGGGCAAGTCAGGACTATGACGAAGCCGTCAAGATTGCTCGTAAGCAAGACGCATCCAACCACTCCGTCGCGCTGAGAGGGATTGTCGATGCTCATCCAAGTGTGTCAGAGTCTACCTTGATGCAATTAGGTACCGAACTTGGCGATGTGTCTTATGTTGAACGCGCGCTAGCTAATCGTCAATTAGAAATGGACTTGGCTGATCCTGATCAAGCTTGGGCGGACTTAATCGATGATCCGACGATCAATCTTGAGGAGAACCTTTATCGAGTCAAACTTGTAGCGAACGCCTTGATCGACAAACATGGGGCTACAGAGATTGATGACTTACTGAGTTCAATATCTGGTCCCAAACTGAATTTCGGACTGAAAAAGAGCATTCTTTCCAACTTCGCACTGAGTGATCCTGAAACCGCATTCAGCATTGCACTAGACACTCCTAACGATGTGTTTGGTTCGATGTTAACAGCAGTAATCAACACTTGGGCAACCACGGATCCACAAAGTGCCTTAGAACGAGTACGCGCACTTGAACCCTCTATCGTGCGTGATCGATTGCAGCACAAAGTAGTGTCATCTTGGGTGCAACTAAATTCTGAACAATTTGCAGACTCTCTCGACTTCATTCCCATCGAACTGCACGATACTGCTCGATTGAGCCTTGTCGGACAGCTGTCCAAGGATTCGATTGATGACGCCCTAGAGGTTTTGCTGGATATTCAAGGTGTCAAAACTCAGGCGGCGGCGGCAATCGCCATTGTGGATGTTTGGATGGACTCAAATCCTGAGGAAGCCTTTGAGTGGGCTCTGTCGAGTCCAGAAAATGAACCATACCGGGATCAATTAGTTAATTCATTCTTGACAACCATGTCAAAGAAAAATGCTGACAAAGCCTTTGATTTAGCGTTGAGTCAACCGATCACCGAGGAACGTGGCGTAGGGCTGGAATTTGTTGTTCTCAACGCGATCGCACACACGAAAACCGAACTCGCCTTTAGTTTGTTAAACAGAGTTCGACCCGGCAATACCCTGCTTGCGGCTTTTGAATCGGTATCGACTGGGCTCATTTACGACTCAAGAACAGATGAAGCTCTAGTACTAGGAAAACAACTTTCAAAGGAAGATCAAGAGAGTTTTTACAACAGCATAGCCTTTGACATAGTCACGCAAGAGCCACCGAAACGGATAGTGGAGCTAATCGCAACCTTACCTGTAAGGGAAGCGCGCACGACAATGGCTGAACACGCACTCCGGTTTCATAGCTTTTCCGACAAACCGTTGTATTCCGAAGATGAAATCGAGAAGTTGATGCAGCACGTGACTGCCGATTACGCCCAACGTTTTCGTCTAATGCAGTATCGGTGAACAAATATGAACCAGAGTAAGCAATCATATCGTGTTCTAGCAGCAACAATATCAATTGTTGTGGGCGTGGGTATTGTTGTTGGTTCGTTTTATCTTACGCAGCCGGCAAACGCTGATGTGCTCGAAAAAAACATCGAAATACAAGACAGCGATCGTAGTAATCAACAAGTTGTAGATTCAAAATCTGTTGAGTCGTCGCGTCAAAATAGTACGAATTTGAACGAAGACTCGCTCTTTGATGCTTTGACCAAATACGAAAGTCCATTTGACTTAAAACGATCGTTGCTTCGCCTAGTTGATGAAGCGACTGAACAGGAGCTTGTGGAAATATTTCATGAAACTCGCGAATATCCATTGGCATTTGATTCCATTCAAACGACTCATTGGCTAAGGAGTGTCGTACTCTTTAAATTACTCGATGTGGACAGCAACACGGTTCAGACCCTTTTTGAGCAGCTTGAAGGACAAACCGCACAGGTTGTGGTATACGGTGTGATGCGTGAATGGAACCAGATGCATGTGGACGAAGCGGTCAAGTTCTTAGCTCTGTTCAGCAAGGGGTTGCAAAGAAAGGGACTGTTAGGACTGATCGACGGTAATACTTCCGTCGACCGTTCGAACTTCATTGAAATGGGCATAGAACTAGGATTTTTAGAGGACTACCTGATTGGCTTGTTCGACCGGCATCAGCGGGTACAAGAGCAAGCGTCATTGGATGACATCGCGACAGAACTTGAAAACCTAATCTCCAATGGTCAATACCGATTTCACGAGGTCCTGCAAGATGCTTCGAGTTACGTTCTTGAAGAGGGGTTGGACTCGTTGCCACGAGTTCTTGAACTCTTCGACGAGCAATCGGTAGACATCATGTCCCCGACCGTACGGATGTCCTTCGATGGAACTCAATCCAGGCTGGTCTCTTCCATTGCACGGAGCGACCCAGAACGGGTGTTTGAGTATTTCGTGAATTTGGGTACGCCCCTTGATGTGGACTTGCTCTCCGCAGTGTGCGAAGTGTGGTTCGATAGAGACCCAGAAACACTATGGAATCGGTTAGAAAGCAAAGATCTTGAGTACGACCGGCACGAAATAACTGAAGACGTCATCAGATACTGGACTATGCGGGAACCCGATCTCGCACTAGTCTCATTGGATCAATTTCCGGCAGAATATCACGATCTCGTGTATGCTCAAGTCGCACTAGAACGAGCGGAAAACTCTCCTCTCCAAGCGCTCGAACTTTTGCGTGAGACAAGCGACTGGTCTCTGACTCGTAGTGAGCGCGCAGATCGTAAAAGAAATTTCGATCGCACTGAGGTACATCATTTTGCCGTCAGGCGGACTATTTCTGCTGCTGCGGAAGCAGATCCAATTTTGACGATTGAGTGGATAGAGTCTGAAAATTCTAATTTGGACGACTCGATGAAGATAGGTTTTTTGAATGTAGCATTTCAAAGTTGGGCTGGGTCCGATCCCAACAAAGCTTTCGAAATGGCTCTGCAGACCCCGTTGACAGCCAATACTACGGGTTTTGAAGCAACAGTCGTGGGTTGGGTGGCGAGAGAGGATGTAGATCACGCTATCAAGTTGTTACCCAGAGTCCGCGAAGGTAAAACAAAATTCTCCGCTTATCGCCGAGTCATGTACCGGTTAGAAGAGCTTGACAAGATCTCACACGCGCTTCATTTGGGCAGCGACCTGCCGGAGAAAGAACGTGAGGAATATAACGAGGCTCTAGCATCGCGAGTGGGTGATCGCGAACCATTTGATCGTTTGATCGAAGGGTTACGCGCACTTCCAACACAAGAGTTGCAGTCGAAAGCGCTAATGTCGAGGCTCATGTTCGCTTACAACGTTCCTAAAATGGCCCCAAAAGTCACCAATAAACAGCTGGATCAACTCAAAGAGTTTCTGACCGACCGCGAAAAAAGATTGCTCGAAATTGGAAGGCGCATGTTCAGGGATCGAATACATGAAGATCCCCCCAAGAGTGAAGAGTAGCGTTGCTATACTTGAGGCGACGCCGAATTCTTCGATGACAGTCTATTTAGTCGACCGACCGTCTGCGAAAACGAATGCGCGTTTGACCTGCGTATAGCACAAATCTCCGTTTACTTCACGATTTTCGCGCATTTTTCAGTATTGCTAGAGCACAAACTTAGTACTTGTGGTATATAACTATATCCTGTAGTACGACTTGAGGAGAACACTTATGACCGGTATCCGCTGGGCGGGGAGTTGTCGAGCAACAAACGTCGTGGTGCTCTTTGCACTCTCTTTCTGCGTCCTAAGCTCGCAATTATTCGCTGCTTCAACCAGTGTCGTTCAAGACTCCGCCGAAGCTGAACTCGATGCTGGTGTGCATAGTAAGTTACTAGATGAAACGACATCAACCATTGCGTCTATTCAGGATCTCTTTCAGGATTACACGGACGATTTACGTCGTTTGAGTGCGGCTTACGATCTTATCGGGACGGCGGATGAGGCGAAACTCATCGACTTGTTCAGACAGGCTACGAAAAGAATGTACTCCAAAGAAGATCGCGGTTGGAAGTCCGAACTCATCTCGTTAATAAGTGCTCAGCTAGCTCCTATGAATCTCGAGCAAGCAGTTTCTCTTTACGAGGCACAACCAATAGAAGATGCCAAATATATGCTCTATGGAATAATGCATGCGTGGGCGAGTAAAGATTTTGATGGTGCCGTTGAATTTGCGCGGAACCAAGATGCGTCGATCCATCCGATCGCACTGAGAGGGATTATCGACGCAAATCTAAGCTTGCCTGAAGCAACCCTCATGGATTTAGGCACCGAATTTGGCGATTTAGCCTATGTAGAACGAGCAGTGCGTGCATACAAACTGCAAATCGATTTAGCCGACCTAGATGAAGCGTGGACTGAGTTGATCAACGACCCGACAAGCCATCTCGAAAAGAACTTTTTCCGAATAAAACATGTAGCGAATGCCATGATCGATAAGTACGGTGTATCAGAGACCGACAATTTACTCAGTTCGATCGTTAGCCCTACTCTGAATTTCAAATTGAGAAAGAGCATTTTGTCGAAGGTCGCACTCAGCGAACCAGAATCCGCGTTCGACTATGCATTAACAACTCCTAACGATGTGTTCGGTTCGATGCTTACATCGGTAATCAATACTTGGGCACGCATCGATCCAGATAGTGCGTTAACTCGAGTAAGCCTACTTGAACCTTCTAGAGTTCGCGATCGTTTGCAACAAACTGTTGTGTCATCTTGGGTTCAACTCGATCCGACAAAGTTCTTGAACTCGGTCGACAGTGTTCCTTCCGAGTTAAGAGACACCGCTCGAATGCACCTAATAGCTCAATTGTCAAACGAGTCAATAGAGGATGCACTTACCGTCTTACCGGAGATGTCAGAAGCCGTAAAGCAGGAACAAGCAGCGCTAATCATAGTCGACTCATGGCTCGATTCCGATCCTGATGCAGCGTTTCATTGGGTCGTGTCTGATTCAGAAATTGAAAGGTATCGAGATCGTCTCCTCAAATCTTTTCTAGAGAAATTAACTGATCAAAATGCCGACAAAGCTATCGATTTAGCATTGAGTCGCCCGATCAAAGGCACGAAAGAGATTGGCTTAGAAGCCATCGTGATTGACGAGCTCAGCTTCTCAGACACTGACATTGCTATGCGCTTGTTAAACAGAGTTCGACCGGGTCCGACTCAATTAGCTGCCTTTGAATCCGTATCGAGAGGACTCATTTTTAAAAAAAGGACGGATGAAGCGATTGAACTAGGAAAAACTCTTCCTAAAAAAGCACAGACTAGTTTCTACGACAGCATGACGTTTTCTATAGCTACACAAGAACCACTTGAAAAGATATTGGAGATACTCCCCAACATACCGGCGAAGAACGCACAATCCGAAATCGCCGAAAACGTACTCTTATTTAGTTCGTTTCAAGAAGACAAGGAGCCTCTATCGACGGATGATGTAGACACTCTCATGGAGTATGTAAATCCGTCTGAGTTGCAACGTGTTAAATTACTATTGAGTCGATGAGCCCATCATGAATAAGTCCAAAAAAAGCATATATATTGTTGCCCTCATAATTTGCTTCTTAATTTGCGTTGGAATTCTGGCGACACCGTTTTTGTTGAACCGGGAAAATTCGAGAGCACTCGTACAAGATTCTGAAACGCAACAAAGCGACCATCAAGCTTCAGATACTCGAGACTCAGACTCTGTCTTGTCCCAACCTCAGACCGGTTCGATCGCTACGTTTCACTCTCTTGCCGATATAGTGGAACAGTCCAATAGCTTATTTGATACCAAACGTGCGTTGCTACGTGTCGTCGCTGGCGCGTCTGAGGATGTGTTGTTGAAAGTATTTCACGACACCCTTGAAGTCCCTAACGCATTAGGATCACTTGACTCGAAGTATTGGGTACAGTGCATCGTTCTGACAAAATTAATTGGCGTGAACGAAGCCAAAGCACATATGCTGATTGAACAAATAGACGAGCAAGATCAGGAGTCGGTTTTATACGGTGTTATGCGTGAGTGGAGTCCAGTGCAAACGGACGAAGCTATCGAGTTTTTGACAACGCTCGGCAGTGGGTTGCGAAGTCTGGGATTTCGAGGACTAATTAGTGGAGGAAAATTTCTTTCTCGAGCGGATTTGTTTGACATCGGTACGGAGTTAGGGTACGAAGAAGACTATATAAACAACTTGATCGATCGACGGCAACAAGATCAGAGCCCAATCTCCTTGGATGAATTAGAATCCGAATTTGCAAGTGCTGACGCGGGTAGTTTCTACGAAATGATTCAACTAGAGCGAAAAGCTGTACGTTACGTTCTAGCGGAGGGTTTGGACTCTTTACCCACGGTTCTTGAACTATTCGACAGAGTACCAACTGTCAACGTTCCTGAGTTTCTTAGATCCATGATGGCTGGCAGGGGAGCAGACGTGGTGGCGGACGTATCAAAAGAAGACCCCGCTGGTGTTTTCGAGTTCATATTGCGCTTAGACGACGATATCGACGTGAACTTACTGTCCGGCGTCAGCCAAACGTGGTTTGCTGCCGATCCGGACGCACTGTGGAACAGGTTGCAGCATGAGGACGTTAGGAGTTTTCAAGCCGAAATAACTGAAGAAGTCATCGGCCATTGGGCAACAACAAATCCGCACTTGGTACTTGTCTCAATGAATCACTTTCCGGCGGAATTTCATGACCAAGCATATCTGAAGGTCGCGCAAAGGCTATCGCGAGACTCTCCGCTGGAAGCGATCGAACTTCTACCGATGATGAGTATTTGGCCTGAGACCCCGGCAAATGAACGACCCGAAGGCGAGTTTTCGGTTCGCACTTCCCTAAACCATTATTTCATTACGCAAATTATTTCTGATGCTACAGGTGCGGACCCTATTGCTACTATTGCTTGGCTAAACTCCGACTCATCCCTATTGGACGATGCGACAAGGCAACAATATCTCGATTCTGTTTTTGAAAGTTGGGCGAAATCTGATCCAGATATTGCCTTTGAAATGGCACTTCAAACACCATTGAAAGAAGGAACAACCGCGTTAGAAGCTACGGTTGTAGAATGGATTTCTTTTAGAGATGTAGATAAAGCAATTGCACTTTTGCCAAGAATTCGCGAGGGTGAATCAAAAATAGAGGCTTACGAACGCATTGCTTGGCAATTGGAAGAAGAAGAGAGAATCGCTGACGCGATTAAATTGGGAAATCAGTTGCCAAAACATGAACGTGAAGAATTCTTGCAGACTCTAGCATTCAGTGTTGGTCAACGCTCCCCGTTTAGTCACTTGGAAGCTGGGATTCGTGAACTTCCCAATAACAATTTACGATCGCAGGCTGCTAGGTCGGCTTTGATGTTCTCGGGCACGTTTATGTCAGCCGACTTATCCGATCAAGAGAGAGATCAATTGAAAGAATTCCTCACGGTTGACGACAAACAGATGGTCGACATGATGGAAAGTGTGGACTTGGACAAAATAAAGGAAGAACTACCTAAGCTCCCAAATCTATCTGAATAACAACAACTATTTTCGAGGGACAAATGAAGCAAGCAAAGTTGGTTCATTCCCACCGAAAATTCCAGTTAGTGTTTGTCCCGTGCCTAGATAAACGACAATACTCTACTGTGTTTTTACCCGCAAATTGCAAGAAGATTAAGCTAGCTTTAACACGCCGCTAATTAAAATCTCAGTTCGTGATTTTCCCAACCACGGCTCGGCAGTTTAGCTCTCAATCGGTATGACTAAGTACATTTTTGTCACCGGTGGCGTAGTGTCCTCGATCGGAAAAGGGATAGTCACCGCCTCCCTCGCTGCGATTCTTGAAGCACGCGAACTCAAAGTAAACATCGTGAAGATGGATCCGTACATCAATGTCGATCCCGGCACGATGAATCCCGTGCAACACGGAGAGGTATTCGTGACCGATGATGGCGCGGAAACCGACCTTGACCTCGGCCATTACGAACGCTTCATCCGTCAGCGCATGTCTCAGGAAAACAACTTTACCACCGGCAGCGTGTATGAGGCTGTAATTCAACGCGAACGACGGGGAGATTACCTTGGCAGTACGGTACAAGTCATTCCTCATATCACCGATGAAATTCAGAGTCGTATACGCGCGTTGGCGCATGACGGAGAATACGACGTAGTGATTGCCGAAACTGGCGGAACTGTAGGTGATATAGAGAGTCAACCCTTTCTCGAAGCAATTCGACAAATGCGGCTAAACGAAGGAGTGATCAACACGCTCAACATTCATCTCACGTTGGTGCCCCACGTCAGTACATCCGGTGAATTTAAAACCAAACCTACTCAGCACTCCGTGAAGGAACTGCGATCCATCGGATTACAACCTGACGTGCTTATATGTCGTAGCGAAGTCCAAGAATTGCCCGAGGACGCGAGACAGAAGATTGCGCTGTTCACCAACGTGGAACCGCGCGCGGTAGTGTCCTTGAAGGACTGCAAGAGTATTTACGAAGTACCCTTGGTACTTCACACTCAAGGATTGGATAGATTCGTGGTTGACCGGCTCCAACTACAGTGTAAAGATGCTGACCTTACCGAATGGCGCGACGTGATCCTTGCGATGCACCAGCCTAGAGGTACGACGAGGGTGACTATGGTTGGCAAGTATTTCGATTTACTCGACTCGTACAAGTCTTTAATCGAAGCCTTGGTTCATGCGGGCATTCACACAAACACTTCTGTTGAACTGGATTTTGTTGATGCTGAAGAGTTAGAAACTAACGGTACTGCCGCGTTGGCAAATTCGCACGCAATTCTGGTTCCAGGTGGCTTTGGGCAACGTGGATTCGAAGGTAAGATTCGCGCCGTGGAATATGCTCGCCAGCGCAACCTACCATATTTGGGAATCTGTTATGGCCTTCATGCTGCGGTGATCGAATATGCTCGCAATGTCGTTGGTTTGAAGGGCGCGCATTCCACGGAAGTAGACCCGAGTACGGAGCATCCAGTTATTGGGCTTGTCAGTGAATGGATGGATTTGGATGGTACCGTGAAAGACCAGTCCACAAATAACGGCAATCTCGGTGGAACGATGCGATTAGGCGCACAGGCATGCCACCTTGCTGAGGGTTCGCTGGTACGAGAAACCTATCAACAACCAGTGGTGTACGAGCGCCATCGTCATCGCTACGAAGTCAATAGTAAGTACGTTAATGCGATCGAAGCAGCCGGAATGCGCATTAGCGGTATCAATGAATCGGACAATCTAGTTGAGATGATTGAACTACCGGCGTTGGATTGGTTTGTAGCTTGTCAATTCCATCCAGAATTCACGTCTTCACCACGAGATGGACATCCGCTGTTTAATGGCTTTATTAAAGCCGCGATGAACTACGCGAACGAAAACTGAGCATGAAACTGTTAGACTTTGAAGTCGGGAATCGCGCTCCAATATTTTTGATTTCTGGCCCTTGTGTAATTGAAACGGAAGAGCTTGCACTAGATACTGCGCAGACGCTCAAAGACATAACTGATCGTTTGGAAATCCCCTTCGTTTTTAAGAGTTCTTTTGACAAAGCCAACCGCTCCTCGCTAGGTAGCTATCGTGGCCTTGGTTTTGAAGAAGGATTGCGGATATTACAAAAGGTCAAAGATGAAGTGCAGGTGCCCGTTCTTACGGACGTACATGAATATACCCCACTTGACGAAGTCGCCGAGGTAGTTTCAATTCTCCAAACCCCAGCTTTTTTGTGTCGACAGACTGACTACATACAAAACGTTTGCCGTCAGGGTTTACCAGTAAATATTAAAAAGGGACAATTTCTCGCACCAACAGACATGGTGCATGTGGTGAACAAGGCCAAGGCCACCGGTAATGACAGCATATTGGTATGTGAACGTGGCGTGAGCTTTGGATACAACAATCTAGTATCGGATATGCGTTCATTAGTAATCATGCGTCAGACAGAATGTCCTGTCGTGTTCGATGCTACGCACTCCGTTCAAATGCCTGGTGGTTTAGGTGGTCGGTCAGGTGGACAGCGAGAAATGATCCCTGTACTCGCACGTGCAGCGACGGCAGTGGGAGTTGACGGTCTCTTTATGGAAACCCATCCCAACCCTGAGGAGGCAAAATCCGACGGGCCGAATGCCTGGCCACTACACCTCATGGAACCATTACTCAAAGAACTGATTGAACTAGACGCGATCGTTAAGTCTTACGACTATATCGAACAGTCGGTCTCATGAGCACGATCAGGGCACTTCACGCAGTCGAGCTACTCGATTCGAGAGGCAATCCAACTGTAGAAACAACTGTTCGGTTGAAGTCTGGAGCGGTTGGTAGCTTTCTAGTTCCTTCCGGTGCTTCAGTCGGCGCGGAAGAAGCGCTCGAGCTCAGGGACGCTGAGTCCCAACGGTATTTGGGTAAAGGCGTACAGGGTGTCGTTCTCAATGTTGAACAGACTATCTCGCCAGTCCTTACTAGCCTTAATGAGGTTGAGCAAGAATCGCTCGATCAAACACTCATTGACCTCGACGGCACTGAAAGAAAAACTCGTCTTGGTGCCAATGCCATTCTCAGTGTTTCTGGCGCGTTTGCACGCGCCCAAGCGAATGAGCAGGGACTTCAGCTTTATGAACACCTTGCGAATTGGTCCAACAACGATGATGTTCGCATGCCGGTTCCCATGATGAATGTACTAAATGGTGGCGCGCACGCTAACAACAATATAGATATTCAAGAATTTATGCTTGTACCCGTCGGCATGTCGGATATTGCCTCGGCAATCAGATGCGGTGCTGAAATATTTCAGATATTAAAACGCCTGCTCGCCGAGGAAGGGCATTCCACCGCCGTTGGCGATGAAGGCGGTTTCGCCCCCAATCTAGATTCCGACCGCGCCGCGCTCGATTTTCTTACCGAAGCAATAGAAAAGGCAGGCTACCAACCTGGAGTTGACGTCGTTTTAGCTTTGGATTGTGCCGCAACCGAGTTCTTTGACTCGACTAACTACGTACTGAAAGGACAGAATCAAACTCTTACCGGTGAACAATTTGTTTCTTACTTGCAAGAACTGGTCAATGACTTTCCCATAAAGTCTATTGAAGATGGATTGGCTGAGAGCGACTGGAACTCTTGGAGATTACTCACGGAAAGACTAGGAAAAGACATTCAGCTAGTGGGGGATGACATCTTTGTCACGAACACAAATTTTTTGCAACGTGGCATTGAGAAAGGCGTAGCTAACTCGATTTTGATCAAGCTCAATCAGATTGGAACATTAACTGAAACGCTAAACGTCATGCGCTTAGCTTGGTCGGTCGGATATAACACAATAATCTCACATAGGTCAGGCGATACCGAAGATAGTTTCATCGCAGACCTCGCCGTTGGAACGGGCGCTGGACAAATAAAAACTGGATCTTTGTGCCGTTCGGAACGTATTTCTAAGTACAATCAACTCTTGCGCATGGAAGCGCAGGTAGGTCACATGGTATATGGTGGCCTCAAAGAGATACTAATTCACAGGGAGCGTGATCACCAATGCGGATACTCTTCTGCATAGCACTATTTATTCTTGGTGCTTTTCAATACACTTTTTGGTTCGGCCCCAACGGCTTCTTCGCGCTCCAGCAACTAGCGTACGAAATTGAGGCGCAACAAGAACTAAATTTATCGATTCTCCAGCGTAATCTCGAATTACGAGAGGAAATCGCCGAATTGCGTTCCAGTCATACGTTGATCGAGGAGATCGCTCGACGAGACTTAGGAATGATCGCACCCGGCGAGACGTTTTATCTTGTTGTCGACGCCTCCGATCAATACTGATTGGACTCGTGCATATTCGGGGTGTCGAGTGATGGGAACCTTACGGGACCAGTTAGCAGACTTTCAAGTCTTCGAAGTGTTTGACCGAGTCTTTTCTGGACACGGGGAACACCTATACGTTCTTGTGCAAAAGCAAGACTTGAACACGAAAGATGTTCAGAGTTCGTTAGCGCACCATTATGGAGTCTCGCTCGTCGATGTTTCTTATGCAGGTCTCAAAGACAAACGAGCCATCGCTCAACAATGGTTCTCGATTCGACTACCGAAAACGGCACAGAGACCCATAGACAAACACTTTTCAATACTCGAAGAGACGAAGCACGATCGAAAATTACGCCCGGGCGATCATCATGGAAATCGATTTCACATTCGGATTCGCAACGTTTCCCAGAGCGGTAATCTCGCGCCTGATGCGTTACAGGGGCCGCTCCCGAACTACTTTGGACCGCAGAGATTCGGTTATCAAGGCAATAATTTGCGGCGAGCATTGGACTGGGTATCGCGATCTACACCACGCGTAAAACGCGGAGTCCGTGCTTTGTACATGTCTGTCCTTAGGTCTCTTATATTTAATGAAGTCCTGGCTAGTCGCATCAGTGGTGATATCTGGCGGACAGCATTGAAGGGCGACGTATTGTTAGAGCACTCTCCTACAGGTCCTCTTTGGGGTCGAGGTCGGCTATCCACATCAAGCGAGGCATTGACCATTGAACAAAGTGTACAGCGACAACACAAAGCAGTCTGCGATACTTTGGAGTGGGTGGGTCTGAAACAAGAACGACGTGCTCTCGTTATGCACGCCTCAGATGTAGCGATTCAGCGAGAACACGACACTATTGAGCTCCGGTTTTCACTACCGAAAGGATCTTACGCGACAGTTGCGTTGAACGAATATTTTGACGTTAAGGAGGCTCGAGCATGAACTTGAACCAGATGCACAGTACGGGGATGGCATCACCACGTACGTTACAGCGTCTAATCGACCGGTTGGTGGAACGAGGAATTACCGACGACCGAGTCTTACGTGCGATGGAGGCAGTACCACGACACTTATTCGTTGATTCATCATTAAAGCACTTAGCTTATGAAGACATGTCGTTGCCCATCGGTAAGCGGCAAACCATTTCACAACCGTTTGTGGTAGCTCGTATGAGTCAAGCTGTGCTCGAAATGCCATCGGTTCGTTCGGTGTTAGAAATTGGTACGGGCAGCGGTTACCAAGCCGCTATATTGTCCCATCTTGTTGCCTCAGTGTACAGTGTCGAACGCATCCATTCCTTGTCTTGGCAAGCGAGGAAGCAAATGCGTCAATTAGGGATTAACAATGTGAAGCTGAAGTTTGGCGACGGACAGGAAGGCTGGGACGAGCACGCGCCCTTTGATGTGATCATGTTCACAGCGGCGACGCGACAGGTTCCGACTGCCTTAATGGAACAACTGACCGACCATGGTCGCATTATCGTTCCTCGAGTTTCACGCGCGGGACAAGAACTCGTACTCATGCAGCGTTCCGATAAGGGCTGGAAGGAAGAAGTCGTCCAGCCCGTTGTTTTTGTTCCGGTATTGACGGGTACCGAATATTGACAACCACGGACACAGGTGAACGCACTCGTTCAATCCGCCCGCTAGTACTGCTTGGGTTGATTGCACGCGGTTCCGTGATGGGCGTCGCGGAAGTTCTTCCTGGCATCTCCGGTGGAACGGTTGCGTTAATTCTTGGTGTGTATGAACGCATGGTGAACGCGTTGTCCAAATTGGTACTGGTCTTAAAAGACTTAGTGCAGCTGAAATGGAAGAGTTTACGCCAACTACCTGAACCGCTAACTGTGTTGATACCTCTGCTCGGTGGGATGCTCATCGGTGCGTTCATTGCGATCAGCACCATTGCACAGATCAAGGATACGCACCGTGTTTTTGTGTTGGGAACGATATTTGGTTTAGTAATCGGAGCTATCGTGTTTACGTTTAGAGTGTCAGCGCGCAACCGATTATTGGCGTTCCTTCCCCTTGGTTTAGTTGTCTCTTTGGCGATTGTTTTCTTGCCTGAAAGCAGTTCACCCGCAGGTTGGATTCTGATTTACTTTGGTGGGCTCTTGGCTTTCGGCGCGTGGATACTGCCTGGCATCTCGGGTTCCTTGGTACTAGTAATCCTGGGATTATGGGACGTCATGATTGATGCCTTCGATACCTTAGAGTGGCTGAAAATCTTTATGTTCCTAGTCGGCTTACTCACAGGATGGCTGGTGTTCTCACATCCTGTAAAAGTACTTCTCGAGCGATATCGAACGTCGGTTATGGCCCTGTTTTGTGGTCTTCTCATAGGTTCACTTTGGAAGGTGTGGCCGTGGCGAAACGACGATTTTCCGGTGCTTCCCCATCAATTTGAAGGGAACGCCGAGATTTTTTTGGTCATTTTGTTAATGGCCACTGGTTTTGGACTGGTAATGGTTCTGTCTCATGTATATACGAAAAATTCTTCTTAGTTCAGTCTTTGGAGCATTAGTGTTCGCCGTTTTATCGGGGTGCGCTCCTATTGTCCCGGCACCAACCATAGAGCGGGTTATCGTTCCAATTGATAGAGATTCACGACGGGTCTACCATTATCACGTGAGATCTGGAGACACGCTGTACGCTATTTCCCGCTTACACGGGCTATCGGTTGATCAAATTGCGCAAATGAATGATATTGCGGCACCGTATGTCATCCATCCGGGACAACGACTTGTTGTGGACTACAAGTTAATCTCTCAGGAAGCGACTAGCAGTGGCGATGAGGCTCGAAACAAACCGAATGAATCGGTTTCATTGACCTCTCAGAAAGACGATTCAACACCCAAGGCTAACACCTCGAAGACAGGGCGATCGGGCGTCACAGTAACGAAAATGCCGAGACCCCCGACTACGAGACAAGTTTCGTCTTCGAATACATCAAACACTAGGAACACACCTGCAGCACCACCCAGTGAAGGAGTTGTGGCAGAGTCTTCTGCCGAGCAGACAAACACAACAACAGAACCCCAAACTGAGTCTCCACCACCTTCTAAACAGGCACCCAAAGAAGTAGCGTCGAATGAAACTTCAATGCAAAACAACGATTCTTCTACCGCTTCAACTGCGCCAAACGAAGATGCAGGTCCGAGCTTTGTAGCCCGAACAGAACCGAACAACATTCTGCCTGAATCTTCGTCGGAACAGAGTGTTGACTCATTACCCAAAGGATGGACCTGGCCCGTTTCAGCGAGTCCGACGAATTCTTTTGGGAAAGATGATGGATTGGACTATTTCTTGAATCTAGGGAATACAGTAGTGGCTGCTGCTTCGGGACGCATTACTTATGCAGGCGTAGCTTTGGGCGACTTCAAGTATATGGTGCTAATCAAGACACCTGATGACTACGTAATACAGTATGATTTCAACGTCGATCTCTCCGTTCAGGAAAACGATTTAGTTTCGAAAGGTCAAGATCTCGTCAAGATCGTTAACAATGGCAAACGACAACAAAGTACAGGGTCGGATGAGTACCGAAAGGTGTTCTTTGCGATTCGGAAAAAGGGTGTGCCTCAGGATCCAAATAAGTTAATTGGGAAACCGAAGGCCGAGGAAATTTAGTTAACGCTCAAGATATTTGAGCTTGTCTTTTACGTCGCGCCACTCCGCTTCGTCGGGAGGTGGATCTTTAGCTTCAGCAATATTTGGCCATACCTCAGCTAGTTCCGCGTTAATGGCCATGAATTCTTGTTGATCCTCAGGTAGTTCGTCTTCCGGGTAGATTGCGTCGACAGGACATTCTGGCTCACACAACGCACAATCGATACACTCGTCCGGATGGATCACCAACATGTTCGGACCTTCATAGAAACAGTCGACAGGACAGACTTCGACACAGTCTGTCAATTTGCACTTGATGCATGCTTGTCCGATTACGAATGTCATAGTTGCTGTGTATTGTTCAACTGATTGATATACATACAAAGAATGAATAGCGCAGGGGTTGCGCATCGGGCATGTGGAGGGTACGATCCAGATCCAGCTAAATAATTTTGGATTGGAACTTGTATCCAATTTCCTCTATTCTATATTGTACCGACTTGGACGATAATTGATTGCGACACATTTGATTGATAAAACGACCGTCGCTTAGTTGTAAATCTATACCATAGCTTCGTATTCTTGATCGCTATGGATTTCCAGAGTGTCTAGACAACGATTCCATAAGCCATTAAAGGAGATGGATTGATGTTATTGACTCAGAGCTCTACATCACCGAATTCGGCCATTGATTCACGAACAAAGTGCACTAGTTCAGCGATAGTGACCTGTTCATCGTTGTTTTCGTCTAAGATCTGAAAAGTAGGGGTCCTATCATCATTCGAGAGACCAAACGTTTCCTCGTCCTTGGTCATCGACAACAGATTTTCATCACTTGGAAAGATCGTGTCTTGAGCATTCACCCATTCCTGTTCAGAAAGAGCGAGATCATCATCTGAGTCAAAACGTCCTAATCGTACGATGCAATTTAGCTCGAATAAGCAGAGATTGATTCCCATCGCAACACGTTTGCCGTCTGACTTGATGGTCTGACTGGTTAAATCGAACGCTGCTTTGTTGCTAAGATTAGGTAGAAATCTTTGGTCAAAGTACAGTGGGTCAATTTCGATTTTCCGTTCTAAGGACAAGATGTTCGTTTCAAGCGTTTTATATCCCTCTACTCGTAATGTCGCAACGTAATATGCGAAGGTATTCACAAAGTCGGTCAAGGACTCGTCTTCGAAGGTGATCTGTACATGAGTACTACCATCACTTAAGTAGCCTTTTTTGATCTGGTGTTCCAGAAGTGGCGCGTAGTGAAGTACCATCAGTTCGGAATCCGACACCAGCTCATCTTTATTTATGTCACCGCTTTGGAATAGTAAGGTAGCCCACGCGTTTGCTTCCACTTCTTCGAGCGAATGTTCCAAAAACAGATTCAACAACTCTAGTTCGGATAGTGAGCCGTCCGCGTCTTGGTCTCCTTCATCAAAGTCAAAACCAGTCCCCCATAACTGCTCGACTACGGTGTCGTAGTCCGGTAGCGTCCCAGAACGAACGCCACCAGTGGGTTGCACCAACTGCTCGTTTATTTCAAACCCTTGATATCCGACAGAGATCGAGTTAGTTTGAGAGGGTATGTCCCGACGGTCGGGATCGGAGACTTCGTCTGTAACAGGTTCTTGTCCCAGCAAAGGGGATGTCGTCATGCCGACAAAACAACAAGTCCACACAAACGTACGAGAAGTCATCGAAACAATAGTATGGAATTCAACTTGGACAAGAGATAACGCTACCCCTAAATGGAGTAAACAAAAATTTTAGTGAATTACACGCAGTACAGTTTACAGCGCACTTCCCTGTCATGCAAACAGTTTATAAAAGCAGCGATTACTCGGTATCGCTACAAATAATTTTGGGTCAAGTATGAACCAGGGTGTCGACCACTAGATCGCTAAACAAGTACTAGTTAGCGTCCAGAGTTTTAATCTTTAGCTTTTTTGTCTACCTCAATCTCAACGTTCCGCATGACTTTGACTTCAAACGCGTTGCTTGTTGACGCGGCCGGAGCGGCCATACTATAGCTAGCCCAGACCATCTCATCTGCTGCCAATCTGTTCATCAATACATCAGATATGACTCTGTCATCTTTGCTCTTGAAAGCTTCTTTGTGTGAGACGATGCCGTCGGCATCTTCGTCAAGAAGTTCAAGCTCGTCTAAGTGACTATTGAACTCGTGCAATTCAACAGCACCATTCTCGTCGGCGTCGTACTCTTCTAATCCGAGCTGCAAGCGATGGCTCTGGAGGTTTTGGCGCCGCTCTTCATACTCATCTCTATTCCATACGCCGTCACCATTGGTGTCGACAACTTCAAACTCGTCGAATTCAATAGTCCAGTTCATGAATCTGCTCTGAATAGCTTGGACACGTCGACTGTATTCCCGAAGTTCCTCATTGTTCATGTCGGAAACCTCAGATTCCATTTCACTCAAATCGATTTCGTCAAAAGTAATTGAGCTACTGTTGTCTTGATCCAGAAGTTCAAACGTCTTGGTTGAACGGTCGCGTAGATCTTGGATTGCCGCGCCCGAAGAAAACCAATCAACTTCAAATGACTGAAGCCCAGATTCTTCACCCCCGTTTGCGAACGCGCTAAAAGAAAAACAACTCAGAGTTGCGAATACACAACTCGATAGGATTCGATCAATTCTCATACTAAAACTCCCATAAATCAACGTTGCGAAAACTGGTACAGTACCCTTTTTAGATGTATTTCCACCTATGTTAGTTACATCTCTTGTCGATTTTAACCGCGATGACATAGCTGAAAAATATTTTCTAAGAGCTCTCTTTCGTGCTAGATAAGCAAGCCCTCAACAGGTCATTGCATTTTTACTAAATAACGACGGCACCTTTGCAGGTGCCGTCGTCGAGAGTTAGTGTGATTGAAAGAGTTTTGGTAGAACTCCAAAACCTTGAAAGAGTTTGGGTGGGTTAGTCTTTTTTGCTGTCTTCTACTTCAGTTTTCGTATGGATGACTTCCATGTGTACCCCGCCGCTAATTGCACCTTCTGGAAGGGCTTTCAATAACGTGGGACCGCCAACCATAATAGTAGCGTCGGCATGAATCTGTTGCTTTAACACGTCGGTTATAACATGACTGTTTTTACTCTTGAACGCTTCCTCTCGAGATACAATCCCATCTCCATCTTCGTCAAGCATTTCCAATTCGTCCAAGTGACTGTTAAACTCGTGCAACTCTACTGCTCCGTTCTCATCCGTATCCCATTGTTTTATTCCTAGTTCTAGGCGGTGGAGATTGAGATTTTCCCTGCGAGCCTCATACTCTTCCTCGCTCCAATACCCGTCACTGTTTGTATCTACAACCTCAAATTCGTCGATCTCTTCCGACCAGCTCATGAATTTGCTCCGAATTGCATTGATACGCTGTCGATTTTGTTGTAGTTCGGCTGGGTTCATCTTCTCCATATCAGTTTCGAATTGAGTGAGGTCGATTTCATCAAGCGTAATAGACCCACTGTCGTTCTCGTCCAATAACTCGAACACCTTGTTTGAGCTTTCGCGTAATTCCTGAATCTGCGCGCCTGATTTAAACCAGCCCAGCTGATCCAGGAAATCAAGACCCTCTTTCGAGGCTTCGTCTGCTGACGCGCTGATACCGCCTAATGCCAGAACAGCTAGTGCGAAAACGGTAAGATTTCGACTAAATTTCATGCTTCTCTCCCGTGAGTGAAAATTGCGAAAAGGTAGATAGTGGTAATAGATGAACCTTGAATAAAAAAGGTTACCACTTTCCGAATTTTTCTATTGTGAGTGAACTGCGTTGTCGACGCTTGGGTAGATTAGAGGGAAGACAGCTATTTGTCGGCTTTATCGGCTTCCTTCTGTTTGATGAACATGTACCTCGTAAATGTAGCTTCAGCTTCGGCTTCTATGTCCGAGGTTACGGTTTTAAGGCTAGCCCACAACAGTTCATCTGACTTCAGTTTATTAAAGACATCGGATATAACCTTGTCATCTTCACTCTTGAATGCTTCTTGATGTGAAACAGTACCGTCGGCGTTCTCGTCAAGAAGTTCCAGTTCGTCCAAATGACTATTGAATTCGTGCAATTCAACGGCACCATTCTCGTCAGTGTCCCATTCTTCTAAACCAAGTCTTAATCGATGACTTTGCAGATTTTGGCCGCGATCTTCGTATTCATCTCGGTTCCATACCCCATCGCCATCAGTGTCTACAACTTCAAACTCGTCGAATTCAGTCGTCCAGTTCATGAACTTGCTATGAATAGCACTCACGCGTCGACTATATTCCCTAAGTTCTTCATTGGTCATGTCTGATACTTCAGTTTCCATCTCACTCAGGTCGATTTCATCAAATGTAATTGAGCTACTGTTATCTTGGTCCAGAAGTTCAAACGTGTTGGTTGAACGGTCGCGCAAATCTTGTATCGTTGCGCCCGAACCAAACCAGTTCCGATCAGACAAGACGTACTGATGTTTGGCATCATATTCGTCGTCTGCGAGGGCACAAAAAGACAAGCATCCCAATGATGAGATAACTAGTCCAGTTAGTATTCTCGAAAATTTCATAGTCACTCCCAGGATTAAACTCTGCAGATTGCAGTCAGTTAATAAATTAGATGCGCACTTTCTTAAAAAGTTTACACCGACAAGCGATTTTAACTCTTTAATCTATCCTCACGTTCTACCGCTACTTTCAATTCATACAGAAGTTCAAGCGCTTCACGTGGAGAAAGGTCGTCTACGCTCAAATCTTTTAGTCTTTCAACGGCTGGATGTTCAAACTCGTCCTCGGGAATATCGTCGGTGAATAGGTCAGTGAAGTCTGTCGCTTGACCTTGACTAGCTGCCTGTTCTAACCTATGCAATTGGTTTCGTGCGTGTTGCAGTACTTTCCCAGGTATTCCAGCGAGTTTCGCGACCTGAATACCGTAGCTTTGCGAAGCTGCGCCAGGTTCGACTGTGTGTAGGAACACCACTTTTCTTTTATGTTCCAGTACGCTCAGATGGACGTTTTCAACACTGGTTAATTCTTGCGCTAAAGAGGTAAGCTCTAAAAAGTGAGTAGAGAAGAGTGTGAAGGCTTGAACGCGCTGCGCCATCGCCGCCGCGATGGCCAACGCTAGCGCTAAACCATCGTAAGTGCTGGTACCACGTCCAATTTCGTCAAGCAAGACCAAACTCGATTCAGTAGCGTTGTGCAAGATTTGCGCCGTTTCAGTCATTTCGACCATGAAAGTCGAGCGACCACCGAGCAAATCGTCGGAAGCGCCAATGCGTGTGAAGATGCGGTCAATCGGTCCGACGAGAGCACTCTTTGCAGGTACAAAGCATCCGATGTACGCAAGAATGACAATCAACGCGGTTTGGCGCATATAGGTGGACTTGCCTCCCATATTCGGACCTGTTACGATGAGCATGCGACGAAATTGATTTAGTTCAATGGAGTTTGGGACAAATTCGTGCTCCGATCTAGTAGCCAGAATAGGATGTTTGCCATCTTCAATCGTTAGTACGCTGTCAGTCGTAAATTGTGGTCGTACGAAGTTGTACTCGTGACTGGCTCTGGCAAAGCTATTTAGGACGTCCAATCTTGAGAGTACTTCGGCGAGTAGACGTAGTTTTTGCGACTCCTTTGCAATCTCCTGAACAAGTTCAGCGTACAACTCTTTTTCTAGGGCCAACGCTTCTGCCTCGGCAGTGAGAAATCGCTCTTCAAATTCCCTTAGCTCGGGAGTTATATACCTTTCGCTGTGTTTCAGTGTCTGTCGACGAACGTATTCTCCTGGGACTTTGCTAGCTTGTGCACGAGATAGCTCGATGTAATAACCATGTACTCGATTAAATCCAACGCGCAGAGTGGGGATTTGGGTGCGTTCTCGCTCGCGGTCTTCGAGTTCAGCAAGAAATTCTGTTTCGTGGTCACGAATTTGGCGAAGGCTGTCGAGATCAGTGTTGAATCCAAGTTTAAACACTCCCCCGTCTCGAGCAGTGACTGGCGGATTGTCAACGATTGCTCGGTCAATGAGCTGCATCGTATCCGTCAGGTCGGGTACAGATTCGAAAGCATCCCACTCGGATGCTACTTTAAGTGTTTTGATGCTTGGCTGCAGTTCTTGAAAGCAGTAGATAGCTGTGCTAATGCGTACTAGATCTCGAGGTGTGGCAGATGTCATGGCAAGCCGCGTAACTGTGCGTTGAACATCTCCGAGAGGTCGTAGTTGTTGATAGATAAGGTCTAGGAACTGGTGGTTTATCAGTGCTTCCACGACATTAAGACGTTCGATAACTACAGTAGTATCGGTGCTAGGTTCATGCAACCAGTGTCGGAGGAGACGGGAACCCATGGGAGTTGCGGTGAAATTTATTGTGTCATAGAGAGTCCCTGCGACTTGTTCCGATCCAATTTTTACGTCGATCTCCAAATTTCGACGGGTTTGCGCATCAAGTTGTAGAGTTTGACTGTCTTGATATTGCTGGATCGATTGAATGAACTCCAGCGACTGCCGATAGGCATCTTGCGCGTAAGAGAGAGCGGCAGCAGCTGCACCAATCGTGCTACTGTCGCTGGAAATACCGAAACCTGTTAAGTCTTGGGTCTGAAAGTGCCGAGTGAGGGCAGCTAAACCTAGTTGGTCATCAAAACGTAGCGGATCAAGTTCGCGAAAATTCCGACCGTCTAACTCAAGATTGGCGTATTCGGGTATGACGATCTCGGCTGGATTGATTTGCTCCAGCAGGCTTGTAAGTTCCGCTCGAGTCTTCACGGTTGCAACATTGAAGGCGTTAGTAGATAAATTGATCCACGCAACACCATATTGGCTGGAACGCTTGCCTGCATTGTTGATCGTCAGCAAGACACTCTCTTGATCACTTTGTATCAGTGATTCGTCAGTGATCGTACCTGGAGTGATCACGCGAACGATTTGCCGTTCAACCGGCCCTTTACTCGTAGCGGGGTCGCCTATTTGTTCACAAATCGCGACGGTTTTACCACGTGCTACTAGTTTCGTCAGATAACTTTCGACAGCATGATGTGGTACTCCGCACATCGGAATCGGGTCTGAGCTTTGTTTATCTCGCGCGGTGAGAGTAATCTCCAACAATTCCGCAGCTTCGATAGCATCGTCAAAGAACAGTTCATAGAAGTCGCCCATACGAAAGAAAAGTAAGTCGTTTGGATGTTGCGACTTTAGCTCCATGTACTGTCGCATCATCGCCGTATGGGTGGGCTTATTCATGCAAGCTGTCTAGAGACTGTTTCAAGGTACATCGATGAGTTGGGTTCGAACTAATAAATTATGAGTAGTGGGTGGTTGTATTGGAGACATCTATAAGTGACATTTCTCTAGAATTCATAAACTAGCGTTCGTGTAGGAGTTTCGAGTTTTTTATTGGGACCGAATTTGCCCGAACTTCGGAAAAAGCTTCAAAAAGCCCTTGAATTTTGACTGATAATCTATACAGTAACCCATAACAAGGAGATATTATGAGCAATTCTGCTAAAGACAGAGCTCTTGAAGTAGCACTGTCGCAAATAGAGAAACAGTTCGGTAAGGGCTCAATGATGCGCTTAGGTGAGCAACGACAGGAGGAAATTCCAGTGATTTCCACCGGCTCTCTAGCGCTCGACATTGCACTCGGCGTAGGTGGTCTACCGCGCGGTCGAGTCGTTGAAGTTTATGGTCCGGAGTCCTCTGGAAAAACGACATTGACCTTACATGTAGTCGCCGAGGCTCAAAAACAAGGTGGCACCTGCGCGTTCATTGACGCAGAGCACGCCATGGACCCAATTTATGCCAAGAAGCTTGGTGTTAACACTGAAGAGTTATTCGTGTCACAACCAGACACCGGCGAACAAGCCTTAGAAATCTGTGACATGATGGTGCGTTCCGGAGCTATTGATGTAATTGTTATAGACTCGGTCGCTGCGCTCACCCCCAAGGCGGAGCTTGAAGGCGAGATGGGGGACTCCCACGTAGGTCTCCAAGCACGCTTGATGAGTCAAGCATTGCGCAAGATGACCGCGAATATCAAGAATTCCAACACCTTGGTGATTTTCATCAATCAAATTAGAAGTAAGATTGGAGTCATGTTCGGCTCACCCGAAACCACCACAGGTGGGAATGCGCTGAAATTCTACGCTTCAGTGCGCTTGGACATTCGTCGTATTGGACAGATTAAGGAAGGCGATGAAGTCCAAGGTAATCAGACCCGCGTGAAAGTGCTCAAGAATAAGGTCGCACCGCCGTTCCGGCAGGCGGAGTTTCAGATTCTGTACAACGAAGGAATTAACTACGTCGGTGAGGTCTTGGATATGGCTGTAGATCAAGGTTTGTTGGAGAAGTCCGGTACTTGGTATTCATTTAATGACGAGCGAATTGGACAAGGACGACGAAACGCCGAACTGTGGCTTAAAAACAATGCAGAAGTTACCAACGAAATCGAAGCAAAAATTCGCGCCCACGTGTTCAAGCAAGAGGTTACTGAAGACGGAGCTGAGAACTAAAGACCTTGTTAAACTGAGTCTGTGTCCAAAAATAGACCGGTTCTAGACGCGTCGCAACTCAAAGAAATTGCGCTACGGCTACTCGGGCGCCGCGAGCATTCAACTTACGAACTACGATCAAAACTACTGGCTCGCGGTGGAAGTTTCGAACTGGTGTCAGCCACACTTGACGAACTCACGTCGGATGGATACTTATCAGACTCCCGATTTACTGAAATAGCGGTTCGTGCGCGCTTACGCACTGACGATGGTCCAATAAAAATTCGTGCCTATCTATCTCAACGTGGTATCATAGATTCGCTAATTAAGCACTATCTCCCAAGCGATCAAAAATTTTGGCTTGAACGCGCGTTGAAATTAGATCAGTTGAATTGCATGAAACGCAGTATATCACCACAAGAAGCACGCACACACGAGGCCTGGTCAATTCGAAGCCGATTGTTGAAAAATCGAGGGTATCCCGCGAATATCATTCGACAAGTGTTGGAGTCTGAGCCCGATTAAGTAGGCCGAGCACTTGTTTGAGGGTCATCAGACACCATCTTAAAGTTCCAAACGATACACTTTTTTGAAACTCCAAAATGCGCACCGAAGAAATTAGACGAGCATATCTCGATTACTTTCGAGAACTAGACCACACGGTATTTCCATCAGCTCCGTTAGTACCTCAAAATGATCCAACCATATTGTTCACCGTAGCGGGTATGGTGCAGTTCAAAGACCAGCTTATCGGGGTTGAGACACCAACAGTTCCGCGCGCTGCATCGTGTCAGTTGTGCCTGCGTGCGGGAGGTAAACACAACGACTTGGAAAATGTCGGTTACACCGCTCGACACCATACTCTCTTCGAAATGCTTGGGAACTTTAGCTTTGGCGATTATTTCAAGGAAGAAGCAATTGACTGGGCTTGGAACTTCGTAATGGAGGTATTGGGCTTTGATCGTGACCAGATTTGGATTTCGGTCCATCCGACTGATGATGTAGCCCGAGAACTCTGGACTCGAAAAATTGGAATTAAAAAAGAACGAGTAATAGATCATGCAGACAACTTCTGGGAAATGGGAGAAACTGGTCCTTGTGGTCCAAATACCGAAATATTTCTTGATCAAGGACCGAATCTAGAAGGAGGACCACCTGGTTCTGCTAACGAAGACGGAGATCGATTTTTGGAGTTTTGGAACTTAGTGTTCCCTCAGTTTGATCGACAATCGGATGGGGAATTAGTGCCGCTAGTTGCCCCAGGGATTGATACAGGTTTGGGTTTGGAACGCACCGCAGCCCTGATGCAAGGAGTCAGCAGTAATTACGAGACGGATCTCTTTTCGCACTTAATCCAAACGACGGCCCGAATCGCGAACATCCATGATCCAAACGAACTTCAACAAGAACCGTCTTTACGAGTGATTGCTGACCACATCAGGTCATGTGCATTTCTCATTTCGGATGGAGTCTTGCCGTCAAATGAAGGACGAGGTTATGTCTTGCGTCGGATCATCCGTCGAGCTCTACGACACGGTTACAAGTTAGGAATTCAAGACACCTTCTTTCACACTCTCGTACGACCACTTACCGAAAGCATGGGAGAGACATATAGCTCTCTCAGCGACAATCTCGAGCGAATCAGCACCTCGTTACGGCTTGAAGAAGAAAAGTTTGCAAAAACACTACGTTACGGCATGACGTTGCTGGAGACCGAAATCGAAAACCTGTCCGGGACGGTGATCGACGGCGAAATTGCGTTTAAGTTGTACGACACGTATGGCTTTCCGCTAGATCTCACCGAAGATGTCGCGCGTGAGAAAGGATTGACCGTCGATAGCGACAACTTTGACGAACTCATGGAACTTCAACGAAATCGAGCTCGTGCCGCAAGTCAGTTCGAAACCGCGCAGGATCGCAAACTGCGATTTGATTCGGAGGTCGAATTTGAAGGTTACGACAGCCTCAGTGTGGCCTCCGTGATCACGGAGACATTCAAAACTTCTAACGGGACTCCAAACCCGGTTGATACCTTGAACGAAGGTGATCCTGGCATCTTAGTGCTTGATCGAACAGGCTTTTATGGGGAAGCAGGGGGACAAATTGGTGATACGGGAGAAATATCGACGCCAACTGCTACCTTTCAAGTGCGCGACACGCAACGTATGGATCGCCAATTTCTGCATTACGGGGAGGTGACTCGTGGAGCACTAACTAAGGGTGAACACGTTGCTACTCAAGTGGATGCAATTCGACGTCAGGATATTGCTCGGAACCATACGGCGACCCATTTGTTACATGAAGCTCTTAAGAGAGTATTGGGACCTCACGTGCAACAACGTGGTTCTTTGGTCGCACCCGATCGACTTCGCTTTGACTTCTCACACGAACAAGCATTAACTCAGGACGAAATTGACGCATTAGAAGATATGGTTAATGCTCAGATCGCGCTGAATAGTGAAGTCAAAACAGAGGTAATGCCTTATGACGATGCTATTTCGAGTGGGGCAGTTGCAATGTTTGGCGAGAAGTACGATGATTTTGTTCGTGTACTAAGTGTGGGTAATGGATTCTCTGTGGAGCTTTGTGGTGGTACGCATGTGCCCTTTGTTGGTGAAATCGGCTCGCTCAAGATTTACGCGGAGACAAGCATCGCGGCCGGGACTAGGCGCATTGAGGCAGTTACAGGTCGCGAAGCACAAGCCCGAGCGCGAAAGAATGAACGTACCTTGCAGGAACTAGCTCAGATATTTCAGACGCAAACGAGCGAGCTTCCTGGTCGCGTCCAATCCTTGATCGAAGAAAAAGCAGAATTACAACAACAGATTAGAACATTGTCGCAACAGAGTCACGCTGATGTTGGGAAGGAATTAGTAGCTTCTGCACGCGAGATAAATGGAGTCTCGGTGGTGAGCGCTCAGGTCAACGGCGACGCGAAAGAAATGATGTCCATACATGATGAAATAGCTTCGAGGCTGCCGTCTCGAGTGATAGTTCTTAGTATCGAGTTAGGAGGGAAAGTTCAGCTCGTTTGTGGCGTATCAAAGGATCTAATAGCATATATACGGGCGGACGAATTAGTGCAGTTTGTAGGTGCTCAAGTGGGTGCTCGAGGGGGTGGTACCCCGGAACTCGCTCGTGCAGGTGGAGGGACGAATGCTATTATGCTTCCCGACGCGTTACGATCTGTCGAGAATTGGGTCGCGGAACGCACTACCTAAGCCTCAATGAGTTTGATCGTAACGAAGTTTGGCGGCACGTCGTTATGCGATCTTGAACGAGTTCAAGCGGCCGCAAGAAAAGTCGTAGCCTGCCGCCAAGAAGGGCACGAAGTCATTGTGGTAGTTTCCGCGATGGCGGGTGAAACTGATAAACTCGAAGATCTTGGATATTCGATTTCAAATCGTCCAGACCCTCGCGAGATGGACGTATTGCTAGCATCTGGCGAGCAAGTGTCCGTTGCGCTCATCGCGATGGCAATTCAAGATCTTGGAGAACCAGCAATGTCCTATTTAGGAAATCAAGTTCCCGTGTACACCAACGGTTGTCATCAACGAGCGAGAATTACTGACGTTGGGTGCGAAGAACTACGGCGTTCAATCAATCAGGGTGCAATACCGGTCGTCGCGGGATTTCAAGGAGTCGCTCCCACCGGTGAGATTACTACGATCGGTCGAGGAGGTTCGGATACTACGGCAGTGGCTATAGCTGTTGCTATGGAAGCCTTGGAGTGCCGTATCTACACTGATGTTGATGGTGTATACACCGCCGATCCTCGCATTGTTGAACAAGCGAGACGCATGGATCGTGTGACCTTTGAGGAAATGCTTGAACTTGCTGCGTTAGGAGCTAAAGTGTTACATTTACGGTCGGTCGAATACGCTCGTAGGTATTCGATACCACTAAAAGTGTTTTCTAGCTTTATCGACGGTCCCGGTACATTAATTGTAGAAGAAGGAGAATCAATGGAACAACCAGAGGTGTCAGCCATAACTTTCGACAAGAACGAAGCCAAGGTAACAATTACAAACGTTCCAGACATCCCAGGCATCGCTTATCAATTATTAGGTCCAGTGGGCGATGCGAACATCTCTGTCGACATGATCGTTCAAAACGTGAGTAGAGATGAACGAACAGATTTAACATTTACAGTACCGCGAAATGATTTTGAACAGTCTCTCGAAATTTTGCGAGATCAAGTCATTCATTTGCGACGCGAGGCGGAAGATTCCAATCTTTGCGAAATGGAAGTAATCGGAGATGACGCGATCGCGAAGGTAACTGCCGTCGGCCTAGGCGTGCGTTCCCACGCGGGAATTGCTACTAAAATGTTTGAAACGCTAGCTCAGTACGGTATCAATATTCAGATGATCTCGACATCTGAGATCAAGATTTCGGTGGTGATTCACGAAGATTTTTGCGAGTTAGCAGTTCGAATGCTGCACTCTGCATTTGATTTAGGATCAGATTAAACTTTGAAATACTGTATAATATAACAGGATAAGAATTTTTCTCGAATTTTGAGAGTACTCAAATTCTTTGCGGTCGTTCGCTTGTGATTGCTGTGCTTGACGGGCTCAATGGACAAAGAGATTTGGTGTTTTCATTCCGAGTAAAATTTATTGTTGATAAAAGGAAATTATGTACGCGAGGCGTTTAGTTAGGTAAGGGCAACTAGACGAAGCGGAGTACCATTCACGGAGGAGGTTGCGATGCTTATCCTCACGCGACGCATCAATGAGACATTAGTAATAGACGGAAAGATTGAAGTAACGGTGTTAGATACACGAGGGAATCAGGTACGAATAGGAATCGCCGCACCTCGTGACGTGATCGTCCACAGAAAAGAAATCTTAGAAAAGAAACAAAAGCAGAAAGCCTGATCGCTAGTATTAGGTTTTTATGCTTGTCGTGAGGTAGCTTAGTCTCGCCTTATCTCTTACAAGTAAACCATGCGCCTGTGGCCAAACTGGATAAGGCACCAGTCTACGAAACTGGCGACTACAGGTTCGAGTCCTGTCAGGCGCGCCAAATTGGTCGCAACGACACTGGAGAGGTGGCCGAGTGGTTGAAGGCGCTCCCCTGCTAAGGGAGTATGGGCAGAAACCCATCGAGGGTTCGAATCCCTCCCTCTCCGCCAATGTTCGCGCCGGTCTGATCGTTCAAGGCACTGTATTCGAACTTGAACTCTTCCGTGCAATACAAAAAGAGAGGTGAAGCAATTGCTCCACCTCTCAGAACTGAAGACGATCCTTCAGCGAAACGATAATCGAATAAGGGCTAGTTAAACACAACTAACTAGCCAGAAGAAATTACGGAGATCCGCCTCCTGGGCGTTGCCAATTTCCTCCTCCTTGACCACCACGTTGGCGATTGCCGCCGCCTTGTTGCCATCGCTCACGAGCTCGCTCCATGTAGGCGTCAACGTCAAAGGCTTCCGTTAGTTCTTCAGATGTGACACTTCCGTCGTCATCGGCATCGACTTCGGCAAACTTAGCTTCATACAGTTTCTTAAGAGCATCTTCCTCGCTCTCGTCGTCGCCTTCTTCTGACTCGTCCGCAGTCGCCTCTTCTTCTTCAGTAGCCTCAGCGTCTTCGTCGTCAGACTCTTCTTCGTTTTCATCGTCAGTTGCTTCGAACCAAGAACTGTACCGTTCGTTTGTGGCCATTTCCACAAATTCTTCTTTTGACAATTCTCCATCGTCGTCTGTGTCCAGCGTTTCAATAGCACCATCGACCATGCGTGTCTTCATTGCGTCCATGTCCCAGTTACCGCCTTGGCCGCCTCCCCATTGCCCGCCACCTTGACCTTGGGCGAGTAACGGGAGCGCTAAGACTACAGAGACAGCCGAAACGGCAACCAATAGTTTGCTCTTCATAATGTTGTTCCCAAAAAGTTAGTTAAAAACTTGCTTTCAAACTATTTTACGAAGAGGTTTGCAAAATCCTTTAAGAAAGGATTCTCATTGTTTTGCGAAAGTACGCCGATTAGAAGAACGACGGATCAACCTTCCTCCTCTTCGTCTTCTTCTTCTTCGTCGCTTTCTTCATCGTCAGATTCATCTTCATCGTCATCAATATCTTGGCCCATCATTAGTTTCATCGTTTTATCCATTATTTCTACCTGAAAATCCACTATTTCTTCCATTGACATTGAGTCGTCATCGTCACCATCGGCACCCTCAAACATCTTTTTCATCCGTTCTGCTTTTTCTTCGTCAGTCTCCTCTTCTGGGCCAAGCAGCTTTTTTAAAGCAGGCATCATCTCTGCCGCCTGTCCCATTTCAGCTTCCCCCGCATCAACCATCTTCGTGAATTCGTCAAGGGACAGACTATCATCCTCGTCTTCGTCATATTCCTCCATTGACTGTTTAGCTGCAGCTTCAGCTTCTGCCTTCATCATTTCTTTCATTTCTTCTTCAGATGGCATCTGGAAGCCTTGCATACCTCCCATACCTCCTTGTTGTGCTATGAGTGCTCCTCCCACGACCGTTAGCAGTGAGACAAGTACGATAGCAATTGATTTTTGGGTCTTCATTAGAACACTTCTCCTTGAATTAAAGATTCCTGACTGTAGTCAGTCAACATTAAAAGGGACTCATCCAAGAACCGTGTGATCCTAGTAAGATCGGTATCTCTTCAGCCTACCCTTCTTACGTGGTCGCAAAAAGTCACACAAATCACCAGACTAAGCCCAACGGAGTTGTGCAAATTCAGTGTGTGTACGTTTAAGGTCTACACACTACGATTTTAATTAGTTACTCGGCGAGAGTACCAATTAGAGAGTCAATCCTCACTATTACCTGTCGAGTTCAAGCTCCAATACGCTCCTATCCATACAAATACTGCGTTAGATTGATGTCTGGTGCTTGGTTCAACTACTACGGAATCGCTACTGATCGATTTGATTGACGTAGCATCCTGTTTAGGAGATATAGCTTGTTCTTCCGCCTAGTGATTCGATACGTGGCAGGCTACCGCAAAATAATTTTTAGAGTCAAGATATCTTGAGTGCACAGAAATTAACTAGTCCAGAACCCCCTAGACCTAGAGCAAAGTCTATAAGAGAGAGGGCAGTGTACGACGTCTCTCTCAAAACATAATCACTGAACGTATTGACTTTCCTTCGTGCATGAGATCAAAGGCTTCATTGATTTGCTCAAGGGGCATGGTGTGCGTAATTAAGTCGTCAATGTTGATTTTTCCGTTCATGTACCAGTCTACGATTTTTGGGACTTCAGTTCGACCTCTCGCACCACCAAACGCGGTACCACGCCATACACGCCCAGTCACGAGTTGAAAGGGCTTGGTGCTAATTTCTTGACCCGCCCCAGCGACTCCGATAATAATGCTTTCTCCCCAGCCTTTGTGGCAGCATTCCAATGCTTGTCGCATAACTTCGACGTTGCCAATGCACTCAAAGGAATAATCAACTCCGCCATCGGTGAGATCGACAATTTCTTGCACTACGCTCTCAGAGTCTGTGGGATTGATGAAATCAGTCATTCCAAACTTTTCCGCAAGATCTCGTTTCGTGGGATTGATGTCTACTCCGATTATTCTGTCGGCACCGACCAGTTTAGCCCCTTGAATGACATTAAGACCAATGCCGCCAAGACCGAAGACGGCCACGTTTGCACCTGGCTCGACTTTCGCTGTGTTGATTACCGCTCCCAAGCCTGTGGTGACTCCACACCCTATATAACACACTTTGTCAAATGGGGCATCTTGACGAATCTTAGCAAGTGCGATTTCGGGAAGGACGGTGAAATTTGAAAACGTCGATGTCCCCATGTAGTGGTAAATCGTTTCGTTCCCGACAGAGAAGCGTGAGGTTTCATCCGGCATCAGACCGCGTCCCTGAGTCGCGCGAATTGCTTGGCACAAGTTAGTCTTACCGGACCTACAAAACTTGCATTGTCGACACTCTGGAGTGTACAAGGGAATCACGTGATCGCCGGGTGCAACACTGGTTACGCCCGTTCCGACTTCGACGACGATACCCGCCCCTTCATGTCCAAGAACTGTTGGAAATATCCCCTCAGGGTCTTCCCCGGACAGCGTAAACGCATCGGTATGACAAACACCGGTCGCGTGAATCTCGACGAGAACTTCCCCCTCTTGAGGGTTAGCTAGTTCAATCTCTTCTATTTGGAGCGGTCTTCCCGCTTCGTAGGCTACGGCAGCGCGCGTTTTCATAGCGTGGTTCCTCTGTTAGATGTATTAGAAGAATGGTGAATGAAAAGGTGTATGGTGTTCAACAGTTGCGGTCTTACCGCACTAGTATCGATACAACTCATCTTTAAAGGGACCTTCTTGAGCGACTTGAATGTACTCTGATTGTTCCGCGGTCAGTTGTGTAATCGTGCCACCGAAGCCTTCGACCATGAGTCGGGCGACTTCTTCATCGAGTTTTTTGGGTAAAGCTTGGATGTATACCGGTTCTCGTTCATGTCTGGGTTGAGTAGCCCACGCTTGTTGAAACAAGTACATTTGTGCAAGCACCTGATTTGCAAACGATCCATCCATTACTCGTGAAGGATGACCCATTGCGTTACCTAAATTGACCAACCTTCCTTCAGACAACAGAATCAAATAGTCCGTACGATCGTCGCTTCGAAATACCTGATGCACCTGATCTTTTACGCGTACCCATTTCCAATTTTTGCGCATAAATTCGGTATCAATTTCGTTGTCAAAGTGTCCGATGTTGCACACGATGCAACCTGCTTTCAAACGTTGAAGCATGGCTTGGTCACAGACTCTAACGTTGCCGGTGCAGGTTACTAAAACATCGGTCTCGCCAAGTAGTGTCGAATTAACGTCGTCCACTTCGCCAGTGTTGTTTCCATTTAAATATGGTGAAACCACCTCGTACCCGTCCATACAAGCTTGCATGCCACAGATGGGGTCGATTTCCGCGACGCGAACAATCATGCCTTCCTGTCGTAAGCTCGCTGCAGATCCCTTACCTACATCACCATAGCCAATACAGAGAGCTTTCTTCCCACTGAGCAGGACGTCGGTACCGCGTTTAATAGCATCACTCAAACTGTGTCGACACCCGTAGCGATTGTCATTTTTCGCTTTTGTTACCGAGGCGTTGACATCAATCGCGGGTATCTGTAATTGCTGTCTTTCCAGTAACTCGTAAAGCCTCCGGATACCAGTAGTTGTCTCTTCGCTGACACCGTGAACGTGCGAAAGTAATTGAGGATATTTCTCGTGAATGGTCTGAGTTAGGTCCCCACCATCATCAAGCAGTAAATTTGCATCCCATGGTTTACCGTCGACGAGTATGGTCTGATCTATGCACCATTCATATTCCGCTTCCGTCTCGCCCTTCCACGCAAAGACAGGGACTCCATCGATCGCCATTGCCGCAGCGGCGTGGTCTTGAGTTGAGAAGACATTACAGGACGACCATCGAACTTCGGCACCGAGAGCACGTAGTGTCCTGATGAGCACTGCCGTCTGTACGGTCATGTGCAGACAGCCAATTATTTTTGCACCTTTCAGAGGTTGCTGATCCGCGTATCGGTGTCGTAATGCGAGCAATGCAGGCATTTCTTGTTCGGCGAGATCAATCTCGCGATTGCCGAAATCAGCTAACGAAATGTCGGCGACTCGATAGTCGTGCATTCTGTTCCTTTAGGAAAAATCGAAATGTAAAAGTCGTCTTGGCTTAACCCGCGAAGGATAGGTTGAAAGCTCCGACATTTACCCTGATTTTAAGGAACATCAAAAATATTTATGCGTCTACAATATGCACCGTTTCCAACAAACAGTTCATCCTTAGAGAGATACGACCATACGCATTTGTTTTAACAATTTCTTAATTGTTGTAATAGTTCTACTTCTATTACCTTCTTGTAGCCGAGCACCAACGTCAACTGATGGCGTCGCCGTTGTTGATGAGGCTCGCACAGGGGAGGCGATCTACAAGAAATACTGTTCTAGTTGCCACCAAGGAGGTATAGTCGGCTCGCCAGTTTTTGGCAAGATAGAACATTGGGAAGACCGATTGGAAAAAGGTCGAGAAGCACTAATCGAGAATGTTCGCACTGGAATACCGCCTGGAATGCCGAAAATGGGAAGTTGCACTAATTGCACGGACGAAGAATTAGAAGATGTAGTGGACTACATGCTGGCGGCGTTAGAGGAAGAGGAAACTGAAGAGCAAACGGAATAGTTTTTGCATGGTAAAATGAATTCAGTACGCAAGCTAAAAACTACCTATATTGCAATGAACTGTATAACAGCGATTCATAATGGATAAAAACTCAGACCTCAAACCGGGAGACATCCTGTCTCGGCGCAAAGGCCTCATCATGCACAAGGGAATATTGTTGGATGATGGATCGGTTTACCATAACACACCGCGTCGCGGGGAGCATATATCTTCTTTTTCGGCATTCAGTAAAAACCGCAATGTCTACGCTGAACCCAGTGACGAGTTCTCTCGCGAGGAAGCTCTCTGGGGCGCAAAGTTGTATCCAAAACAGAGGTATAACCCACTAACCAACAACTGTGAACACACAGTGTCGCGCGCTGCGAATGGAAACCAACGAAGTCCACAACTTTCTTCGATATTTCTAAGTAGCGGGATAGCAGTGGCAACCCTAGTGCTCACCCGTTCTATTACTCTGGCCGGTGCTGGTTACGCACTCACGCGCAAATTCACCAAGCAGAATCTCAAAAAGAGCTCTTTAGTCCTGTAGCGCTTCCGTGAAGCCCGCAGGTAGAACGCTGCTAAAGTTGTATCCGGCAGCTAGGATTAACCTGTGACTATGCAACATCAATCTAGTGTTAGACTGCGAAGCAGATTTAGGTGGACCGTAGAGCAAATCACCGACAATTGGATGACCGATCCATGCAAGATGTACACGTAATTGATGAGTACGACCGGTTTGCGGTTTTAGCAACAATAAGCTCCGTCGCGGACCGTGCCCTAACGCACGCACGCGGGTAATGCTTTCTAGTCCGTCTTGAGAATCTATCGTCCAACCATGCTCTGATGCCTGTATGTCGGACCTCAGTCCCGCAATTCTGAAACGACTCTTTCGGCCGCGACGCAACGGTAGATTGATACTGTAGGTCTTTCCCATAGGAAATTTTCCACCAACCACCGCTACGTAGAACTTGACAATCTCTCTGTTTTCAAATTGTTTAGAAGCTCTCTTCCGAAAGTCGTCAGTTTTCGCTAGTAGGAATGCGCCACTAGTACCCTTGTCAAGCCGGTGTACTAGTTTTGCATCGGGGTATTGTTCTCGTACTTGTACATACAGATTTTCTTGACCACTTCGATCTCGAAGAACACTCACGCCGCTCGGTTTATCGATTACGAGACACTCTGAATCAGCGAACAAGATTTCAAACATGGTGTATTGATTCCAACGAGTTTGCGTTTGCTACCACGATTGATGCGCGAGCGCTGCTTCGGCGAGAGATTACCGGGTTGTGGCTAGCAACACTTGGTAACACCAAAATACTCACTGTTTGTGAAACCTCTCGTCATCGTCGATGCACTACGACTTTAAACTATAGTGTAACGAGGTGGGTGTACCGGATCAAAGGCTTACCGGAGCGAGCTGGGTCGCCCTTGACATTCATCTAATTACGAAAGATCGAACCTGTCCAGATTCATTACCTTGTTCCAAGCAGCAACGAAATCGTTGATGAACTGTCCCTCTGCGTCAGAACAGGCGTAGTACTCCGAGAGTGCGCGTAATTGGGCGTTTGAACCGAACACTAGGTCAACTCGAGTTCCCGTCCATTTGACTTCGCCTGTCCCACGATCCCGGCCTTCAAACAATTCACAAGAATCTGACGTTGGGATCCAATGTGTGCTCATGTCAAGCAAATTCACGAAAAAGTCATTGGAGAGAACTCCAGGTCTATCAGTGAAGATGCCATGGTTCGACCCGCCAACACTGACGTTTATCGCACGTAAGCCACCGATCAACACCGTCATTTCAGGTGCAGAGAGTGTTAACAACTGAGCACGATCGATCAACAGTTGTTCTTGCGAAGCGATATGGCCTGCTTGGATATAGTTTCGGAAGCCATCTACGGTTGGTTCTAGATGGTTAAATGAATCCACATCAGTTTGTTCTGCTGAAGCATCGGTACGGCCGGGCGTGAAGGGCACAGAAACGTTGTGTCCGGTACTTCGCGCCGCTTGCTCTATAGCGGCGCCACCTGCCAAGACAATAAGATCTGCTAACGACACTGCCTTGTTTCCAGAAGTCGAGTCATTGAAGTCTCTTTGAATACTTTCTAGCGTCTGTAAGACGGTCGCGAGTTCTTCGGGATTATTTACCTCCCAATTACTTTGAGGTTCTAGTCGAATTCTCGCGCCATTTGCGCCGCCACGTCTGTCTGAGCCGCGAAACGTCGAGGCAGAAGCCCACGCAGTGGAAACAAGCTGTGCCACCGACAATCCTGACGCTAGGACTCTTTGCTTCAGAATGGAAATGTCATGTTCATCGATCAACTCATGATCGACGCTTGGAATGGGATCTTGCCACACTAGTTCCTCGTCTGGAACCTCCGGACCGAGATATCTGACTCGAGGCCCCATATCTCTGTGCGTGAGTTTGAACCAGGCACGTGCGAATGCCTCAGCTAGCTCGTCATGATTTTCGTGAAAACGACGTGAAATCTTTTCATAGGCAGGATCCATCCGCATAGCCATATCCGCCGTTGTCATTATTGGCGCATGATGTGTTGCCGGATCATGCGCGTCAGGCACAGCATCCGCGGCCTCACCGTTTGCCGGGATCCATTGATGTGCACCAGCAGGACTCTTGGTCAATTCCCATTCATATCCAAACAAATTGTCAAAATAGCCAGTATCCCACGTTGTCGGTTGGGTGGTCCATGCACCTTCGATACCACTGGTAATCGCATCCCCAGCGACTCCGGTTCCATTGCTACTCTTCCAACCGAATCCTTGCTGTTCAACTGGTGCGCCTGCTGGTTCCGCGGCGAGTAGTGCCTCCAATCCCGCTCCATGACACTTTCCAAACGTATGACCGCCAGCTGTGAGAGCGACAGTTTCTTCGTCGTTCATGGCCATGCGCGCAAATGTCTCTCGTATATCGACTCCAGCTTTGACTGGGTCTGGATTTCCGTTAGGGCCCTGCGGGTTGACGTAAATCAGTCCCATTTGCACCGCGCCAAGCGGCTTTTCCAAATCTCGAACACCAGTGTAGCGATTGTCTCCTAGCCACTCGGTCTCTGAACCCCAATAAATGTCTTCCTCTGATTGCCAAACATCTTCTCGTCCGCCACCAAAACCGAAAGTCTTAAAGCCCATGGATTCAAGTGCGCAGTTGCCCGTAAGGATGATGAGGTCGCCCCAAGAAATTTTCTTGCCATATTTTTGTTTGACCGGCCACAACAGGCGGACTGCTTTGTCCAAATTGCCGTTGTCTGGCCAGCTGTTAATTGGTGGGAATCGCAAGTTTCCGGTACCAGCACCACCTCGACCGTCGCCAACGCGGTACGTTCCCGCCATATGCCATGCCATTCGGATAAAAAACGGTCCGTAATGTCCGTAATCCGCGGGCCACCACTCTTGCGAGTTGGTCATGACTTCATAAAGATCTTGCTTTAGAGCAAAATAGTCGAGTTTTGCGAACTCAGCCGCATAGTCAGAGTCGTTGTTAGGCTTAGATTCTGGTGTGTGCTGGTGCAGGATGTTTACGTTCAGCTGATTTGGCCACCAATCGAGATTTGTGGTGCCGTCGGTGGGTGCTTTTTTCCCTAAGCCAGACGTCATTGGACACTTACTGGCTTCTGTCATAAGATTGCCTCGCTAATGATATATTCACGTTAAAAATCGCGCAAAGATTATAGATAAGATCGTACGTTCCAATTGCGGTTTCTAACCATTAATCCTGCGGTCAAAACGAACAACGTTGCCTCCCGTTGTTCACACTTGCTTCCAGTACATATCGGACTGTTATGTGGGTGCTTTAATTAGCTCTTGCATCCCCAATTTATTACAACTCCATCACACTGGTTTGGTTAGTTGTTTGCTGATCACTTTAGATTTGAGGAAACTTCTACAGAGTTTTATGGACAAACCAACCTCGGAAGCAACACAGTCATACCTACAATTCCGTTCTTCATCGAGCTTAGTCTTTGATGAGGACAGGACTTGCCCTCGTCGACTTTGATTCAGTGAGTTTGATTCGTTCGAGACTATGAACTCCGTCCATTACTCGGTACTCGATAGTTATCAAAGAGTACATCTGTCGCTAACCATTCGATATTTTCCGAATCGAATCTAATGCCGTAAGGTACTTGATTTGTCCTTTCACGGTTGATTAAATTTCGCGGCAAACTCCGCAAGAACTTCGTTGTTTACATGAGAATTTGGTGTTGTAGATTTCCGAGTCTTTGTGTCTCCCCATTGTGGTAGGCATCCAATGTCAGAAATCACCTCGATTGTGATAAATTTGAGAACATCATGAGTATCGTTCCAGTCAGCTATATGCGGGAATTTCGTCAACTAGGGACACTCACCGCACCACTTGTCGTGACCCAAGTATCACAAATGGGGATGACTGTGGTCGACGTAGTGATAACTGGACGATACGGCTACGTGGATCAAGCAGGCGTAGGTCTAGCGACGAGTCTGTTTTGGCCGATCATGCTGTTGTTAACCGGCACCTTGATGGCAGTTACTCCTACCGTAGCACAATTAAACGGCGCGCGCCGAGTCGCGGAAACAGGATTCGTGGTCCGGCAAGCACTGTGGCTCGCGCTGTTTCTAGCTATTGTGATCATCATCGTACTGCACAACGTGGAACCACTTTATCGATTTATCGGCGTCGATGAAAAAGCGATTCCCATCTCGGTCAGTTACCTCCAAGCAGTGAGTTTTGGGATACCAGCATTACTCGGTTATTTTGTCTTAAAAAATCTTTGCGAAGGTATGGGCATGACTGTGCCCAGTATGGTTATTTTGATCTCTGCGTTAACGATAAAAATCCCGTTCACCTACGCGTTGGTGTTTGGCATCGGAGAATTTTCGGGATATGGCGGTGTTGGTTGTGGAGTCGCAACTGCGTGCATTATGTGGTTTCAACTGTTTTGTATCGTCATCGCGGTTTCAATTACGCGCATCAGACACTCGGGTGTATTTACTCGCTTTGACTCCCCAAAATTTAGTGTTATCGGCAAATTGACGAAGTTAGGTTTTCCTATTGGACTGACGATATTTGTTGAAGTGTCGTTCTTCTCTTTCGCTGGGCTCATGATTGGTAAGTTAGGTGCGCAAGCGACCGCTTCACATCAAATTGCTATGAGTATTGGAGGTCTGGGATTCATGATTCCTCTCGCGCTCGGTATGGCTTCCACGATTCGGGTCGGGACGAATGTCGGTGCAGCTCGCTTTCACGTTGTTCGAAGAACAGTCAGCGTTGCATCTGTTGTCGGATTGGGGATTGCACTGGTGGTAGCTTTGATATTGCTTTCTCTTCGCCACCAAATCGTCAGTCTGTACAGCGAGGATTCCGAGGTAATCGCGCTAGCGGCACAGCTGTTACTGCTGTGTGCTCTCTTTCAAGTCTTTGACGCTAGTCAAGTGGTGTCAGTCGGAGCATTGCGCGGCTTTAAAGACACTACCGTCCCCATGATTTTGGCGACGATTTCCTACTGGGCTCTAGGTATGCCGGTTGGCTACGTATTAGCGTTTGGTTTCGGAGACTTGAACGGCATCGGTGCCATCGGCTTCTGGTACGGATTAGTTTTTGGACTGTTCGTAGCTGCAATTCTCCAGTTTGTTCGATTACGTTGGGTTACTAAAAATGCGGCGAAGTATGCGCCGCCAGATACTCCAACTAGAATTCAGAAGGGCGCATTGGAAATTGTCAAATCCCTTTCCTAGCGGGCGCAATCTAATAGTTTGAAGAACTTATTGATACTATATACATGTATATAATAACACGATAACAACGATGTAATTTTTTAGTTCAATTTTTACTCTCACAACCGATTGCAGTAACATTTACTTCATGCGCCCTCTTGGTCAAAGATATCGGTTTGATTTGCTGGAGTATCTCAACCAGTGTGATTTGAACTACGTCTACTTGTTTCAACTGCTGTGTCGAGACTCATCCGCGTTTAGGTCAACCGTGGTGTCCAATGGTGCGGTAAACGAAGAAACGACTTTTGAAGTTATTGAGAATACTCGCTACACTTCAACTGTTAAGATTACTCGCAAAATGCCAAGACGGGTCGGTGATCTTACATTTACTGTTCGTGTGTTTCACGACTTGCAATGTACTGATTTATTGAGCTTTCAGGGAGAGCGTGAATATGACGCGCGATATTCTTACCCCAACAGGCGCATGCGATCCCCAGATGAAAAGACCCAGAACACGAGATTCTTGGGCGAAATCTTAAAACTGTGTGTATCTAAGGGTCGCAAGCTCGCAGAGCGATCCTCGACCCTGACCTGTTAACACGGGAATTTGGAACGGACGCCAACTAGCAACAAGGAAGTTTAACAACCGTGATTGATTCTGAGTGTACTGTCCTTCACATCACGGACTGTCATTTATTCGAAGACACTACCGTCGTCAAAAACGGGGTAAATCCTTTCGCATCTCTACGCGCAGTCCTGACTGCCGCTTGTGACACAAAAACACCGGACGTTGTCGTTGCCTCCGGTGACATCGCACATGACCCAGTACCCGAAACCTACCGAGCGTTCAATGACATGATTCGGTCCTTTCACGAGGGACCGTTCATGGTTACACCAGGAAATCACGACATTTGGAACTCAATGCAACCTGTTTTCGAACTGCAACCCGTTGAGTTCAGTAGTTGGACCGTCGTACCGCTCGATACGCATGTTGAAGGTCAGGTGTCCGGCGAGGTTTCCTACGAGACGATTCTGTGGTTGCAACAGTGTTTGGAACACGTTAACGGACACGTCATCGTCGTCGGTCATCACCCACTTGTTGATATTGGTGTCGCATGGCTAGACGCACATCAAGTACGGAACGCTACTGACGTCCTCTCCGTATTGCAAATGCACCAAAACGTTCAAGCTTATATTTGCGGTCATGTACATCTCGAGTCCTACAAACAACACCATAGGCTCAAGTTGTGGACAACACCGTCAACTTGTTGGCAATTCGCGAGCGACATCGATACGTTTGCGCTCTCTCCCCTCGCTCCTGGCTGGCGGTGGCTCGAGTTGCACCTCGATGGTATGATCGACACTCGGGTCGAACGACTCTCAATGAGCCAATTAGCGGGAATTTCATGACATGAAAAGAGATTACTCGGCTGCATCAATAACCGTTCTTGAAGGACTGGATCCCGTACGGCGACGACCAGCGATGTATACCGACACGAGTCGCCCAAATCATCTGCTCCAAGAAGTGGTCGACAACTGCGTCGACGAAGTGCTGGCAGGGTTCGCCACTCGGGTTGAAGTCGAACTGTTACCCGACGGGAGAATTCAAGTCAGTGATAACGGTCGGGGTATGCCAGTCGATGAACATCCGGTACACAAGATGTCGGGGGTTGAACTAATCATGACGACCTTACACGCGGGTGCTAAGTTTGACAATGAAGCATATCGTTTCGCAGGAGGTCTTCACGGCGTAGGGGTCTCAGTCGTCAATGCGTTGTCAGAATGGATGGAAGTTGACGTTCGACAGAATGGTTTGCACTATCACCAACGTTTTGAACACGGCGAAACGAAGAGCCCATTGTCTGTGATTGGCAATGTCGCGAAACGAGATACCGGTACAGTTGTCACTTTCAAACCCAATGCTAGCTATTTTGATAGTGCATCTTTGTCAATGTCGCGCGTGCTCCATGTACTTCGCGCAAAAGCAATCTTGTGCCAAGGTCTCACCGTGTCGCTCAAACACTGGGAGGGTAATCAAGAGTGCACCGATATTTGGCTTTATGAAAAAGGTTTAGTAGGGTACATCCAAGAGAGTACCAATGGAAACTTGATTCCGCAACAACCCTTTGCTTACAAAGTGACTGGCGAGCATGAGTCTGTTGACGTCGCGATGGGATGGTCTACAGAGCGTAGTGATCAGCTGGCAGAAAGCTACGTGAACTTAATTCCAACTCCGCTGGGCGGTACCCATGTAAACGCTTTACGCACTGGAATCACCGATGCGATGCGCGAGTTTTGCGGGTTTAGGGATTTACTTCCGCGCGGAATCAAACTGACAGCTGAAGACGTCATGGGTCAGTGTTCTTATGTGCTGTCGGCTATGCTCAAAGAACCACAATTCAGCGGGCAGACGAAGGAACGACTTGCCTCTCGAGAGGCTACGGCCTTCATCGGTGGTGTGCTTAAAGATGCATTTAGCCTGTGGTTGCACGAACACCCCTCAGACGGGGAACAAATAGCCGAGTTCGGTATTACCAATGCTCAGAAAAGAATACAAACAGCCAAGAAAATCAAACGCAAGACTTACACGTCGGGACCGGCATTACCAGGCAAGCTCGCAGACTGTACCTCGCAGGATGCACCACGTAGCGAATTGTTTCTCGTCGAGGGAGATTCCGCCGGAGGCTCGGCGAAGCAAGCAAGGGATAGAGAGTTTCAAGCAGTCCTACCACTCCGAGGCAAGATTCTGAATACATGGGAAGTCGATGTTGCCACGATTCTCGGCTCACAGACGGTGCTCGACATTACGCAAGCACTGGCCGTTGAACCTGGATCAGATGATCTCTCGAAGTTGCGGTATCACCGAGTGTGTATTCTCGCGGACGCCGATTCAGACGGTGCACACATTGCTACTCTACTGTGTGCTCTGTTTTTGCGCCACTTTCCAGAGCTCGTACGGGCTGGTCATATCTATATCGCAATGCCACCCCTCTATCGAATTGACGTTGGGAAAGAAGTCTTCTATGCAATCGACGAGTCTGAAAAGCAGGGAATCTTGGACCGTCTAAAGACTGAAAAGTCCCGAACGCAACCAGTGGTACAGAGATTTAAAGGTCTGGGTGAAATGAACGCGTTGCAATTGCGTGAAACGACCATGGCACCAGATACGCGCAAATTGGTTCGCTTGACGATGAATGAACCCACCAAGACTCACGATGTAATGGACATGATGCTTGCGAAGAAGCGCGCAAAAGATCGCCGTAGCTGGCTTGAGTCTTGTGGCGACGAAGCCGATATCCAACGCTATATATCCGACGGCGCGGTCGTCGCTACTCCGTGACACTGACTAGTTCAGGATTCCATCTTGAGCATTTTTGACCACGACTTAGACGATATAGATTTACACGAGTACACCTCCAAGGCGTACCTCGATTATTCGATGTATGTGATCAACGACCGTGCGTTGCCTTTTCTGGGCGATGGACTCAAGCCGGTACAACGACGTATAGTCTATGCGATGCGACAACTTGGACTGACGTATCAAGCAAAGTACTCGAAGAGTGCTCGCACCGTTGGAGATGTCATCGGTAAGTTTCATCCACATGGAGAAAACGCGTGTTATGAATCGATGGTCTTGATGGCACAACCGTTCTCTTTCCGTTATCCTCTGGTCGACGGACAGGGAAATTGGGGGGCACCCGACGAACCGAAGTCTTTCGCGGCACAACGCTACACGGAGTCCCGTTTAACTCGAGAAGCTAGCTTGCTCTATGAAGAACTGAATCAAGGGACCGTGGAATATATACCAAACTTTGACGGCACGCTTGAAGAACCGGTTTGTTTGCCTGCGGAATTACCTTTCTTGTTGTTGAATGGAAGTACTGGAATCGCGGTCGGCATGGCGACGGACGTTCTACCTCACAACCTTGGTGAAGTGGTTAACGCCTGCGTTGCTACGTTGCGAAACGAACGACTTCCGCTCAGCGAGTTGATGAAGGAATTACCTGGTCCAGATCTTCCGACCGGTGGATTAATAACGTCCAGTACCGAAGAACTCCAAAGAGTCTACGAAAGTGGTCAGGGCACTGTGCGCTGTCGAGCACGCTATGAACGGGAAAACGGGGATATTGTTGTCACCGAAGTCCCTTATCAAAGCTCGCCGTCACGTATTTTGGAGCAGATCGCGCAACAAATGCAAGCCAAGAGACTACCGATGGTTGTCGACCTTAGGGACGAATCGGATCATGAGAATCCGGTTCGACTCGTGATCGTTCCTAAGTCGAATCGCGTTGATGTAGACCGACTGATGAGTCACCTATTCGCAACCACCGACTTAGAGCGTAGCCTTCGGATAAATCTAAACGTAATTGGACTCGATGGTAAACCGCGGGTTTACCCGCTGAATCGGCTGATTCGGGATTGGCTCCGCTTCCGGAAAATCACGGTTCGCCGACGAATCTTGCATCGGGTTGAACAGATTCAACGTCGTCTTGAGATTATTGCGGGACTACTGATTGCGTATCTGAATCTAGACGAGATCATTCGCATCGTACGAGAGGAAGACCAACCCAAACCCGTTCTCATGCAGACCTTTTCTTTGTCCGACGTACAAGCAACTGCGATACTCGGCTTACGCGTTCGACAATTGAGTCGCTTAGAAGAAGAAAAGTTAAACGCCGAAAAACAAGAACTGTCAGACGAACTTGCGAAGCACCAGCTTGTTTTAAACTCGACGCAGCGACTGAACACCGTAATTCGTAAGGAGTTGCAGGAAATATCCGATAAGTTTGGAGATTCACGAAGGACTTCAATCGTTGCAAACGTTGGTCTATCCGAATCTTATGCGGACGCTGACTTAGTCTCGAACGAACCTGTCACTGTCGTGTTATCGCAAAAAGGCTGGGTGCGAGTTGCCCGCGGGCACGGTACGGTAGACCCAATCACTCTAAATTACCGTGAAGGCGACGACTATCTAAGCTCGTGTCTCGCTCGAATGAACGACTCATGCATCTTCTTCGATTCCACTGGACGCGCTTATTCCTCTGCGATAACAGCACTACCTTCAGCCAGAGGCCAGGGAGAGCCTCTTACGAGTATTTTCTCCTCACCTGCTGGTTCGCGCTTTGTTGGTCTAGTGAGTAGCGATACTTTGGAAGTGTTCGTGGCGAATTCGTATGGTGAGGGATTTCGATTACCAGTGAGTGCGGCGTTGTCTCAAGTGAAAGGCGGTAAAGCGATGGTTGTACTTGACGAGAATAGGGAATTGGTTGCTGCCAACCCAAGTCAAGAAGACAGCATCGCGGTACTGATTACGAAAGGTGGTCGAATACTAGCACTTCAGAGTCATGAAATTCCAGTCCGACAACGGGGTAAGGGGGTTCGTCTGATTGGAATCTCACGCAAAGACTTGTTCAGCGAGGATGACGCATTGGAATTCGCGGTGAGCGTAGCACCGAAGGCGAAAGTTACCGTCACTTCTGGACAACGTACCATGACTCTGACGGCGAAGAAAATTGAGGAATACGTGGGTAAGCGTGGCAACTTAGGCAAACGGCTTCCTCGAGGCTACACGAAAGTCTCCTTAGTGAGATTAGTCTAAGTCTGAATTACTTTTGCCGGTTGGTGAGGTACCTCGCGCACTAGACGAGGAACCAAATACCCCGGAAGCTGGGATTGGAGTTCTTTCCAGAGAGCGATTGCAATCGTCTCTGATAAGTCGAAGTGATGTGCACCCGCAACGGGATCGAATAGATGCAGGTAGTAGGGGACAACACCAATCTCAAAGACACGATGCATCAGTTTCGAGAGGACTTGTACTGAATCGTTTACACCTTTTAGTAACACACTTTGATTGAACACTTCGATTTGTGCATTTCGAAGTCGTTCGATCGCCTGCTGGACAGAATCGTCGATTTCATTCGGGTGATTGATATGTACCACGACTACGACGTTGAATCTAGTTTTGGACAGAATCTCTACCAGTGCAGGTGTGATTCTTTGTGGAATCATTACGGGGAACCGCGTGTGAATTCTCAAGATCTGAACGTGGTTTAAACCCTGTAGTTGTTGGATCAAAACTTCCAATTTCGTGTTCGACAGAGTCAGCGGATCGCCTCCCGATAGTATGACCTCGACAATCGAGGGATCATTCGCTAGCGTGTCTAACGTGTTCTGAAAGTCGGTGAGCTGATTAGCACTGTAGTCGAAGTGCCGTCGGAAACAATATCGACAGTGCACTGGACACGCTTGAGTAGTAATCACCAGTGCCCGGTTAGCATATTTTTTTAGCAAGCCTCCATTCAATGTAAATTCATTTTCGTTTAACGGATCTGGTGAGTACCCTTCTGAGGAATTCAATTCTTCTCGAGACGGTGCGACTTGAAGCAACAAGGGATCACGCGGATTTCTCTTTTCCATTCGTTCGACGAACGTTCTCGGAATGTGCAATGGAAATTCAGAATCTTCGACCCAATCCACTTGCTCATCTTGTAGCTCGAGCAAGTGCCGTAACTCTTCAACCGAACGAACCGAGGACCGGAGTATTGCTTGCCATACTGCTTCATCGGCTTCGACGTTGAGTGCGTGTATCATTCTTTGGCGAGAAGTCGCGTAAGGAGAGTCATGGCAACCTATTCTACAAACGAATTTCGTCCAGGATTGAAGGTATTGCTGGAGGGTGAACCCTGTGTATTGCTGGAAGCCGAGTTCGTAAAACCAGGAAAAGGACAAGCGTTTACGCGAGCTAAATTTAAGAATTTAGTCACGGGTCGTGTTTGGGAACGCACATTGCGAAGTGGGGAGACAATGGAAGCTGCAGACGTCTCGGAATTTGAGATGGAATACCTCTATAACGATGGATTTCAATGGCACTTCATGCGTACGGACGAGTCCTTCGAACAATTTGCGGCAGATGAAAAAATAATCGGAGATGCAAAACAGTGGATCACTGAACAAGATCGGTGTCAAGTGACCTTGTGGAACAATGCACCTATTTCGGTATCACCACCAAATTTTGTGAACTTAGCAGTCAAAGAAACCGACGCAGGCGTCAAGGGGGATACGGCTCAGGGTGGTAGCAAACCAGCGATCTTGACTACGGGCGCAACTGTTCGCGTACCGCTTTTCATCGAAGAGGGTGATGTACTTAAGGTAGATACTCGGACTGGACAATACGTCGGCCGCAGTAAGGATACATGACTCCTCGGTGGCAGCCTTCAGCCCCGATTGAGAATCTACGACAACGCTCTGAGATTCTTTGGAAAATCCGAGAGTTTTTTCGGCACCGAGGAATTTGTGAAGTACAAACTCCAGTAGTCGGTTCGAACACCGTTACAGATCTGAATATTGAGTCGGTGCATTTAGCCGACGGCAATTTTTTGCAGACATCGCCGGAATATTTCCTAAAGAGATTACTTGCCGCTGGAATGCCCTCCTGCTACCAGCTTGGACCTGTCTTTCGAGAGGGCGAAGCGGGTCGATGGCACAATCCTGAGTTCACCATGCTCGAATGGTATCGTCTTGGATTCAACACATCGGAGTTGCGACAAGAGGTCAAGGAATTGGTCGAGTTAGTATTGGGTCCATGTAATGTAAGTGAATACACCTTTCGCGACTTCCTGTTTGATGAATTTCAGCAGGATTGTTTTGATCAAACCGACGAAGAACTTCACAAAGTTGCTCAAACAAACGGCTATAAAGCTGACGATGGTCGTTCGGATGTGCTAGATTTCCTCTATTCATTGGCTATTTCTAGAGGTAGTGACTCCCGATACTTTGTACTTGATTTCCCAGCTGAAAGTAGCGCGTTGGCTCAAGTATTCGAACACGATGGGCATCGCGTAGCGGATCGCTTTGAATTAATTGTTGAAGGATTGGAGATCGCAAATGGCTATAACGAACTGCGGGATCCAATTGAACTTGAGAATCGAATGGAGAATGATCAGAAGTTGCGACAACAGCTAGATCGATTGCGTGTCGAGAAAGACAACAGATTGTTGGCGGCAGTGGAAGGGGGGCTTCCTCAGTGCTCAGGTGTTGCTGTTGGATTGGATCGACTCGTCGCGCTTGCGATTGGTGCAGAAAAAATCCAGCAAGTTCTCTCGTTTGCACACGATCAGATCTAGAACTTAGGGCAAGTCCGACTCATACAAACTGGATAAAACACGGAACACGATACTTGATGTGAACAGAATAAAATTGTGGAAGTTCAGAGTCCAATTTTCAACAACCCTCCGCAGTCAAGAATAGAAGTGCAGATACCAAATTCACCAGAGAATCTCTCTCGAGAAGACCACAGAAAGAACACAGTTATCACATGGGCATTGGTCTGTTCAATGGGCATAAGCTTGAGCATATTTGCCCTTCAGTTGCTAGACTTAAATGAAAGTGTCCTCTTGGCGTTCCTTTTTATAAATTTTGGAATCGTTATGTTGCTCTGTACTACGCTATATAAAAACTTGAAGAGTACCGTTCTGAGCGGCACACAAAAACTCAAGCTAGAAAATCTTCCCTCATCTCGAAAGGACTTAGGAGCTCGAATTACCGTAGGTGTCTTTTTTTGTTTGATGGGTGTAGGTTTCATTGTGTTGGCAGGTCTCATTTGGGAGGATCTGCGATCCGGCATACTTTCGGTGGCGTACGCGGTTATGGGTACGATTTACCTGGTAGTCGGACCATTGTTGTCAATCTTGAATCAGCAACGTGGTTCACTAGACCAATAGCAATAGTTGCTGGAAGCACTCAGCGATTCTTTTTGTGCTGTAACGAACCGTTCTACACTAAGCTGCGTGTGCTGGCATTTGATCCCACGTACGACCGTCTAAGATTCGACCTTTATGTTTCTTAAACACGCCGCCCCATTGTTTGAAAAAGAAGGGCACATCACTCTCAATACACTGATCACGAATATCTCGTACCCAAGAGCTCCGCATCGGGCGCGCACCAGGACCAGACTCTCCGCCCACGATGACCCAATCAATCTCATCCAATTGAAGCGAGGGTAACGGCCCAAGCAATGGCTCCAACGACAAAAACTTAACTTGGGCACTAGTGTCTTTTAATAGATCTAGTCGGTCAATCCATCGCCTCGATTCGATACTAGTGCCGAGCCAAATGTTTGGCGTCCACATGACTTCATTGTTAATTTCTACGACTCTAGCAGGTCGTTTTGTCAATACTTGAAATACATGTTGCTCGGCAAGATTCATCGTATGGAAGACCGACTGAATAAATGAAGTCGGGACTGCGTCGTGAAACAGATCCGACATAGAGTTCACGAAGATACGTCGTGGTTGCTTCCACTTTAATGGGTCTTTTACAAGAGATGAATGAGTAGTGACTTCGAATCCGTTCGAGTACTTTTCGGCTCGCATTGCCTTGAGGCGTTCCGACATTCTTTCCGCGTAGCAGTTCTTACAACCATGACTGACCTTTGAGCATCCCGTTACTGGATTCCATGTAGTGTCCGTCCACTCAATCTTTGAATTTGCTGCCAAGGGACTGTTCCTTCAAGATTTCTTCGTCCATTCTTAAGCTAAAAATTCTAAGTGTCTCGAAAATCTACGGTGGTACCGTTTTGACTAGTACAGCTTAAATCCGTGTTAGCATTGAATGACAGTAACAGAACTTCTACAATCTAGCGGAACAGTCGCCGAGCAAATCTGGACGTTCATAAACGAAATTCCATTTGGTGGCGTTTAGTCCTGTCCAATTCATCAAGCAACACCATGCAATCACCTTTAATTTGGATCGACCTCGAAATGACCGGTTTGAATCCGCAGTCGGATGTGATATTGGAAATTGCCGCAGTTATCACCGACGACCGTCTCAAATTCATAGGCGATGGAGTCTCCTTGGTAATTCATCAGCCCGAAGAGGCTCTCGCGGTGATGGATGATTGGAACGTGAAGCACCACACAGAATCAGGACTGATCGACCGAGTTCGCGAGTCGGAAGTGTCTCTTGAAGAGGCCGAAGCAGTGACCTATGACTTCATTTCGACATACACACAACCACGCAAGTCCCCACTCTGTGGTAACTCAATCTCGCAAGACCGCAATTTTTTACGTCGTTATATGCCGACGCTCGAAGCGCACTTTCATTATCGCAACATTGATGTCAGTACGGTAAAAGAGCTAGCAAAACGATGGGCTCCTGAGGTGAAGCGACAGTTCACGAAAGCGAATAGGCACCGAGCATTAGACGATATCAAAGAGTCTATTCGAGAACTCGCTCACTACCGCGAACACTTTATTGAGGAACAGTTTCGGCAGTCAGCCGATTGAGCGCCCAGGCAATGTGTTCCTGACAAAGCCTATCATCGCGTGTAGTCATTTCCACTTGTTTTAATTGCAAAGCGTTCACCAATTCTTCCGAATAGGGGGCGTTTCCCGCCGCGACAGCTAAGTTTCGCACCCACTGTTGGTAGTTGATCCGACGAATTGCCATACCCAACGTTTTTTTGCGAAACGTATCTTCATCCCAGCCAAGTAAATCAACAATTTTGGCCCGATCTAACTCGTGGCGTGGCGCGAAATCTGCAACTTCTGTCTGCGGTGCAAACCGGTTCCATGGACACACTAACTGACAATCATCACAACCGAAGATTCGATTTCCCACCGAGGGACGGAGTTCCAAAGGAATTGTTCCCTTGTACTCAATAGTTAGGTAAGAAATACAGCGCCTTGCGTCTAGTTCACGCGGACCGACAATCGCACCTGTGGGACACAAAGAAATACAGGATGAGCAAGAACCGCAATGATCTTTGCCGTTTGGCGCTGACACCGCAAAAGGGATGTCAGTGAATATCTCCCCTAGAAAGAAGAACGAACCAGCGTCGCGGTTCAAGATCAAGGTGTTTTTTCCAACCCATCCAAGACCAGCTTTCTCGGCGATAGGTCGTTCGAGAACAGGTGCTGAATCAACGAACGCACGGTGTGTCCCGCCGGTTGCAGCAACCAGTTTCCGTGCAATTTTCGCTAGTCTCTTCCGCACAACTTTGTGGTAATCTCGACCTAGCGCATATCGTGAGACGTAGGCTATGGAAGGATCTTTGAGTGCATCGGGAAAAGCCTCGGATGAGTAATCCATCCGCGCGCTAATGATTCGCACTGTACCTGGTAGCAGTCGTTGCGGGTCAAACCGTTTCTCAAGATTCCTGCTAAGATACGACATCTCTCCGTGAAACCCTCTTCGTAACCATTCACGGAACTCTTTCGACGCAGCACTGAGATCCGTATCACTAAACCCTACGTCAGCAAAACCTAATTCTCGAGCCCACTCACGAACTTGTTCTGTTAATAGTGCTATGTCCATGACCTAGAATTTGTGTATGAGTCTCATTTCAAAAGTGTACACCGCCGATGAGTGTCGGGAACTCGATCGTCTCGCTATTGAGAAACATGATATACCGGGTTTTACACTTATGCAGCGCGCGGGTGCTTTCGTTTTTACCACAATTCAGGACCGCTGGTCCGATATTCGATCGTTGCGGGTGGTAGCTGGCTCGGGAAATAATGCTGGTGATGGATATGTGGTGGCGTTGCTCGCACATCAAGCTGGAATTGCGACCGAAGTGTACCAAATAGGAGCAACGAACCGTATCCGCGGAGATGCGCTGCTTGCTTGGCAACAGCTTAATGAGCACGAAGTCCCCGTGGTAGAAGAGTTGGATGAGGCAGATGTCGTTGTCGATGCCATATTGGGTACCGGTGCACGCGGAGCTCTATCTCCGGAGTATGAAAACGCGATAGCACTCATCAATGACTTCAAAGGTCCAGTCGTCGCGATCGATGTACCTAGTGGTGTTGATGCAAGTAGTGGCGGTCTCTTGACTGAAAATCCAGTAACCGCTGACCTCACATGTATGTTCATCGGAGCAAAACTAGGACTCTTCACCGGACAGGGCTTGCGATACCGGGGAGATCTTGTTTTTACTGACCTTGGAGTACCTCCTGAGGTTTATCAAGATTCATTCGGCATCCCTCTCCTCGAGACGACGATCAAACGTCCGGCACTCCCGCCGCGTGATCCGTTCGCACATAAGTATCAGTTTGGGCATGTACTCATTCTTGGTGGCGACTACGGTATGGGTGGTGCAGTCATCTTAGCTACGGAAGCAGCTTTGCGTACAGGAGCAGGCTTGGTAACAGTTCTCACACGGCCAGAAAACGTACCGTCGATCTTGGCTCGCCGACCAGAAGTCATGGCAGTTGGAGTCGATGAGTCGACGGATGTAAGCTCGCTTCTAGCACGTGCTGATGTGCTTGCGATCGGTCCCGGATTAGGTCAGGATTCTTGGGGTCAAACTTTGCTGAAAACAGCATTGGCGCACCAACCTGTTCGTCTTATTCTTGATGCAGATGCCTTACGAATTTTGAAATCTCAGGAATGGAAGGTACCTGAAGGCAGTATTTTCACACCACACCCTGGAGAAGCCGCATTCTTATCTGGAACATCTACATCGGAAGTGCAGTCGAATAGACCAGGTTGCGTGGAAACTCTATCAGGTGAGTACGGGTGTACCGTAGTACTTAAAGGACCTGGTACTTTGATTGCTTCTCAAGGTCTGTTGTGTTCGGTCTCGCAATTTGTTGATGGTGCCTTAGCAACAGCGGGTAGTGGCGACGTGCTCACGGGAATCGCGGCGGCCGCGTATGCGCGTTGCGGGAATCCTGTTGAAGCTGCAGAAGTCGCGGTCTCTCTCCATGGAGCAGCTGGGGCACGGGCTATACGCGAAAACCCAGGTCGATCTCTGATCGCGAGCGATTTAATAGACGCGCTACGTATATGACAGTAACTTTTGAGAAAAAGCGAGTTATACCACTGAGGAACCTTGACGACACAGAAGCGCTTGGCGCAAGCCTGGCGACTCAATTGCCTCAAGGTCTCGTGTTCCTCCGTGGTCCGTTAGGTGCAGGAAAAACTACACTGGTGCGTGGTTGGTTGCGTGCGCTTGGCTATGACGGGCCAGTCAAAAGTCCGACCTTCACTTTGGTTGAACCCTACGAAATTGATTCGGTACAAATACTGCATTTTGATCTGTTTCGTATTGCAAAACCGAGTGAAATTGAATATATTGGTATGTTGGAACACTTAGAGACGAGCCAACTTCAGTTTGTGGAATGGCCGGAACGGGGAGACAATCTCCTCCCAGATCCAGATCTTGACATCCAATTGGAGTACGACGGTTCGAGCCGGCAGGCTACGATAAGTGTCGAAATTGTGGACAAAAAATAGTATGAACACCCGCTTACATGGATTGTTGATTGGTGCGTTGCTTACTACCTTAGCCCTACCCGTTGCCGCGAACGAATTGATGGGGATTCGTTGGAACGAAGGTCCAAACAACACTCGTATAGTGTTGGATCTCAGCGAAACTGCAGACTATACGTTTGGTAAATTAGACGATCCACCTCGAATTTACATTGACTTAAAGAACACGAAGCTTGCGCGCAAGATTAGTGTGCGCGAGGTCGATAGTAGGATTTTGCAACGGATCCGACATTCACCGCGAGAAGGGAACAGCCATCGCGTCGTTCTTGACCTCAATGAACTGGTTGAACCGTCGGTGTTTCGCTTAGACCCCTACACTCCTTATGGTCATCGCTTGGTGATCGATATACCGAGCGGTATCGGTTTTGATGAAGAAGACTGTTCCACCGATACCGAACCACACAAAGACGTCGTAATCGTGTTGGACGCGGGGCACGGAGGGGAAGACCCAGGCGCGGTTGCGATCAACAAACTATTGGAAAAGGACGTCAATCTGGCGATCACTCGACATGCAAAAAACTATATTGAACAACAAGACGGGTTTAAAGTTGTACTTACCCGAAATGCCGACTATGAAGTGACTCTCGAGACACGACGAAATATTGCACTTCGTGAGCGCGCGCATCTGTTTGTGTCGATACATGCTGACTCGTTCAAGAACTCGCAACCACGAGGGGGTAGTGTCTTCATTTTGGGATCGGGTAATGCGGAATCGGAGTTATCCAAGTGGTCTGAACAAAACGCAAACCGTTCCGACTGGATTGGTGGTGTCGCGACTTGGGTGAACTCAGAATGCTTTGATGACCCTGAAGAATACCGCTTTCTCAATAACCTAGCTGCTGATGCGGTGATTGAGAGCTCAGTGGAGCTAGGCAAAAGCGTCTTGTACTTCATGTCGCAAGTAACACCATTGCATCCACGATCGCTTGCTAGAGAACAGGACAACTTTCGCGTTACCGATGCGAAATATGTCGTGCTGAAGAATACGCAGGTGCCTGCAATTTTGGTAGAAACCGGATTTCTCTCCAACGCGAAAGACGCGGAGATGTTGAGTCAACCCGGACACCGAAAGTTGGTCGGGCGAGCCATAGCTTACGGTATCCTATCGCACTTCTGCACGAACCCACCATACCATACTCATTTAGACGACGGTACCTATGAGTGCGAATTGGAGGAAAGCATTACTCGATATCGAGTGCGCAAAGGCGACACCCTATCTGAGATCGCCCAGACCTACAAAGTAACAGTGTCCTCCATTCAGCAATTAAACAATCTAGGCAGTTCAGTAAACATTTTCGAAGATCAGATTCTCAACATTCCAAGTCACGCTAGCAATAATTGATGGTCCAAACTCGAATCCACTTGCTGGACCAACACGTTGCGAACCAAATTGCGGCAGGCGAGGTCGTTGAACGCCCTTCATCGATTGTTAAGGAACTCATTGAAAACAGCCTTGATGCCGACGCGACCGACATCCATGTCGAAGTTGAGAAAGGTGGTATCCGCCGAATAAAAGTATCCGATAATGGGTCAGGAATTGAATCCGACGATCTTCGATTAGCGGTGCAAAGGCACGCAACGAGCAAGATTCAAACGGCGGATGATTTGACTTCCGTTAACACGTTGGGATTTCGAGGCGAAGCACTAGCTAGCATAGCCGCGGTTTCAAAGATGACAATAGTGTCTCGTACGTTAGAAGCAAAATCGGCGTGGCAGCTTGCAGTAGATGGTAGCGTAGAGGTCGACTTCAGTCCCTCCACGAGGAATGCAGGTACGACGGTGGATGTGACTGATCTCTTTTTTAACACCCCCGTACGCAGACGATTTCTTAAACAACCTCGCACGGAAATTGGACATGTGGCAAGTGTTGTTCGAGTCCTTTCGATCATGCATCCTCAGTGTTCCTTTCGACTGACCAATGACGGTCGCGACATTGAAAAATTGCCCGCAGTGGACGTACCGAATGATCGGATCGCCAAGGTTCTTGGACTCTCTTTCATGGATGAGTCAATTCAAATTGATTTGCGGCGAGATGACATGTGTCTAACAGGATGGGTGGGATTACCTACCCACACACGTAGTACTGCAACGCGGCAATATTTCTTCGTCAACGGTCGGCCAGTCAATGATCGCTTAATGGCGCATGCGATTCGCAAAGGATATCACGATGTGATGTTTCACGGTCGACACCCAGTGTTTGTACTCAATCTTACGCTCGATCCGGAATCTGTCGACGTGAATGTACACCCAACCAAGCGAGAAGTGCGTTTTCGCGAAGCTCGTCGAGTGCACGATTTCTTAATGTCTGGTATGCACCATCGTTTAAAGAGTGTTGGCACGGACGCTCCCACACATTTGGAATTTGATCCGACGCAGACACAAGTCAGAAGTCCCTTCGGCCAGGAACTCGAAACCCATCAACAAACCACCTTAAAGTTTGAACACGGTCCAACTCCCACTCCTACCAAACCAATCTCGCGAGCCCGGCGAAATGACGGCGAAAGCACTACGACGCCAACCGAGTCAAGTGAGATTCCGCCCATGGGGTATGCGTTAGCTCAGTTACACGGTGCGTACGTACTCGCCGAGAATGCTGAGGGTCTCGTAATTGTTGATATGCACGCCGCACACGAACGTGTCGTTTATGAAAAGATGAAAAAAGCCCGAGATGCGCGCGAACGAATTTCGCAACGACTTCTCATCCCGGTGGAATTTTCAGTGAGTGGTCAAGATGCTGAAGTCGCGCGAAAACATCAATCTATGTTTGCTGATCTTGGATTGATTTTGGAAGTATCTGACAGTAATGGGATAAGTGTGCGAGAAGTGCCTTTCATGCTTCAGAATCTGGATATCAAAAAACTGGTGATGGACCTCTTAGATGAAGTTCATGAACAAGGTACTAGCGATTCGATAAAGGCACGAGAAAATGAAATCATGGCCACCATCGCATGCCACGACGCGATCAGATTCAACAGGAAATTGTCGATTCCGGAGATGAACGCGCTCCTCCGTGATATGGAACAAACTGAAAACGCGGGCCAGTGTAATCATGGAAGACCAACGTTTCGGGTGCAATCAATGAAGTTCTTGGACAACGAATTTCTTCGAGGTCGATAACAAGCAACACGCTTGATCTGAGTAGATTGTGACCGTAAAACGCTGCGTACTCGGTCTTTTAGGACCTACTGCAAGCGGCAAAACCGAGCTAGCTGTCGAGTTAGCAGATCGCTATGACCTTGCACTCATCAGCGTGGACTCGGCGATGGTTTACCGTGGCATGAACATCGGTACGGCGAAACCAACTCCATCGATACTTCGGAAATATCCTCACGCATTGGTCGATATTGTGGAACCAGAAACGAGTTTTACTGTCAGTGAGTTTATCCGAGAAGCGGAAGCAGCCGTGCATGAGAGTTTTGCTGAGAATAAAACTCCGCTTTTAGTGGGCGGCACCATGATGTACTTCAAGGCGTTCCGAGAAGGGATAGCTCCATTACCTCCTCGAGACCCAGAGTTTCGTAAGCAGCTACGCGACCGCGCAGAGGTATCCGGAGTACCAGCCCTTCATAAGGAATTACAATCAATAGATCCAAAAGCCTGCGACAAGATACATCCAAACAACTATCCAAGAATTGAGCGCGCGCTGGAGATATTTTCACAGACTGGCGTACCGATGACACAGTTCTTAAGAGAAAATGCCGGTTTCCCGGCAACAAGCCGGCTCGGTTGCGACTACGTCGAGTTTGCGATCACTTATCATCGTCGTGAGGAACTGCACGAACGCGTTAAAGATCGACTGGAAGATATGTTGACAGCAGGTTTCGCGGATGAAGTAAAACGACTTCGCCAACGACCTGGATTGTCAGCCTCGACCAGTTCAATGCGTACCGTGGGATATCGGCAGCTCTGGGAGCACTTTGACGTGTGTCCAGATAGCGCAATCACCGAAGCACTTAAAGAACGAATATTGGTCGCGAACCGGGGTTTGATCCGCCGACAAATGACGTGGCTTCGAAACTGGTCGACGTTACCAAACTACAATGAACTTCACTCATCTTCAACGCTAAACACAATGTATGCGCAAATCGAATCCTTAGGTGTCCGGTCAGCTGTAAGTTGAGAAACTCGAAATATGTTTTTTGATCGTCCCAGTAAAGGAGAGCGCACGCTATTGTTGTCGGTTCGTTTTGACAAACATTCAGCAACTGACCACGATCTAGTTGAGTTTTCCCAACTAGCAGATTCAGCAGGTTTAGATGTCATCAAGACACAGTCTGTTCGTCGCGAGTCTCCACATCCAGCAACTTGTATCGGACCGGGGAAAGTATCAGAACTTCAAGACGCGATTCGTTTGGAAAAACTGGACTTGCTTGTGCTTGATCATGAGCTCACGGCGTCGCAACAACGAAAGTTGGAACTCGAACTCAAAGTGAGAGTCATGACGCGTACTGAATTGATTCTTCATGTCTTCGAAGACCGGGCTCAAACCCACGAGGGTAAGCTTCAAGTAGAGCTAGCGATGCTGTCTCATGCTCAGTCGAGGTTAGTTCGCGGATGGACACACTTGGATCGGCAACGGGGCGGGATTGGCTTGCGAGGAGTTGGTGAAACGCAGATTTCGCTCGATAAACGCATGCTTCAGAAACGCGTGCAAGTCACTCAAACGCGACTCAAGAAAGTGCAACAGCAACGGAATAGACAACGACAACAACGAACTCGGAAACGAGTCCCCACTGTCGCGCTAGTAGGCTATACGAATGCAGGCAAGTCTACACTTTTCAATGCGCTTACCCGTGCGAACGTGTACGCAGATGATCGGCTGTTCGCGACATTGGATCCTACTGTCCGCAGGCTTGAGACCTCGACCGAACAAGAAATCTTGTTAGTGGACACAGTAGGCTTTATACGAGATTTACCCGTGGAGTTAGTAGCTGCTTTTCGGTCTACATTGGAAGAAGTTACAAGGGCGGACCTACTCTTACACGTACTTGATGCAACGGAACCCAAACTGGATGAAATTTGTCAGGCGGTGAAATCAACTCTTGAACAAATCGGAGCTGCACAGCTGCCTACTATCACAGTATTTAACAAGATCGATCTCGCACCGGACATTGCAGCGAGACGAACCGATGCGAAATGCGTGAGTGCCCAGAACAGGATTGGCATCGAAGCTCTGCGGGATCAAATCTTGAACAACCTTTATGGCCATCACCATCGTTACTTGACAGAACTGAAACCGAATGAAGGCAAAATTCGGTCTCTCTTGTACGATATGCACGTAGTTGAACATGAAGAAATTCGTGGCGATGGAAGTTCCCGGTTTACTTTAAACCTCAAAGCTGACCAAGCAGATCACTTGGTAGAGACCTATAAACTTCGTTTGCACGGATAGGGTACATATCTAAAATTGTTGCATCAATTTAACAGGAGTCAATATGGCATGGAGTGACAACGACGGCAAGAAACAAGACCCTTGGGGGAATCAGGGCGGGCAGCAAGGTCCACCTGACTTAGACGAGTCGTTTAAAAAAATTCAAAATCAGTTTAAGAATATGTTCTCTGGCGGGGGCGGAAAAGACGGCGAGAAAGGGGGTGGCAAGGGCTTTAAGTTCTCTCCTTGGATAATCGCAGCGATACTTGGTGCGGCAGTCTTGGTTTGGTTTGCATCCGGCTTTTATACGGTTGATCAACAAGAGCGCGGTGTCGTACTCCGTCTTGGCAAGCTACTAGAGGAACTTCGACAACCTGGCTTGCAGTGGCGACCACGCTTTGTTGATCAGGTAGAGCTCATCAATGTCACGCAGGTAAATCGAATTTCCCAGCAATCCCAGATGCTGACCATAGAGGAAAATTTGGTGGAGATTGACTTAGAAGTGCAATTCCACGTTGGTGATCCAAAATCTTATGTCGTGCAGATCCGGGAACCGGTAGAGAGTTTACAACATGCTGCAGAGAGTGCGTTGCGACATGTTGTAGGCGGATTAGAGTTAGACAACATTATTACCCAAGGTCGTGCGGTATTAGCAATAAATGTACAACGTCGATTACAGAGTTATATCGAACGATACCAATCTGGAATTGAAGTTGACAAGGTCATCATCAACAATGCAGGACCACCGTCACAAGTACAGGATTCCTTTGATGACGTACAGCGGGCCAAAGAAGATAAAAGTCGCTTTACGAATGAAGGAGAAGCATATCGGGCAAAAGTTGTCCAGGAAGCAAGAGGTGAAGCTGATAAGATCATTGCCCAAGCCGAGGGTTACCGAGCACAAGTAGTCGCACTTGCCCAAGGGGAAGCAGATCGTTTTCTTGCTATCCTCGCCGAGTACCAAGTTGCGAAGGAGATAACTCGAGATCGCTTGTACATCACAGCAATGGAAACTGTTCTGCGAAACGTCGCGAAAGTCCTCGTTGATGTCGATGGTGGCAACAATCTTTTGTTACTGCCTCTTTACGAGTTGATGCGCAACTCTGCGGATCGACAGGATTTATTAGATCAGCTTCAACAACTTCGAAGTCAAGCAGAACAAGCTGGGCTGCCAAGTGTGTTGAGTGGAACCACTTCACAGACGTCAAACTAAGGAGGCCCTTAAATGAACGTAAAGACAATTGTTATCGTTGTAGTCGCCATTCTCCTTGGTATCCTAGCACTTGATTCGTTTTTCATTGTGGATGCTCGAGAGCGAGCGATTGTAAAGCGCTTTGGAGAAGTAGTCGAACACGAAAAAGAATTGGAAGGCTTGAATTTCAAGATTCCGTTTGTCGATCAGGTAGAAAAGTTTGATGGTCGGGTCTTGATCTTGAATTCAGACCCGGAACGCTATTTAACTCGTGAACAAAAACCTCTAGAAGTGGATTCTTTCGTCAAATGGCGTATTTTTAACACCACGCAGTACTATGAAGCAACTCAAGGTATTGAAGCAAATGCTAGCTCGCGCTTAGCGAGACGAGTCGACGAAGGTTTACGGAATCAGATCGGTACACGAGACATGATTGATGTCATTTCGGGCGAACGTGAAGAATTGATGGCAGAACTCACCAATACACTTGATCGGACCATGAAAGCAGAATTCGGTATCGAAGTAATTGATATTAGGGTCAAGAAGATTGATCTACCAAGAGAAGTTGCAACGCAAGTCTATGAGCGCATGAGATCTGAACGGAACATTGAAGCAGAAACTTTCCGCGCTGAGGGACGCCGAGAGAAATTGGTCGTTGAATCAGATGCCGACAAGCAAAAAGTGACAATCCTTGCAACCGCAGAAAAAGAAGCAGAGCAAATTCGCGGTGAGGGAGACGGCGAATCGACTCGGATTTACGCGGAAGCTTACGGTCAAGATACAGAGTTCTATGAGTTTTATCGGAGCATCAATGCGTACGTAAACGTTTTCGGAGACGGGAGTTCTCTATTGGTCTTAGACCCATCAAGTGAGTTTTTCAAGTATTTGAATGCCGGTTCGGGGATTAGTCCATAGTAGCCTCGTAGCGGGTAGCTACGCGCGCCCGTTCTGCTAGCGACATAGAGTAAGTGCTGAGCATTTGAAGGTTGCTGGCAGTTGAGGGACATAAGAGTCTTGAATCTGCTAGCTGTTTTCGAGAACGCGATCAAGCAGTTAAACTTGCTTGCTTGATTGAGATTGAGTGAATGTCGAGTTCGACTCTATGGTTAGAAAAGAACAGATTATTTCCTAGAGTGGCCAGCTCTAGTACTCGATGTCAATCATTTACCCAAGTGGCCGAATTCGTTGAATTACGTGACTACTGTTCATGGTAACGTCAATGAGTAAGTCCATCGCAGTGATTGGTCTGCAGTGGGGAGATGAAGGGAAAGGTAAGATTGTTGACCTTCTATCATCTCAGGCCGCCGTGGTCGTCCGCTTTCAAGGCGGACACAACGCCGGGCACACGCTGGTCGTCGACGGCGTAAAGACTGTATTGCACTTGATTCCTTCCGGTATCCTTCGAGAGGGAGTCGTCAACGTCATTGGTAATGGTGTGGTTGTATCTCCAGACGCATTGAGTAGCGAAATCGAGATGTTGGAAAACAAAGGGATACCTGCGCGATCGCGACTCAAAGTGAGTACCGAGTGCCCGCTTGTACTATCGTGTCATGTTTCATTAGATCACGCACGAGAACAGAAGGCTGGGGGAGCCAAGATAGGTACAACAGGGAGAGGAATCGGTCCTGCTTACGAAGACAAAGTTGCGCGCCGCGCTATTCGGATAGGCGACGTTTTTGATACACGTTCGTGCAACGAGAAAGTCGAGCAACTGTATGACTACCACAACTTCGTTCTCACAAAATACTACGCGGTAAAGCCCGTAGACGCTACTGCTGCTCAGGCGGCTTTGGTGCAGTTCGCGGATTTGGTGCAACCGTTAGCATGCGACACAGCTGAACTATTACACGATCATGCCGGTCAGATTCTGTTTGAAGGCGCTCAAGGCTCGTTACTAGATGTCGACTTTGGTACGTATCCATTTGTAACTTCATCGAACACCACCGCGGGTGCTGCGATCACTGGATCTGGTGCGAATCTTTTTGAAATTGGCGAGGTGATTGGGGTAGTCAAGGCATATACGACGAGAGTAGGAGCCGGTCCTTTCCCCACCGAACTCAACGACCAAGACGGACAATCGTTAGCTCAGCGAGGTCAGGAATTTGGGTCTACTACTGGCCGTCCTAGACGTTGTGGTTGGCTGGATGCTAAAGCACTACGAAGGGCTATTCAGATAAACGGTGTAACAAAAATTTATCTTATGAAGTTCGATGTTCTTGACAATTTCAAAGAGATCAAGATCTGCGTCGACTATGAGGGAGATTCAAACATTCAATCTACGTTTTCGTCTAATCCCTCGGGGATCCTGTCCGTTAAACCCGTTTATGAGAGTCTACCCGGGTGGGAGTCAGACACTACTTCGGTACGCAGCTACTCTGATTTGCCAACAGAAGCACAGCAATATGTCGAGCGTTTGCGCGAATTGCTTGGAGTCGAAATTGCCGGCATCTCGGTCGGCGCTAGTCGCGATGCGATGGTTAATTCACACCAGTCGCTGATTCCTTAAAGACGTCTTTAGCACTTAGAATTTTGTAATATGATTGACGAAAAACTACTCGAGATACTCGTTTGTCCCTTGACAAAGGGCGAGCTGGAGTACCACAAATCGACAGGTGAACTATGGTCAAGGGAAGCAAAACTCGCATATCCAATTAAAGACGGTATCCCTGTGATGATCGTCGATAAGGCAAGAACATTGACTGCGGAAGAACTCAAAACCAAGTCATAATCTTTTAATTTCTTATTTTCGAAATTCTTCATGAAAGCTGAAAGTTCAAATATCGAGCATCCGATGCCTGACATTGCAATGCGTTCGTTAGAGCATGATCATGGGACATTGGACTGGGTCGGAATGAGAGAAATTCGTTTGCCAGTAAGAGTACAAGACGGCGCTGAGATTTGCGAAGTCGTCGGATCGGTACAGATGTACGTTGATCTGCTTGATCCCAAAGCAAAAGGAATTCACATGTCGCGCTTGTACGTGTTGTTGGATGAAGCAACTCGCTCGCGGACATTTTCTCCCGCTTCACTACAACAATTCTTGCAGGAAATGCTCGACTCTCACTCAGAAGTCTCTTCACGTGCGTATTTGGAGATGTCGTTCGAACGACCGTTGCGGCGCTCGTCACTGGTAACTGACCACGCCGGTTGGGGGAGTTACCCAGGTACGATTCGCGGTATTAGAAGCACCACAGACAGAATTGTGGAAATGTGTTTTACCGTCAAGTACTCGAGCACGTGCCCTGCTTCTGCTGCATTGGCACGACAATCCATTCAAGAGCAGTTTGAGCAGGACTTCGAGCAATCAAACACGGTTGAACCAAAACACGTCAAGCGGTGGCTAGGATCTACTCAAGGAATCGTTGCGACACCGCATGGCCAGCGCAGCAGAGCGGACATAACAGTCCGACTATCGGAGCACTCAGAAAACTTTCCACTCACCGAGTTAATCGATCGAGTGGAGAATTCATTAGCGACACCGGTACAAACAGCTGTCAAACGAGAAGATGAACAGGAATTTGCCTTACTCAATGGGCAAAATCCTATGTTTTGCGAAGATGCGAGTCGTCGGTTAAAGCAATCTTTAGAGGAGACGGCAGGTCTGTTGGACTTTCTCGTTCGAGTCGAACACTTTGAGAGTTTGCACGCACACAATGTCGCTAGCTGGGTCGCCAAAGGAGTTCCCGGTGGACTGCAAGCAAATCCGAACTCGACATGAATGGGTTGGTGCCGAGGAGAGGACTTGAACCTCCACGGGGTTACCCCCACCAGCACCTGAAGCTGGCGTGTCTACCAATTTCACCACCTCGGCATGATTGCACAGGTTAATTCAGTGCATGAGACTCTTGAACATTTTCGGTAATTTGTGGTCATAATCCCGAGCCGACTCTCGCGCTTTCGGTGCGTTTTGCCGACATCTAGGCTAGTGATCACACACTAGCCACTTATGAAAACTATAAAAATACTTCTACATTTCTCGACTAATTTGTTATAAGAATCAAACAATTTGAAACGTGCTACTCCTAGCCGCGTTCTTAGTTTACTGAAGAAATCGAGTTCACTGAGTTATGCCCAACTAGCAGAAAATTTTACGGCACCGCAGAATCTTGCGGACGTATTACAGTCCCTTGAGAACACCGAAACGGTCGTTTGCGATCAACGTGGTAAATACCAATTGTCGCGCCGAACTCAACGGTTAGAACAGTTACCTTCTTTCTTCGATCGTCAGTACACCGGCGTAGCTGAATACGCTAGGGGTCATTGGCATTTTCGATCGCTAACGCCATATTCTCCTCCCAACATTCTGATACGAGGCAGCAAAGGCCTAACTGACGGCGAAATCTTAACTATAACAATCGATGAAGTCGATATAGACCACTATTACGGTAAGGTTGTTGCCAAGATTCCAGCAGAAGATGAAGCGAGCCGTGCGGCATTAGCGCTTCTCACAGCGTATGAAGTACCACACGGTGATCCTTGGAATCCAAAGCGCAAAAAATTCTCGGAGTTCATAAGTGAACAGTCCGTGCAGGATCGCGTTGATTTGCGCAAATTCCCGTTCGTAACCATCGACGGAGAATCAGCGAAAGACTTCGACGACGCAGTGTATGTTGAGCCTCAGACTGCTGGCGGTTGGCGCATGTTGGTAGCTATTGCTGATGTCGCACACTACGTCTATCCCAATGACGAGCTAGACAGAGAAGCAAGACGACGTGGAAATTCAGTGTATCTACCGGATCGAGTCGTACCTATGTTGCCGGAGGACTTATCCAACGGCATTTGTTCGCTCAAACCCGATCTAGATCGATTGGTCTTGGTGTGCGAAATGCAACTAACCACAGCAGGTAACACCGAAGAGTTTAAGTTTTACGAAGCGGTGATTCGGAGTGCTGGGCGTCTGACTTACTCGGAGACAGTTTCTGTATGCCGCGGTGAAGAGTTGCGCGATCGCGCGCCTGCGATAAATGCATCGCTAAAGGCTTTCTACCAAGCGTTCCGTGTAGTGCGCCAAAAGCGCGAACAGCGTGGTGCACTAGACTTTACGTCTCGAGAGACAACAGTAAAAGTGCAGAACGGCGAGCCGATTGAAGTCGTTGCGGTGCGACAAAACGAAGCCCATCAGATGATCGAAGAAGCCATGATCTTAGCGAACGTTTGCGCCGCGCAACATCTACAAAAGAACAATCTCAATCCCCTCTATAGAGTGCACACGAGTCCTCGTCCAGAAGCACTCAAAGAGTTGCAATCTACGCTACACCAGTCCCACAGATGCAAATTTGATCTCGGGGAGTGCAATTCTCAGAAGATTCAGTATTTGCTAAATGAACTCCGCCGGTTGAGCAAAGATTCATGGATATGGGAGCTACAAGTACTACGAGCAATGCATCAAGCAAGATATTCGTTTCTTAAAAACCAACACTTTGGTCTTGCATTAACTGAATATGCACACTTCACCTCTCCGATACGTCGATATGCCGATCTCCATCTCCACAGATTAATCAAGACTACATTGAAGTCTTCGAGAGAGAAATTAAAGAGAGACCCAGAACTTGCCTACTTGGGCGAAGACTTATCTGAGTGTGAACGTCGCGCCACAAGTGTTTCCCGCAAAGTCGACCTTTGGTTAAAGTGTCGATTGCTGAAGAAGATGAGTGGTAAGACATTTGGTGGTGTTATTTCTGGAGTGGAGGAGTTTGGGATATTCGTAGAGCTCGATCATTACTGTGTTTCTGGGTTAATTCACGTGACTGACCTCGGAGACGACTACTATGTTGCTCAGGGACCGGTGATGCAAGGAACGCGCAGCGGGGTCGAATATCGTTTAGGCGAACGTCTACAAGTAGTAGTTGTTTCTGTGGATGTTGAGTTGTGTCGCGTCGACTTGATCGAATCGAAACCTCGGCAAAAACGACACGAATTTCGCCGTGGTAAACTAAAGTTTCATCGCTAGTCTGAAGGTACGAACGACAGTGTCAATAGAGTCGAACACAGTATGTGGGGTACATAGTGCGAAGTCGTTTTTGAGCACTCAACCCGAGAAGGTTCGTAGGGTACTCATAGCTGAGAACTACCATGGTGCAAAGCTGCACGAGATTGTGACAATCGCCAAGCAACACCACATTCAAACAAAGTCCGTACCACGTTCCTATCTCGATCGACTCGCCGCTAAAGTTGCACATCAAGGTGTAGTTTTAGAAGTGCAAGCTTTTCGTGCGCACTCCGAAACCGACTTAGAAGACAAGCTGGAACATTGGGAATGTCCGTTGATCTTAGCCGTCGATTCGATTCAGGATCCTCGTAATTTAGGAGCTTGCCTGCGTTCTGCTGAAGGAGCTGGGGTGGACGCTGTTATCGTGGGTAAGAATCGTTGTGCTCCCTTGACTGGCGTTGTTCATAAGACATCGGCCGGTGCGTTGGATTCAATTTTCTTGGTAGAGGTTTCTAACCTAGTTCGTTGTATTTCAAATTTGAAGGAGCAAGGTTGTTGGATCGTGGGTGCCTCTGACCACGCAGATACTCATTACACTGAAGTCAACTACCGGGACCCGACGGTTTTGGTTGTTGGGGGAGAAGCTAAAGGACTACGTCGCTTAACAGCAGAGATGTGCGATCAGGTTGTGTCTATTCCAATGTACGGGTCGGTGCCCAGTCTAAATGTTGCGGTGGCGACTGGAGTATTACTTTACGAGGTGAGGCGGCAGCGAACTTAGACCATAAAATGTTTCGACGATAAAAATTGACGCGTCATAAGGTCGACAATTTCAGAATGGACTCGCCCTCGGTCATACAAAAAGAATTGGATTCATCTGGTTCTGGTAATTCCACAGAAGAGTCAAGATTCGCACTTGAGGTCGTCGTTGTGTATTGTTTTTGCGTTTTCACGACGATTGCTTTGGTGCTGGTTGAACTATTCGTTTTCTCTTTTCACTATGGGGCCGTCCGTCCTTTTTGGACGTACATCTTAGGTGGATGCAACGTAATCTTGATCATCCTAGGTGTGCTCCGCGGAACATCCCACCTTGCAAGTGTTCAGTGGCGATCTAGCAAGAATCAACAGAAAACAAACACCGCGTCGATGATTCTGGTTTGGAGTCTATTTGGTATTTTTGTCTGTTGTTTCAATATATTTCCTTTCCAAACCCAGAGCTATTATTCACCATTGCTTCTATTCATTGGGGGATTTGGTGTCGGAATGTGTACGACAATGACAATCGTTGCTAGCGTCTTTCTTTTTTTCGGGAAGGCGTTGTTTAAAGAAGATGGCAATAGCTAAGTAGTGGCGCGCAGTTCCATTGAAGGAACACCCTATTAGGCAAGTGGCGTTCAGCGAACAAACAAGCTTAATTGGTGGCTGGAAAATTCGGCACCGAACAGTTCTTGATTGGTGTGAACCGGCTAGGCCACTGAAAACCATGTCAGTAGTGTAGATTCCGTTGAAGAAGAGCTTTGGAATATGCTCGTTTACGACTCGTTCGTACTAGCGTCGGTTGTAGAAGGTTGTGTAAAATCCCGCACTCTGCAGTGAGCTAACTGTACTTTCTCACTCCTTGTTTCACGACTTACTTTGAGGTCGGAGACTTTTGCCAAAGGGAGCAATCCATGCGACATTACGAAATTGTGTTCATCGTTCACCCTGACCAATCTGAGCAGGTGCCCGGAATGATCGAACGATACAAAGCCATGATCGAACGGGATGGTGGCGCGATCCATCGGTGTGAAGACTGGGGTCGTCGACAGTTAGCCTATCCGATCGCAAAAATTCACAAAGGGCACTACGTCCTCTTGAATATTGAAGTGCCCGCGAATACGCTCGCAGAACTTGAAAGTTCTTTTCGCTTCAACGACGCAGTGCTACGAAACTTGATTTTGTCGAGAAAAGAAGCTGTCACCGAGATGTCGAAACTGTACGCGGCCGAGCTGAGAGAACAAGAGCGTGAACGTGAGCGCGAGAGACAGCGCGAAGAAGACATGGCTGCGCGACAGCGAGCCCGCGACGAAGATGGAGCTGATGAAGCCGAAGTGGACGCGTCGACAGAAGTTGAAGACGAACACGAAAGTGAACCCTCAACACCGGAACCGGAAGCCGACGACACGGAACAACCCCCTCCAGAAGATGAAGTTGACCAATCAGTAGCTGAAGAGGATACTGGTACCGATGACCAGACTCAGGATGATGTTGTGGAAGAGGAAGTAGAAGAAGGAACTGAGCAAGAGACAACAGACGAGAACGAGGAGAAAGAGGAAAAAGAGGAGAAATCGGAATGATCAGAAATGTTAGACGACGCCGTACCTGCCGATTCACTGCTGACGGCGTGAAAGAAATTGACTACAAAGATCTTGAGACGCTCAAGCAGTATATTGGAGAAACTGGGAAAATTACACCGGCCCGCATGATGGGTACAAGTGCCCGCTACCAACGCCAATTGGCAAGGGCAATTAAACGCGCTCGGTACCTTGCGCTATTACCCTACACAGACCAGCACTAAAAGAGAGACCATCATGAATGTTCTATTACTAGATAGAGTGACTAACCTTGGCGATATTGGCGACGAAGTAAAGGTGAAGAACGGCTTCGCTCGAAACTACTTAATTCCTCAGGGATTGACACTGAAGGCAACCCCTGAAAATCGTAAGATCTTTGCGGACCGAGAGGAAGAATTGCGTGCGCAAGCGATCGAGAAATTAGAAGGCGCAGAAAAACGCGCAGCGCAGTTAGAAGATCTCGAAGTCACGATCCTACAACGGGCATTAGGGGAAGGTCGGCTATATGGTTCTGTAGGTCCGGTAGAAATCTCTCGCGCCTTAGAAAACCTCGGTATTGAAGTCAACAAGAGTGAAATCAAGATGCCACTTGGGCCGATCCGAGAAATCGGCGAGTTTGATGTAGATATTCAGGTTCACGCGGATGTTTCACGTACCATCCATGTGATTGTCTCTCCAACGTAGTTTTCCAGTTTCTAACTAAGACTTTTCCACTCAGTTATCCGTCGAAACGGAACCGTTCTCCGTTCGATCGGTGAATTTTGCTTGAATATCGGTGGTTCAGCTAGCGCTGGACCATTTTTTGCTGTTTAATATCATTCTGAATCTGTAAAAACATTACCGGTAATGACATAAATGCAATCTGACTCCGACGACGAAATTTATGGTTCGCGAGCTGAATACGATGATGTGGATGACTCGCAACCTGTAAGGCTACACGACTCACTAACTAATCAAGACGCTGAACGGGCCATCTTGGCTTGTTTGATGAAAGAAGACAGTGCTTGGGATCGACTCACCGGTCTTATCCACGAAGCTGACTTTTCCGATCACAAACATCGACGTATTTTCGCGACGATGCGATTGCTTGCCGAACAAAACAAGTCATTAGATCCCATAAGCGTTAGTGGCGCGTTAAGGGACTCCGATCTCTTCGGGAAAGTTGGGGGTCAGAACTACCTGATGGAGATCGAGGAGACGCTCTTCGACAAGAACCGGCTACTCGATTACAAAGAGCTCGTTCGCGCGACTGCAATCCGACGCGAGCTCGTGCATGTTTCACAGCAGATTCGGTTAATCGCGACGCACCCGCAAGATCGAACTGTTGACGAGCTGCTGACAGAGTCCGAAACTAAGGTCTTGAAGGTGGGTGAACAACGCGACGACGAAGAAATAGTCGTTAGATTGAATGAGAGAATTGACGATGCCGTGGGTTACATCAAGACGCTGGCTGAACACGATGGCTACATTCCGGGTCTAGAGACGGGCTTTGAGCGATTAGACAAACTTACGGCCGGCTTCCGGGACAATGATTTAATCATCATCGCGGCACGACCGAGTATGGGAAAAACCGCACTGGCACTCAATATTTGTACGAACATCCTGTTGAGTTCACAGAAACCGATTCTGTTTTTCTCGTTGGAACAAGATCGCGAGCAACTAATTCGGCGAATGCTCTCGGCCGTCGCAGGAGTGTCACATGGAAAACTTGATCGCGGGAAGGATCTGAAAACACAAGATTGGCAGCAGCTGGAGAGTGCTCGTCTTAGTCTGTCCAAGGTTCAGTTTTTCATCGTTGATCGCCCAAATATTACATTGGAAGACATGATGTCTCAGATTCGTCGAATTAATCGCGAACTTCGTGACGAGAGTAAAGATTCAAACAATAAGTTAGCCATGGTAGTGGTGGACTACATGCAGTTGGTCAAACCTTCGCGCGATCGCCCGAGTCGAGTGATCGAACTTGGTGAAATCTCACGTGGATTGAAAGCACTCGCGAAAGAATTCAAGATTCCAGTCGTTAGTGTTGCACAACTCAATAGAAACGTCGAAAACCGGGAAAACAAGCGACCGCGAATGGCAGATCTTCGCGATAGCGGTGAAATTGAACAAGACGCCGACTTGATCCTCTTTATTTACCGAGACGAGGTCTATGACGAGTATTCGGCACAGAAAGGAAAAGCGGAAATCATTATCGGAAAACACCGTAATGGTCCTAGAGGAGATCTAACACTTGACTTTCAAGATCATCTCATGAAGTTTTCGAACGAAGGTGAAACAGCTTTTCGTGCATCCGTTCGGTACGACAAAAATGATGGACTCAATAAGACGTCATATGAAGAGGACGAGGAACTCATCGACGACGAAGAGTTGGATGATGATGAGCCTCCTCTCTAGATTCCGAGCGATCTGAGGACTACTACTCGGTTCGTACAAGACAAACTCGGAATTCTACTTTCATCAACAGCAACTTGCTGGTAGAGACATCTGACTTTCAATTACGAGTCTTCAGGGATTCGAGGTCCGTGCTGACGTTGTAGAAGTCCAACAATATCCAATGAAACTGTAAGCATAAAACTGCTTAGAGGAGTGTATTGACGCAGTACGTTGGGTTGAATTTCTTCGGTCCTGTTAGGCAGTTTGACTAGAATGAGATTTTTCTCATCAATCCGCTCCGTACGCGATATGTAGAAGCGTACGTAGATAGTAACTAATCAGTTTGTAGGGATAGAACTTATGACCTGGAATCTTCAACCTGAAATCTCACGGCATTTAATTAACAACCAAACCCTTGTTGGCGCGTCATCGCTTAGACGTTGTTTGCTCGACAGAAAGCATTGCATTTCGTCCAATCAGTCGTCAACATGGAAATTGGTAGGTATGTCAAAGACACTCATTGTTGCTTGGCTTCTATTGGTAGGGGTGTTGTGTGTTAGCCACTCGGCTGTAGCTCAAACAGAAAATGAGTGTCCTGTCCCAGAGGGCACCGAGCCAGTTGAAGATCCAGAGGTGACCGCGCAACAAGTCGTCGCCGACGAATCTAAATTGGGAGACTTCACGCGACTAACGCGGGATCGGTTTAAAAACTACTCTTTGACGGTTACCAGTATCACACAAATTGCGTATTTCGGATGTGTCCTTAGGGAGGACGAGGGACCTTGGCGAACCGATTCAGTCTATCCCATTCTGATGACTCCGTTTGGCAGGTTGGTATTTCACACCAAGGACATGACTCTTTCAGGTCGATTACTTAATCCTGCTATACTCGCGACGATTTATAGTGCACTGGGCGTCTCCCGCCAAGATATAGCAGATCTGAGATCTTCTGATCCTGATACCGTTGCAAAAGCTCGTCGATCAATTCTCGTTACTTTGGCGAGAGAGCAGGATGCAGCTTTCGACGCTACCACACCTATCCCGGGTGTTCGTCCAGGTATTCCAGGGGCTAAAGGCCACGTGGCAGTCTACGTAGGACGTGCGTTTCAAATTCCATTAATAGTACTCGGTGGATTTGACTTAAACTCATCACATGTAGCTGACGAAGTCGTTGATTACGGCAACCCGAGTGTTACTGCTAGTGATGTGGTTGACCGAGACACGTTGAAGCAATTTGTTATCGACGCCGGAAATTACTTCATCGAAGCACAGAGTGATAGTCGCGATGGTATTCTAGGTTCGGTCGCGAAAGTCGCGATGCGAGATCCGAACGGACCTTGGCGTCACGGTTCAGTGTACATTTACATTCTGGATCTTAGAAGCAACATCATCTTCTTCCACGGCGCGAATCCGAACCGGTTTGAATTTCGACCTTTGATTGCAACCGTTCGAGACGCGGTGACCGGCGAGTTGATTTTGCCCCAAGTCATCGATGCTGCGAAGAGTAGTCCCGAAGGCGGATTCGTACGGTATTACTTTGACGATCCTACTATCGACACGGATAGTGCGGATACCCCGAAGGTCGGGTATGCTCGAGAGTTTACCGGGACGGTTCAACGACAAGACGGAAGCGTCATCCCATCGAACTACATCGTTGGATCTGGCTTTTATCTAACTGATCCGGCAGTTGTCGCGATACGCCAAAACGCAGTCGTCCAAACGGTTCTTCCCCAAGTCCTGCGAACTATGACCGCAAGTACCGTTGATGCCATTTCTGACCGAATTGAGCAAGTCACTTCAGACTCGAGTACATCTCCCTCTACAGTATTCAGATTGGGTGGGACGTCTACATTAGCGAATGCCTTGTTCGGAAGGCGGGACAGTTCGTTTGTATCCAATTGGCTGTCCGAGGAATCGTACTTCGTGCTGCCTCTGAATGCGTCTCATGGGGGCAACGGTTTCCTAAGCCACCTCACGCTCTGGGCGAACGCCGACTACCGAAAGCTCTCTGATGAGAACATGGAAGTCATGGGCTACGACGGCAATGTGACTAGTGCTAACATTGGTATTGATCGTAAAGTAGGCGACAACTTAGTTGGCGGAGTGTCGATGACCTGGGCGAGTGGGACCGTGGACTATGAAGATCCAGAGTCAGCTATGGGGGAACTCTCAACTTCGATGTCGAGCATCAATCCCTATCTCGGATGGCAGATGGCAGATAATGCTCGGTTGTGGGCTGCAGCCGGTTTTGGTTGGGGCGAGGTTGAGTTCACAGAATCTACGAACTCGCAGGCCAGCGATCTGTCCCAGACTATGATCGCCGCGGGTATTGATCTGTCCTTGATGTCTAGTGAGAACCTGATTAAAGGAGGCACTACCACCATCAAGTTGAACAGTCAGTCAGCTTTCACAAGCGCAGAAGTTGATGAAGGTGTCAGTCTTGAACAAACAAGTTTAGACGCGTCCCGACATCGGGTTTCGTTTAAGGGTTTGCATGCACGAACTCTCAAATCGGACGCAGTGATTACCCCTTCGATCGAAGCTGGTTGGAGGATTGACGGTGGAGACGGAACTACAGGAAACGGACTTGAGATTGGTGCAGGATTGGGATATTCGGCGGGTCGGATGGTACTTAAGCTCAACTCCCAAACCTTGCTCACGCACTCGGATGTTGATGATTTTGAAGATTGGAGCTTTAGAGGCATGATCGCGCTCCAACCGAGTAGCGGTGGCCACGGACTCTCTATGTCTCTTGGCTCTTCGTGGGGTATGGCGAATCGAGATCTCAAAAGCGAATCGTTGAGGTCATTTAGTGCTGAACGGCTACCGAATCAGCGCGAGAGCTTTATGTCAACGTATCCATGGATACATGCCGCAGTTCGTTACGACTTTAGTAAACCAGACGGGCTTGGCTTGTGGACTTCCTACCGAGGTACCGATCACGATAACGAATTCCGCGTAATGCGAGTGGGTTTACAGTTCCGATCGTCTCAAGGTTTCAACGCTGGACTGCAGATCGGAAGACAAGAGAGTATTCATCAATCACCTCATCATAGCATTGAGCTTCGGGGCACGCTACGCTGGTGAGCACTGGTTAATGTTGGATGTGTTGTAACGGGGAGAATATTTTCGTTTATTACCGCGTCTGAACCTAATGTGTAAGGAGTTGTACTTCTAACAAGCCAGTAGAGGTAATTGAGATTCCACGAACTCTTTCAAGACCAATGGCGAAAGGGTAGGAAGAGATGCTAGAATGGTAAAGACAAAAGTCCTTTTTGCCTGTCGCGAATGCGGTGCTTCTTATCCTAAATGGCAAGGACAGTGTGCTACGTGTGGCGAGTGGAACTGCTTGGAAGAAGTCAAGGTTTCGCAAAAACAAAAGAAGTCTGGCGGAGCTTCAGGAATAGGCTTTTCCGGCAGTGCGACTGAGATCACTCGATTAGCGGAAGTCAAACTTGAATCAAGTCCGCGAATTCTCACTCGCATTGGGGAATTCGACCGTGTTCTGGGTGGTGGTTTAGTACCAGGCTCAGTGGTATTGATAGGTGGCGAGCCCGGTGCTGGGAAGTCAACCTTACTAATACAGATGGCGAGCGAGATAGCCCGCGATAGGGGGTGTATCTACGTCAGCGGAGAAGAATCCATTCAGCAGATTGCTAGTCGTGCGATTCGTCTTGGGATTTCGGACCGTGAAGTTCAACTAGCTACGTTAACGGATGTCCTACAGGTGATCTCCTTAGTGGAGCAGACGAAACCTACAGTAGTGGTGATTGACTCTATCCAAGTGATGCACTCGGATGAGATTGAGAGTGTCCCTGGGAGTGTCAGCCAGGTCCGAGAATGCGCGTCCCAGCTGACACAATTAGCAAAACAGACCGGCACGATCTTCGTACTCGTCGGACACGTTACCAAAGAAGGAAATCTCGCTGGTCCTAAAGTACTAGAGCACATGATTGATTGCTTTGTGATGTTAGAAGCTCCGATTGGTAGTCGTTTTCGTACGCTGCGAGGCATTAAGAACCGATTTGGTGCTGTGAATGAGCTTGGCGTGTTTGCCATGACCGATCGTGGGTTGAAGGAAGTGGCCAACCCGTCCGCGATTTTCTTAGAACGCACTACGGAACCCACAGCAGGCAGTGTGGTAACGGTTACATGGGAGGGTACGCGTCCGCTACTGGTTGAAATTCAGGCACTAGTTGACGACGTACAAGGGGGGTATCCTCGTAGAGTTTCTGTAGGTCTAGACACTCAACGATTGGCAATGCACTTAGCGATCATGCACCGGCACTGTGGAATCTCGCTTGCGGATCAAGATGTGTTCGCCAACGTCACGGGTGGTATTAAGGTGGCGGAGACTGCTGTAGACTTAGCAACTTTGATAGCCGTTTATTCCAGTTTCAGAAATCGCGCGCTCCCCCACGATCTGGTTGTTTTTGGTGAACTAGGACTGACAGGTGAAATTCGTCCAGTACCCAATGGGCAAGAACGTCTGCGCGAGGTACAAAAACATGGCTTCACACGTGCCATCGTGCCACTCGCTAACAAAGCGAAAAAACCGTTTGCAGGAGTCGAAGTGTCTTATGTCCCGACGCTCAGCAGCGCACTGGATGTTCTAAACGACATGTTGACTGGTTAACGTATAGAAACTGACCGAATACATACATTAGCACCACTTGTTCTAGAAGTACTAGTTTTCTCGGAAACTGAGCTCGATACGGTGCCGGACACCATAAACGACTGTTGGAACATCATTGATCGTAAACGGAGTATATCGGTAGAAACCGACCTCGTCTAGAATTCGCTGAGTGACCTCCGGGGTCAGCCGTGTGTCTTGAACCTCATAAATATTGGGTTGTTCAACGAACCCACGCTCGTTCACATCAAATTCGACAATGACACTACCGTCTTCTAAGTTGCCTTCTGTGTACAACTTATGAGTCGGTCTTAGTGAGTGTCGACGCATGGAGTACCGAGCTTGAGTGCTCGAAGCCGGATCTCTAAGTGCGCGCCCAGGACTCTTGCTTTCTTCATCAGGTATTTCGTATAGAAATCTGATATTGCCGTCTTTGACGGGCGTAGGCTGGCCATCTACATACTTTGGCGTGTACTTGAACTGCGCCACTGCAGTTAACGCTGATTCATCGAATACATTTGGTGGTTTTGCTGTTAACACCCTGGGATTGGCTACCGAGCCCGATTCGTCAATTTCAAATCGAATGATTACGTACCCCTCGATGCTATTTAACAATGCTTCTCTTGGATACTCTGGTTCAACTCTACTTCGAGGTTGGTAGTCTTGGTTGAGATTGAATTCAACTTTGTGCAATACCCCTTCTATCGGTGTGTTCGGCTCAAAACGAAACTCAGACACGGCAGCAATTGCGGTTTTCTCGAATACGCTAGCATCGGAATAAATCGCTTCGGGATTTTCTACTTCGCCATCTTCGTTGATGTCAAATTCGACGACGACATGCCCATGTATCAGTTGTTCCCTTGCTTCCGCGGGATATTCAGCTCCTACGGCGATACGGGGTTTACTGTCTAGAGAAAAGGTGAACTTGTGAAGTATTGCGTCATCTGGGTTGAATCGTGTTGTTTCAAATTTCATCTTGCTTGCGGCTTCGCGCCCCGCGACATCAAACATTCCAGATGGCTCTGACCCAACCACTTCGATATCTCGAACAGCACCTCCTTCGGATACTCCGAATCTCACGACGACATAGCCTTCTGCTCCCTGTTCCAAGGCGTGTCGTGGATACTTCGCTGTTACCGGAAATGTAGGATTTGAATCGAGAGTAAAGAAAAATCGTTTTTTGACACCCTTCATATGCTGGGAAGGACCACCGAGTTTTTCATAACGATGGCCTTTAATCGCTTTTACTGCATAGAGATCAAAAGTACCAGAAAAGGTAGAGCTGACGATGCAGGGATCTTCGACATGGCCCTCTTCGTTGACATCGAACATCAACGTGACCTCGCCCACCGGACTCTCGTCCCAAACTGATTTAGGATAGTCTGGCATCGGAGCTTCGATTTCTTTGAGGAGATTTCCATCAGTTGGCACAGTCGTTACTCCGTGCGCAAAGACGCTACTAATCAATGCGAGGATCAGAACAGATAATGCGACATATAGCTGGATTTGCTTGGATCTATCAGTTCTCATATCTCCTCCAAAAAAATTAAAAAAAATTATAAACCGGTTTTTGTCTGTATGTACGATCATGGAACACCCTAGTGTTATCGGACTTGAAGTTCAATTTGGAGTTGTACTGAGTGCAATAGAATCGTTCTATGTGTGCCATTTTTGTGCAATACCACGAAAAGTTGATATTTCGAGAATTTGGCAGAAACACTGGGGGTGAACTTCTTACATGACAACACCAAGCAATGCCCCAACGACTAATATTCGCTCGGTTCTAGTCATCAACGAACGTCAGTTCAATCCGGTGCTTAACCCCGTATACGGTTTTTGGTTGATTGTTCTCAATCCAGGGCGCGTACCAAAAGAAGCTGACCTCGTCAAGAATGCGTTCCGTGATTTCTTCCGGCAAGTTTGTGTCGATGATCTTAAATATTTTTGGTCTTTCAACGTAACCACTGCCGTTTACATCGAATTGAACGATGACGCTACCATCATCATGATCCCCAGTCAACTGTAATTCGTAGATTGGATCGAGTTTAATACTGCGCATGTGCTCGGGCCGCCTGTCTTCACTTGCTGATCGCCGCGCGGCAGATCGTCCTCTTCGACTCGGCAGTCGTCTTGCTTGACGTTGCTGTTGAACTTCCTGAGCTTGTTGTCGAGCGGCTTGGTTTTGTGATCCGAGTGTAAATCGAAGCCGGTTGCGCTCCCCCTGAACACGAACGGGTCTTCCGTCAACATATTTCGGTAGGTAAGTAAACTGTGCTGTAGCTGCTAAAGCAGCTTCGTTGAAAACATCAGGTGGTTCTGCTTCGAGCACCGACAAGTTGTCGACGGCTCCTCTTTCATCAATATCGAACTCTACGATTACGTGTCCTTCAGTTCTGTTAAGCACTGCCTCACGAGGATATTTAGGCATTTCTTTGGTTAGCGCGCGGTGGTTCCGATTTAAGATGAACTCGATTTTGTGATGGACGTTTTGAGCAGGTTCATTGGGATCAAAGGTAAATTGAGACGCGGCTTCCGCTGCAGGTTGATCAAACATCCTATCACTGGAGTAAACTACATACGCTCCGTCGACAGTACCTTCTGAATTGATGTCGAAATTCACGATAGCGTGCCCTTGTATGCCCTCTTCTTTAGCTTGATCAGGATATACGGGGATTACTAGATTGTTTGGTTCGCTGTCCAATAAAAAATTGAACTTGTGATGTATTCTGTCGCTTTTTAAGAATCGATTCGAGTCAAATCTGAACTGTCTAGCCGCCTCCAGAGCGGCGCCTTCAAACACTTCAGTTGGTAATGCGGCTGCGGTCGATAAGTTGCGCACTTCGCCATTAGATTTAACTGCAAACTGAACGACGACAAATCCTTGGAAACCGAATTCTAAAGCCGCGTACGGATACTTAGGTGAAACGTAGTCTCTAGGCTTTGAGTCTAGAGTGAAGTTGACTGTAGTACTGACTCCCTCTATTAGTTCACGAGGACGTGTCAAGTTTTTATATCGGTAGTTTTTTACAGCTTGAAGTGCGTAGAGGTCGAATATACCGGGGTACGTGGAATTGGTGATACATGCGTTTTGCACTTTTCCACGTATGTTTACATCGAACATAACGGTGACTTGTCCATCTTGACCGTTTTTCCAGACTCCTTTAGGGTAGTCCGCGTGCGGAGTAGCAATTTCCTTTAACCGATCATCTGCGACAGCTGAGATGATTGATGCTTGCGTAAGAAGTGTCCCAATCAGAACTGTACAAATTGCGCCAATCAGGCTGCGTCGTCGAACGTACTGTGTGTCAACCGCTCGCATCTATCCTCCAAGAAATTTCTACTCCAAAATTTTAAGCTACTACCGTAAACTGACATTTATTGCAAAACAAACGTCAGGTAATGCAGACCATTTTGATCGTTAGTTCTTCACGAGTCTGGGTCTCGTACAACACTAAAATAATCCCTTCGCTAGCTCACAGATATTGTTATTCCACACATGTTCAATCAACAAAAATTGAGTGCCCTTGATCCCGAAGTTTGGGATTCCATTGTTGCCGAAGATCGTCGTCAAGAAGAGCACATAGAACTAATAGCGTCAGAGAACTATGTCTCCCCGGCCGTGTTAGAGGCACAAGGTTGCGGTATGACAAATAAATATGCCGAAGGCTATCCTAGTAAACGATACTACGGCGGTTGTGACTATGTAGATCAGGTAGAAGTGTTAGCGATTGAACGAGCGAAAAACCTATTTGGTGCCGACTATGTGAATGTACAACCACACTCAGGTAGCCAGGCCAATGCATCAGCCTACTTAGCGTTGATCGAGCCGAACGATGTGATATTGGGAATGAGCCTATCAGAGGGTGGTCATTTAACTCATGGCTCACCGGTAAACTTTTCTGGGCGAATTTATCAAGCCGTTCAATACGGGGTACGGCCTACCGACGGCTTAGTGGACTATGATGATGTTTTAGCAATCGCGCAAGAACACCAGCCTAAACTTGTTGTAGCTGGTTTTTCCGCCTACAGTCGAAAACTAGACTGGGCGAAGTTTCGGGAGATAGCCGATTCTGTAGGTGCTTATCTGTTGGTGGATATGGCTCACGTTGCCGGCTTAGTAGCCGCAGGCGTCTATCCCAATCCAATCCCACATGCTGATGTTGTAACGACCACGACGCACAAAACGCTGGCAGGACCACGCGGAGGATTGATCTTAGCTCGAGCAAATGCAGACATCGAAAAACGACTCAATTCTGCGTTGTTTCCCGGCATCCAAGGTGGCCCTTTGATGCATATCATCGCCGCGAAAGCTGTTTGTTTTAAGGAAGCCGCGGCCCCTGAATTTCGAGACTATCAAATTCAGGTCGTAGATAACGCACGGACGATGGCTAGAGGATTCGTAGAGCGCGGCTACAAGGTAGTGTCGGGTGGTACAGATAACCATCTGTTCTTGTTGGATCTGATCGACAAGGAGATAACAGGCAAAGCTGCGGACGCAGCTTTGAATCGAGCAAACATCACGGTCAATAAGAACACGGTACCGGGAGATCCACGCTCACCATTCGTGACTAGTGGTCTACGCATTGGCTCTGCTGCAGCGACTCGTCGCGGTTTTGGGACCGAGGAGTGTTCTACACTAACTCAATGGATGTGCGACATTCTCGACGACATTTCCAACGACAATATGGTTGCGTCCGTTCGGATAAAAGTACGAGAGATGTGTCAGAAGCATCCAGTTTACACGCAGTGATTGCGCTGCCATAACGCTATTTACGGTCGAGTTTCGATCCAGGATTTCTGGCAATGCACCGGCCTACAGTTGACGAACTCTACACCCTTGCCGCGATTCGACTTGCTACTAAAGGACTCTATCGCGTGACGCGAAACAACCCTAGGGTGGGTTGTTTATTGGTCAAAAATGGAAGGGTGATTGGGCGTGGTGCTCATCTTCACGACGGTGGCGCTCATGCCGAAGTTCAAGCAATTGCGACTGCATCGGAGGACGCTTCAGGAGCCACTGCGTACGTGAATTTAGAACCATGTTGTATTGAGGGGCGAACACCACCATGCACGGTTACGTTGATCGCTGCAGGAATCCAACGCGTGGTTATCGGAGAACTCGATCCCAATCCTGAGGTGAATGGTTCTGGTGTCCGCGAGCTTCAAGATGCATCGATATTAGTCACGGTGCTTGAGTTAGCCGAAGCTCGATCGTTGAATCCCGGCTTTTATAAACGGATGAAGCACGCAAGACCCTATGTCCGAGTGAAAGCTGGAATGTCATTGGACGGACGCGTGGCTATGGAGTCTGGAGAGAGTCAGTGGATCACGAGCCCTGACGCTCGCGAAGATGTCCAGCGATTGCGAGCGCGCAGCGGCGCGATTGTTACTGGTATAAACACAATACTCAACGACGATCCAAAACTTACGGTTCGAGATTCGCGTTTCAAATCCAGTTCTCCCATGCGAGTCGTCTTAGATACTCAAGGTCAAATTCCGTCTGACGCCGAGTTGTTCAAGCATCCTGGTGAAGTTGTCCTCGTGAGCAATTCGTCTGCGAAGTTGCCACCAGACTCCATCAAGTGGGAGCACAATAACGATCGGGCCGACCTTGACAACGTGCACAAACGATTAGCCGATGTGGGAGTCAACGAAGTCTTGGTTGAGGCGGGTCCTACACTCACCTCTAGCTATCTACAAACAGGCTTGTGGGATGAGCTAGTCTTTTACGTCGCGCCGAAATTACTGGGATCACGAGCTCGACCCGTAGCACAATTGCAAATAGACGCTCTATGCGATGCGATCAACGGTAGATTACATTCGATCGATACGATTGGAGACGATCTTCGCATCGTGATCATGAACGGTGAGTCCTGTGCCTAACACGGAGAAATTTTCGCCGAAACAACGTCGTCAGAGTCGTCGAGCCCTATTGCAAGCCCTCTATCAATGGGATTTAGCGAGGACCGGTGAAGCCGATCTGCATCAATTTATGACGGAAGAAGGCTCTCTTGCCAAGGCGGACAAGAAGTACTTCACACAGTGTTTGCAGGGAGTTTTGCGTTCTGTGCAAGATCTCGATCGTACCTACGAACCCTATCTCGACAGGTCATTCGACGACATAACGCCAGTGGAAAGAGCGTGTTTACGCGCCGGAAGTTTTGAGTTGCTCGAACGCGAGGATGTTCCTGCTACCGTGATAATTAATGAATGGGTCGAACTCGCAAAATTGTTCGGTGCACAGGATAGTTTTCGATACATTAATGCTGTGCTTGATGCCGTGGCGCGTAGTGCACGCGAGACCTCATGAATGAAGTTGAGCTGATAAATCTAATTCTCGATCGACTTGGAACAGCCGGACGGGACGCGCGACTTAAGATAGGACCAGGCGACGACGCTGCAGTGGTTGAATGGGAACCAGAGCAGGACGTGGTGGTGAGTACGGACGTATGTGTGGACGGAGTACATGTTCCTAAAGATTGTCCTGGAGACCTAGTTGGATATCGAACCGTTGCGATGAGCGTTTCGGATATCGTCGCAATGGGTGCGGTACCTCGATATTTAACTATTGCATTGACTATCGAACAACCTGATGTCGACTGGATAGCTGCGTTCGCAGATGGTGTGCGCGACGCTTGTGTCGAAGCCGATACTACGGTGATTGGCGGCAATATTGCCAAGGGAGTCAAGCAAATTTCCGCAACCGCGATAGGGACAGTACGTAGAGGTCAAGCCATACATCGTCATACCGCCAAACCAGAGGATGACATATGGGTCACAGGTAGGTTAGGCGCAACACAGCTTGCGTTGCCGGTTATGACTGCTTGGATACCGCAAGGTTTGTCCGAACTGAGACAACTAACGAGCACAGATGTCATTGCGCGGTATTTACTCCCTCCAATACGAACTCCATTTGTAGAGTGCTTACGTCAGTATGCTAGTGCGTGTACGGACATCACTGATGGCTTGGCGTTTGAGTTAGAACAGTTAATATCTGGTTCTCCACACGGGTATCGTGTCGAGACGGATGAAATTCCGTTGTGGTCTAGCGCGGTGCTTGACGATGTTTTGGCAAACGATGACAGCTATGAAATGTTGTTCACTTCGTCAAAGGAAAATCGTGAGGCAGTGTTGCATTACGGCAAGAACTCCCACACTCCAATTTCCCGTATCGGTACGGTCCTTCCTACAGCGGATCGCGAATTTGTCCCAGCACGTGAAGTACAGTCTCGTATCACCGGTTTTTCACACTTCTAAGAACTTTTATGTCAGAGGACAAACCGACAGTCGAGTCTAACGCGGAGCAACTAAGGTCGAATGCTTTTAAAGATCCGCTGGTAGTAATAGCTACGGGTTTCGGAATCGGCTGGATTCCCTTCGCACCAGGGACCATCGCTTCCTTGGTGATTGCGTTAATTTTTTTCTTCACGCCGGAGTTGGACGTGGAATACCAGTACGCAATCATTTTTTTACTTTTTATCGTTGCTCGGCTTACGCTAGGCATTGTCGTTCGAAAGTACGGTGCAAAAGATGAGTCTTGTATTGTTCTGGACGAGTTTCTTGGGATGGCTATCGCTTTGTTTATGGTACAAAAAGAGTGGTGGCTCTACGTGATCGCATTTCTGATATTTAGAATTCTTGACATCGTAAAGCCGTGGCCGATTTCTTGGATCGAGCGGAGAGTCCCAGGTGCATACGGGATTATTTTGGATGATGTGATAGCCGGCGCGGGAGCAGCAATAATTACCCATCTTATTTGGATCACGCAGCAATGAACAGGAGAGTTTATGTCGAAGCAGGAAGAAAACACAGCAGTCGACTTTGAAAAAGACATCGCTGAGTTGGAAGCACTAGTGTCGAAAATGGAGAGCGGCGAGTTAACGTTGGAGGAGTCATTGAAGGCGTTTGAAAAGGGCGTCGGACTAGCGCGGCGATGTCAGCGATCGCTCGCTGATGCCGAGGCGAGAGTGTCGAAACTGATGCAGGAAATGAACTTTGACTCCGAAGACTAGCAGCTTCGACCTCGCGATGTCATGAATATGCACGATCTAGATCAGATTCGACATCAAGTCGAATTGGACTTAGAGGCGCGGTTGCAACTTACTTCCGAGCACTCATCTGCTTTGGTGGAAGCAATGAAGTACTCGGTTTGTGGGACCGCGAAACGAGTGCGCGCGGTTTTGGTTTGCGCTACAACCGTTGGCTTAGGCGCTGAGATTCAAAGAGCTCTAGCGCCAGCTGCCGCGATCGAGTTAATTCACGCCTATTCACTCGTGCACGATGACTTACCAGACATGGACGACTCCGATACAAGGCGAGGAAAACCCAGTTGTCACAAACAATATGGTAGCACTATCGCGATCCTCGCTGGCGACGCACTCCAAACCTTAGCGTTCTCCACTATTCTGGATGCGGCAGAACTCACTGCACAACAGCGAACGGACTGTGCAGCCGTGTTAGCGAACGCCAGTGGTTGGCAGTACATGGTTGGAGGTCAGGCTATGGATATGGAGTTAATGCATCAAGCTATGCACAACCTTGACCAACTGTTCACCATGCACGAAGGTAAAACTGGCGCGCTGTTTCGTGCCGCACTTGAAATGGGAGCGATAGTCGCAGGATTCTCACGAGAATCAGCGCAATTTGGAACGATGAGTGAAGTTGGTACCAAGATTGGTATCGCGTTTCAACTCACGGATGACTTTCTGGATGCCACGGCTGCGGTTGAACAACTCGGTAAACCTGCGGGTGCGGATTCAGTTGCAGGAAAGAAGAGTGCTGTTGCATTCTTAGGCACGGAGGAGACCAGAAATCGAGCAATTCAGTATCTGGAGGAAGCTGTTGATATTCTCGAGTCTATAGATGGGGATATGACCTTAGTTCGACGGCTCGCAGAGGAGTGCGTGCATCGGCAACGTTGATGCTGAACTAGTGACTTTGCGGGGACCATGTTGGGTCCCAACTTGTAACAACTAAGTGCCATGACGCCGATTCTTCATCGAACCGTATCAGTCCAAGTTCATTAAGCGTGTTTAACTCCCCAATAATTTTCCAGATTCCCATGGGGTCGTTTTGTTCTCGCATGTGTTGGACTAGGTCTCCTGGAAGCACAGCTGTAGCACCTTCATCGCTGACAGCTACGAAAGAATCGAAAATGATCTTTGTGATTCGGAGTGCTTCGCCCATTGGGGGAGACTGATCTGTAGGTTTCAATTAAAGAACTGAATATAATTTATAAAAGGGTAGAAGTTCATATTTTTCTACTTTCACATTCTGGGGGCGATCTGGATTCGACGACGGATACAAAGTCTCAGGTGCATGTCGAGTTTGTTGGATAGCTCGTAAAACGATCCTTCAATACAAACATAGTTGCCAACGACGACAACTACGCTCTAGCAGCTTAAAGCCGCTAGTTCTGTCTAACTGCTTGCTCATGGGAAGTTAGACGGAATCATACTACGTGAGCTCGTGTTTTTTGCTCGTCCAAGCATTGAACACTAAATCTCAGGACTCGCTTACCGTAGCCTCGTCCAGTTGGGCTAACGGCGAGTTAAATTTGAGAACTGGACTAAGCATGTAGATCCAAGGATCGAGTTCTGGCGGACGCGGGTTCAACTCCCGCCGCCTCCACCATCTTCATATCTGTTATGACGACTCGTGCTGACCGGAACCCAGCGGATGGCATCTGCGTAAAGCCATGGAGTGTCGTCGGAAGCACTAATCACTCGTACGTTCACTTCTCCTTTCAGAAGTTCGAATTCGCCAACTTCGTTCCACCCATAAATCGAGTTTTCGATGCTCAAGTCTCGCGTTTCTGTCGCTTCCGCGTGTTCGATTTCTAAGTGGTAATCTCCCTGTCTGCTACTGCGACCAAACCAGCCAGTATTTACAAAGTACTCCAGCTTCCACCTAGTAGTATCCGGTAACTCCGCGGAAAAAGCGACTGGATGGATTTCTGGAGCAAACCGAGTAACAGTGGCTGTACGTCGAAATTGCCCGTAGGAGTTGTCGTCAGTGATACGACCCCACACACCATGGGTGGTTCTATATGCATAGTTGGCGCGCGCTGGCAATCCATTGTCGTTATCTGCTTGTAGTCGCGGAATTCGAAACCAACCCAACGGACCGACCGATGACGCACTATTGAACGCGGGAGGTTGGTCAATAGCAAAACCGGGATCTAAGTCATCCACGATAATCCCAGGATTTGGTGGTCGCCAGTCTACCACTTCAAACATTGGTCGTGGATCGAGGGACTCTTCGTTGCTATTGACTACCACTGACTCATCAAGACGGGTTCCGAACTCGTTCCGATTTAAAGAGAGATTGGGATACAAGTGAATGTAATCAATTTCGTGGGTAGTCACCACATTAATTCGTACAGAGGACTTACCGTCGATCACAACAGTCGGCGTCCGTGGCCATTCTCGTCTTGATTCAGGTGGATACGCAGCCCAAAACACGCCGGTAGTTTCACTCGGGTTGTAGACATAGAAAGACGATTCGTACTGCAGTATTCCTTCCTCGTCTTCACCCAGCTGTCGCTTGGTAATGTCAGAGACCAAATATCCCGGCAAATTACTGCTACTGAGCCACTCACCGAAATAGGGATGCAAATCCAACTCTGCTGTTTCTGCGTGAGCTAGCAATTCTTGCATCGTGAAGGACCGTCCTTGATAAGCACTTCGTAAAGTACCGAGCCACGCTAAGATCGCGTCGTTATCGTTGGTCTGAACAAACACTCGTGCGATCATGCGATTTTTCGCAAGCATAAACTCAAGATCGCTCTGATGCGAGTCTGTGGTCGGGAGTTCTAATAGTGACTTAGTCTCCATAGCTTCCCATACGGAGTGACGATTCAAATATCGTTGAGCTAAGTTGCGCACCCAACTGGTCATGTCGCCACCGCCGCCATCATCGATCGCCCATTCGACGGCTGGGAGAAACATTTGCGTGAAATCGGATATTTGGTAGGTGGCGTAGGGCGAAAACCACAAATCCGGAGCAGGGGAAAGGCGAGAAATAACGTTTTGAACGAGGTCGTTCAGCACCGTAGCATCTTCCCCATCGGCTGTGGTGGCATGAGTCCAAAAAATCTTGGAGAAGCTAGCCCAAAGGTTATCGGTCCCTACAGCATCTCCAAAGTAGTCTGCAAGCGCCCAAAATTTATGGTATTCCACCCATTCCACGTTATCTTCCCAACGTTCAATTCGTCTGATGCGGGTGTCAAAATGTGCTGTAGGGAAACCGCGCTCTTTCATGAGAACCATACCAGGTAGCACCTGTACAGTCTCGGTTTTAAAGCCACCGCTCAGTGTTCTCAGTCTGTTTGGCACTTCTACGAAAGACAATTCCTTGAATGGGTATCCGAGTCCTGCTTCCTGAAATGGAACGAATATTTCTTCGATCTCTTCTCGAACCCTTTCGTCGTCAAAATTGAACTTGCCGAAATTCTTCTGATGGTTTTCATGAAGGTAAAGATTGAATTGAATGTCTGCGATGGTCAAAGAGTGTTTCACAAAGTTCGTCCCAAACACTGCAATTTCTGACAATGGGATTTCCGGTTTCAATTCAAACGTCCCCTTCTCGTCAGCACTGTTTGTAATGTCTGTACCAACCAATAACCAATTTGATGCAGTTACTGAAAGCTTGATGTCTGTCTGGAAAAAGTCTATACCGCGGAACGAGGATCGCGCGAGATTTCGCGAGTTAGGGACTGGGTACCAATACATCCCGGGCATGAGTGCGACGTATGATTTCGTGAAGATAGAACCGTCTTTGCCGAATAATTGTCCGGCACGGCGTGGTACCGCGCGGTCAATCAAGTAATGAACTGGACTATCTAAGTAGGCGAACAACGGATCTGGAATGCCGTGGGCTTCAATAGTCAAATCGTGAAGGTCGTCTTGTCGTAGGGGTACTCCCGTGGGTACGATCAGTAGTCCATCGGAAAAATTGTGGTCAACGTTTTCTCCGTTTAAGGTGATTCGATCAATGGTGAAGCCTGGGTTCAATGTGAAGGTCAAGTGCGGAATGTCGTGTTCATGTGTTACTCGAAAAGCGTATCCAAGATTGATCGATAAAAGACGTCCCGGATCGATTGTCACTGTACCTTCAATCGTTTCAATGTCGAGCTCGACGTTCTCATCGTACTCAGCATGAATTTTTGACCACTCTTGTGGCTGGTAATAAGCTGTTGCCAACTGGTGAGAGAGATATCCAAAACCGACGACACTGAGCACGATCATGAATGCACCGAGCGGTAAGTTCGCGATACCGACGCGGGCATCACGTCGATCTAGGACAACAGCTGCAAACGTAATCAGCCCAAGCGCTCCAATAACAGTAAGCGCACGCATTCCGATGACTTCGAGGCCAGCAACGTCTGGAACGAGTTCAGAGATGTACGCAGTGAAATTCGACGAAGGTGTAACGATATCAAGCCATGAGAAAGGTACTATCAAACTACCTATGTAAAACGCCACTAACAAGCTCGAAGCGATCGCCACGGCGACAAATCCAGAGCGTAGAGTACAGGTAAGAGTCAGCGCAACACTGCTCCACAACAATAGCGTCGGGAACGTATCTAGAACGAGAAGATTGAAAACGGACACAGGCTCAAGGAAGTCGCCCCAAGCAGAGTTTAGGAAGTGACTTAGAGCACCCATTCCTTGGATCAGTGCAATGTTGCAAAGAACAACCACGTATAGCAGAAGCGTTACGCCCAAGACACTGCCTAATAGATACTCGACATTCGTAAGTTGACGACTCTCTAAGACAGATTGGATGCGATTTCTGTTGTGGTATTGCCTTAGGTCGAAAGTCAGCAATACAGCTGCAAACTGAAATGCGAGGAACACTAACGCATCGACATTACTCAACAAATACTTGGGTTCAGCTAGGCTAAAGGAAGGCGAGTAGGAAGCATTTAGAGTTTCCCACACGCAGGACTGCAGGTAGCCGATCAACACGACTAGAGTAAGTAGCGCGCACGTAACCCAGAATCGTACTTGGGATCGGCAAATTCTAATTTGCGCGCCTGCGACCGCGAGAGTTCGAGCTATCGAGTTAAACACATTGATGATTCGAAGATTCCAAAGAGAGAGAATTTACGATTAGAGCCTAATTAGGCGGCTCTCTAGACACGTACGAGCGATATTAAAAACGACGTTTAATTCCTACGAAAACTTGTCGTAAATCCGCCGGGAAGTAGCGGTATCTACCAAACGCGAAGTCCGCGCGATCAGCATAGTAGGTGTCGAAAACGTTGAGTATTCTACCAAAGACGGACCATTGTTTACTGAGCTGAAAATCCATACGAAAATTCACAACATTGTGCCCTCCGTACCGCGCGGTGTTTGCAGCGTTTAGATAATATGATCCGATACGATTGATTTCTACTTCGCCCCTTCCAACAGAGCCAATTTTTGCAGTCCAACGCGCATGCGCGAGGACGCGTGGTGCAGTATCCATTTGATGTCCGGAGAAAATCACTTCACCCCGTGCGAGATTCCGAGTAAAGTCGTACTCGTGGTTAGAGAAGGTACTCGCGATCGTAATCTCATGAACTTTATTGACATGCCAGTTAATTTCGATCTCAACCCCGCTTGAGACGGTCGCGCCATCACTGACGTTCATACCATTTGCATCTCGGAAGATGAGATTGGAACTCGAATCAAAATAGATGGCGAAAGCCACGTCAAGAGTACGCCACGAAGATTTCCAACCTATCTCAAACGATCGGGTATGTTCACTGTTAAGGTCAGCGACGGTCTGGCCGCTTTGCAGTCGATATAACTCAGTTATCTGCGGTGGACGATAGCCAATCGACGAGATTACCCAAAAACGAGCATTATCCGTGACCAGGAATTTGTATCCAATCCTAGCTGCGATACTTGTAAAACTGTCAGATCGATCACTTGGTCGCGTGTAAAGACAGCCACCGAAACCACACATTGAACCATCGTCTCGGGTATTCCCGTCCAAATGACGATTGTCATACTGATATTGCGAGCGCTCCAAGCGTACGCTCTCTTCTACTTCATGGCGAGCGCCCCAGTTCTTGGTGGCACTTTGAAAGAGCGCATAGGTTCCCCCGGTTACCACAAAGTCATAGTGTGTGCCAGCTGGTCGAGTCGCCTGTAAAAATGGCGATCCCACAGTCGGACGTTGTTGACGTTGTACCAGAGCAGCTCTGAACCATTCCAGTTGTGCTCCTAGCTTCATGCTCAGAGCACTGAGTTGGGTCTCCCGTAGCAGTATCGCTCCGGCACTAATTTGTTCGTTGTCCTCACGTGGTTGACCAGGGAGAAAGTGCTGAAGGAAGTTCATCCGCGACATACGTGCGTAAGGGTAGATGTAGAGATTACTACCATTGTCAAATTGGCTGGACAAGCGCAAAGAATCTGCGTTGCGATAGGCCTCTGGATTAGGGTTTGTCTTTCGCACGTTTTGATTGTTGTATGACTGGTAGCCCAGCACGTAGCCGCCGGTTTCTTGTCTCAGAGATGTCATTGAGAGCGTGTGGGACGCATCCCAACTTCCGAAGTTTGAAGTCCATCCTACATTGAGTTTTTGTTGGGCGTACCCAGTATCATCACGGAATCCGTTCGTGTCTGTGGAATGAAATTTCGCTTGCACCTTATTGTTGTACCAAGTCAAGCGAACTTGACTGTAGTCATGAGGTCCTGTTTCCAGACTCAGTGTGTTAATCTCCTCACCCCCAGCGAAAGGGCGCACGTTAATCACGCCACGCATAGCATTCCCACCGTAAATAGCGCTCGCAGGACCACGGAGGACCGCGACACGATCAGCTTGTTCAACGTTAAGCTCAAACAAACCGTTGACATTGCAAAATCCAATCGGACGGACGGGAATGTTATCTTCGAGGAGAAGGTAGGATCCACATGCACCAGAACCTGCGAGTACTGCTGAACGAAGTCCCGTAAGATGTTCCTGACCTGAATTCTTAACAACCCAAATACCGGGAATCCGTACAAATACTTCATGTGGATGAAGAGGTCGCGCAAGCTCAAGATCTCGACCATCGACTGTCGTCAGAGTACCTAGATTGGACCTAGTGGGTATGTCTCGAGGATCACCTTTGACAATGACTTCTTCTTTCAATGCGTCGTTATCGGAGGAATCATCTGCTTCAACCGCAAGGTAATGACAGAGAAAAGAGCAGGCGATGAGAGTCGCTTGGATATGAACTCGACCTGCCAAAGCAAAGACAGTCAGCGAGCTGCGTGTCGACACTCTAAACGATATTGGACTGTGTGTCCTGCGCTTGTGAATTTGGGTTTGTGTTGTTGGTACTTGTGGTTAAGTCTCTTCGACTTTTTCGACCTTCAATTCTTCAAGATATTTCGCCATGTCTTCGGCAGAGGTATCTACTGAAACATTGCGGTCCACCTTTAAGATCTTTCCATCCTTACCAATGTAAAAAGTGTGCCGTTTCGGGTATCCACGGTTCGATAGTACGCCGTATGCTTTAGCAACTTCTTTCGTTTCGTCGGACAAAATCGTGAAGTCTGCCCCATACTTTTCCGCGAATGCTTGGTTATCGTCTTCAGAGTCTACACTGATCATGAAGTAGTTGACTTTGAACTTGCGAATGAGGTCGCCATTTTTAGTAATTGATTTACACTGAGCCGTACATCCTGGCGTATCAGCTCTAGGGAACCAGGCGAGTACAACCGGCCCGTCTTTCAACAAGTCCGATAATTTGTACTCTTCGTCGTCGCTGCCGGGTAACGTAAAGTCTGGTGCTTCGTCGCCCGCATTCAGTTCAACGGTTTCCGTTTCTTCACCAGAAGCTATCAATGCTAGAACTGGTGCTATAACCACCAACGAAAAGGTTCGCCAAAATTTCATAGTTTAGTCTCCAATCTATATTTAGTCGTTCACACGGAATATTTTAGTATCGAGTCTTTTATCGGTCTCGTAATTCACAACCACGAAAGATGGCATCCAGATACTTTTGTACGACAGGCTCAAGACCGTGGTCCAGTGCGTCGGCAATGAGCGCATGACCTATTGACACTTCAGCAACACGAACAGCCCGACAGAACTCCGACACATTTTGTAAATTCAAGTCGTGTCCTGCGTTCACGCCTAGTCCGAGTTCGTGTGCGGTGTCGGCCGCTTCGCTGTATTTCGCGAGCCATTGAGTTGCATCGCTACTCCCGATTCCAAAACTTGCGACGGTTGTTGCCCAAGGACCAGTAAACAGTTCAATTCGATCGGTTTGAGTTTGGTGTGCAAGGCTGACAATTTCCGGATCCGCGTCAACAAAAATACTCGCTCGACACCCAAGTTCGTGTAGTTCATTGACAACGTGGGATACCGTTTCCATTTGTTTTGAATCACGTAGGTTCCAACCATGATCTGAGGTCAGCTGAGAAGACTCATCAGGAACCAAAGTGCACTGAGTTGGTCGAGTATCTTGAACCAACTTCATAAATCCTGGAAAACCGTTGGCTTGCGGTTCCGTCGTCGGGTTACCTTCAATGTTGTACTCAACATCGAAGGATTTAGCTATTGAGCTGAGCTCATAGACATCTTCTGGACGGATGTGCCTTTGATCTGGTCGGGGGTGCACGGTGATCCCAGCCGCACCTGCTTTGATGATCTTTGTGCTGGCCGCACCGACATTTGGTTCGTTGCCATTACGAGCGTTACGCAGCCACGCAATCTTGTTGACATTTACCGATAATACTGTGTGCATCTACTCTGTCGCGGGCAGATCTTCTTCCAATTCAAGAAGTTCAGTTTCGACTTGTTCTTCGATTTTTGCCCGCATCAACGGCATTACGAAACGAGCTATGGCACTCCCAATCCAATGCCATACTATCCAAGCGAAAGCTACAAAAATAACCCATATTTGCTCGTTGAACGCGTGAGCAACTACAAGGTTGGTTATCCCCGCAAGAAGATAGGTGAGCGCGAATAACACACAAACAGCACTCCAGAACAATTCAACAAAAATCATCCACTTCCCTAGGATCCACTGAAGGACATTTTTACGACCTAAGACGAGGGCAAGGAAGCAAATCGCGCTTATTGTCCACAAAATCAGAGTAGGTCGCCATTTGATCGCGACTGGGTCTTGAAACACCATGGCAATTAAGACTGTTGTCATCCCAACACCGAATGCGATCCACATAAGATTGGAAATTTTCCAGTTGAAAACTAGGCGGATGATCATGAATTGAACTGCTAAAACAATCATGAAAAGAACTGTAGCCGCGTAGATGTTCTGATCGAAGAAAAAGAAGTAAGAAACTACGAAAGCGAAAGCAGCTATTAGGTCAGTGATGCCGTAAGCAAACATCTATGCATTCCTTAATTTGACCTATTCGATTATAGCCTCGCCACTCGGTATTCCCGAGTTTGAGTTCACGAAGGGAACTGGTGCGCAAAATTGATTGAGCAGACAGACGCCCCGCGGTATGGAACCTTGTGTTTACTGCGACGATTCCTGTTCGCTTGGTTCAAGTTTCTGCGTACTCGAGTCGTTTATTTCGCCCGAATCTTGTTCAAAGATCGCGCCTCCGGTTCGTTTGTTTTCGACCCAGAACACAATACCCAGCAAGATGGCGGAGAGTATTGGCCAGACAAACCACGACAAAAATTTGTAAAACACCCAAGTTTCCTCGGAAAACGAGTACGCAACCACAATGTTTGTCGTGCCGGAGAGAAAAAACACAATCCCAAAGACTAATGTTTGATAGTTCCAAAGACGGTCAGACAGTTGTACGTAATCTTCGAGAAGCCATTTCAGGATGTTCTTACGACCAAAAGCGTGTGTCATGAGAAATGCAACACACATCGCCCAAGAAATCACAGTAGGTCTCCATTTAATGATGATCGGCGCTTGAAACACGATCGTTATTGCACCCGCGGTAATGCCCACGACTAGTACGACCCACATTAGCTTAGAAATCTTCAATTTGAAAAGCAAGCAGATCATGAACTGAATGACCAACGCGATCATGAAGAGTCCAGTAGCCCAGTAGATGGGCTGGACCTCAGGAAAGAAGTGAGAGACTGCAAAGTATGAAGCTACAAAGACAATTCCGGGGGCGATTTCTAGAATCTGGTACAAAGTATCAATCCACTCCTAATATTTGCGTCTTGTCATTCTAGTGTTGGGTGCGCGGTGATTAGTTGGGCCTCGGTGTTCGACCGACCAAGAGCGTCTGGTCTTGATCGACGGCGACAACTGTACAAGTACCACGATCGGCAAGCTTAATGGTTGAACCAACCGGCACTTCTTCATTGGATAACTGAGATCTGAACAGTTGTCGCTTCACTTGACCAAGGTGTTCCGCTCTCGCCACGATCTCTTGACCTAGATAACACCCCTTTGTAAAACTCACTGCACTGTGTTGAGTGAGATTGAGCATTTGTGGTAGGAACAGTCCGCTTGTGTCTGCTTGTACGATGGGAAATTCATTGCTGACAGTGAGGTGATTCAGTTGATTGTCCGCGCTCGCAGCGGGTACAATCCCCCATCCAAACGGTGCTAATACGACGTCACTTTCGGAAGCGGTAGCCGTAAGACCAAGTTCTGTGGTTTCATGTGAAAACTCGGACTTTGCAAATGCCATGTATCGTCCTAGGTGATTCTTGACTGTTTGAACTAATGACTGGTGGAACACGAGCGTAACTTGCGTTGGAATTCCGTAGCACCATCCGTTGGCGATGACTCGACCTTTTATTTCCGTGAGTGCTGATGGTAGTCCTTGCTTCGGTTGAATCATTTCCAAGTCACATGTGACGTAGCCTTGAAGAAACTTGGCTGCATCGATTCCACTGACTGTAAGTGACGCAAGATATTGCATTTGATTTTTAGAATTTGATACTTTCGGAATTGTGCTTCATTGAGACACGTTCAATTCATGAACAACACTGACATATCTGTACTCCATCAACAAGCACTGTGGCGCTCACGGCGTGGAATGCTCGAACTCGATCTCTTGTTTCGTCCGTTTGCGGAGGCATGTTTTGAAAAACTTTCAGGCGAACTACAGCTAGTGTTTGTCGAAATGCTTGAATGCGACGACTTTGAACTATTGGATTTAACACGGCAACCAGAACAGATCTCTCGTTATACGACCCTCATTCATATGGTACTGCAGTTTCGAAAAACTGGCGAGATTGTCGACCCAAAACCGTCGCTCTAAACGACTAAAACACATCAAGTGGATCCATGCCCGGTCGGATGATACTGGGTGTTGCGTTGGGACTTGTTTCGGGATAGTCTTTGTTGAAATGTAGCCCACGAGATTCTTCTCGCCATTGAGCGGCTTTCACTATGAGTTCTGCGACCAGAATCAAGTTTCTGAGTTCCAATAAATCGCTGTTTACCCTGAATTTTGAGTAGTACTCGTGCACTTCACGTTTCAGCATATCTAGGCGTCGAGAAGCTCGTTCTAGCCGCTGGTTGGTTCGCACAATACCAACATAGTTCCACATAAAGCCTCGTAATTCCCCCCAGTCTTGCGAGAGAACAACATCTTCATCAGACTCTGTGACCTGACTCTCGTCCCACTCGGGAATAACGATGTCTGTTTGCTTCAGTATGGTCCAATGCTTTTGAATGTGTCTTGCCGCCGCATGGGCAAAAACAAAGCATTCGAGTAAGGAATTGCTCGCTAATCGATTTGCGCCGTGCAAGCCGGTACAAGCAGTTTCACCGACGGCATAGAGTCCCTCAATATCGGTCAGTCCGTCGCCATCAACCAACACTCCACCACAGGTGTAGTGGGCGGCTGGTACTATGGGAATCGGTTCACGCGTCATGTCGATTCCAATGCTCAGTAATTTCTCATAGATTGTTGGGAAGCGTTCTTGGACATGAGTCGCTGAGAGTTGGCTTACATCCAGGTACAACGAGGGTACTCCGAGACGCTTCATTTCAAAATCGATCGCCCGCGCAACAACATCTCGCGACGCCAACTCTTCCCTTTCATCAAATCGATGCATAAACGAATCGCCGTTAGGTAAGATCAACTTTCCGCCTTCACCGCGTACTGCCTCTGAAATCAAAAATGAAGTAGCGCTCGGATGATACAAGCAGGTAGGGTGAAACTGATTGAATTCCATATTCGAAATTCGGCACCCCGCGCGTGCCGCGATCGCAATTCCGTCTCCAGTAGCACCCGCAGGATTGCTCGTATACTTGTAAACTTTAGATGCACCTCCCGTCGCAAGTACCACACATGGTATTGCTAAGGTTTCCACGATTTGTTGTCCTCGGTCGTAGACGTACATCCCAAGCACTCTGTTTTCTTGTTTTCCGAGTTTTTTACTGGTAATAAGATCGATAGCCACTCGGTTGACACGAACTTCGATGTTTGGATGCTGATTCACATGGTGTACGAGAGTCGCAGCAATTGCTTGGCCAGTCTCATCTGCAACATGAAGCACTCTTGGAAAGCTGTGAGCACCCTCGTTGGCAAGCTGAAACCCTTCCGTGTCGCGATCGAACGGCACCCCTAGCTCTACTAGTCGCGCAACTACCTGATTGGCTTGACCTACTACCATGCGTACGATCGTAGGGTCACACAAGCCAAATCCCGTTTTTAAAGTGTCTTGAACGTGTGCTTCTAGAGAATCCCCTTTGTGAGTCACGGCCGCGACTCCACCCTGTGCTTGTGTGGTCGAGCCAGCTCTAAGATCTTCCTTGGTAATCAGCAGAACCTTGTGGGTATCGGCCAATTGAAGAGCAGTGGTGAGTCCGGCTGCCCCGGCTCCAACAATTAGTACGTCTGCGTCAAAACCCATAGTAAGTTACAAAAATTTTGGACCAGCACCGCATTGAAGCAAGTGTCTTTCTTGGAATGTTCATGTGTAAGGGAACTTTTTGCCGCTATCACTAACAAACTAGGAATCAGCGAATTGTTGTATAAGCGCACGTGTCGTTGAGGAGTGTGATGCTCTACAATATTTAAAAAATATTTGACCCATGGTCTGCTTGATTCTCGCGGTCAATGATCAAAGGAACATTCACTTGACACAAAAGGAAGACACAGACGCCGTATTGGTGAAGCGAGTTCAAGCAGGCGATAACCGGGCGTTCGACTTACTGTTCCATCGATATAAGCACCGGTTGCGGTCGGCAGTGAGTCGAATTTTAGATAACCGCGAAGATGTGGAAGACGTAGTACAAGATGCTTTCGTTAAAGCTTATCGAGCGCTACCAAAATTTCGAGGGGAAAGCCAGTTTTTTACTTGGCTATATCGTATTGCAACCAACACGGCAAAGAACCACCTAGTCGCTAAAGCGCGCAAGCATGCGAATACCGATATCGATATATACGAAGAATCGGCTAGCAATGAATATACCCATCTTCAGGAAAATGAAAATCCAGAAAATCTTCTGGAGTCCCGAGAGTTGGAACTTTTGATTAAGGAAACTGTCCAAAATTTAGAACCAGAACTACGAAGTGCTATTACGTTGCGAGAACATGCGGGCTTGAGCTACGAACAGATCGCTCAGATCATGGACTGTCCGGTTGGAACCGTTCGTTCACGAATATTTAGAGCGAGGGCATCAGTATCAGAGAAAATTCGCGAACGCGAAAACAGGTTCTAACAAGTCATGAATAGTGAATTAACCTTGTGAAACGAAGGAGAATGTCGGAAAGCGTGATGATTTTTCGTATAAAATTGAGTGTTGACTTTTGGGTTTCCCGAAGGATCATCCCACCAAGAGTTGAGAAATCATGATGTCTGATTCGTTGAAAACGTCCCTTTCAGCATTTGTCGATGGAGAAGCTTCGACAGACGAATCCTCGCAACTGTTGCAACGGTTAGCCGAGGACGAAGACTTGCGAGAGGAGTGGAAAAATTACCACTCGATCGCTGCTGTATTAAGGAATGAAGGTGTCTCCAATGTGCAAGCACCTACAGATTGGGATGCCCTTGCCGACGCACTTCCCGCTAACGGTGACGTGCTTCCGTTCCGATCTCGAACTCGGATCAAGAATATGTTGGTTCATGGAGGTATTGGTGCCGGTCTCGCGGCGTGCATTATGGTCGCGTTGTTTTTCATGTTTGCAAACGATACTTCTGAGTCTGCCTCAAACATAGCTAACACCGACACAGTTGAGGGCAGTGTTTCTGAAACACTCGCGTCTGGAGACGTCGCCCAACAGCCATTTTCCTTTGACGACTCGATTGAAATGAGTGTGTCCATGGCACCTCCAGAGATCCTTGAATACCTTCATCAAATAACGCTGGACGCTTTGCACTCTCACGACATCTTTCGTTCTGGTATAGAACAGTCGTTGATGTATGACGCAAACGTTGTGTCTAGGAACGTATCCGAAGAGTTATGACCGACTCAAAGTACCGTTTCACACACCCCACTGTTTACTGCTTCGTCATTGTAGTTTGTGTGTTTGGAGTACGCGGTGATGAGCGTACCCCAGCAGAGTGGGTTCAGGCGATGCACGAAGCCCACTCGAAGCTAAGTTTTGAGGGAGTTCTTGACTTCTGGAACGGAACCGATATCACCTCGATCGAGTACTGTCAGTACGTCATTGACGGGAAGCCTCAGGTCAAAGCCAAGCCTCTTAATGGACCAAAACGTGAGATTCATAGAACTGACGAAGCACTCTCTATTAATTTCTCCCCGGACGACGCTCTTAGTGACATGAGTAATGATCTAAGTGGTTATTCTCTTTCTCGACTATTTCCACCTGACGTTGCAACACTTAGCGAATCCTATGACATCGCCGAGTTGCCCGACAGAACAATTGCCGATCGCGACGCGGTGGGAATTTCAATCATGCCCAAGCAAGCTGACCGACACGGCTTTAAGATTTGGATTGACAAGTCGACTGCGTTGCTGCTCCGTATGGAAATGTGTGATTGCGACGACGCGCGACTGCTGACTATGTTGAAATTTACCGAAATTAACGTTTTGGAAAACTCAATTCCAGAGCTCTTGGTTGCTGAAGGAACGGAACAATCGGAACTTTCGGTGAGTATCGTGAATGAAGAGGAATCGGATACTACCGGCGTGCAAGCAGATTGGGAACCAAGCTACATTCCGGAAGGTTTTAAATTGTCAGGTATCAAATCCAAGGATGGTGTGTTAATTCGCAGTAAATATTCGGACGGGATGAATAGTTTCACAGTTCAGATTCGCCCACTACCGGGAAGCAAGAATGTGGACATTCAGTTAACGCAAATGGTTGGTCCAACGATTATTGCTTCACGCAATGCTATTGACTCCCGCGGACGGCCTCAGATCATCACCGTGGTCGGTGATTTGCCTCGAAGAACGATTTGGAAAATCTCCGAAGGGGTTAAGTTCGAACGATAACTCGTGTTACTGGAATGATCGTAGCACGCGGCACCGTTATTGCTACCGAAAGTGGTAGTTCAGTGATTCGATTTGAGTATGCAAAGTGCGACGGTTGCACAAACCGGTGTCCTCGTACCAAACACAACGAACTCGTGCATTCAGAACCACTGCCGAACGGGTCCGATGTACTTTTAAATATTCCATCTGCCGGTCTATCCATTACTTTGTTCATTCTGTTGGGAGGCCCTTTGCTCGCAAGCGCATTAAGTTTTACCTTGACGAAGTCGGTACTGTGGGCTTGTGCGTCGCTAGCGATAGCTCTTGTTGTAAATAGCGGGTTATTTCGACATTTCGGTCTCGCTGACTATCTGCTTCGTCCTACAATTCGTAGAATAAATTAACTCAGCACTTTACGCATGTCGGCGGATTGTGTCGATCTAAACGTAAACAGTTAACCAGTTGACGACATTTCGGAGAAGTTAAGTATGACTGATTGTGGAATAAAAAAGGCTAGCAAAGCCTTAGTACCACTGTTTCTTCTTACATTGACTTTTTGCGCGGCCTCTTCTTTCGCCTCTAGTGGTGTATTGATATTTAGTAGTTGGGATACACAGGAAAAAGCGACTACAGACGCGGAGCGAATTTCTGGCCTTTTGGAACAGAAAGCGACGACGATGCAAGCGACGGTCAAGGATCGAAATGTTTATCGCGTTGTGGTTGCCGTGGAGACGGACGAAGATCGTTCAGCGTTGGTGCAAACTGCCGAGGGGAAAGATTTAAAACCTTGGTTTCTGTCAACGGCAAGATTGACGGAAACTGAAGGAGCTTCGGATGCAACGAATTCGACACCTAATGCCGACGCTACTGCTGGGTCAACTTCTGGTGATCTAAAGGTCGTGTTAAGTGTCAATAACGCAGATCCTGAAGAAGTACTAAATTACCTTGACCAAGCTACTATTGATTCTACGCTAGCGAAATTTGACGCAGTTAGGGAGCGGGCTCAAGAACTCATTCCAGATTTTGAACCACGAGCGAAAGAGTTGCCACCGAGAAGTAGTGAACCCGTGATGCCTCAAGCGGAACAAGACAAGGAAAGCGACGAACAACCAGAGACTTCTTCTACTTCAGAACAGTAGAGAACCGTTACCGCTTCAAATTTGCACGAAGTAGGTAAGACACCACTTCGATTTAGCTTTTTTCTACGAAATCTCGTAAGAACGAGTTAATACTTCAAGAAAGTGTCCATTCGGGTCGTAGAAGTAAAAGCCACGACCTCCGTCACGGGTATTAATTTCGTTCGGACGATTCTTCGATGGGTCAGCCCAGTACTGCAATTTCTTGCTTTGAATTCGGGCGAAAATTTCATCGAACTCCGTTTCGCTAACCTTGAAAGCAAAGTGTCGAGACTGTATTTCATCCTTAGTATCGACAAAATCCATAGAGAGTTCGCCTACTTGCACAATCGCAAAATGTCCCCAGGAAACCGGTTCTGGAAGACTCAAGATTTCGGCAAGAAATTGTGCGGTCTCTTCTTTGTTCCGAGCGCTGACTATAGTGTGATCGAGTATGACAGCCATTCAATTACATCTCCTTAATTGGTTTCAATCGTACACAAAAGAAATAGCAATCTTAAATATTTTCGGTGAATTCTGCGAAGTGAGTTATTCATACAAAAGTTTCAGGTCCTTTCCTGTCCAATATTCGAACGATATAAGGATTAGTTTGATCAGGGACCGAGCTCTGGTCGGAATTCCCTTCTGAGATCTAAGAATTTGGCACACGTTAAAGAAAAACTTCGGTTTATTGAAACAGCCCCTGATTGGAGCGACTCAATCTTTGATACATGCTCGGAACTAGCCGAACTTTTGGAACAGAATTTGTACAACTTTGCGTTCACCATGCCCAGCACTCCTCACAGTTACACGCTGAAAAGGACGTGGTCTAGCGAAGAAACATTCGTCGAAGCCTTGCGGAAACTGAGGACTGTGGAACGTGTTGAGGAGTTTTTTAAAGGACACTGGTATCGACGGTTCAACGCCAACGGTTACAAATATTGGACCATGGGTGCTAACCTTGACCATGTCCTAATCAATCGCGCCACTCATGCCGCACAGTTCGATCCCTATACAGCGATAGCAGATTATTATGACCTTGGGTTTCACAAAAGTCAGTCGGACGTCGAGCGAAGCAAACGGGTGTACGAGTTGTTGCCGATTCAACCCGATACGGAAATTCTGGATATAGGTTGTGGTACTGGAACGCTTGTAGACTTTCGTTTCAAGCACATCCAACCCGAGCGATATACTGGTATTGACCCCAGTAGGGGGATGTTGAGTGTCTTCGGGGACAAACACTCCGAATTCCGCGATCGACTGTGTCGTACAGCATTTGAGGACTACTGGCCGAAACGAACCAAGAAGTTCGATTTGATTGTAGCATTGTTCGGCGTGCCTTCGTACATTGGTGCCCCCGAATTCCTCTCCAAGAAAATCCAATGGTTTCTCAAACCCGGTGGATCGGCTTTTCTAATGTACAACAAACGTAAGCCCGCAGATACAGATTTTTACCGTAATCTCGGTATGGAACTTCCCATTGCCTACGGAAAAATCGTGAGTGATGAATTCTGGGTTGTTCAGGCGGAAGATGATCCTTCTTGGCTCATGCTAGTCGGAAACAAATCGAGTTAAAAATCACGTAATCTAAATCAGCAATCTTTGTAAGTGGTTGAAGCCAGTAAGTTTAAGTTGCTAATCTGGGATTTGGTTTAGTACCTCGGTTGCAATTTGCTCAATCTGAGCTACACAGTTTTCAATGACTTTTTTCCGTTCTACGCCGGTCTTCAGGCGGATAGGGATCCATACGCGATTACCCTCCATTTTGATTACTCTGAATAATTCGGGCATTTTTTGGAAATGGTTAGCATTGAGCCCATGATCTGAGATCCGACACCAAATAGGAGAAATCCCGTTATCTCGCCACCAAACTATAGGAAAACCGATCCACGCACCAAACTTCTTGCGGGCGCAAATTCTTAAGTAGTGCCCCGTTTCGTGAGTCGATGATGCCCAGATCAAGCCTTTCGTGTCTGCTAAGTCCGCTCGACGGAGTTCCTGCATTATTTGACCAATTAAATCAATGTAGTTGACCAGACGACTAGGCAATTGCTGATTGTTAGTTTCATCTTCTTGGAGCGGTAAAAATGCTCCCAAATTCATACTGTCTGTCAATCCGCGCAACTGGTGAACGTCCGCTCTGACCTCATCCATACCATCAGAGTTGGCGATATCCAATAGTTGATTCAGAACACGCTTCCAACTCACAACCAACAAACGCTTACCATCCACGGATGCTCGGTGTATTTCTTTACCTTCATCTGGTTCAGCAACCCATTCGAGCCCACCTTCGTCACAACGATCCTTAAGTTCGTCCCATACTGTCGAAACACGCTGAGCCGGAACAATAAAAATGAGAGCAGACGCGTATTCGTTCGATAGTTTCTTGAGATAGAACACTGGTTGAGCCTTTGTAAGACCAGCCCAGAATTTATTCTCAACAAAGACCCGCAAACGACCTTCTAGATCGTAGATTGTTACATCGGGTTGTCCATCTTCAATACTTTGTTCAGCATCCACGCGACCAGGCTCAAACTGTAGTTTTTCATCGTTAATTAATCCGATCAAAGACCGTACGAGATCTGGGTCTTTTCTCAGAATGTATGTTAGTGCTTGAGTTGCCGCAGGCTCGTTTTGTTGTGGACCGCCACGAACGACATGTGCTAGAACACTCATGTATTTTTCCTAGAAGTTGTCAATAAAGTAAGTAAAAACCAAGATTGGGGTAACCAACTGAGAATGCTGTTAATGGGAGCAACGAGCAATTTCGGAATAGATTTGAAAAGTGGAGCTCGATTTTTGGTTCCTTTGAAGTCCGAAAGATGCCCGATCAAATCAGACATGGTTGGCGCGCAAAATTTTGCATAGTGCCCTCTTGTGCGAATCACCGAACCCAATCAATATCGGGGCTGTTGGGATTCTGCAGTCTCTTCATTAGACCTTAGTGCAATCTCTTAAGTGCTCGGAATCGATGTGTAGTAGCCGTTTTGGGACGCGCAGAAGACTCATGGTTAGCATGGTGTTTGTTTTCGACACTTAAAATCTCTCACATACGAGTATCAAACAAAACTCGGCCTAAATTCCGATTAGAGGCTGGGCTGTTCTCGTCTTCTTATTCACCTTTTCATTTGCACGAAACAAAAAATGTCCGCCGTACAAGAACTTCAAGAACACTTTCAAACACTCCACCACATTGGTCACGCTGCACAGTATTTGTCGTGGGACGAAGCCGTGATCATGCCAGCTGGAGGTGGTGAAGCAAGAGCAAAGAGCCTCGCAACCTTGCGCAAGATTTCGCACGAAATGGCCACAGAGCCAAAAATTGGGGAACTACTAGAGTCTGCTAAACAGGAAGCCACGTCAGCTTGGGATCGCGCAAATCTGCGAGTGATTCAACGTCGTTGGACTCGAGCAACTGCCCTTCCAGTTGACTTAGTTGTCGCATCCTCCTTGGCATCGTCTCGTTGCGAGCAATCTTGGCGCGGTAATCGTAAGGCGAACAACTGGGAGGAAGTAAAACCGTTACTGAAAGAAATCTTGAACCTCACCAAACAAAAAGCAGAAATTCTTGGTGAAAAACTTGCTCTCGCACCATACGACGCGCTACTCGATGGCTATGAGGCAGAGCTGAAACGAGCATACATCGATCCGATTTTTAGCGAATTGACAGAATTTCTACCAGATTTTGTAAATGAAGTGATCGCCAATCAGCGACCGCACATCTCGTTAAAGGGAGAATATCCGGCTGATCGACAAATGGATTTGGCTAAGAAATTGATGCCACCCCTTGGGTTCAATTTCGGGCGCGGAAGAGTAGACACTAGCGATCATCCTTTTACTTGTGGTGATCTCTGGGACACGAGGATAACGACACGGTTCGGGGCTAACGACTTCTTAGAGTCAATGTATGCCGTACTCCATGAAACTGGACACGCCCTTTACCAACAGGGACTGCCTGAAGATCGATACGACCAGCCCGTAGGGGGATCGTTAGGAATGATGATTCACGAAAGTCAGTCTTTGTTTATGGAGCAACAGGTTTGTCGTAGTGAAGGGTATCTTTCCTACGTCTTACCCATTCTTACTGAGGCACTAAAAGTGAATGCGCAGGATGAGATGTGGTCCGTAGCAAACTTTATTCGAAATGTACACCATGTGGAAAAAGGCTACATTCGAGTGGAAGCTGATGAGTGTACGTATCCACTACATGTCATTTTGCGATATCAGCTGGAGAACGCGCTATTTGATGACTCCCTGACGATTGACGATCTTCCCGATGCTTGGAATGAACTCATGGATCGATTTTTCGGCTTAGACACTCGTGGTGACTTTACCAATGGAGTGATGCAAGACGTGCACTGGTATGCTGGACTGTTTGGCTACTTTCCATGTTATACACTCGGAGCGTTGACCGCGGCACAACTCTACCAAGCCTACACCTCAACCAACGCGGATGCGGAAGCGCAATTTGCAGCTGGCAATTTCGACACGGTTGTATCTTGGTTGAGAGACAACATTCACAGTAAAGCACAACTGACCTCTGGGTTCGACCGGATCGTCGAAATAACAGGGAAACCACTTACTCCCGAGACGTTTGTGGCGCACGTTACTCGGCGGTATCAGACTTAATCTGATCTAAGGAAGGTTTCGTCAAACTGAACGACTAGTCCCGAGTCTCGCATTTTCATTACAACAGATTTGACTTTCGGACTGAGATTTTTGCGCGTACATCATTTTTTACCATGAGTGACTCACTGGCTTCCAAAATTTCAAGGACCAGAAATTTTTCGATTATCGCCCACATTGACCATGGAAAATCGACTCTAGCCGACAGGTTCATTCAACACTGTGAAGCTCTTCCTGAAAGGGAAATGGCTGATCAAGTTTTGGACTCGATGGAACTAGAGCGTGAACGTGGGATTACGATTAAATCTCAAAGCGTCGCGCTGAGATATCGAGCTCGAGATGGAGACCTTTACTATCTAAATTTCATCGATACGCCCGGGCACGTTGACTTCAGCTACGAAGTTTCGCGTTCTCTCGCCGCGTGTGAAGGAGCTCTGTTAATTGTTGACGCCACGCAAGGTGTCGAAGCCCAGTCCGTAGCAAATTGCTATACAGCGATCGAGATGGGTGTAGAAATCTTGCCAGTACTCAACAAGATGGATTTGCCTCAAGCCGACGCAGACCGGACGATAGCTGAAATCGAGTCGTTGATCGGTTTGCTGACAGAAGATGTGGTAAAAATCAGTGCTAAGATTGGTACCGGGATTGAAGAGTTGCTCGAAGCGATTGTCAACAAGATTCCTCCTCCCAAAATAGACGGTTTTGATACGTTTCGCGCGTTGATTATTGACTCTTGGTTCGACCGGTACGTAGGTGTGGTCTCATTAGTACGAGTTTGGGGTGGTAGCGTACTGCGTCGCGATCGTATCGTTTCGCACAGTGTTGGAAAAGATCATGTGGTCGAAGAACTAGGAGTGTTCACGCCTCGTCGCGAAAAGCGGGAGCAGTTGCATGCGGGCGACGTTGGTTATGTGAGCGCAGGGATCAAGGATATCAACGGTGCGCCCGTCGGGGACACTTTGATGCTTGCGCGCCATCCAACTGAACCGCTACCAGGCTTTGAAAGAGCTAAACCGCAGGTTTACGCAGGCCTTTACCCAAGCGATGCCGACGATTATGTTGCCCTCGGAGATGCTTTGGAGAAACTTGGTTTAAATGACGCTGCGCTGCACTTTGAAGTCGAGAATTCCGATGCGTTAGGTTTTGGATATCGGTGTGGGTTCTTAGGAATGCTACACCTGGAAATCGTGCAGGAGAGATTGGAAAGAGAGTACCAGCTTGATTTAGTAGTTACTGCCCCGTCCGTTGTGTATGAGGTTCTATTGCGAAATCAAGAAACTGTTTTGATCCATAACCCTTCGCATCTCGACGAGCTAAAGGACATTGCTGAGATCCGAGAACCCGTAGCTAATGTTAATATCTTAGTGCCACAATCGTACATCGGGAACGTGATTGAACTGTGCGTGGAGCGTCGCGGGGCTCAAAAGAGCATGCAGGTTACTCACACTCAGGTCTCACTCGTCTACGACATTCCTATGAGTGAAGTTGTGGTCGACTTTTTCGATCGACTCAAGTCCGCAAGCCGAGGTTTCGCGAGTTTAGATTACAGTTTTTCTCGATTTGAGCCAGCACCCTTGGTTCGGCTCGACATTCTGATTAATGAGGAACGAGTCGATAGTCTTGCAGTGATCGTACATAAAGAAGCTGCGATGTCCCGTGGACGTGCAGTAACCTCTAAGTTAAAGGAAGTTATTCCAAGGCAAATGTTCGATGTAGCGATTCAAGCGGCGATTGGTCGAAAAGTTCTTGCTCGCACTACCGTCAAAGCCTTACGCAAGAATGTCACGGCAAAATGCTATGGCGGCGACGTAACGCGAAAACGTAAGTTGTTGGAGAAACAAAAAGCAGGAAAGAAACGCATGAAACAGATTGGCCGAGTCGAAGTGCCACAACAAGCATTTATGGCTGCGTTGACAATCGATCGTGCAAAGTAAATCTCCCCAGAGAGCATAGATGAGATGACAAAATTTTGTAAGGTTTCCAAGAGTAATCACGTCCTTACGGTGACGTTAAACCGGCCTGAACGATTGAATGCTCTACACCCACCGGCTCATCAGGAATTGTCCGAAATATTCGACGAATTCACCAACAATGACGAGTTATGGATCGCCGTAATCACCGGCGAGGGACGTGCATTTTGTGCAGGTAATGATTTGCGAGAACAAGCCAAGTTTGATGCGATTGTGTTTCCCGAAAAAGGCTTTGGCGGAATCACAGCAAGGTTTGATCTCAACAAGCCGCTGATCGCTGCTGTTAACGGACCAGCGATGGGCGGCGGCTTCGAAATCGCACTGGCATGTGATCTGATTGTGGCTTCCGAAAAAGCCATCTTTGCGTTACCAGAACCGAGACTTGGACTAGCTGCACTAGCAGGAGGATTGCAACGATTACCTCGTCAGATCGGAACCAAGAGAGCTTTAGGGATGATTCTCACGGGACGGACTGTAACTGCTCAAGAAGGTGCAGAGATGGGTTTTGTGAATGAAGTCGTACCGCACGAAGATCTTCAAAAGGTCGTTGATGAATGGGTGGCCCAGATTTTGGAATGTGCCCCCTTGTCGATTCGAGCGAGTAAAGATGTCGTTTACAAAAGTCTTGCTAAGAACTCATTAGAGGAATCGATGGTCACTCAGTATGACTCGGTTGCACAACTGATGAAGAGTGAAGATTTCAAAGAGGGTCCACGAGCATTTGCAGCTAAAAGAACACCTCGATGGTCCGGGCGTTAGTAGATTGTGGTATCTTATAGCGACCTTAGTTGGGACCTTCCGTATCGCTCTCATCGCGATCCGGTTATAGCAAGAAATATTGTTGCTACATCGCAACCTTTAGCAACCCAATCCGGACTAGAAATACTTCGACAGGGAGGAAACGCAGTAGATGCTGCTCTTGCTGCTGCAATCACACTCACTGTGGTTGAACCGTGTTCCAATGGTATCGGAAGTGATGCTTTTGCGTTAGTTTGGGATGGAAACGAACTCAGTGGGCTCAACGCGTCGGGCCGTTCGCCTCGTCGATGGCATCGAGAGCACTTTCGAAAGTATGCGTCGATGCCCATGACTGGATGGGATTCAATAACAGTACCTGGAGCGGTTAGTGCTTGGGTCGCAATGTCCGAACGATTTGGCGCGCTACCGTTTTACGATCTGTTTCGGTCTGCTATACAGTACGCAAGAAACGGATTTCATGTCGCTCGACGCACAGCTTATCATTGGGCTCGGGCTGCCGTCCACTTAAAACAGTTTGAAGGGTTCCGTCAGCACTTTTTGCTTAATGGTCGAGCTCCAGAGGTCGGAGAGTCGTTCAAAAGACCTGAGCTTGCCGAAACACTTGAGTTGATTGCGGAATCGAAGGGTGAAGCCTTTTATCGAGGAGTCCTCTGCGATCGAATCGTACGACAATCAGAATCTGAGGGTGGTCTATTGGATCGTACTGACTTGGAAGAACATACCGCTACTTGGTGCAAATCGCTTGATCAATCCTTCGGTAAGGTCACCGCCCACGAGATTCCCCCGAATGGCCAGGGGCTGGCCGCGTTACTTGCGCTGGGAATATTGGAACGATTGCCCACTCGCGAGCTGGATCCGCTCTCGCCAGCATGGACGCATCGCCAAATAGAGGCGATGAAGATCGCCATTCGAACCTCTTTTAAATATTTCGCCGATCCAGATTACATGACCGTGTCCCCGGCACAACTGCTTGAAGACTCGGTGCTCGACCAATTAGCTGCGGAAGTATCCGATCGTCAAGCATCGGTCGTACCCACTATACCCGATATTGGCGATGATACCGTTTACCTAACAACTGCTGATGCAGAAGGAAAAATGGTGTCGTTCATTCAATCAAATTACCACGGATTTGGTTCCGGCGTAGTCATCCAAGGGACGGGAATTGCGATGCAAAATCGCGGTGCCGGTTTCACGCTAGAATCAAACCACGTCAACGAAGTAGGACCAGCCAAACGTCCGTTTCATACGATTATTCCTGGATTTGTTACCCGAGAGGAAATTCCGGAACTAGCGTTTGGAGTCATGGGTGGCCATATGCAGCATCAAGGGCATGTGCAGATGATTTCGAGAATTTTTGATCACAACGAAAATCCGCAAGCTGCATCGGATGCGCCACGGTGGTACGTCTCTCCAAACTTTGAAATTTTTCTCGAACAGGGGTTTCCGAGTGCAACTGTTGAATCACTACGCAAACTTGGTCACAAAGTGACGCTCAGCCATGACATCGACCTCTTTGGTGGCGCTCAACTGATCTTGCGGCTTGATGACGGCTATGTTGGCGCGTCAGACCATCGAAAAGAAGGTTTGGCAGCAGGTTTTTAGTTAATCTTTGGAGTCGGATCTGTCTTCTACAAGAGACAACGATGCTGAATTTATGCAATACCTAAGCCCGGTAGGTTGTGGTCCATCTTCAAAAACATGTCCCAGATGACCTTTACAATCGGCACAGTGCACTTCGGTACGGGTCGCGAACAACGACCGGTCGATCTGAGTTCCCACTGCATCGTCTTTGATGGGTGCATAAAAACTTGGCCAACCTGTGCCAGAATCGTATTTTGTTGCGGAGGAAAACAAGGGTTTACCACATCCCTTACACACATAAGTACCAGCATCCTTGGTATTCCAATATTCACCAGAGAATGCGCGTTCAGTATGTTGTTCGCGCAAGACTTTGATTTCAAGATCCGTAAGGTTCTCTGTGGGTGGTACTGCTTTTCTAGGAGTTTTAGCCATAGGCGTTGGTTATATTGGATTGACAAATTGTCCCAAGTGAGACGTACATTTTCAAAATTATTTTAAGAAGAAACCGAATTACACATGCAAAACACAGACAAGCAAGCTGATGAACAGACACCTCGTAAACGACGAGCGCGAGCAAGAATAGAAAAAGCGGAGAAACTCCGCGAAGTCCGCTACGAGATTCGTGGAAGAGTCTTGCAGAAAGCGCGTCGCCTTGAGCAGGAAGGGCACCGAGTCCTTAAACTCAACATCGGTAATACTGCGCCTTTTGGATTTGAAGCGCCTGAATCCATATTGCGCGCTGTGATTCACGAATTACCACGCTCTCAGGGGTACGAAGACGCACAGGGAATTTTCACCGCACGCAACGCGGTCGTGCATGAGTGCCAAAGAATTGGCATTCCAAACGTTGATGTCGATGACGTGTATCTCGGTAATGGAGTGAGTGAGTTGATCGTGATGGCGACGCAAGCTCTGCTCAATCCCGGAGACGAAATTCTGGTCCCTGCACCGGACTATCCACTTTGGACTGCAGCGGTATTTCTAGCAGGTGGCGTTCCCGTGCACTACCGATGTGACGAAGAGGCTGATTGGTACCCTGACTTAGAAGATATTCAAAATAAGACCACATCCCGTACCAAAGCCTTGGTCGTGATTAACCCGAACAATCCTACCGGTGCGGTGTATGACCACAGTCTTTTATCATCTCTCGCTGCTTGGGCGCGACAACACAATCTCGTTGTATTTGCAGACGAAATCTACTCTAAGGTTCTATATGACGATGCAAAGTACATACCGATGGCATCGATTGACGAGGAAGTACTAACGTTGACGTTTGACGGTTTGTCCAAGGCTTATCACGTACCTGGCTTTAGAGTGGGTTGGATGATTGTTAGTGGTGCTTTAGGTCGAGCTCGGAGTTTCATTGATGGGTTGGACACCCTAGCCTCAATGCGCTTATGCCCGAACGTGCCGGTACAACATGCAGTTCCAGCAGCTTTAGGCGGTTATCAAGCTATTTTTGACGAAACGTGTCCCGGCGGATTACTGTACGAACAACGCAATGCAGCACATGAGTCTCTCATTTCCATCCCTGGAATTTCCTGCTTCAAACCGAAAGGTTCCATATTCCTATTTCCTCGAATCGACACCAAGAAATATAAGATTTATGACGATGAGAAATTCGTTTATGATCTACTAATGGACAAGAAAATTCTTGTCGTTCAAGGTAGCGGATTTAACTATCCGGCGCCAGACCATTTTCGCATCGTGTTTTTGTCCAAACGAGCGGAACTGTTTTCGGCGAGTGAGAGTATTGGTGCTTTTCTTGCAACCTATAGTCAAAATCAGACATAGCAAGAGCTAGCTTTCTGCAAGCGCAACAATATATTCCCCGATCGCTAACGACGAAGTGAGTCCCGGCGAGTCAATACCGATTGCTTCGATGTACCCTGGAATCCCTGTTTCCTTCGGTCCTCGAATCCGAAAGTCTACAAACCCTTGACCTGCTGACACTAGCTTGGTTCTTATACCAGTGTATCCTGGCCACAGAGCGTCTTCAACTAGGTTCGGATAGTATCGTTTTATAGCTTGTATAAACAAGTTTTTGCGAGACTCATCAAAATCGTAATTTATTTCTTCTATCCACTGTACATCAGGTCCAAATTTCACAGATCCATGCAAATCTACGGTGATGTGGATACCTATTGTTTCTGGTGTGGCAACCGGATAAATTAAGTGTTGAAATAAAGGTCGGTCTTTGTTGCGGTGTGAGTATTCGAAGTATTGACCTTTAGCAAAGAACTGATTGTGTTCGATTCCAAGATCTCGGGCCAGCAAGAAAGAGGTTAACCCGGCGCAATTGATTATCAATTTTGGCTTCAATTTAAAGTCAGCTACCTCAACACAAACTTCCTTTGAACCACTGAGCCGTGTCACTGGTGTGTTGAGTACGACTCTGCCACCTTGAGCTTCGAGGTCAGCTTGCAAATGGAGCAGTAGCGTCGCTGTATCCACCACTCCTGTGCTTGGTGAGAGCAATCCTGCTACGCATCTGATTTCGGGTTCTAAATACTGTACGGTTTGTTTCTTCAACCAATGTAAGTCAAAAACTCCGTTTGCTAAAGCTTGATTTTGGTGTTTCCTTAACTGTGAAAGTTCACTTTCTTCTGTCGCAACAATTAGCTTACCACAACGTTTGTGTTCGACGCCGTATTCCTGACAAAAGGCATATAACAGTTGTTTTCCGCGCACACAAAGTCGTGCTTTGAGTGAATTCTCTGGATAGTAAAGTCCAGCATGAATCACACCCGAGTTTCTACTAGACGTCTCACTCCCAACCGTAGTGTTCCTTTCGAGTACGATAACCTCGCGCCCGTTTCGCGCCAACGCACGTCCAGCAGCGAGACCGATCGCACCCGCACCGATAATGACTACATCAGCGGTTTCTACCATTTGACGCGGTCAGTCATCGCTCATTCAATTGATGCTGTCTTCTGGAGTTCAAACTACCCTTCGATAAATGGTCAGAGTAAGAAGTGATGTTGTTTGAAAACACGTCTCTCGTTAATCGTGAGCCACAATTCGGTCGGTCAATGATTGAATCTAGAAATTCGGATACCGTTTCGAGCATTCAAACTGTAGAGACATTGCTTTCGCGACAATCGCTCTTCTCCAATGTCTTACTTAAATTCAGAGCGTTTGGTGTTTTTTTGAGTTTGATGAGCTTAATTTAGTACATTTTTTCATGAAGAATCTGGCACACCCTTTCGTATAACATATTTGAGTTCTTTGTTAGCAACTTCCGCTAGTTCCAACGTGTGTTTCATGAAGCGACAAAAATTTCTAAAATCTCTTTCCGTACTAGGATCAGTGGCTAACACGAGTAAACGTTCACCGTTTTGCATTGTGCGGACTTTGTTCCTGACGATCATGAGTGGTTCTGGACAGACGAGCCCCCTTGTATCAATGAAGTGTTCGTGCTCAGGAGGAGACATGCTACTGTATATTGCTAGTGTTAGTATTCTGAATTCTTCGAGTTCTTAATACGTTCAAATGGATGCTGATCGTGTTGTTGATTATGCTTGTTTGAATGCGGAGCCGTTAGATTTAGCACTCCTTGTTGTAACACATATTTAGATTATTGGTTCATCGACATTGAAAGAATTTTTAGCATTGAGAATCGGATTAAGTACCTTCGTATTGTTTTGCTCAATCACTGTCCTTAGCGACACACATCAGGATTCCTTGCCTTCGTTAGGTTCGACTCCCGTAATGGATGCTGACGAACAATTGCTCCTTGAACCGAGTGAATTGCGCGGTCGCATCGAAGCAGGCGAAGCAGAGGAGGTGCTGACGCTCGCCACGGAAGTCATTGCAGAAATCGAAGCGAATCGTACAAGGTATGACGGCGCGTTGGTTAAACCACTCATCGTATTCGGCGACGCGAGCCGTGAATTGGGGCAATACATCGAAGCGATTGAAGCCTATGAACGTGCTCGCCAAATCTCGAGGCTCACAAATGGACTAAATTCGATTGAGCAAGTCGAAGCAGTACACAGAGAGGCTGAAACCTACTTTGAGCTTGGACACATTGGGGACGCAAACGATAGCTACGAGTACATCTTCTCGATTTACAACCGGCAATTCGAACCGTTTTCTGTGGACTTGCTGCCAACAATCTTCATGCTCGCTGATTGGTACGTGTTGATTTACAACGTCTTCGCCGCTCGCGGTTTGTACGAGTATGCGACCGAAATTGTGGATCACCATTTAGAACGGACGAGTCCCGAGAACATTCGAGCACTACAAGGAATTGCAGACACCTATCGTTTGGAACGCTTTCGACCTATGAGCGCGCTGGGTCAAATTCAAGCTCGCATTCCTGTCTTGTATTGGGCCGATCAGACGCCGTTCAGATATCATGCGACAGTCAATGACTTTGAAACCGGCGAGGAAGCCTTAGTTGAGCTGGTGAAAATCGCACTTGAACGCCCTGAAAGCACACCCGAGTCCATTGCTCAAGCAAAACTTCAGCTCGCCGATTGGTTTACGCTGTTTGACAAGAACGAGCAAGCAGCGGTTATTTACCAAGATATATTGGCAACCTTTGAGAATGCCGAATCAGAGTTTTTGAAGAGTGAATTCGGGGACGCTATACCGCTATTTTTCCCGTTGTCCACAAGTCCAGATCCCCAACCCCTACGGTTGGAGTCTCCTCCGATCACTGCAGAAGTAGGATTTACGGTTGATGTCGACGAAACCGGCCGTGTTGTTCAAGTACAATTAGACACTGCGCAACCACAAAGTGAGTTCGTCGACGAATTCGAGAAGTCTTTGAAGAACGCAATTTTTCGTCCTAGGTTTGAAGACGGTGAACCTAAACCGCGTTTGAATGTCAAGGTGCAACACACATACATCTTCTTTCCTAAGGCTGATTAGGACGAACACGAAGCGTGATTGGTCGTAAAAAATAAAATGTATACAGTACGCAGAACATGGAACTTAGTGGAACACACTACTGTCTACTATGAAGTACCACCAAGTGCGAGGAGGTCAGATCATGGACAAACAAGTTGACATGCTAATGGAGTTTGGAAGTCTACGGTTCAAGGGCTCCGTGTTCCGCAAATTTCTTGGATTTGTGATCGGGGCTAAGATGATCGTCTTACTCATCACTATTTTCGGGCTGAGTGGGTGCATGTCGAGTATGCCATCCACGTTTCCGGATGTTCAGTTACCTTCTCCACAGTCCTCGACCGGTATGCCGAGTCCGTCTTCTTCGTCTTCGTCGGGTCCGCCGACGGGCAGCCCGACGCCGCAACCCAATAGTGGTTCGCAATCCCCGATTCCTTCACCATCTATGCCAACCCCAAGTCCACCGAATTCTGGAAATCCGTCATTGCCGAGACCACCATCCCCGGTACCGTCTCCAGATTCCTCGAACGGTAATCCATCCACTCCATCAATGCCGTCCCCTGAAAGTCAGGGAAGCCCCAACTCCGGAGAAGCTAACGATAGCTCGACAACACCCGATTCGAGTTCGGGGAATGAAGGACAGCAAGCTGGCCAAGAGGGAACCATGGGCGATAACATGGAATTGCCCCCGGGGGATGTTCAATTTCCTGCGGGCGACCCCAATGGACAATCAGATGGCGAGCAATCGAATAATGCTGGTGGAACAATGACGCCGGGAGACGAAGAAAATGGTGGTGGAATGATGATTCCGGAAGACGAAAACAATGGTGGAGGCGGTTGGGAAACTAGTAACCAATTAGAACCGCAAGCAGGCGATACCGAAGAAGGTGGTAGTGGCGACGAAGAGGAAGTTGAAAGTACAACTGCCAGCGGTTCGGATGAAGATGCAATGCAAGAAGTTCTTGGGGATCTTGACGGCGAGATTATGAACGAACGAAACGCAGCGAACACTCGTGCTAATGATGAAGTTGCGGAAGCTGGTTCTTTCGAAACTGAGACTGGTGAGATGAAGTCGGGAATTCAGGATGGAGAAACTGATGGTGGAGACGCGGTTTCGGACGACGACCAACAAACCGCGACTGGAGAAGGTGAACAAGACGAACCTCTACTTCCAGAAACTCAGCAAGGTGTTGCCGATACGCCTGATGCGACTGATGAGAATGTAGTAGCGCGTCAATTGAAGGAAGCAGCCTTAGCTGAGGAAGATCCTGAGTTGAAAGAGAAGCTTTGGGACGAGTATGAAGCCTATGTGGATGGTCTGAAATGAAGACACTACGCATAGTTCTGCTCTCACTCGTCATGCTCAGCATGGTGGGGTGCTCGACAGTTATTGTGCGTCGAGTTGACCTGACACCACCGAAGCAATCTAGTCGAACCATCCCAGAAGATCAACTGTTAGACGTCGGGGTCGTCGTTTTTGACTCCAACGTACCTGAGCTCTACGACGACATTATTGAAGCAAACATCACTCCCGAAGTTCGACGAGCTGAGGCAAATTGGATCGTCAATTACGCCAAGGAGTATCTCCAAGAAACCGGCAATTGGGGTGCTGTACGCGCGATTCCTAAACCGAGTTTAGCAGTCGATCTTCTTATTACCGGAGGCATTCTCCACTCCGATGGCGAGAGTCAGGTGTTGAAGATCAAAGCTACAGATTCTCGAGGAGTCGTTTGGTTTGATGATGTATTTGAAGCACGCGCAAGTAAGTATTCTTACGAGGCAGGCGTGCCGCGTGATATTGATCCTTTTCAGACCAACTATCGGAATTTGTCTGATAGGCTACTTGAGTACCAAGAGTCCTTAACCCCGGAAGAAATACTTGAGATTCGAAGTACCACTTTGGTACGCTATGGCAAAGATGTAGTACCCGAGGCGTTTGGCGACTATGTCGTTCGAGAAACTAATGGTCGCTACAGATTGAACAGGTTACCGACTCCGGACGATCCTACTATGTCCAACGTTCGGCAATTACTTGAACGAGAACTTGTCATTATTGACACTTTGGACGAGAGTTTTGATAGGTTTGCTACAAACATGGATGAGCCTTATTGGTTTTGGCGCGAACAGTCTTATCCATTGGCGATTGCGTTTCGTGAGGAACGTCAGCGTTCCAAAACTCGAATAGCTTCTGGAATTGTTCTAGCGATCGTCGGTGCCTATTTTCAACGACAAACCGGTGGGTTGAGTGAAGTTGGTGGTTACGCCTCTGTAATCGGCGGCGGGACGGAAATACTTGGGGGCGTTCAAGACCGTGCTAATGCAAAAATATCTCAAGAAGCTTTACATGAAGCCGGGATTAGTGCGTCACAACAAATAAGCCCCATGACTATTGAGCTCGAAAATGCGACTATTACGTCACAAGGTACTTTTGAAGAGCAATATGAAAAAGCCGTTAAGTACATTCGCGAGACTTACCTGAAAGAGCTAGGACACATCCCAGACCCCGATAGTTCTACGGATGAATCAACTGGAGAAGAAACCACTGACGAATTCATCCAGGACCCCGAATGACGAACACCAACCGGTGGTTCTGCAACCGGTTCAACCCAAACTCGCGGGTAGTACACCTCCCAAGCGCTTTCGCTTTGTAAAACCAAATCGCAGCCAGCTCAATATGCTTGCTGTGCTTGCTCTACTCTGCGTCGCTATCACCTTCTGGTTTTTGGCACCGCGAGATTGGATCTCACCTAACTCCGATGGCTCGACTACCGCGAACAGTGGAAGTGTTCGTGACCGGAGTAATCAAACCAGTAGCGATGCTATAGCGCCCTTTAAGGACGCGCAACAAGAACGCGCCCGTGAAGCTGCACGGACCGTCATAAATGAGTTTACAGAGTATCAAGACGTCATAGAAAAAAATAATTATGGCACTGTCGAACATTTGAACACTTACGGCACTATCCTTGAACGCGCGAATAGAGGCGATTCTCTGTACGCAGAACGAAAGTATGATGAAGCTCACAGTGAGTACGAACTTGCGTTAGAAGAAGTAGAGCAACTCCTTGACGATATGAATATGCAGTTTGACCATTGGGTCGAACAGGGTACACAAGCTCTGCAGGATCGTGATCATGAAACTTCTTTGGACGCATGGACACGAGCTCAAGTGATTAAACCGCTGGATCAAGAAGTGCAAGCAAAATTAGCTCGGGTTCAACTATTGCCAAGGGTGAACGAACTCATACGCGAGAGTGATCGGGCGAAGATAAGGGAAGACTGGGCTCAAGCTCTTGAATATTTAAACGAAGTCACGAACCTTGATCCGTTAACGCTTGGGATAGCAGATCGGCGCGAAGAATTGTTAGAACGTATTACTTCACAAGATCTCAATGATGCACTCACTGCTGGTCATGAACAATTAGCAGGAAACAATTACGACTCCGCGGAGCAAATATTCGAAGAGATTCTCATCGATTATCCCGAGAACACAGCGGCACAAACCGGTTTACAACAAGTTCGACGCGAACGACTAGCCGTGAAAATAGAAGCCTTAAGAGTTGAGGCACTAGAGAAAGAAAACGCGCTAGACATGCGCGGTGCACTAAAAATTTATGATGAAGCTCTAGCTCTCGACAATTCGTTGCAATTTGCTACCGAGGGTCGAGAAAGAGTATTTGAAATAATCTCCGTTGTGAACGATATGAACAGCACATTGAAAGATCCACACGCCTTGTCTGCAGATGAAGCATACGACGAAGCGAAAGAGACCTTAGAAACCGCGCAGAGTCATCGTGGTCATAGTGATGAATATGACAAGTTGTTGCAAAGTTTCGCTGACTTAGTGAGCTACGCGGGGACGCAACTACCAGTAGTGTTGATCTCCGACGAGAAGACCGAAGTAACTCTTACGACCAGTCATCGTATTGGGTCTTTCCAGCGACATGAGTTGACTTTACGACCTGGCCGATACACTCTTCACGGGAGCCGGGACGGGTGGGTCGACATACGTAAAGAATTTATCGTGCAACAAGACATGGACCCGGTGTCGATTGTTTGTGAAGAACAAATCTAACGGCGTCTAGAAGATGACTGATGGTGGTGTTCAGAACACGTTAATACAACCTGATGTCTTTGAACCTACTCGAGCGCGACCCCCACGTCGCACTCGAATCATTTCTTGGGTTCAAGTTATCGCGGCTGTTCTCACCCTCTTTGTGGTTTTTGCACTGTGGTTTGTGCTCACGGCGAAGTCGGTAAAGCTTGAGCCTAACGTCGCAGATGCAGAAATCGAAGTACTCGACGGATTGCGGTTGAAAACAGGAGAACGTTACTTACTCCGACCGGGTGAGTATCGCATAAGCGGCCAAGCAGCCGGTTATTTTGACGTTGATGAAGTCATTGAAGTAGGTCGACAAAGCCAGCAAACAATCCCCATAAATTTCGTGCGTTTACCCGGTTTAATACACATCACTGCTACACCCGTCGATGCTACAGTTTCGTTGAACGGGGTACAACTAGGACAGGCACCGATTTCTCACGAAGTCCCTGCGGGTCAAGCAACGTTTTTGTTGTCGGCTCCACGGTATCAAAGTGGTACGATCTCTCTCGAAGTAGAAGGTATGGCTCGCGAGCAGAGCAGGCACCTCGACTTAGCACCTGATTGGGGCGACATCATTATTCCGACTCAACCTAAAGGGGCGACCGTCCTGGTCGACGGTCAAGATTCTGGGTTCACCACACCTGGTCCAGTAGAGATATTGGCCGGTGAGCACGAAATATCGGTCAAACTTCAAGGTTATTCACCGTGGGTGGATCTTATTTTCGTGGAGGCTGGTGAAAAGCGAACATTAGACCCGGTTCAACTACATCCGGTGCAAGGAAAAATTTCAATTGTTTCATCACCACCCTCTGCTAGCGTCACGATTAATGGTGAATTTAAAGGCACGACTCCACTTCCTGAAGTAGAAGTGGAACCAAATGAAGATTTACAAGTCGAAGTATTACTTGCAGGCTATCACGTTGATACCCGAACAATCTCCTTGAACCCAGGTCAAGAAACTAATCTGACGATCGAATTAGCGGAAGAGACTGGCGAAGTCGAAATGATTACAGATCCTGAAGACGTCGAGTTTTATGTAGATGGTGAGCGCGTCCAACTACCAGCGGATCGAAAGATTACGTTGCATGCTATAAATCATCATTTAGAGGTTAAAAAGGAAGGCTATGCGGGATGGGCAGGGGAAGTTTCAGTACAGCCAGGACAAGTTCAAGTAAAGAGAATTCGTCTACTTACCGAAGCCGAAGCCGAAATCGAATATTTAAAGCAGAATTCTACCACCGTAGACGGCCAGGAGCTCGTGCTCCTACAGCCCACTCCGATCCGTATGGGCGCTTCGAGATCGCAACCTGGACGACGAGCAAATGAGCCGTTTCGAACTACAAATCTCAATCGATTGTTTTATCTGGGTAAGTATGAAGTCACCAATGCAGATTTTCGCAAATTTATTCCAGTACATGACTCTGAAGACTACCAGGGCCACAATTTAAACAAAGACCAACAACCTGTCGTAAATGTATCTTGGAACGAAGCAGCACTGTACTGTAATTACTTGTCTCAGAAACAGGGATTGGAACCTTTTTACGAAGTACAAGGTGCTAAGGTCGTCGGCTTCAGACCTAATTCCATAGGTTATCGGTTACCGTCTGAGGCAGAGTGGAGTTGGGCAGCGCGGCATGTCGAGGGTGAAACAGAACTGCTGCATTTCCCTTGGGGGAAAGAATTTCCTCCTCCAGAAGATCGCGTAGGCAACTTCGCTGATGCCGCCGCACAGCACGCAGTGGGCCGGATCATTTTCGAGTACAACGACAATCACACGGTTTCTGCGGAAGTTGGTTCATTTCGGTCAAACTCTAAGGGTATTCACGACCTTGGGGGTAATGTCGCGGAATGGGTTCATGATTTTTATGACATTCCAGCGGTAGACAGTACCATCGACAATTTAGGACCAATCCAAGGACAGTATCGCGTGATGCGAGGTTCAAGTTACCAATACAGTACCATTACTGACTTACGTTTGTCGTTTCGCGACTACGGGACGGATGGTCGCGCCGATGTAGGCTTCCGAATTGCTCGGTACGCGAAGAAGGAATAGGGTGGAAACAGCAGACTTTAAACCCACCAACACTTCTATTTCAAGACTTCGGATCGCATTGGTCCTCGGTGTTCTAATGTTTGGTTTTCACTTATTGGGACAAGAAGACTCTGTCGAAGAATCTGAGACAATCGAAGTTGATGAAGGATCCTCGGAAGAAGCCGTCGAAGATACCGATGTAGAGGAATCCGAAAACGACGGGAACGATTCTGAAAACAGCACATCGCGGATTACTGACGAGGACGCGAGTGCTACCCAAGAGGGCAGTAACGAAGCAGAAGCGACTAACGAAGATACCCCCAACAACGACGAAACGGAAGATTCGGAGGACACCGACACCGACCATGAAGATTTCGTTCCCACGGAAAATTTATCGGAAGACATAGACATTCCTTTTCCAGTGGACATTTAATACTAAGGACCCAGTTTGACTAAACGCTTTACCACAAATTTTTTTACGCAGCTATTAGCATTAGTTGTAGCTGTATTGTTCGTGCATACGATGTACGAAACTTTGATTCGTCCTAAAGCTAACGTGATTCTTGAAGAGCGCAAGGAAGCCATTGAGAATGAAGTCGAGGGGTACGAGGTCAAACGGTCAGTGTACGTTACCCTCAAAGACTACGAGCAGGAAATTTGTTTCATCCTCATGTTCTGGGCGTTTGCGATCATGATTACTAAAGGTCTCAGTGCTCGGGCGCAACATCGTCTCACGAAACAGGAGTTGGTGAAGATCGTTGAAGGGACCAGCGTGCTACCAGAGGATGCACGCGTGCATATGCGATCCATTCAGTCTCTCCCACCGAAGGCTCGAGATTCGTTACTACCTCGAGCAGCCATGACGGCGTTGCAGAGATTTGAATCTACCCAAGAAATTCAACACGCTTCCGAAGCTGTACGGACGGTATGCGAGGGCGAAGCAGATAGATTGGACAGCGAGCTTGCTATGATTCGATACATTTCTTGGGCTATTCCTTCCATTGGATTCATTGGAACCGTACGCGGTATTGGCGGCGCGCTCGGTCTCGCACACGAAGTGTTCCAACAGGGAACGATTACTGGAGTGACTGAAAACTTGGGCATCGCATTCAATTCAACACTTGTCGCCCTCGTGATCAGTATCGTGATTATGTTTTTCGTACATCAATTACAACGATACCAAGAAGAGATGGTCATCGACATCGAATCATGGTGCGACGACAACCTACTTCGACATCTACAGGTGCACTAACATGTGGATTCTAGAACTCGACGATACTGAAATCCGCCTTAGTAAGGATGGCGAAGTCGTCATTACGCAGCCAGGTATTGCGTGGGCGGAAGTAAAGGACCTAAAGTTTGGTGATACGGCACTGAGTGTCGCTAAGCTTTTTCCTGCACGAGTTCACACGCAGTATTGGAATCTTATGGATCAAAGTCACGTTGAACCGAAAGGATTTGCTGTTGAAACACAGGCCGATCTCGTCTATCAACAATTGCTCCACATCAAAGAACAAGGTAAGCTTGGGGACGAGGATGAAATATTGATCGTAGTCCCTAGCGACCGTACTGAGCAACAGTTGAAGCTACTGTATGGAATAGTTTTGAAAGCTGGATATAACGTCGTTGATTTTGTTGATTTAGGAGTTGCTGGCGCGCTTGCATGTGACGGTAAGGGTGCTATCGCTTATGTCAGCGTCGGTATGCAACGTACTGTAATCACTCACTTAAACGTCTCTGACAGAGTTGTTAGAGAAAAGGTGTCCGTGACACCGCAACTTGGAATATTACCATTGGCCAATACGTGGATCCGTATGGTTGCCGAAAAGTTTCTAGCGAGTTCTCGATTTGACCCACGTAAATTTGCCGAAACGGAACAGCAAATATTTGATCAAATCCTAGCTTTCGTTCAGTCTTCTAAAAACAATACAGCCATCGAAACGGAGTACCGTGGCTTTACACGTCAGGTTGAGATTTCGAAAGCAGAAGTTATAGAGGTCGCACAAGATCGATTTGCATCTGCCCGTAGTCACCTTAACGCGGAAGAAGATCTGGTACTCTCGCACATAACGCATACGATACCTGGTCTCACCGATGCTTTGACTCAGAACGGACGAAAATATTTTGTCAGTACTTTTGGTAGTATGGTCGAAGAGCTAACGGTTTCCTTAGGAGATGATTTAGATTCTGGTCAGTGCTCCTTACATACTAGCTTGACAAAACAAGCGACAAGCGCTGAAGAAGTGGATCAGCACAGTAATGTACCCACAGAATCTCCTGTGCATCCAACACATATACTGCATCAAGCAACTGCTTATCCAATCGGGTCCGAATTCTCAGTGAATAGTGGTGAGTTGGGTGAAGCTCAACTCTTCACGTTGGAACACCGTTCTCAAGGTACGGCGTTAAAGATTGGTACATCGGCACCGATTACAGTAAACGGTGCGCGTGTACGCACCGAACTCTTTGTTCATCCAGGTGATCGAATCTCGGTGCTTGATCGAAATTATGAATTAATCATGGTCCAAGGTTGAAGACGTGAAACGCCCCCGCAAACGACAGTTCAGCGTTTTTCTATTGTCGTTTCTTGACATCATGGCAGGTGGCTTTGGTGCGGTAGTGCTCATATTTTTGATCATAGACCACAACACCATGGAAGTGATCGAATCAGCCAATCGAGATCAGCTTGCCGAGGTGCGCTTGCTGGATAAGAGACAAGAAGAAGGTCAACAGAATTTAGTTAAGTTACGTGAAAGAGTCGGATTGTTGAAGCTTCAGATTGCGGATCAAAGAGAAAAGATCAAAAATATTCAACAAGAGGTAGACGAAAAAGAAGAAGAAGTTGAAGAAATCGAACGCCAAGCCCTAGATCAGAGCGAAACTGAGAAGCAGTTACAGAGCGAAATTGATACCAAGCAAGAGGAACTTGACAAAGCTAAACAGATGCGTGACGATCGGCGACCAAATACGTTGGAAATCGCCGGCGCAGGTGATCGACAGTATTTAACAGGTCTCTTCTTAGGCGGGAACCGCATACTGATAGTAGTGGACACGTCTGCGAGTATGCTCCACAACACGATTGTAAATGTCGCAATACTACGAAACAAGGACAAAGAAACACAATTAAACTCGAAGAAATGGATCCGGGCTGTTGACACCGTTGAATGGTTCGTGGCTAATGCACCGATTACAAGTCAGTTGCAGATTGCAACGTTCAACACAGAAGCAAAGTTGATCGTTGACGATGGTGATTGGCATGACGCAACCGACGCACAAGCGTTGGAAGACGCAATCAAGTTCTTACGCGAGACGCCACCCACGCAAGGTACTGATCTCAAAGGTTTGTTCGAATTGATTGCTAAGATGAAACCGATACCTGAAAATGTGTTTCTTATCACGGATGGGTTTCCGACAACAGACGACAGCAACGCCAGTAGACGTCGTACTACGATCAATGGACAACAGCGGCTCGAATTGTTTCATCGAGCACTGGATGAACTGCCAGCGGGTATTACTGTAAACTCGATCTTACTTCCCTTCGAGGGAGATCCGTGGGCAGCTGGATCGTTTTGGGCTCTGTCACACAACACTGGAGGTACCTTTATGACTCCGTCGAGGGACTGGCCATGAGACGTGCGCGAGAAGGGAGTGAGATTAGCTTAGCTTTTCTTGATGTGATCTGTTGTGGTTTTGGAGCGATCATATTGTTACTTATGATCACCAAGGAAAATTTGCCGACTATACTTGAACCTTCCCTAGAAGACGTTGTAGCCGAACTCGCGAAGCGACAGGAAGCAATTAACGAAATCTTGGGTGAAACCGAAATACTCGAACGCGCCGAAGTCGAAACTGAAGCGGATCTTGAGATTGAAATTCAAAAATTAGCCCGACTTCAGGAAGAATTGTTAGAGTTGACAAGCGAATTTGAAGACTATAGGGAACTCACGGTAGAACAACAGGTTACATTAGCGGACCTGAGAGAAGCTCGACAACAATTGAGCGAGGAACAGGTCCGGCTACTTGGTGACAGTTATGAAAGAAAAGACAATACTGTCGGTGGTATTCCTGTGGATAGCGAATACATCATCTTTGTCATTGACACTTCGCCGAGTATGCAAAGTATATGGCCGTCGGTAGTAAGGAAGTTTGAGGAAGTTTTAAATATTTACCCAGTGGTCAAAGGCATTCAAGTGCTGAATGACAACGGGCAACATATGTTTACTCGATCGCCTGGGACGTGGCTACGGGACACTCCGAATAGACGGAAGACTATTAAGACTTTAATGAGGTCTTGGAAAGCTCAGTCTAACTCTAGCCCTGTGGAAGGCGTCACCGCCGCGATCGAAACTTATTATGACCCTAAGAAGCAGATCAGTATATATGTTTTTGGCGATGACTTTATGGGACGCTCAGTGGAATCAGTGGTCGACTATATCGATAGCATAAACGTAGCGGACAAACAGGGCAATCGAAGAGTAAGAATTCATGCCATAGGGTTTCCAAGGTACATACACAATGGTCGACCTGATCCAAATTTTTATATGCTGAGTTCGTTGATGCGTGAATTAACCGTACGAAACAATGGAACGTTTGTTGGTTTGCCCCGACTTTGACCGAAATTCGTTTTATAATACGTGGAGGTAACATGGGATGAAGAGCATGATCAAGAAAGTACTTGTTGATTGGTGCGTCCGCGCTACTTGCCTGTCCGCGCTCTTCATTCTTTGGGGATGTGCTAGTGGTGCGCACGTCATACCCTCAATATCGATACCCTCGCCACTTATAGAGTCCTTCCCATTGACTGTTGGAATTTATTATTCAGCTGAGTTAAAAGATTACGTTCACGAGGAGCCGAAGGGGCGTCAGAAGTACGTGATTGAACTTGGCGGTGGTAATCAAGAGCAAGTTTTCGATACCTGCTACGGTGGGCTATTTGAGAAAACTGTTACTTTAGAATCGTTAGACCTCACCAATGTGGAGGTAGACGGAATATTTCATCCGGAGATTACCGGAGTGACCTTAACGACTCCTGCGGAGAATGTTAGAGACTATTACGAAGTTATGGTTCACTACACCATACAATTACTTGATCCAGCTGGTAATGAACTTCACAAGTGGTCTGTCAATGGGTATGGGAGGGTGAATCGCCACGACTACGGTAGCGTAGTGGAACGAACCAGTGACGCCCTGGAACAAGCGACCGAGAATGCGCTCCGCGACGCAAGTACGATTATTATTGAAAGTTTTAATCCTAGGCAAAGACCAGTGGTCGTGAGCAACTGGCTTAATAGTAATCGCAGCAACACGGAGTAGGAAATTTGAAGAGAGTTAAAGATTGGACGTTCAGTTCCGTGATATTGTCGATAGTGACCCTAACTGGTGCGCTAGCTTTACAAGGTTGTGTTCAGACAACGCAAGAAGAATTTCGAGAAGCGAACACCGGAATCGGTGAAGACCAGATTATCGCCATTCTCCGGCGAGCGTCATTGACCACCGAAAACACTGAACAAGCATTTCTTGATTGTATTACTCAAAGAACGGCAAAGGGCCGAGATGGAATTGACGTGATTTCAAATCAAGAGTTCATCGACGCGTTTTACCCTTGGTTTGAAGCGCGCACTGCGCCAATCGATATAGACGAATTAAAAGACCTTGCACACAACGATAAGATTAAGGATCGACTCGATACACTGGGTATTCGCTACTTAGTATGGATTGACGGTTCTACGAAACGAATAAATCAAAATGGGTCTGTGCAATGCGCTGTTGCTACGGGTGGCATACCCGCATGTTTTGGCTTTTTGTCTTGGCGCGCAGAGTCCGTTTACGAAGCTGTTATTTGGGATGTCGAAAGGAACATTTCCGTAGGGAAAATAAGTTCAGAGTCGAAGGGAATGAGTTTCGTACCCGCAGTGGTAATCCCAATTCCGTTTATTGCGCGAACTCAGTCTAGCGCGTGTACGTCCCTTGCAGATCAGCTGAAGGAATTTATCGAAGGCGGACAGGAGTAGTAGAGAGGACTCGGTAAAACGTAGTCTATACTGACTCTTTTCCGCGCGTTATTTCGACGATCTCGCCAGTAGCTCGATTAGGTTCAAGTGCGTACCAACGGACAAGTTTTGTGTCCCACGTTTTTCTCTTGTCACACATTTCTACGAATCGGTAAAAACTAGCGCGACCCGGGTCCGATAATACCACGCGCGCTACTCCTGCGGTGATCGCTCGATTCACCAAGTTGAACAGCAATTTCACGTGCTCATCCCAATAACAGATATCAGAACCGACAACCATATCTTGGTTTTCTAGAATTGGTCGTTTGACCTCATCAAATTTTTTGTTGAGTTTCTCAATCTTTACATCGTTTAGCGATGCGAGAAGATCAAGGAAAGGGAAGACATTCGTATCGGAGTCAATCGCTGTGACTTTTGCGCGCAATTGTACGGTAGCATAGACACTTACTGGTCCCCAACCACAACCCACATCCACAATCTTCGCTCTTTTCTTAGGAGGGTGTTGCTCAAGGAAGTCCATTAAGAGAAAACTACTACCCCAAGCACGCGTTCCGTGCGAAACAGGTTTGTAGTAGCGTTTTAGCTTACGGACGAGGGGATGGTGTCCCCGAAGTAAATAGACACCGTAGGCTGAATAGATGTTTGGATCGGGGTACTCAATGAGTTCCGGCATGGTCTGAGAATCAACTCTTTAGCGTGAATAGACTGTCTGAACGTAACAAAACAACAAAGTGAAGAACAGGCCGAGTCTCGCGACACGGCCTGCTTTCACTCAGTCAGGTTGAGTATTTACGGTTAGTGTTTGGTATTTCGATCGATTGCTTACCACGACAAGCCGAAAGTAGCGTAAATAGACCCGCCTTCAAAATTAGCTGCGGTTCTACGCGCGTACGGTAATCCCACATTCAACCGGTTCGCATACGGTTCTCCGATGGTGTCGACAAAGTTGTGGAATAGATTGATAGCACCAAATTCAAAAGTCATTACATCATTTATTTGGTACTTCGTGATGAGGTCGAAGTAAATAGATGCGTCAAGTTCTTTGGTTGGTGGGCTACCACCGATTCGACCTCGCTCGTCAAAGTGTCTACCGTAATACTGACTTCGTACTACCAATTCCCACTTCGGAGAAAGGTACGTCGTAGAAGAGAATGTAATTTTCAATTTCGGATAGCTATTTTCAATATCTTCAATATCCGCAACGGGTACTGGGGCGATACCATTTACTAAACCCTGACCTTCAACCTCAACCTTGTTATGGCTGATTGCAAGGCTCAGATCACTTACGTATTCTTGATATACAAAAGGAACGGTATACACAATGTCAAATCCGCTTGATTGCACATCTAGAGCATTCGTGTAGAAAGAAATGTTCGTTTGTGCACCTGTTGCGGGTTCTTCAACGGGTATTGTCTGTGTTTTGTAGATGCGGTCTTTGATGTCGATAACGTAGACGTCGATTGTTATTTGAGCACTCTCAAAGACATCGTCTAGATCTACTACAGCACCGACGCTGTAATTTATCGAAGTTTCCTCTTGTAGTGGTTTACCACCAGCAGCAATAGCAAGTGGCGAGTCCGACTTAACAAGACCCTGTGCAACTTCCCCACCTACATTTGTATCAAACGTGGTGGTTATTTTCTGAATGTTGATCTGACCTGGCGTCGGGGCGTGGAAACCGGTTGAAATCGCGCCGCGACCCGTGATACGGTCTTCAAATTTGTAGCGGAAGGCTACTTTACCATTGAGAGTTAAGCCAAAGTCTTCATACGCTTCGAACCTAGTTGCATACTGCCACAGCAGTCTCTCGCGTTCCTTTTCCAATTCGAAGTACGCACCATAGTTTTGACGATCAAATTTACCAGAGTCCGCTGGATGTAAACCACGAAAGCCACTGGCTCCGACTCCTTCATACGAGACCGCTTCTCCGGGAAAGATCGTGAAGACCTCTAATCGCCACTCCATGCCGTAGGCTAAATACATGTCATTAATCCATGGACGACCAAAATCTGCGTTCACGTTCCACTCATACTGTTTCAATGCACCCACATCAAAATCTCGCTGACGAGGTACGTTTCTGTCGTTCAGTCCGATGGATTGGTTAATCGTATTATTTAGAGTAAAGTCGATCATGTTTCGTCCAACAGTACTACTAACGTCGAACGCCACATTCCTGCCGTATGTACCTTTCCACCCAACTACGATGGAGTAGTCATCGGTCTCACCGTCGAAGTACGGCGTGAATCCCCAGGGAAGTCCAGTAAAGCCTAACTCAGACAGAGCCGTAAGCGTCGCGTGATTCGGATTTCGGTAGAAAAAGCGATATCGACCACTCGTACGGGAAATGTTGCCGAAGGAATATAAGCTGGTTTCTTTCACAAAGGGACGCCCAGCATTCCAGAAGATGAGGAGGTTTTGCGTTTGGGGTCTTCCCCAGGTTTGCGCAAGCCTATCTCGAAAAGGAGAGTCAAACCCGACAAAGGGAACACCGGCGTCTTTTAACGCTTGTGCGTCAAAACGTTCTTGCCCTCGAGAGTGGCCTTCGTTGTAAGTAGACTCGAAGCTAATATTAAAAAAGCCGTCGTCCCCGAGCATCAGACCGACGTTTCCTTCAATTTTGTATGCGGTTTCTCCATCGTAGAACGTACCGTATTGCGTTCGCAACGTCGCTCCAGAATTGTCTTCTTTCATTTGAAAGTTGATCACTCCTGAAATCGCATCAGATCCATATTGCGCCGACGCTCCATCCCGTAGGATCTGGACGCTGTCCATCGCGATAGTCGGAATCATGCCGATATTCGGACCGTGTGCCCCTTTACCAGCTGCTGGAACGAACTCAGCAATGAGAGCCGCACGATGACGGCGTTTACCGTTAATCATCACCAAGTGCTGATCGGGTGCGAGGCCTCTTAGAGATGTCGGTCGTACAAACGTATCGCCGTCGCCAGAAGCCATTGAAGCATTGAAATAAGGAACATTAGCCCGGAGTGCATCCGTGATGTCAGCAGTGTTCCCAATGGTAAGTAGCTCCTCCCCATTGAAAAAGTCTATCGGTGCGGTGGAATCTTCAACCGTACGTGGTGTTAAACTTCTGGATCCTAAAACGGTAAGTTCTTCGATATCTTCAGCGTCTTCGATAGCCGTAGCATCAACTGTCGCGTCGGTGTCTGTCTCGTCTTCTTCTTGTGCAAACAAGGAAAAAGGCAACACTAGCACGGCTACTGCTAGCACCCATGAGCGAACCATACGATGTTGGATTGGCATAGACAAATTCTCCTTACATATTCCAAATTGAAGCTAATTCACACGCTCGCAGTTAGTTCCTTTAAACAGTAGCCACCAACCAATCTTGTCGTTCAAGACTGAGACTAACGAAGAACAATACTCCTCCTCAGGGTATTCTCCACGACTCGTGTATAACGTAACTGTAGCAACAATTTTAATGCTTAATTCCTTAATATGCACACTTCTGTTTGAAGGAAGTTAGAAATTGATGAATTGACCGCGTTGTTTTCGAAGAAAAAACTACTGGGCTTGTGTTTCATCAACGACCGTTCTGCATCTTACATTTCATCGGACCTACTAGTCAATGACTGCCAATTTAACGACCAAAGCACGATTTCAAGATGCTCTTGATTCACTACTAGAAGAGGTCAAAGATGACAGGCAGATTCTCGCTGCAATACTCTGTGGAAGTCTTGCCTATGACGTGGTCTGGGACAAGTCAGACATTGATCTCGTGTTCATTAGTGCGGATGACAAAAAAGTCCAGTCGCATTCACTCGCTCTTGTCGTAGACGATATTAATATACACGCTCAGGTAGTACCAAGGGCTGAGTTTCGTCGAGAACTCGAGAGTTCATTTCACAATTCAAGCAGGCACTCCGTGTATGCACGAGGGTCTCTCGTGTATAGTCGAGATCCATCCATCGATGCCTTGGTCCAGCAAATTAAAAGTTTAGGAGAACGGGATCTGAAGACCCAAGTGTTAAACTCCGCGCAATTTGCGCTAGCGCTTTTGTACAAGGCAAGAAAGTGGTATGAAGTCAAAGACGACATTGCATACACCACGACTTGGTTGCTTGGAACTGCGTCAGCGATAGCAGACATCGAAATTAGTCTACATGGAGAACTAGTCGACCGAGATTGCTTACCTCGCGCACTACCACTAAATCCAGCTCTATTTGGAGTGATTTATTCTGATTTGATTTCAAAGCCGGTAACCAGAGCAATGATAGAGAAAGGATTAGTTGCAGTCGATGAGTACCTTGAATCAAAGGCAGACTCATTATTTTCGCCGGTGCTGGAATACTTGCAGGAAGCCGGTGGAGAACCTAGGTCTATGACTCAAATTGAGCATTATTTTCGTCGAAATTATGGTGTCGAAGGTCTAGCGTTGGCTTGTGAATGGCTCTCGGATATCGGTGCTATCGAAAAGGCGTCCACAGACCTTGCTCTCACACCCTTGAGTCGCGTTCGAGTTCAAGAGCTTGCATTTTTCTATGCTCGACCCAGTTGAGACTCCGCTTTGGTTGAGCATAGCCTAATACAATTCGAACCCGGATTCAAGAATGCGTAGTACGATCCTGGTGCAAGGTTCGCGGGTACACAACCTCAAGAACCTCACAGTTGAATTACCACGAGACAAATTGATCGTCGTCACCGGCCTGTCAGGGTCGGGAAAGTCGTCGTTAGCGTTTGATACGATTTATGCCGAAGGACAGCGACGATACATGGAGTCACTGTCGTCCTACGCAAAACGGTTCATCGCACAGGTTGAAAAACCGGATGTCGATTTCATCTACGGTCTTTCGCCCGTGATTTCGATTGAACAGAAGACACTGGCGCGAAACCCACGTTCGACGGTCGGTACGCTCACAGACATTTCAAGTTATCTGAATCTATTGTTTGCTACGATCGCCGATGGACATTGTCCGTACACCAACGAACCGGTCCCAATCAAAACAACGTCAACGATTGTTGAGGCATTGATGTCTTTGCCAGCAGGAACGGAGTTTGAACTGTTAGCCCCTGTCTTTCAAATTTATGGAGAAGAGCCCAAAGTACTGTTTACTGAGATTCGAAAACAAGGCTGTCGAAAGGTATATATTGATGATGATCCGATCGATTTGACGCAGGAAGTACCTGAAGCACTGGAAGGCGAACCGCGAATATTCGCGGTAGTCGATCAGATCACCCTCGTTGCCGGAGTAGAGAAACAGCTAAAAGCCGCGGTGGAACATTCTTTGCGAGTTGGTGACTCACTTATGACGGTCGGTATCGTTAAGGGGCTCCAAGCATCGGCTAAAACGAAGTTTGCACAGGAGTTTGGGAGCAAGACTCACGGTCTGGTGTACGGTGACATCGTACCAGATTTCTTCATGTTCAATAATCCCGAAAGTGCTTGTCGCACTTGCGGTGGTGTCGGCCGGGATAAACAGACTCACCCCGATTTGCTGGTAACTAACCCCGAGGCCAGCATTCGCGAAGGTTGTTTCCTGCGGGACGCATTCTCGTACAAAGTGGACCAATTTAATGGATATTTGCTTTATTCAGTAGCAGAAGAGTATGGTTTTTCTTTGGATACCCCTTGGCGCGAACTCAGTGAGGAACATCGCAATTTAGTAATGTATGGGACTCAAGGGAAACTCGTTAAGTTACAGATACCACCGGACGTGAAAGAACGTAAAGAACGTTGGCTCCGATGGCCCAGTAATTTTCGTGGAGTGGCAGGACAAATCGAGTCGCATTATCGATGGTATAAACAACGCGACGTGCCTAATTCTGGTATGGAAGCTTACTTGGATCGCGTAATGGTCGAGTATCGTTGTGCGGATTGCAAAGGGACTCGTCTGAAGCGTACTAGGGTGTTGTTCACGATCGACGGACACTCCATTTTTGATCTAGGTCAATTTAATCTCGATGAACTGAGTTCGAAATTGAACAATATGTCGGGTGGTGATCGCAATCGCGAAGCTGGACAACAGATTCGACAAGAAATACTGAAACGTCTGGAGCTGCTTCTCGGAATTGGATTGGACTATCTCAATTTAAATCGAACTTCTGGGACCCTATCGGGCGGCGAAGCTCAACGTATTCGCCTGTCGACGCAAATTGGTTCTGGGCTTATGGGCATGCTCTACGTTTTGGATGAACCGTCGATCGGTCTCCATCCGAGAGACAATGAAAAGATGATTAAAACTCTTCGATCAATGCGCGATCTTGGCAACACCGTAATCGTGGTGGAGCACGATGAAGACACGATACGTTCCGCTGATCACCTAGTAGAGCTTGGTCCTGGTCCAGGAGTACACGGTGGCCAGATCGTCGTGAGTGGATCCTTTAGCGATCTGTTGCGATGTTCAGAGTCACTTACCGGGCAGTATCTCTCCGGAAAGAAAGCTATAGATGTTCCGAACCGACGACGAACTCACAATGGTAAGACTCTCACAGTACTAGGTGCGGCGGAGAATAACCTCAAGACTATTGATGTCGAGCTGCCTTTGGGGTTGTTTGTTTGTGTCACTGGGGCATCAGGATCCGGGAAATCGACGCTAGTAAATGAGATTCTGTTTAAGGAGTTGTGGAAGCAATTGGTCGACACGCGCTCACTTTCGGGACAACATCAAGGATTGGAGGGTATCGAACACATAACGCGAGTGATCAATATTGATCAGACTCCTATCGGGCGCAACAGTAGATCTAATCCGTCGACCTACGTAGGCGTTTACGACCTAATTCGAAATCTCTTCGCGAAGAGTGCGGAAGCGACCGCGCGCGGGTACAAGCCTGGCAGATTTAGTTTTAACGTCAAAGGCGGACGTTGCGACGAATGTCAAGGAGAGGGGGTAATCGCAACAAAACTGTATTTCATGCCAGACGTTGAAGTGATTTGTGGTACCTGCAAAGGCCAGCGCTTCAATCAAGAGACTTTGGAGATTGAATACAACGGAAAGACTATTGCTGATGTATTGGACTTGTCTATTGAAGAGGCAGTGGATTTCTTCCAAGGTGTACCAAGCATCGCTAAGAAAATTTCAGTTCTAAATGAACTTGGTTTAGGGTATCTCACCCTCGGGCAGTCGGCGACGACGCTCTCTGGTGGCGAAGCGCAGCGTGTAAAACTCGGCGCGGAACTCTCGAAACTTCAAAGACGAGGACACACTCTTTATATACTCGATGAACCCACCACAGGTTTGCATCTTGCAGATATTTCAAAACTCTTAGATTGTTTAAATCGACTTGTTGAATCTGGTAATACTGTACTGGTTATTGAACATCATTTAGACGTTATTAAGACTGCAGACCACGTGATCGACTTAGGTCCAGAGGGTGGAAAAGGAGGTGGCGAGGTGATCGCGACCGGTACCCCAGAAGAAATCGCGAGTACCCAGTCGTCGTACACTGGTCACTATCTACGTGAGCACCTATAACCTTTAGCAGAGATCAGTCTGGCTTAAGTAAGTCCGTCCGTATCTTCAACCCCAAACCAGGCTGAGCAAGACAACTAGTTCGAGATAGTCGGAGTTGGCCGTTACGCTCAAACCGAAGCGGTTCAGTGGCAAGGTCACGCGTGAGCAGATGTGTACCGAACGCTCCTTCGGCAGCAAGCTGTGAATTCTTTAGATATTGAATGAGAACGATTCCGGCACGTGTTAATATGCTGGTTTCTCCGACGTGTGCTCCTACGATGGTATTGAGCCCACGAGTTTTGGCCACTCGCGCGACTTGAATCGCTCGGTGAATTCCTCCAAGTTTAGAAACGCGCAAGTTAACGACCCATTTTGCTCCGTCATAGTGGGTAAGGTCATTTGTTCGCGTTACACTCTCGTCCAAAATGATGTCCGCCTCTATGCGTTCTGCTAGTTTGATTAGTTCTGTGGAGTCTCTGGGTTGTAAGGGCTCTTCGATTGCCCAATATGCTTTTGGAAGTTGCTGGAGGTAGTTCGAGCAATCTTCAACCGAACTCCACAGATTGTTCGCGTCGAGACGGATCGTCCTTTTGTGTAACCGCTTGGTCTGCTTCATCTGCAACTTCTGACAATCTCTGTCGAGAATCCCCGATAGTTTGATCTTCATGCTTCGGAAGCCGCGCGCACGAAAGCGTTGCGCTAGAAGCCAGTAAACGAGATAAGGGGAGTCTCCTAGTACCGCTGAATAGCTGATAGTTTCGCGCAACTGATCAATGCCGAGAAGTGTCTCTACTGGTAAGGAATGTTCTTTTCCAAGCGCATCAAGTAGAGCAAGTTCGATCGCACAGAAAGCACTCGGATTTTGATCAATCAAATGTTCGTGGTCGTCGATCCACGAACGCAGAGAGCCAATGTCTTCTATAGCTTGGAGAGACTCCTGGTTGTCCTGAAGAAACTGTTTGCAAGTTCCAATAGACTCACCTGTTACGTACTCTCGTGGACAGCTCTCTCCCCAGCCAGATATTTGCTGATCGATAGTGGCTCGAACGATAAAGTTTTCTGCTTGTTCGCGCGATGCCGACGAGTGGCGGAACACTCGCCTGAATGGAACTGGAAAACTGAAAATTTCGAACTTCAAAATATGAAACAGTTCTTAGTTTGGGCCATATCGCGCGGAGCGATTACCCTCGTATACCAGTACGACTAAGTTGTAGTGCTCGAGGTGCCTAGTTGCAACGACGTTGTTCTGAGACATTGCAAATGTTGGTACTTGAACTGTGAATCTCGCTGCCCTGCGCGAATCAATTCACTGCGATAAGTGTATCCGGCACCAGCAGGCAAGCGGTGATATCGCATCGCACCTAAGCGCTCACTCTTACGTTTTGACTCATACTCAATGTTAAGTCGTTGGAGAATGCGGTCGAATGCTTGGATTAGAGCGTTTGGGTCGTGATAGGAATTTAGTTCAATACACAATACATAAGAAGACTTCAGTTCATCGGCTAGGAGCACGAAAAAGTCCGGATCGATAGACAACTCGGAACACAATTGCTCCATACCCTCCATGACTTGGGATTCCGTGAGTTTCTCTCCAGTAATGTTGGTTACGCCACGTCCCTTACGAACGAACTCCAACGTTGGAGTCGCATGGATCTTACCTGTGACTCGGACTACATCGTTAATGTTGTATCGATATAGCCCACTAGAAGTAGTGATGAATATGTAGTAAAACGTGTCTTCTTGAAGTTCGTGTAGCCCCAGGAAGTTTTGTTGATCGTTCTCCCATTCGTCGACGGGGACAAATTCAAAGTAAACATGTTGAAGCGAAGGTAAACATAGGTTCTTGTTAATATCGACGTTGATGGTGCCACGAACTTCGCTGGCGTTATAGCCTAATTCGATGATCTGAGTTTTAGACGGTAGTAATTTTCGTAATTTCGATACCGCGAAGCGACAACTGCCACCACACCAGACGACGACTCCTTTCACATTCGGCCAAATGTCTGAATAGGTCAATGTCTGTCTCTTGGAAATCAGGTTTCGAAGTTGTTCGGCTCGTGCTGGATTCGCTTGAACGATTGGAAGAGAAATTTCGCAATTAGGTAGAGTACCCAGTTTGATGTGTGTAAGGATGTCGTCGCTATTGTTGTTGATTACTTCTAGTAAGCGAACGAAGGTTGAGGGATTGGCTGTGGCCATCGTCGAGACTCGTTGCTCACGCAGACCATATATTGCCATCACCACATATCGGAGCTCACTATCTTGGACATCGAACGCCTCTGGTGGGATCGCATATCTTGTCCGAACGAACCGCGATTGTTGTCGGTAAATCAAACCAGAGGCAGAACCGATTGGTGTACCGTCGCTAGTATGACCTTCGACGGCCGCGCCGCCAATTGCGAACACTTTACCGGTAAATATTGAAGTTTGTTGTATAAGTGCGTACGCGCCTAATTGGCTAAGTTGTCGAGTCTCTGCGACACCAGTTTGTGTAATCGGGACATCTTTGGGTGTGCCTGTCGTACCACTAGTGCGGTTGTAGTGTACGACTGGTTCTGCTGTGAGCGCTTCCGTACCCGAATCCCGTTGTTTCTCGATGTAAGGTCGCAAGAGTTCAAAGTCGTGTACGGGCACCTGTGTTCGATACTGTTCCACAGTTTCAACACCGTTGAATTGGTGTTTACGACCAAATTCCGTATCACGGTTTGTGTGTACGATGCGCTTTAATACCTCTTCTTGAGTGAGGTTCGGATCCTTCGCAGCATTCATCATCGCTCGATAAAACGGTCGCTGCTTGACTGTAAGCACCGTTTTGAACAGAAAGTAAGTGAACAGCCCCATCGAAGTCAATCTGTTGTAGGATATCGTCGAAATGGTGCGACTAATTGTCTTATATAGCTCATGGGATAGTTTGCTACAGGTATTCCAAGTTCACCGACTTGATGATCTTTCGGTAAGAATCGTGTTCCAAACAAGACATCCCAAACAATGAGATTATTGCCGTAATTATGGTTAGCTTCTTTAAGGTCCAAAGAATGATGCCATCTATGAAGTTCAGGACCAGCGACGATCCAGTTCAATGGACCAAGACGCACATCGCAGTTTGAATGTTGGTAGAAACCGTTGATTGCATAAAAGACAAAGTAAACATATATAACTTCCTTTTGGACACCGATTAACACAAACGGTAATGCATCGAAGACAAATTGTAGGGCTTGTTCAATG
>WTGV01000054.1 GCA_011525295.1 Pseudomonadales bacterium | reverse complement strand
AGTTTGTTGATCAAAAAGTGACTAAAAATGTGTCCCCGAAAACCTACGCAGTCCCTCGAAACTGAGACAAAAAAACTATTCCAATACGACTGGGAGAATTTTCCGGTCGACGATGTTGTCATTAAACAAGCATCCACTTCCAAGTAGCTCCCTAAGTCATTTTCTGAACCTGATTTTCTGTTTTGCAACGATAAATAGAAGGAGTGTTCTAAATAGAGAGTATTCGTAACTTTTAGTCACGTTGAGAGATCCTGTCCGTTGATTCGATCCAGTTGTTCCTCAAGTCTCTTTTTTACGACTTTCGCCCTCCCCTGCCATTGCGGAATAATGAGAGTGCGACCCTGCTCATAGACCTCGGCTGTACCCACGGATCTTCACTTTCCTCCGGGCGTAAAGCCCAATGTGGTCGCACCTGGTTATCGCGATGGCGGAACTCTTCCGGACTCTGTCGAGCATGATTAGGATGCTCATAGATACGAAAATACACTTCTTCCTTTTTTAAGATCCTTTGAAAGCACTCTTAAAACCAAGCGGTTGTTGGGTCCGATACCTTAGGCGCAAATGACGAAATCGATTCGGCAAAACGACCTGAAATCTCCGTGTCTGAATTCACGCTCTGAGCTCCTTCAACGGGATTGGTACGTCCTTCCAACACACTTGCGCTAAGAATGTACCGATGGTAGCCCAGAGTGTGAACAAGAATGCCAATCCATTTCCATCCTCAGCGATAAGTGTGGTGATGAATTTGGAAGTCACTTTTTGGCAATTTTATCCTGTTGTTCCACCCATTCCTTGTATTTCAGAAGGATGTCCCTTTCTTCTCTAGCTCGAGCAACCTCTCGCTCTAATTTTCGTATCCGCCGTTTTATGTCCATACTTTCTAATCGTTCTTCGCGCCGAGCCTGTTCCACCCACTTCCGTATAGTCTGAATCGAAGGTTCAAATTCACGGGCTAGTGACGTAAGACTTCGTCCCGAGCGCGCTAACTCAACGATCTTTTCTCGAACCACTTTGGGATGTGTCTTACTAGCCATTTGCCCGTTCTAAATTTTTTGTTTGTGATTGAAGTAGTTCACTACCGCAGACCAATTTCCGCGTCGCTGCTAGACAAGAGAGTTCCGTGTTCATTCAGGCGACTTAAACCAGTGTCGCCCGAGACTTCTTTAATAGATCATGTGTAATGTGTCAACCTTCGCGATCCTACAGATACCTCTTGGACCGAATGGTTTTACTCCCATTGACCCTTGATTGACTACGAGTATGGATCGGGTTCAACCTTCGCCAATAGTGTTTTCGCCGAAAACGTGTCCTCCAAACCCTGCTCATTTCCATGTGCCCTGAACGCCCCAATAGGTAATTAAAGAAATGCCTAGCAAGCCCAAGACTACCCAACGAATTACCCTCGGGAGCGAACTTCGACTTTCTCGTCTTGGTTCCGAGACTTCATTTGCTTCTTCTGTGTTCGATTCCTCAACCGTCTCAGCCTTCGATGATTCGATTGGGGCAGGTTCGGATCCCAATGTTGGACCGTTCACGGAAGCACAACCCGATATCAGTAATGTCAGTACCAACACTGACAACGACAGTTCTCTCATTCTAATTGCTGCTCACTCGATAGATAAATCACAGACACCCTAAGTATAACGAGTTTGCTGGGGCCTGATCTTAACAAAAATCTTGGTTCCTCGATATTGGATCAACACTATCGAGTTATGCCGACTAACCACAATTGAACTGGCGATAGACTTCGTCGTATGGGATTTCAAAGCTAGATTCACTTCCGAACTTATGACTTTCCTTGAGGTCATAGACTTAAATCGAACTCTCATACCCACGGAGAAAACACCTTGAAGAACACACACTGCTCACTTCCAATTGCAATCTTGCTCAGCGGTCTCTTTTTGATGCTGACATCTGGAGTAGCCGCGAAAGAGGCTGGGTTCTATCTACAGGCTGGAGTTACTTATTGGAACGACCTCGAAGAACCCAAAATTGAAATTGAAACAGATGAAGGAGGACTGCCAGCTGAAGCTGACGAGTTCGTTACTCGCCAATATGAAATTGATGGTTCTCGCAGCCAACTTTCAATAGGCGGGGGCTACAACGTCAATGAAAGTTGGAGCTTTGAAGCTTTCTATGTCCGCTCACCAGAACTGAACTTTTCCCTTGACTTAAATGTTCCACTCGACGATCTCGGTATCGAAGAATCTCTATCGCTTTCTTGGGCTACAACTATGCGGCACACGGTGTTTGGAGTAGGTGCTGTGTACGACCTATACTTGAACCAATATTTGTCCTTGTTTGGTAAAGTTGGAATTGCGTTTACCGAGAGTTCCTTAGATTCCGAGTTTTTGTTTTTAGGACAGCCTCTTCCAGAGGAAGAATTTCCCTCTGGAGCATTCAATCAAGATGAAGAGAATCAAGAAATATATGGTGTTATTGGTGTGCGCTTTCCTTTGAAACTATTGCTCGGATCGACCGATACCTCGATCACGTTTGCGTACCAATTTATTGAAACAGCGCACGAACGAGAGACCAGTTTTGAGGTTGGCTTCCAGTGGAACTTCTGAGGGGCTGTTCAGCTAGTCAGCATCCTCGAAACTCAATTTCTTAAAGACGGGCTCAAAAGCCTAAACTCACAGATGTGGGATCGAAACTGTCGAAGATCCCAAACACATATAGACCAGAGTTCTCTATAACGGAAAGAGTTAAATCAATCGATGGTTGTACCTGAGTAGCGACTCCTAAGATACCCACTACATTCGCTTGGGTCAGTGTTCCGATGCTTGGGTTAGTGGTCGGGTAGCCTGATCTGTAATCACTAGTTCCACGACCAACGCCGACTTTGGAATAAATCGAACAACCGGAAACTTTTCTAACGTCAAATCTGTTAGTTTCTTCGAGTGTATATTTTGAACTTTACCCTTCAAAGTGGTGTCCAATATACGTGTTTTGTCTTCATTCTTGAAAGGAGAAAAAAATGTATCGCAAAATTTGTTTGACGATGTTGATCTTCAGTTCTTTTCACATTGCCTTTGCGCAGACCGAAGAGAACTCTTCAACGAGCGGCGATGCTGAATTAATGGTGAAAGACATCGAGTTGTATAGGTTAGATGTCACAAATATTTCTGATCGAGTGCTTCTTGATGGATTAAACAAAGTGAGTGTGCCCGTAAATCGGAAGAAGTCTTGGACGCTAGACTCAAGTGATTTCTTGTCTTCGGAACGACATTGGTCTTCTGGAAGTTTCAACCTTCGAGAAAGTGTTCTAGCTACTAATTCGTCTGCAAAGATGGGTCTACGAGATCGTTTGTGGATGTCTGTTGAAGAGTCTATCTTCAGCGACAATGCCGGATTGATTGTTCATAATGTACCGCGCGAAGCCAAATCGTACACAAAGGAGTACTCATTGCTGTCTCCGAAGTTTGCGTTCGGTTATCGAATCAGGCCTACGTGGTCTTTAGAACTGAACTGGCAATTTGGTCCGCGTGAGAGTTTCTTGACTACTAACCGTGATGGTGAGACATCTCTTTACGCTTCAGTTGAGAGTCGGTTCCTATCCGCGGTAATTTCTAGAGAATTTTCTCTGCCTCGAAGCTTCGTACTAGAGACGAAAGCAGGAGTAACCAACTCCTTATTCGAGAACAGCGTCAAGACTGAACGTACCAAGTCTTTACGATGGACGATTGAAGACACTAGTCCGGTAGCAACGCTAGGGATTAGACGTGTGATAACGAACAAACTGTCAGCAAGAGTTGGGTTTTCTAGCTACTTTCTTGAGAAAGTCGAACCAGTAACGTCTACTTCGTTTGGTTTACGGTACAACTTCTAGCGCACTAAAGCTGGAAGCGAATAGTTTTAGACGATTACGTTAGTGCATCGGTGGAACCCACCGAATAGCATCCGCATAAATCGTCTCTCGGTCTGACGCTCCCGAGATCCAAACTTCCGTGAGTTTTGAACCTACATCGAATTCACCGATGGTATTCCATCCATACCCTGCAGATTGTGCG
>WTGV01000045.1 GCA_011525295.1 Pseudomonadales bacterium | reverse complement strand
GTTTGTTGATCAAAAAGTGACTAAAAATGTGTCCCCGAAAACCTACGCAGTCCCGTTAGAGATCGCTGAAGAGCCCAAGGCGAGAGACTTAGCATTTGCCGGAGATTTGTTCGTGAAGATCAAAAACTATACTCGAGCACAAGAGTATTTGAAGCGTGCGATAGAACAACAAAAGGAAAATGGATTAGAAGTCGACTCACGATGGTCCGAGTTGCTCGACTATGTAGAAAATAAACTCAAAACCGAGAATTAACTACGTATCATAAGAGAAATAGATTCTGAATTGAGAGACGGTTTTTTGTGAAACGATCAATTACGGCCTGCTTTATGGTCTGCGGGGCAATGTTTCTTGTAGAGTTTGGGATGGAGCTAGCCGTCCAACCTAACAGCTCAATGTCGCACCTTGTCGGTGTCATGAGAGCACAAGTTGTTGACTTAGACGAAGAAAAACCAGAAGACCCACGACCAGAACGAAAATTGTCGCATCCTTCTCCAGACTGGATTCTTCAACTTGAGAAGATCTCCACGGCTATTGATGACGAAGATTACGACAGTGCCAGAGAGATGTTGGATCGACAGGTGCAACGAACAAGACGCTGGAACGAGCGTGAATTAGCGATTTTTCACCAGAGGTATTTGGATTTAGCACTGAGTACGGAAGATTTCACACTTGCGATTGAACAAGCGGGGAAAATCTTAGAGTACGCGGAACATGTTTCATATTTCACTGAAGAGCGAGTCCTATGGATGGTTGCGACAATTTATGCGAGTGATGAATATCAGGACTTTGAGAAAGCTCTTGAGTACATTCAGCGGTGGTTAGATCTTAAACTGAATTGGGAAGAAGGGTCTCGGAACTACGCATTCATCGGGGGTATTTACGCCCACCTGGAAGACTATTACAAAGTTGAAGAATGGATGACGCGGGCGATAGAAAGAGCGGAAGAAGAAGAAATTGAAATACCAGATTACTGGCGTGTGCAATTGTGGCAAGCTTACAGACAACTAGCTGAAGAACTCAAAGATAGTCCGGCGGAACGAGATAGCTACCTAGAAAAAGCTCAAGAGTTGGCTCAGTTTTTTGAGATGATGCCGGTGTTTAAACCTGAACCCGAGTATCCGATAGATGCGTTGCAACAAGGCATTGAGGGATACGTGATCGTTCAGTTTAACGTCACCGAGGAAGGTACAGTTGAGAATCCGGTGGTCTTAGAATCAAAGCCAGCTGACACATTTGACAGTTCTGCGATTCGTGCTGCCTCGAAGTTTAAATACAAACCAAAGATTGTTAATGATCAGGCCGTGCGAGTCGATGGCGTAAAACATAGGATCCAGTACAAGATAGAGTAACAACAACAACCCCAAGACTTAGGGCTTCGATCGTTAACCTACAGTTTAAGTAGAACAGCACTGTGCTGTTTACAACCACGGTTTGTTTTATTGTGCTGTAGCACTACAGTGATATCCTATAGATGATAGAGGTTGTCGCATTTAACGAACTTCAATATCTTGGGTCCGCGCTGACTATGGGTGTGCGAGCGCTAGTCAAAACGGGAACCTAATTTGAAGGTAGGTTCTCTTCCACTCTAAACAGCCCAAAGTGAGAGACTTAGCATTTGCCGGAGATTTGTTGGTGAAGAGCAGAAACTATACTTGAGTACAAGGGTACTTGAAGAGTACTATAGAACAACAAGAGGAAAATGGTTTAGAGTAGACTCACGATGTTCCGAGTTGCTCGACTATGTAGAAAAAAGCTCCAAACCGAGAATTAGCTGAGTATCATAATGGAAATGGAATTTGAATTGAAAGACGGGTTTTTATGAAACGATCAATTACGACCTGCTTGATGGTCTGCGGGGCAATGTTCCTAGTAGAGTTCGGTACGGAACTAGCAGTCCAACCTAACAGCTCACTGTCGCACCTTGTCGGCGTAATGAGCGCACAAGTTGCTGCCGGAGACGAAGAAAAACCAGAAGATCCACGGCCGGAGCGAAAACTGCCGCACCCTTCTCAAGAGTGGGTTATTCAACTTGATAAGATTTCCGCAGCTATTGATGAAGAAGACTACGAAAGCGCAAGAGAGATGTTGGATCGACAGGTGCAACGAACAAGACGCTGGAACGAGCGTGAATTAGCGATTTTTCACCAGAGGTATTTGGATTTAGCACTGAGTACGGAAGATTTCACACTTGCGATTGAACAAGCGGGGAAAATCTTAGAGTACGCGGAACATGTTTCATATTTCACAGAAGAGCGAGTCCTTTGGATAATTGCGACGATTTATGCGAGTGATGAATACCAGGACTTTGACAAAGCTCTTGAGTACATTCAGCGGTGGTTGGATCTTAAGCTGGATTGGGAAGAAGGATCTCGGCAATACGCATTCATAGGGAGTATCTACACCCATATGGAAGACTTTTACAAAGTTGAAGAATGGATGATTCGGGCAACAGTAAGGTCGGTAGAAGAAGGAAATGATGTACCACTATACTGGCGGGTGCAACTGTGGCAGGCGTATAGACAACTTGCTGAAGAACTCATGGATAGTCCCACGGAACGAGATAGTTACCTGCAAAAAGCTTTAGCACTGTCGCGTTTTTTGGTTGACCAAGACATTGAAGAAAAAGAACATTGGGCAAGATTGAGTTCCGACTTTGCGCAAATTGAAGAAGTATCAGGAACTGCCGATGGTGATTATGGTGGGAAGGCGTTTTACACTATAGAAGCAGCCTATCACTTTGGTTTGTGGGACACAGAAAGCGAATACAAGAAGGTCATCTCCTCTATGCAGGTGAAGGAGGCTAGCAGTCGCGCCGTCCTCGTCTTCGAAGAGGGATTTGATCAAGAAATTATCGAACGAAATTTCGATAACTTGTTTAAATACGGTCAAGCTTTGTACTCTACCGCTAACATGGCAAAAGCCGCCGAAGTATACGAAGAAGCTGTTGGATACGTTGAGGATGGAAAAGTGTTGCATACGCTAGCGAGCCTTCATCAACTCTTGGACAATTTCGATAAGTGTATTTCGTTCGCGGATCGAGCGCTGAGTGCTACCGAGAACGAGCTCGGAGAGGGGAGTATTGAACAAGTTAAGTTCATCAAGGGAGTTTGTCAATTCTACAATGACGAACTAGATGAAAGCGAGATTACCATGGAGTCGCTACAAGAGGAAATCGATACTGACACAGAACACTCCACGCTTAAAAATTTGCGAGAATCGGCTGGTCAGTACATCGATTTAATTAATGCTGAACGTGCCCGAATCGAATACAAGGAGCATGTCGACGAAATGTGGCGCGACTACAACAAGTCGAAGAGTGGTTAGATTGGAAGAGTCTAGGGTATTGTTCTTGAGCGCTCCTAATTCATGAAGAGAGTTAGTTTTGTGGGTTCTCCGTCCTTTTGTGTCGACCTTGGGTGAGGAAACGGGTTCAACTAACCTAGACACTCGGTGAGGAGGTCCAGAAGTGTTGAACACATGCCTCACTCACTGAACCAAGACGTTCCTTTTTGTTTGTTCCCGAGACAAGGGAATGATCTCAATCTAATTTTCAGCATGGATGACCTATTCTCGATTGTGAAGTTTCTTGGTGTCGATTTGCGTGACTATTTCCTCCGTGACGGAACTTTTCGAACGAAAGTTGCACGGCTCTAGTAGCATTGGTGAACCAATCTAAGTTCTCATGTTTAGCGGAATTGTCGCGGCTGCCTGTCAAGTTCGTTCGATAGAACAAAAGAGCGGAATACATCGACTCACGCTTGACTTGACTGGCTTAACACACAACCTTGAGATAGGTGCTTCAGTCGCGATAAATGGAGTGTGCTTGACTGTGGCGGCCGTCGAAGATCTTTCGGTGAGTTTTGAGGTCGTTCAAGAAACTCATAACCTAACCAATCTACGGCTCTTATCTACCAGTAAATTGGTGAATGTGGAACGCTCGATTCGACTAGGTGATGAAATCGGTGGCCACTTGCTGTCGGGGCACATTGCGGGTGTAGTAGAAGTCGTACAAGTACAAGCGGCATCTAATGAACACGGAATTGAGTTCATTGTCCCGACGTTTTGGCGGAAATACTTTCACACCAAAGGATACATCGCTCTCGACGGTGTCAGTCTTACGCTAGCGTCCTATGATCACAAGTCAGGAAAGGGAGTTGTGAATTTAATTCCTGAAACACTTCGACGGACTACACTCAGTAATGTCACAGTAGGTACTTTGTTAAATTTTGAAGTAGACTCAACCACTCTTGCTGTCGTCGATACTGTCGAACGAATGCTACAATCTGCGTCCATGACAATGAGTGAACAAAAGACTCAAAGCTAGTTTGTAGTTCATGTTTCTTGAGACTTTAGAAGCAAGAATTCGCCATGTGAATTCTTGTCTGTGTGTAGGCTTAGACATTGATTGGCGTGAGATGTCAACCTATTCTTCGCAGTCCCAAAGTCTTATAGAGTTTGCTCAGGCACTCGTTCGGACCACCAGTCCATACGCCTGTGTTTACAAATTCAATCACGCTTTTTTCGCTGCGCAAGGATTAGAAGAACAGCTCGCCCAAATAATCAAGTATGTGAAAGAGTCAGATCCTACTATCCCTGTTATATTGGATGCAAAGCGTGGCGATATCGGGAATACCGCGAAACATTACGCGGAAGAAGCTTTTACCCGATACGACGCGGACGCAGTCACTGTCAATCCGTATCTTGGGTGGGACTCTGTGGAGCCCTTTCTTCGGTATCGCGATAAAGGAGTAATTTTGCTTTGTCGTACCAGTAACGAAGGCTCGGCTTGGATTCAAGAAACCGGGGATCAACAACCTGTATATTTACAGGTTGCTGAAAGAGTCCATAGAGCAGGCAATCCTAATCTTTTATTAGTAGTTGGCGCTACTCAGCTTGAAGCGCTCACGCAAGTTCGACGGATCGCACCCATGACAACATTACTGGTCCCTGGGATTGGCGCTCAAGGTGGAGAACTAACTGAAGTATTGAAACGAGCTCGTCGTAGCGACGGGCTCGGAGTGGTTATAAATTGTTCTCGTAGTATTGTTGCACATCCATATGTCGATGACTATTTTTCTCGCGTAGCAGAGTCTGCAGCGCAGTACGCCCAACTAATGTCCATTCTGGAGTGAGTTTTGAACGATCTGTCGTCCATTTCAGCATATTTCTTTATTTTGAACAAACCAATATGAGAGAAGCTGTTGCCTACTTACCCGTTTGATTGGGAAGACCCATTTCGCTTGCATGAACAACTCTCTGAAGAAGAGAGACTTGTTCAACAAACTGCGGCCGAGTTTGCTACGTCTTGTTTGACACCACGCGTAGTCGAAGCGAATAGAAACGAAGTTTTCGATCCAGAAATTTATTTGGAAATGGGGAAACGTAGTCTGTTAGGTGCAACTCTTCCCAGTCAGTATGGCTGCGCTCAAACCAACTACGTGAGCTACGGCTTAATAGCAAGAGAAGTCGAACGAATAGACTCGGGCTATCGATCCGCGTTGAGTGTCCAATCATCACTTGTCATGTACCCAATCTATGTTTACGGTACGGAAGAGCTGCGTGTTAGGTATCTACCGAAACTCGCAAGTGGAGAACTGATCGGTTGTTTTGGGTTGACAGAACCGAATCACGGGTCCGATCCGGGAAGTATGGAGAGTAAAGCGAAATCGGTTCAGGATGGATTTGTTTTGAATGGAACGAAAACATGGATAACCAACGCACCCATCGCAGATATTGCAATTGTTTGGGCCAAACTTGATGGCGTCATTCGAGGTTTCATCGTTGAACGCGACAGTGCGGGTCTTACTACTCCATCGATTAAAGGAAAACTGAGTTTGCGTGCATCGGATACGGGCGAACTTGTGCTGAAAGATGTATTTGTACCTTCGAGCCACTTGTTACCCGATGCCAAAGGTCTCAGTGGTCCATTTAGATGTTTGAATCAAGCACGTTACGGAATAACTTGGGGCGCAATGGGTGCTGCTGAATTTTGTTGGCAAGCAGCACGTCAATATACGATTGAACGTGAACAATTCGGTGAACCGCTAGCAGCCCGACAGTTGGTCCAGACAAAATTAGTTGACATGCAGACCGAGATAACTTTGGGGCTACAGGGATGTCTTCGACTGGGTCGCATGTTAGACGAGGATCGACTACCAGTAGAAAACATTTCCTTACTCAAACGAAATAACTGCCAAAAAGCTCTCGAGATCGCCAGAATGGCACGAGATTTGCACGGTGCTAATGGGATATCTGACGAATATCACGTGATGCGTCATTTAGTAAATTTAGAAACGGTGAATACGTACGAAGGTACCTATGACATTCATGCATTGATTCTCGGCCGAGCCCAAACTGGATTTCAAGCTTTTTCCTGAGGGTGTCGGTGGTACCGATGACTGAAATAGCAAGCACTAAGGAATCAGACCCGACAGCAATGCTCAGTGCATTGCCTGCAAGATGCGGTGTTTATCGGTTTTTGGATGAACAGTGTAGTGTTTTGTATGTAGGTAAAGCTAACAACATCAAATCTCGCGTTTTAAGTTATTTTCGACCAACAGGATTAGCAACGAAGACAATGCGATTGGTGGAACGAACGAAAGACATTCAGTTTACCGTCACGGAGAGTGAGACGGAAGCACTGTTACTAGAGCAATCTTTTATAAAACGGGAAAAGCCACCGTTTAACGTTCTCCTCAGAGATGACAAGAGCTATCCTTATATTCATATCACCGAGCACGAGTATCCGCAAATTAAACGACACCGCGGCCGGACCCATGATCGAGGTGCTTTTTTTGGACCCTATCCGAGCACTGTAGCAGTGAGAAATTCGTTGTCCATATTGCAACGCGTATTTCAGCTACGTCCGTGCGAAGACTCAATGTTTAAGAATAGATCACGTCCCTGTTTGCAGTACCAAATCAAGAGGTGTAGTGGTCCGTGTGTAGGATTGATTGAACCCGCCCGATATAATCAGGAATTACGTTTAGCTAAGCTGTTTTTAGAGGGTAAGAGTCAGTCACTGTTAGATGAGCTCAAGTCTAGAATGCGAGAGCTGGCAGACTCGAAGCAGTACGAGGAAGCAGCAAGACTACGAGATCAAATCCAAGATTTACGTCAAGTCCAAGAAGAACAACACGTGCACAAATCCTCGGGGGACGTTGATGCGTTTGCGATCGCTACGGCAGAAAATCACGTGTGTATTCAAGGCATGTTTATACGAAATGGAATTTTGATGGGGCATCGAAATTGGTATCCGAAAAATGAACTTCAAGCGCACTCTGCAAGTGTATTGAGTTCGTTTGTGTCGCAATACTACTTCGGCTCAGTCGAAAGAAACATTCCTCGAACCGTACTGACGATGCAATCTCTTGACGATCGCAACGTTCTTGCGGAAGCGCTCACAAAAAGAGCCGGCCATATGGTTGAAGTCACCTCACAGGTTCGGGCGTCGCGCGCGAAGTGGCAAGAAATGGTCAAAGAGAATACGAAGCTTGCGCTCGCCGCATATGTGCGAGCCCGTCAGAATGAATCAGAACGACTGTTTGATTTACAACAGCTCTTAGAGCTAGACAACGTGCCACAAAGACTAGAGTGTTTCGACGTGAGTCACACACACGGTGAAGCGACAATGGCAGCTTGCGTTGTCTTTGATGTGAATGGACCGGTTACGTCCGACTATAGACGCTATCGAATCACTGACATTGAACCTGGGGACGATTACGCAGCTCTGTATCAGGCCGTGGAACGTCGCTTCAAGCGTATACTGAAAGAAGATGGAAAGGTACCTGACATATTGATTATCGATGGAGGCCGAGGACAAATTAACAAAGTAGAGGAACTGTTGCTTTCGTATACAAACCAAGATATAGTACTGCTCGGAATCTCTAAAGGTGAGGGCCGTAATCCAGAGCTTGACGTCGTTTGGCGTGCCGGCGAAGGAGTCGTATCATTAGACCCGACGAGCGGGTCGATGCACCTTTTGCAACATATACGCGACGAAGTTCATCGTTTTGCCATCACCGGACACCGTGCGGCGCGACGCCGAGCGCGAAAGCAATCAGAATTAGACGAAATAGTGGGAATCGGTCCAAAGCGCAAACGACAATTATTAACGCACTTCGGTTCTACTGCGTCGATCCGTACTGCAAGCATTGCAGAGATCGCCAAAGTGCCCGGCGTTAGTCGTAAGTTAGCAGCTGAAATTCATGAGGTTTTCCATGCTACGTAGCCTAAAGGCTATCTTTTCGCCCAACACTCTGTCGCTGTTGAGAATATTGTTAATACCAGTATTCGTGTTGATCTATATATTTTCTGATACTCATCAATGGATCGCGGGGTTGTTGTTTGCTATTGCTTCAATCACGGATTTGCTTGATGGATATATCGCAAGACGTACTGGTAAGACTTCTAGATTTGGTACTTTTCTAGATCCGACTGCAGATAAATTGACTGTCATCTCTGCGCTAGTGCTCCTGGTCGGCATGCACGGGAGGTTGTGGTTAACACTGCCCGGACTGGTAATTGTGTGTCGGGAACTGCTTGTGTCGTCTTTACGTGAATGGATGGCTGAAAGACAAGTACGGTCACAGGTTGCAGTTACGAATATCTCAAAGGCGAAGACTGTAGTCCAGATGTTGGCAATTATTATGTTGCTTTCAAATCCATCAGCGATCAGTCCCTGGACAATCTTGGGCTACGTTATGATTTATGTAGCGACAGCATTAACGCTGTGGTCGATGTTTATGCATTTGAGGTCAGCTTGGCCGGTGTTGCGATCGGATTTCATCGATAAGTGAGGCGAATACGGTACACGCGAGCGTGTACAATTTAATTGCAATCCAATAGGCTGGGTGGCAGAGTGGTTATGCTGCGGACTGCAACTCCGTCTACGCCGGTTCGATTCCGACCCCAGCCTCCATACTCTTCCGAAACGTTAGACTAACTGGTTCTTGGCTTATTTGAACAGAGTCGAAACGCTGTAGCCAGAGTGGATCGCTTTGATTGCTTCTGCAAATAACGGTGCAACCGTTATGGTTTCAATTTTCTTACTGGGTTCAGTAGTAGACATCGGTATCGAGTCCGTTACAACTAAACGTTCGATGGGTGAATCGGTAATTCTCTCGTGGGCTCGTCCCGAAAGCACTGGATGAACGGCAGCGGCTTCAATGCGTTGCACACCGTGAAGCTGTAAGAATCGTGCTGCTTCGAGCATGGTACCACCGCTAGCGATCTCGTCATCTACAAGTAGCGCGTTCTTTCCGTCTACATCACCGATTAATCCCACCGCTTGCGCGCGTTCATCATCACCTACACGACGTTTGTCAACGATCGCGATAGGCAGATCAAGTCGATTCGCGTATTCGCGCAAGTCCTTAGCCTCGCTCACATCACTAGCAACCAGCACAGAATTCGAGAGACTTGTGGTATTTCTCAGATGATCACACACTAATGGAGTTGCGTTCAACTGATCCACCGGGATTCGAAAGAAACCACCGACCTGAGGTGAGTGAAGATTCATCGTTAAAACTCGATCCGCGCCTGCGGTTTCCAGCAGATCAGCCATCAAACGAGCTGTAATCGAAATTCTAGGGCGGTCTTTTTTGTCTGAGCGGGCGTAGAAAAAGTAGGGGAGTACGGCAGTAATCCGACGTGCTGATGCGTGTTTCAACGCGTCGATAATAACCAGTAGTTCTACAATATAGTCCGACAACGGCGAGCGCGAAGTCTGGATCACAAAGACATCGGACTCTCGAACATTTTCTTTGCACTGAAACATGATATTGTCGTTCCCAAAACGAATGATCTCTGTTTTAGTGAGTGGAAGGCTAAGATGTTCGCCTATATCACGTGAAAATTGTTCGTGAGAGGTGCCAGAAATAAGCTTTATGTCGTTAGGCATAACTTAAAACAAATGTGCACACTGTTTAGTTGGAGACCTCAGGCTATCCGTTCTGCTGGTCTTATGTGCCGGGCTCTTTACAGTTTCGCTAAGATAATCAGACAGTACCTACAGACGACCGTTGCCAGTTGAGCAACGATTATATTGGAAAGCCCTAGTACTTGTTATAGACTATAGGTGATCGCAGACCCTCTAGTAGAGAGAGGCTTGTTCACGACAAGGAGAAGTAGAGATTTTGTGAACGGAAAAAACGCGTTAGCGGTGGACATTGGTGGCACGTTTACGGACGTAGTATTGCAGCTGGACCAACGGTTGCACGCAACAAAAGTACTTACTACACGAGACGATCCGAGCGAAGCAGTAGTCGCTGGAATTCAGCAACTCTTCAGTGAAAGTGGAGCGAGCCCTGAGCACATCTCTTTGTTGTTGCATGGTACGACTCTCGCGACGAATGCAATCATCGAAAGGCGCGGCGCAAAGACTGCTCTGCTGACTACAGCAGGCCATCGAGACATTCTTGAAATGGCGTTCGAGAATCGCTTCGAGCAATACGATGTGAATATTGAACGGCCTACTCCTTTGGTACCACGTAAGCTACGCATTCCAATCGACGAACGCGTAACCGCAAATGGAGCAATATTGGTGCCGCTCGATGAATCCTCTGTGCAACAAGCCATCGATCTCTTACTTGCAGAGGAAATTGAAAGTGTAGCAATTGGCTTTTTGCATGCATATCGCAATGGGGACCACGAAGCGCGAGTTGCTGAACTAGTGCGTAATCGAATGAATTCAATACCCTTGAGTTTATCCAGCGACGTTTGTCCAGAGATCAGAGAGTACGAACGTTTATCGACAACGTGCGCGAATGCTTACGTGTTGCCGTTGATGAGCAAATATCTGTTGTCTCTACAAGAAAAGTTGAATGCGCTGAACTTTCGATGTCCTTATTTAATAATGACTTCAGGCGGTGGATTAACGAGTCTAGAAACTGCGGCTAAATACCCGATCCGTTTGGTCGAATCCGGTCCAGCCGGTGGTGCGATTCTAGCTGGCGTAATCGCTCAAGAATTAGCTCTTGATCAAGTATTGTCCTTCGATATGGGGGGTACTACAGCTAAACTTTGCCTTCTCGATCAAGGGAAGACGATTCTTTCACGAGCATTCGAAGTCGATCGAACATACCGGTTTAAGAAAGGTAGTGGGCTACCTGTGAGAATCCCAGTGATCGAGATGGTGGAAATTGGGGCAGGTGGTGGATCCATCGCACAGGTTGACAAATTGGGTCGAATTCAGATTGGTCCTGAAAGTGCCGGTTCCACACCGGGACCTGCATGCTATGGATCTGGAGGTACCGAACCAACCGTAACTGATGCGGATTGTGTCTTAGGTCGACTTGACCCGAGAAATTTTGCCGGCGGGCAGTTGCAGTTAGACAAACCAGCGGCTACTCAAGCCATATCTACAAAGGTTGGAGATCCACTAGAGCTATCACTTGAAGATACTGCTTTGGGAATTTCTGAGATCGTCGATGAAAACATGACTGCCGCGGCACAAAGTCATGCTACCGAATGGGGAAAATCCGTCCGTAATCGAACCTTGATCGCCTTTGGTGGAGCTGCTCCCCTTCATGCTGCTCGAATGTTAGAAAAGATGAACCTCGCACAAGTGATCATTCCCGAAGGGGCGGGGGTTGGTTCAGCGATTGGTTTTATCTTCGCGCCTATTTCGTACGAAGTGGTTAGGAGTCGGCATCTGTTACTATCCGAATTCGATGAAAACCATGTGAACGAAATCATCCAAGACATGCGCGAAGAAGCGAAATCGGTAGTTGCATCCGCTCTTCACGGTTCCGAGGAAGTCACCGAAACTGCTACTGCATTTATGCGTTATGTCGGACAAGGTCATGAGGTGACTGTATCTTTTTGTTCGGAATCGATTAACAGACAGTTGTTACGACAAAATTTTGAGGAAACTTACACCGAACTGTATGGTAGAGGAATTCCCGATGCTGAGATTGAGGTGATGAGTTGGACTTTGAACGTTTCTACCGAGACTAGAAGTATAGAAAAATTCGAAGACAACGGACGCGACTCGGCGACTTTCAGCGAGTCTCACAAGAAACAAGAACTAGTTGACATTCATGGTACGCATGAGGCTCTCATCATAGAACGAGAGTCCTTAAGCCCAGACATGTCCCTAAAGGGACCGGCGTTGATCACTGAAAAGCACACGACTACGGTGGTTCCACCTGGCTATCGCATTAGCAAGTTGTCACCATCTAACCACTTATTGCTTGAGAGGATGTCTACATGAGTTTAGTAGGAAACATTGAGAGACAACTGGTCTGGGATCGGTTACTTGCGATCGTTGAAGATCAAGCTCAAACGCTGATGCGTACGGCGTTTTCACCGGTGGTTCGTGAGGCTGGCGATCTATCTGCTGGGGTGTTTAATACCAAAGGCGAGATGCTCGCTCAAGCTATCACAGGTACTCCAGGGCATGTTAATGCCATGGCCAGATCCGTACCGAATTTTCTCGCGGAAGTTCCGATTTCACAGATGAAGGAAGGTGATGTACTACTGACCAACGACCCGTGGCTTGCTACTGGCCATCTTAATGACTTCACGTTGGTGACTCCGACGTTTTTGAACGGTAAGGTAGTTGCGCTATTTGCGTCGACGAGTCATATTGCGGATGTTGGAGGCCGTGGCTTTGGACCAGATGCCAATGAAGTCTATGAAGAAGGAATTCAGATTCCAATTACCTACCTCTTCAAGCAAGGCCAAGTACAGTCAGAGCTGTTGCGATTGATTCGTGCGAATGTGCGCGACCCCGTAGTCGCTGAGGGAGACTTGTACTCATTGACTGCGTGCAACAACGTAGGTGCGGAAAAGCTCATCGACACGATGAATGAATTCCAACTTGAGGACCTAGGGGACATCAGCGACATGATCCTGAATACGTCTAGAAAAGCTATGCATCAGGAGATTCAGAAGTTACAAGACGGCACTTACCGCTATGACATGACAGTAGACGGGTATGACCAACCTGTTCATGTAGTTTGCGCTCTCACAATCTCCGGTGATAGTATTGGGATCGACTTTACAGGTACTTCTGGGGTGTCTAGGTATGGCATTAATGTCCCACTCCCTTACTGCGAAGCTTACGCCTCTTTTGGAGTTCGATGTTTGGTGGGAAATGACATTCCGAACAACGCAGGCTCGTTAGCACCAATAGAGGTTGTAGCACCTGCTGGATGCATTCTTAATGCTGAACCGCCCTGTGCAGTGTCTGCACGCCATGCGTTAGGACAGATGCTACCTGACGTGGTAATAGGGTGTCTCAGCCAGGTTTTACCGGACGAAGTTCCTTGTGAGGGGGCTTCGTGTATATGGAATCCGGTGCTCATGAGTGATTCGACAGCGAGCATGAACTTCAACGCGCCAGAGTTTGTGATCAATCCAATCTTTAACGGTGGAACGGGTGCGCGCGTTCACAAAGATGGACTGTCGACTACTGCGTTTCCTTCTGGTGTCAGAACCACTTCAACAGAAGTGAATGAGATTACGTCGCCGTTGGTATTTTTGCGTCGCGAATACTTGAGAGATTCTGGCGGAGCAGGTAAACACCGTGGTGGGTTGGGTCAAATAATTGAGATTGCGCACACACATAGAGCACCCTTTGTACTCTCAAAGATGTTCGAGAGAGTGAAGCATCCAGCCCGCGGTCGAAGTGGAGGATTCGATGGTGCGGTTGGTCGAGTGTATTTGAAAGAGGGCCAGGAATACAGTGGAAAAGGCAAAGAGTGGATTCCAGCTGGAGCGACGTTAGTGTTTGAGACTCCTGGAGGAGGGGGATGGGGCGACCCTACCTCACGAACAGAATCGATGATTCGAGCAGATGTTGAAAGTGGTTTGGTTTCCCAAGATTAGCGCTAGCAAGATTGCGCCGCAACCGAAGAACAGTTTTTTTCACATTGTTCTTGTCCACCTGACAAGTTCGTTCAACCCAATCTTCAGATTTGATATTTTGAAATGAAGTCGAAAGACGAAGGGTCTAACGCTCCCTTGGAAGCCTACTATACCGCTCCAAAAACCGGTTTTGAGGAGATGTTTGACATGTCTGATTGGGGATTAATCGACAAGATTGTCTTCATTGTACAAATACCATTGAGTGTGGTATATATCACGCTGATAGCCCTCGATTTGTTTGGGTTTGAGTTCAACAAGTTGGTCTATGGCGTAATCGTGATCTGTGCGTGGTCGATATTTTTGCTGTACGTCTGGATGTACCAAAAGAATACTGGACCAGATGGGAAACCCTCTTCAAAACGCTTTAACTTTTGGATGGTGATTTGTTGGACCTTCATTTCGATAGTTCACACATTTTTTTGGTTGGTTGACTATTTCTAATGTCTAAACGGATTCCAGATCTAGTTTGTAATTACCAATGTGGCGAGCTCCGAAGAGACGTTTAACGGTGGTTCATCGCAGACGTTCAAGTTGCCCGATTTAGTGAAGTTAGTACGGATGGTTCAAACAGATTTTCTTAGTAGACTATCCTGTCGCTCTGAGTCTGTGTAAATGTAAGCAGCAACCGATGAGTGGTGTCGTGAGAAGAAAAGCTAGTCGATTTGATCAATTCGTTTAGCCTGATTTTCTTAAATGAGTTTGAAAGATAAAAACCTAACGTGCCGTTAAGGTCTTCCAGCCTTGTTTCAAAAAAACAAAATCCGTTGAATCGCTAAATGTGTCCGAATGGACTACATCGTGGAATCTTCGAGCTTAAAGAGTTAATTCACTGTTTGCTGGCTAGCAGAATTAAAGCCCAAGAATGTTTCGTTCTGTTTCCGTCAGAAACGATTCAATGTGCTCCATCTGTTCGTCGGTGAGGGGGTTATAAGATTCTGCTAATCGCTGCAGGAGTTTTAAAGCAGCTCTTGCTTGAGCTTCTGGTGTTGGAAGTTTGTCAAGTTGTTCATACGCCACTTGCTTACGTAACCTCATCACGAGTTCTCCGTAGAACACAACATGTTGGTCGTCCGGTATCTCTTCAGTAAACTCGATGACCGAATCCATACTGTTATTTTGATTGAACAACGCATGTCCGATCCCAGCATATGCAGTCATTCGCCCCTGTTCATCCCTTACCTGTGGTAGCAATTCCTTGGCTTTCGTGATATCCTTTTGGGCAATCGCACCGACGATACTCCCTTCCCAACCAGAACCGGACTCGTCAGCGGGATACTCTAGAGCAAGTTTGAACAAGGATGGGGCCCGTCTCGGCGGTAACGCGGTATAAGAGGTACTGGAGTAACCCAGCGCGAGAATATCCCGATTGAAGTTCCAAATCTGGGTTATCTAAAAACCAAGTAAATGCTTCTTCTATGTTTCTCGATGCCCAGTTTTGGAGCATGTTAACCATGACACTCCATTTCGTGTTCAGGTCTGAGATCTCACCTAGATACTCGGGGGCTTCTTTGGGATACCGCGCAGTCACCGACCATATTCCCTCAATGAGTACCTCCTCTCTGTACTCGGCTGGAAGCGACTCCAGCTGGCGCAGCACATCTTTGGGATTGTTTCTGATCCAATTTGAAATCACTGTGCTCACCAAGTGCTCCCTTAAAGAATAGAACGAGACGTCAGACACCGCTTTCAATGCCGAGAGTGGGTCCGTGTATGTCCATCGGCTCGCCAATTCGAAGACCACCGGTCGACCCGTCTCCCGAAACAGTTGTACCGCATGTTCGAAGACGGTCCCTATGTCTTCTTTGTCCAGTCGACTGAACAATGTATCCCTGATTACGGTAGTTCTGATTTGACGATCTTGGATAGTACTCGCCAGTTCTGCAAACTTAGTGTAACCGTCGTTCTCAATGACTGCTACCGCGATCTGGTGGAGTCTGTTACTCTCATCTTCCCCAATGTTTTCGCTGCTCAGCACTCCCTCCCATGCCGCTGTCGGGTCATCAAGAGGCTTGTCTATCTCAATCGAGACTAACAGGTCTCTCGCTGTAGAGGATCTGACCGTTAAACGCTTTGCTATCTGCAACTTTACCTCGTCTGGACGATCCCAGTTAGCTCGAATTATTTGCTCAAAAATCGCTGTCTTTCCCTCAATGCTAAGAGTGGGGACGTGTTGTTCAGCATAGGTCAGTGCTGAATCTAGGTCGAACAACGACCAATCTCGATAAATCAAAGAAGCGAAATGTTCATACTGAATTTTGGGAAATGATTCGGCATACGTGAGAGCTTGGACCGGATCAAGAGTCGCAAATTTGCGAAGTATTTGAACTCGTGCTGAACGTTGCTTTTCAAAGTTTTCAAGATTGTGTGACTGTTCGAGTAAATCGACCAATTTCGCAATGTTTGCGTTTTGCAACATGTTGTCAAGCGCAACTGAACCTTCGTGGTAGCTTGTTGGTTCCACGAAAATCGATGCCAGCTCTGAAGATTGCTCCAGTTCACCAATGTTGTCATTACTTGCGGTACGATCAAGGGGTGAAACAACACTGGGAGTTTTTGAATCTCGATCGTACATACCTACAGTCGTCTGAGTAGCCTCATTTGAAAACGGACGGAAGAACACTACAAAGCCAACGCACAGCACTATGGATAGTCCCGTGCCAACTAAAAGTGGAACGAGTTTAGATCGTAGAAAAGAGTTATTAATCTCTGGACCAGACATAATGCGAACTAACACATCGTCGGACGACGAGCATGGAATGACTCGCGAACTGCGTCTCGTTGGGAGCGGAAACTGAGGGTAGGCGCATCATAAGGTTCGATAAGATTCAATTTTTTCCAGTTGCTCGTCCGTGAAGTACCAATGGGTACGACTAAAACTTTCGAAGCGTGATCTGGGACGGTAATAGTAGGCGGCTGCATCTCTTTGGTATTTTTGCGGAAGTAGATCAAGAACTTCATACAACGCTACTCGGTCTTGGTTGTACAGTTCGTTGATGATGGCTCGAAAATATTTGTCCTGTAATGACTCTGGTAATTCTGAGCCTAGTTTGATTGCAGCTGAAGACTCATTTTGGTTTACCATAACACGACCGAGTTCAGCACAAGCTCTCGACTTCGTTTCGCCGGCGCGAACTTGAGGTAGCATTGCAGTTGCGCGCGGTATGTCGCTCTCTGCCAGAGTCCTGTACCATTTCGCGTTAACTTGTCGACAGACGAGGAAACGCAATTCGGTGTGC
>WTGV01000042.1 GCA_011525295.1 Pseudomonadales bacterium | reverse complement strand
TTCTTGCATTGCTCTGGAGTATGCAGCAGTCTTCGATGAAGCGAGCGGGCTCGGCGTTTATGCCTAGCTTCGAAATGGCTCAAATTTCAAACTGATCCACTACCGAATTTCGATTCCTAAACTAGGCAAGTTGCGCCAATAGTTCGGATTGAGCACTCAGTGGTTCCGTTTCAGCCTCTAAAGGTAAATAGGTGCCATCTGCTTGCAATATCCACGCTTGAGAATTGTCCTGTAAATAGAGTTTTAAACTTTCGTTATAGACTCTTTCAGCTAATTTTGAATCTAGGACAGGGAAGCCGGTCTCTACTCTGGCAAAAAAGTTCCGAGCCATCCAATCTGCACTAGAGAGGTAGGTTTGTGGGTCTCCCCCGTTTTCAAAGTGAAAGACTCTCGAGTGTTCTAAAAACCGACCGACAATAGATCGTACTTCAATATTCTCGGAAATTCCGGGTATTTGTGGTTTTAACGCACATACTCCTCGTACGATGAGTTTAATTTCAACTCCAGCTTGCGCGGCGCGATAAAGCTCTTTAATAATATTTTCCTCGACGAGGGAGTTCATTTTGGCGATGATTCCACTCGGCCTTCCTGCTTCTTTGTGTGCAATTTCTTGGCGAATGTGAGCAACCATGGCATCGTACAGGGTGAAGGGTGATTGAAGAAGCTTTTTCAACTTGTCTGAGTGTCCAGTCGAGACGATTTGTCGAAACAGCTGTTGGACGTCTTCTCCGATTTCAGGATTACAAGTAATCAGTCCGTAGTCTGTGTAGATCCGTGCGGTATCGGCGTGGTAGTTCCCCGTAGCAATGTGCACGTATCGCCTCAAACCGTCTCGCTCGCGCCGCATTACTAGTAACATTTTGGCATGTGTTTTGTAACCGACCACTCCGTAGACAACTTGTGCGCCCGCGGCTTGAAGTTTAGTTGCCAGTTCGATGTTGTCAGCTTCATCAAAGCGTGCGCGTAATTCAATCACTACCAACACTTCCTTGCCACTTGCAGCAGCGTTGGTCAAAGCTTGTACCACGGCAGAATTTACACCCGTGCGGTATAAAGTTTGACGTATCGCGATAACGTCTGCATCGCTTGCGGCTTGACGTAGAAAGTCAAGCACTGGCGTGAAGGACTCGAACGGATGATGTAGAAGGATGTCATTTTTGCGAATTACTGCAAAAATGTCACTAGCCTTTCGTATGTGTTTTGGGATACTCGGTGTGAACTCGCGAAACTTAAGGTCCCGACGGTCTACTAAGTCAGGGACTTGATTCAATCGCATCAGATTTACGGGACCTTCGCAAGAGTAGACTGCACTCTTAGCAAGCCCGAATTGCGAACGCAAGAAATCACGTTCATATTCCGGACACGCACTATCGATTTCAAGCCGAACTTCGTCTCCGAAGCGTCGCCCCGGCAACTCTCCTTCGAGCGCATGTCGAAGATCAGTGATTTCTTCTTCATCTACCCACAGATCACTGTTTCTTGTGACACGAAACTGATGACATCCAGATACCGTCATTCCTTGAAACAACTCGTCAACGTGTGCATGCATAATCGAAGAAAGGAAGACGAAATCCCATTCATGAGAAGCAATCTCTTTTGGGAAACGAATGAGTCTTGGTAATGCCCGAGGTGCATGGATGACAGCCATTCGTCCCGGACGACCAAATGCATCTTGTCCCTCCAGTGTTACCACAAAATTGAGAATTTTGTTCAGTAGTCTCGGGAAGGGATGAGCGGGATCTAGTCCGATTGGATTCAGAACCGGGGAGAGTTCTCGTACGAAATAGTCGTGAACCCAGTTTTTCTGCTTATCGTCCCATTCATGGCGCCGGAGGAAATAAATCCCTTCTGCACGCAGTTCTGGAACCAGCTGTTCATGCAATACCCGGTATTGTTCGTCGACGAGAGTTTGTACTTCAATCGAAATTTGCGCGAGTTGCTCCTGTGGAGTTAAGTTATCGGGACCGCGCTGAGTAGAGCCGTACTCAACTTGTTGTATCAGTCCGGCGACCCTAATTTCAAAGAATTCGTCTAGATTGGAACTTGAGATGCAAAGATATCGTAAGCGCTCAAGAAGGGGATAACTCGAACGCTGGGCTTGTGCGAGTACACGCCCATTGAACTGAAGTAAAGACAGTTCTCGATTAATAAATAATTCAGGCCGGTCGAATTCAGTTTCGTTCAAAAAAACCTCAATTGTTTTCTACAAAGACGCGAACATGACCCCTTTTCTGACCGAAGACTCAGTAGATCAGTCCTAGGTTGAACCTCGAACCGTCGTCCATATCCATAGATTCACGACACCCCAACACCTTGTTGATGTGTTTCCCCGAATCAGTTGAAAGATCGGCTCTCTGGCACCAGTAACTCACTGATTTTAGGGAAGATCTCGAATAGGCGACCCGCACTAACACAAAGCACAACGTACTAAATGCAACCCAGAGTTGGGATCAATTCTTGAAATGTTTCGAGTCAACCGAGAAATCTGGGCTACTTGTCTGAAATGAAGGAAAATTACGAAGTTCACGTGTTCTGGCGAGCGAATTCAGGGCAGCGAACTTTAAAGAGTGTTTGCAGGAGTCTCGGACTCTTGGATAGTCTTTCTAGCATACAATAGGCGTAACTAAACGACCGAATCGACAGCGTACAGTGTAAGGGAATGTCCATATTCTTAGGTTTTTCATTTTTTCGTTTTCATCGTCGCCGAAGCAAAATACTCGCGATTTACGATATTTTTCTGGCCTCGTCGAAGCGTCGATTGCATCCGCTAGAAATCGGTCGGGAAAGTGGCATGCACACCTTAGACGTGCTTAAGGTCTTGTCGAACACACCAGAGATCTTTCTTAAAATTCCAGGGAGCGGGTCAGAGGGTGTAAATTTGTACGCTTTACGTCCATCCATCGTTGTTCAGAACAGTGACGCTGTGGTAGCTTATGTCAATCGACTCGCACGTCGGGATCGAATCTTACTTTACTCCCTGATATTTCTTATTCTTGTAGTGATCGTAGTGGCTGGTCTACGAAGTATCGCGTTGTTCCGCATGTCGTTTGGTTAGAAGAACTGTATTCCCTACGGTACCCTAGCATTTCCTGAATTCGAATACGGTTTCCTCTAAGTGCCTAAGCGACGGGCGATTCTTTCCTTGGTTTCGTCCTTGGCGGCTCGAGATTTCTTTAAGTGGACGAGTGTAGCACCTGAACCACCTTGGTGCTTGGGCGCGGAAACGTAAGCGTTGACTTTTGGATGATGTCTAAGCCAGTGCGCCACGTGACTCTTCAATTGTGCTGGCGGTGTACTTCTTAACCCCATGCCATGTACGATGAGTACGGTACGTAATCGTTTCTCCAAGCTTGTAGAAATGAACTGTAACATGCGACGGAACGCCGCAGTGACTCGAACGTTGTGTAAGTCCAACTTGTCTTGGATGGGATAGCGACCATTTCTCAATTTGGTCATACTGTCTGGTTGAACTCCCTCAGCCTTCCACTCTAAATGGTCGTGGGGTTCGACGAAGTCGAGGTCGACTGGTTGTGCTTCCAGCAGATCTTCAGTCGAAGTCTCCATAGTTGCATTCGTACGCGCGCTTACACGATTTTCTTGTTGGCTCTTGAATTGCTTTTGTACTTCTGCTCGAGGAGTATTTACTAAAGCTTGAACATCTGAAAATTCTTGCTCGAAGATAGAACGTTTATAGTCTGACATTTCTGGGTCCAGTTTTTCTGTGTCGGTACTTCGTATTCAATACAGTTGGATTAAACACAAGAAGTTTACACACATCGCTCCGATGCTTCATTTGCTAGACAAAGCTTCGGTCAAGTAACATTTATCGCTAACTCTCGTTATTGAACTGATTAGGAGGTTCGTTGCGTCCAAATAGATTCTTGCGCCTGAGCTTGCGGATTTTGCTCCCGATCGGGATTCTCGCTGTCGGCATTCTTGGTTTTCTCTCATTGCGCGCAATCAAACCAGAATTGCAAACTGCGAACGAAGAACCCCCTGCATATTTGGTCGCGGTTCAAACTGCGCAGAAACAACAGGTAAGGTTTGAATTGGTTTCTCAAGGAACGGTGAAACCGAAGATCTCTACGAGTCTAGTGTCAGAGGTCGCAGGTCGAGTATCGGAGATTTCGCAGAAATTTGTTTCGGGTGGCTTCTTTGAAGCTGACGAAACCTTGGTACGTATTGACTCACGCAATTACGAAACTTCACTTAAACGAGCTGAACTAGCTTTAGCCCGAGCACGTGTTCGCGTAGATACGGAGCGTGCTCTTTCTGGATACGCGAGAGAAGATTGGGAACAGTTCATTGCAGACAATGATCCGTCCAACAGTCCTACTGAGCTGACATTACGACGACCGCAACTCGCTGAAGTATTAGCAGAATACAGTGTCGCCGAAGCAGAGATGAAGCAAGCGCAGGACGATCTCGATCGTACCACTGTAAGTGCACCGTACCGTGGTCTCATTTTGGAAAAGAATGTAGACATAGGACAATATGTCGGAGTGGGTACGCCGCTCGCTAGTACCGTTGCGGTAGACTTTGCCGAAGTACGGTTGCCAATTTCCTTAAACGACTTAGAGTATCTTACTCTCCCAGAACGTCCGGGTAGTTATCCGGTACCCGTGCAACTGTACGCGACAATAGGCGGGACCGTGTCCTATTGGGACGCGATGATCGTGCGAACAGAAGGTGTGGTGGATACTCAATCGAGAGTCATTCATGCGGTCGCGGAAATCTCGGATCCGTACGATTTTGCTGGTGCGGGTCGAGAGTTGTTACGCTTCGGTACATTCGTTCATGCGACAATTCAGGGCAATGACGCTGGTGATATGTTTGTAGTTCCTCGACATGCTGTTTACCAGGGATCGCAAGTATGGATCGTTAATGAAGATGACACCATTACTCCGCGAACGGTAACGGTGGTTCGTTTTGACGACGACTATGCATATATCAGCGAAGGTCTGGAAAATGGGGACGTGTATTGCGTTACTCCAATCGATCGTCCATTACCCGGCATGAAGGTGAAAATCAGTGGCTAATGATGGTCACGATGACACATCCGAGAGTCATCAGAACCAACAACTCCCAGTAACCAAAGCGCAATCCAATTTGCCGGTGAAGACGGCAGATTCGGATTCAACGACCTATTTAGTTCGACCATCTGAAGGCATCATTGGTTGGTTTGCTCGCAATCATGTTGCGGCTAATCTTCTAATGATTGCAATTCTTGGGGCAGGAGTGTACATGCTGTTTACAGGCATGCAAAAAGAAACGATGCCCGCATGGTCCTTTGGACAGATATCTATCTATATACCGTTTCGCGGCGCGAGTCCGGAAGAAGTGGAAGAAGGTATCCTGTATAAGGTTGAGGAAGCGGTGCGCTCGGTTGAGGGCGTTGGTGATGTAGCCTCGGAAGCCTTCGAAGGCGCGGGTAGAGTCTTCGTCGAAGTAGCGAGTAATTACGAGATTGATGCAGTGATTGACGAAGTGAAGCTCGTTGTGGACTCTATTTCAAATTTGCCGAGCGACTCTGAACGTCCGATCATTCGAGAAAGAGAAGGCTTTCGGTCTGGAGCGTTGTATGTTCAGATTTATGGTGAGTTAGATTTTTTCATCCTGCAAGATATCGCAGAAGACATACGAAACGAAATTTTGGAACTTTCAGAAGTTTCCCAAGCCACCATTCAAGGCGCACGTTCTTCCGAGATTAGTATCGAAATTCCCGAAGAGAACTTGAGGAAGTATGAACTAACACTCAGCCAAGTAGCCCAACTAATTCGTGTCTGGTCAGTTGACTTAGGTGGCGGCGGAATTAGAACGGAGGGCGGCTACGTGCGCGTCCGTGCGACTGGACAAGCAAATACAGCTGAAGAGTACGAAGACATTGTGCTACTCACTCGTCCAGATGGTAGCGTGCTGAGGTTGCGGGACATTGGTACTGTTGTCGACAACTACTCGGAGACAGATTTTTGGTCGTTCTTCAACGGTCAACCGACTATTGGTATTTCAGTCGATGCGCGAGATGGTGAAGATGTTTTGGCAATTTCTAAAGCCGTGCGGGAGTATGTCGATCAACGCAAACAGACTCTACCTCCATCGGTGCAACTCGACTATTTTGGTGATTCCACCCACTATCTAAATGACCGATTGAACATGATGTTGAAGAACATCATGTTTGGTGCAATATTGGTGTTTATTCTCTTGGGATTGTTCCTCCACCTACGCATCGCATTTTGGGTGTGTGTTGGTTTGCCGGTTGCCTTTCTTGGTGCTCTGTTCGTCCTACCCTTAGTTGGGGTAACGCTGAACCTTGTCAGTTTATTTGGGTTCATACTGGTGATTGGGGTGGTTGTCGACGATGCGATCATAATCGCTGAGAGTGCTTATGCAGAAACAGAACGTCGCGGCTATAACGTCGACAGCATTATCCGCGGTGCACGTCGAGTCGCTGTTCCCGCAACTTTTGGTGTTCTCACTACAGTCGCCGCGTTTGCACCAATGCTATTCGCCCGAGGCGGTGTCACCGTATTATTCCAGTCGATCGGCTGGGTTGTCATCATGTGCCTACTGTTTTCGCTAGTCGAATCTAAGCTAATCCTGCCTTCGCACATGGCCCTCATGCAATCCTCTCGCGGTAAACGACGAGGCGTCGCGGACTATACGAACCATTTCCTAAAACGATTCAGTAAGCACATCTATCTTCCTTCGTTAAAGTTATTACTGCGATATCGGTATGCCACACTGTGCGCTTTTCTTACACTGCTACTACTCACTGTCGGTTTTTACCTGAGCCCCTTTCTCAAGAAAAGCTTCTTTCCCGAGTTTGAGAATGACTTTGTGTTTGTCAATGCGACCGTCATGGATGGATTAGGTGAAGAATACATCGTAGAAGTAACAGAGTCGATCATGACCGCAATGCATGCGACTAACGACGAAATTGTGGCTGAAACAGGTGCAAAAGAAGAGCCGATCCAGCACGTTTTTGCATTTATTGGTAACGATACGTCTGCGCGTCTGACCGCTGAGCTGGCAAAACCAGAAAACCGGACACTAAGACCTACAGACATTGCAAGTCGTTGGCGCTCGAAAGTAGGAAATATCGCGGGCACAACGGAGTTGCAATTTTCCGCAGAACAGCGATTCCACAGTGGTGCTCACTTAGAGTTTGACTTAACTGGGAAGAACTACGTCGCTCTCGATACGGCTGCGGAGGAACTCGCGCAGAAACTGGCTGAATATGACGGAGTGTACGAAATTCGCACGCCGATTGGCACCGGCCCCGACGAGATAAAACTAGAAGTCAAACCAGACGGTAAGGCAACTGGGTTAACACTAAGTAGCTTAGCAATGCAAGTGCGCGAGGCATTCTTTGGAATCGAGGCTCAACGCATACAACGCGGCGAGAGTGAGTATCGCGTTATCGTGCGCTATCCGGAAGCCGAGAGAACTTCGATCGGCAATCTTGAGAATATGAGGGTTCGCCTACCCGATGGAACCTCAACGCTCTTTCACTCGGTAGCAGAATATTCAATTGAACCTGGCTACGGGACTATACGTCGAATAAACGGGAAAAGAACTGTGTCTGTCTCGGCCGACGTTGACCGAGCAAAAATCGATCCTTTCGTTATTTATCAAGACTTACAGGAGCACTATTTTCCATTCTTAAAAACTCAGTTTCCTAGTGTTGATATTCAGGAAGCTGGTTCGGTTCAAGATCAGATGCTTGCGTTGGAGGAGTTAGGCTTCGCGTTTCTCATCGCGTTGTTGTCAATTTACTTGCTGCTAGCCATCCCACTTCGGTCTTATCTCCAACCACTAATCATCATGAGCGTGATTCCCTTCGGATTTATCGGAGCTGTGGTAGGTCATGTGATCTTGAACGAAAGTTTTAACATGGTTTCGATGATTGGTTGTATCGCGCTGACCGGTGTGGTGGTAAACGACAGTTTGATCCTCGTCCATTATTTCAATCGCGAACGCAGAACGGAAAACAGGTCAGTTCTACACGCGATACTACGCGCCGGTAAAGCACGATTACGAGCAATTATTTTGACATCGCTGACGACTTTCTTTGGATTAGTACCAATACTCTTGGAACAATCACTTCAGGCGAAAATCGTTGCGAATATGGCGATTTCGTTAGCGTTTGGCATTCTGTTTGCCACACTTATCACCTTGGTTTTAGTACCGGTGTTATTGCGAATAGGCGCAGACATTGTGCGCGTCAAAGACGCAGACTTGGTGCTGGACGATGATGTCAGCGGTGAAGTAAGCACGGTCGCCGCACCTGCAGGTGGTTAAAGTATGGTTTCGTCGAATACCGATTGTTGGTTTACACTGATCTGTAGTGTGTGTTTCACACAGTCGTAACGAGCTTCGACATAGCTGTGCTCTTCCCAATATAGTTCAATATTGCTCGAGACGTACAAAATTTCTGAACCTTCATCTAGAGTACTCTTTTTTCGCAAACAATTTTCGACGTAAAGACGCAATTCGTTGTTTGGAAGTACCATTACGGTGCACGATTTGTGTCCTACTGGGATGTCGACCGAATAGAGAGGTTCAACCGGCACCGGTGGCCTGGACGAATGTTGTCACAGTGTGCTGAAAAATAGACCGGTACGGATCTAATTACTCACTTTGGTTTGTATTCAGCTGAGCTAGTCTCTCCCCGAGAACATCGCAAGTAGCGAAAGAGTGTACATGAACAATAACCACAATCCCGCAAACAAGGTAGTCGCGGCGATGATGTAGTTGCGTTCGCCGCCTAGCACTATCTGACTCGTTTGAAACAAGATCAATGCTGACGCAAAAATGATCATGAACGCGCTAATCAACATGGCAAACGGTGAAATATCTACACCGAACACAAACCTTAAGATAATCACACCGAAAATAGCAAACGTAGAAATAGTGAGGAACTGCCCCAGCCAACTGAAGTCAGTGCGCCTGACGATTGTGTACATAGACAACCCGACAAATGTAGCTGCTGTTATCCCCAATGCTTGTGTGATTAGCATGGAGTTTATCTGCAGAACATAGCTAATAAGCGGCGCACCCCACAAACCGAGGAGTGCTGCGTATACAAAGCTCAACAGAAGCCCAACAGGGCTACGCGAGGTTGCTTGGATCGCGAAGGGTAGCGCGAAGATACCGATCAACATTACCCAGAGAGGAGGTAGCCAAGTCATGCGAATCGCAACAACTGTTGCCCCTGCACAAACAGCGATCATCAATGCTAGCAACATGTAGGTATTACGGAGGACACTGTTGACCTCAATGGCTTGTTCTCTCGTACGAATAACCTGAGAAGCAGCTATTAATGGCATATTTAGAACCTATACAGTTTTATTGTCAATTGTTCACTTATATTATGTCTACTCTTTTCATATTCAAGAGATGCATCAGCGAGCAACTTGGTCAGATAAAGGATGTCCGTCAGAGTTTCATCAGCGTCAAGTTACCACCGGTCGCAGTCTCATTACGAGTGACGACTCTTTCCACGACAAATCTGGTCAGATATAGTGGTCCTCCTGCTTTCGGTCCCGTTCCGGATAAACCCTCGCCTCCAAAAGGCTGAGTTCCCACGACCGCTCCAGTCATAGTCCTGTTCACGTACATGTTTCCAACTTTCATGTTTGTCGTGAATCGCTCTATGGTTGAGTTAAGACGACTGTGGACCCCGAAAGTTAGACCGTAACCCAGTGCGTTCGCTTGATCGATTACAGTGGCTACATCGCCCCTTTGATATCGGTGAAAACCCAAAATCGGTCCGAAGTGTTCGGAATTGAATTTTGTGATGTTCTCAACATTTACGATCGTGGGCCGTACAAAGAATCCGTCCGCGTCAATACCTGACTGGTGGGAATGCAGAACTTCATACTCTGCTGTTGCATCTTCAAGTCTTTGTTTCGTTTCTGGATCAATAACTGGTCCAACATCGACTGACCAATCTGTTGGATCTCCTAGTTTTAGAGTATCGATCGCTCCACAAATCATCTCTAGTAGCGCATCGGCTATGTCGTCCTGAACGCACAATAAACGTAAAGCAGAACAACGTTGGCCGGCACTCTTAAATGCCGAGTGAATAATGTCGTCGGTAGCATGTTCAAACTGCGCGGTAGAGTCAACAATCATGATGTTCACTCCGCCAGTTTCGGCAATGAGTGGAGTGAGAGCGCTCTCCTTCGCAGCTAGGGACCTATTAATCGCACGAGCCGCGGCATCGGATCCTGTAAACGCAACTCCATTAACCCGTGGGTTTGCTACTAGCTCTTTACCAACATCGTCCCCTCCTGGGAGCACTGCAAAAACACTAGGAGGAATCCCTGCGGATTCAATTGCGAGTTGCGCGAGCCTAAGTGCGATCAGGCTAGTCTGAGGCGCGGGTTTTGCTGCTACAGTGTTGCCAACAGCTAGTGCTGCTGCAATCGGACCGACGAAGATCGAAGCTGGGAAATTCCATGGGCTGATGCAAACGAACAATCCTCGTGGGTAGAGCAAAAGATGGTTTGACTCCCCTGTTGGGGACGGGAGCTCTTGAGGTACGAGCATAGATCGAGCTTCCGCCGCATAGTAGCGGCAAAAATCCTCGGCTTCACGCAGTTCAGTAACCGCGTCTTCTACGGTTTTACCAGCTTCTCGTTGTAGCAATGCCGTGAGTTCAGGCCGATGTTCATGAATCGCATCAGCCCATTTCTCAATGCGCTGACAGCGATCTGCTACGTCTACTCGAGACCAATCGTCGACCGACTCTGACAGTGTTGTAAGGAGTGGGTCGATGTCTGACACGTCAAATGAAGAATAGGAACCAACTTCATCGGTGCTATTGGCTGGATTTTTTACAACCTTACCTGAGTCGCTCATATTCCAGCTATGAGTTAACCAACTCTCTACTTGTTCCCGAAAGCGAGAACGAGTTATTTCATTCCCAAAGTCCACTCCGATTGAGTTACTCCGCTGTTCTCCATAGATGTCTATAGGTAAAGGAATTTTAGGATGTTGATGTTCTTTTGTCGTCAACACCTGTGCTCGAGGATTTTGGCTAACATCTGCCACACTCAATTCTTCGTTGAAAATACGATAGACAAAGTTCGCAGTCGCGCCGTTTTCTAACAAGCGACGCATGAGATAGGGTACTAGATCTTCGTACACGCCCACAGGTGAATAGACTCGCACCTTAGGACTCTCCGGATAATGCCGAGCAACTTCTTCGTACAAAAGTTCTCCCATCCCGTATAACCGTTGAAACTCAAAAGCCTGACCCTGCGCTTGTGTACAAACGGTCGCGATCGTGTGTGCGTTGTGGGTTGCAAATTGCGAATACAACCTATCGGCATGCTTGAAAAGACGTGGAATGCAGGCGAGAAAACACAGATCGGTGTTCTCCTTGCGTGTAAAAACTGGGTAGGCCGGGAAACCATTCACCTGCGCAATCTTGATTTCAGTATCCCAATAAGCGCCCTTTACTAATCTAACGTTGAGCTTGGTACGATATTGGGTGGCGAGGTCCGCGAGCCAGTCTACTAAGCTTAATGCCCGCTTAGCGTATGCTTGCACGACCACACCCAATCCGTCCCAGTCTTTAAGTTTCGAACTCGCAAGGAGTCTTTCGACTACCTTTAAATTGATTTCGAATCGATCACTCTCTTCTGCGTCTATTGTGACATCGAGATTTGCCGCGGCTGCTTGTACACACAATTGTTCGGTTCTTGAGACCAACGCCTCGACTGCCTCGTTTTCGTTGAGCGGATGTACTTTTGGATACAGCGCGGTTAGCTTCACAGAGAGACTGTGATCCAATGAGGGATTTTTCTTGTGAGTTGTGGCGATTGCGTCTATTGCACCCATGTAGGAGTCAAAATACCGATCGGCTGCAGCAAATGTTCTCGCACCTTCGCCCAACATGTCAAAGGAAGCAGGTTCTCTAGCCCGTGCGAGAGCCTGCTGAATAGTAGAGCCAGATACGAATGCTAGAGCGAGAAAGTTGACGACCGCCAGCATTACTCGCCGTAAACCTGCTTCTGGAACACTTGATAGATTTTTGTCTAATTTGTCAATGTTCTGCTGCGCATCGCTTGGGAAAAAACGGCTGGTCATCTCCATCATCATAGTAGCAAGGTTCACAAGCATCGAACCACTTCGTCGCGAGTGTTTTCCCCAGTTCCCTTCTTGAAACTTCTCAAGGGTGAGAATGTCCGCGGTTCGTTTGTCCGGAACGCGCAATAAAGCTTCTACCAACGAAAGCAAAGCTACTCCTTCGTCACTCGACAGTCCGTATCGATGAAGGAATTTCTCAACGAAAGGGACTGAGTGTTTGCGGCTACGACACTGGGACACCAACATCGAGGCATGTTTTGATATTTCTACAGTTTGCTTGTCTGTCGGGGCAAAAGCTTCGATAAGTTCGTGGACGACTTCGTTTTCAGATCGAAGCAAATTCCGATTCATTTGAGCGAACGATTCGTCGAGCGAGTTCATCGTCGGATTTGACTGGCGCAATTCACTCATATATTGGTTGTATAAACACTATTTCGACGTGAGATAATCAGGATAACTTGAGCATGACCAACGTTAGGGTCCAGTGAATTAGGACGAGAGTAACACGGTAGGGTCAGAGAGGGCGAATTGTTAAGACAAATTATAAAATTTAATTCCTTCGAGACTGTTGAATTTTTCACATACAATTCAAGTAAAGCCTCAACAAATGTTAGAGCAAAGCTAAGAACAATGAGTCAAAAGAAACGTGGCTATAGTAAGACAGTTATGCGCTCGGTAACACTTGTAGGAATTGTCGCGCCTGTACTTCTAATGTTCGCTGGTTGTGCATCGCTCAGCAAAGCCCAATGCTTGGAAGGCGATTGGTACGAGATTGGTCTCAGTGACGGAGAGTCTGGAGTGGAGTCAGATCGGTTCAATGGATACGTGGACACCTGTGCGAAATATGGCGTGGTGCCAGACTTTGCGAAATATTCTGAGGGCCGTACGAAAGGATTGGAGTTCTTTTGTACTCGCAGTAACGGGTATTCTGAAGGTCGTCAAGGTAGAGTGTACCGAAAAGTTTGTTCCGGTGCTTCTGAGCAACTTTTCTTAGAGGGACACTCGCTAGGTTACGCCGTACACTCCACGGAAGAGTTTATCGAAGATCTCGACAGCAAGATACGCGAAAAATACAAGCAGATTGAGATTTGGGAGACTCAAGTAGACGAAATCTTAGATCTATCGCTTGCTGGAGCTAATGAAAGAGAAAGGAATGCGGACGAACGTCAGGAACTCAACGACCAAGGTGCTGATCGGCAATCAGACATAACCGAGGCAAAAATGCAGATTAAGGAGTTGCAAGATAGCAAAGCTGAGGCGATGACAGAGTACCGAAACGCTATCGACGAAGCTAATGAAAACGGTTTTCAGGAAGAGGCGACAATTGAATTTCCAGAAGTTGGCGACGATGGTAAATTAAAGGGCGCTACCCCATAGAAACTGTATTAGCCAAGAACTTTGAAAATATCATAATTTACCAAAAATTCGTTATTAAAATTAGTTGCGAAAGTTAGGCTACGTAGCTCAGTCGGTAAGAGCACAGCACTCATAATGCTGGGGTCGTTGGTTCAAGTCCAACCGTAGCTACCAAAAAAGTTTTCAATCAAACACTATTGCAATAAATTTGCTGGTCGTTTCCCCCGACCGAGTTACTCCATCCGAAGGATCCATGAGAAACGTCATATTTGGTATCATCCAGATCATCGTCATCGTATTATTTCTAGGCACAGTTTACTATGCTTCTCGTGCGCCAACGGTCGAAGAAATTCAATCGGAAGAATCAAACATAGGTCAAGCCGACGTATCGGTTCGCAGTGTCTTTGTAATCCAGCCCGACGTAGAAACCCGACAACTTAGCCTCGAAACCACGGGTTCTGTCGTGGCGCGAAACGTAGTGCCACTAATACCTCAAATAGCGGGAACAGTTGCGTGGGTTTCACCCAACCTTCGAACCGGCGGCACGTTTCAACAAGATGAAGTACTGCTCAGAATCGACTCAGCAGACGCTGCGCTGCTCGTCGCGCAGGCTGAAGCAAATCTTCTTGTTGCCAAAGCAAATCTTGAATTGCGGGAAGCTGAAAGTCAAGCCGCGCGCGAGAATTGGACGCTTCTACACGAAGGGGATGTACCAGACTTAGTTGCTAAGCTCCCGCAGATAAACCAGGCAAAAGCGAATATCGCCGTCGCGAAAGCCCGATTATCGGCCGCGAAATTGGATCTAGCACGCACCGAGTTCTCGCTACCGTTCGACGGTCGTGTGTTGTCCTCGCAGATTGGTGTCGGTCAATGGGTTAGTAAGGGCCAAGCATTTGGCACATCGTTTGACCTAAGTTCCCTAGAAGTTGAAGTACCGATATCTGGGTCCGAATTAAATTTACTATCCCCGGTAACTGAGCGCGACGCGCTAGTGTTCGTTAATGGTTTAGAGATTCCTGCGACCGTGGATCGAATGTCCGCGTCAGCTGATCTGCGAAGTCGCGCATCATCGCTCTATATAGCCTTTCCTATGTTATCAACGCCGCTGGTACCTGGGAATTTTGTGTCAGTGAAAGTGTTTGGTCGCGAACAAAGTAACGTATTCCGCATCCCAGAAATTGCAGAACAAGCAAACTCGACCCTGTGGATCGTTCGAGATGGATTGTTGGAGCGCGTGATCCCTCAAATAATTGAACGTAGCGAGGAAGAACTAACAATTGTTGCGTTTGATTATGGCGATGGAATTGTTATCGGTTCGCTAGTCGGCGTATATCCTGGTCAGAAAGTCGCGATTGCATCGGAATAGCCGTGGCCGAAGTTTCTAGTACAACCGACAAACTAGGAGGATTGCCCCCTCAGCGGTTGTCCATAGTTGCTTTTTTCGCCAATAATCCGGTTGCCGCAAACCTCTTAATGCTTTTGCTGATCATCGGTGGTGCGATGATCGCGCGTCAGTTAAACACCGAATTATTTCCCACTCTAGATCCCGGTATCATCAATGTGTCGGTACCGTATCCGGGTGCTACTCCCGCTGAAGTTGCCGAGAGTATTACTCAACGGGTCGATGAAGCCGTACGTAGCATCGACGGGGTGAAACGCGTCGTGAGCAGAGCATCCGAGGGGTATGGTCTCATTACGGTCGAGTCAAAAGAATTTACTGACTCTCAGACCATTCGCGACGACGTACAGGCTGCAATCGATTTGTTAGCTGACTTTCCTCCAGCGGATGCTGAAGAGCCGGAGGTCGTGGTATTTGAACCGTTACAACCCGTGATGACGTTGCTTGCGACGACTCAAGGAGATGAAACGTACTTAGACTTTGCTACGCACGAACTTGAGGAAGCACTACGTGAATTACCTTCTGTTTCTCACGTTGAAGTTGAGGGTATTAGAAACTATGAAGTTTCTATCGAAGTGAGCGAAACTTCGTTGCGAACGTATGGACTCACCTTCGATGAGCTAGCGCGTGCAATTCGTCAATCATCGTTAAATCTGTCATCGGGTGAAATTCGATCGGTTTCTGGTGATCTGTTACTGCGAACGGATCAAAAGCGAAATAGCGGTAAGGAATTTGAGGACATCGTAATTCGTACCCTCCCAGGCGGTGCTGTCGTGTCTCTTGGTGATATCGCGACCATCACAGATGGTTACGCCGACGATGAGCTGGAGATTGAATCGAACGGACAACGTGCAGCACTGGTCCGCATACAAAAGTCCGAAGATCAAAACGTTTTGGACATATCTAACGAAGTCTTGGAGTTCTTAGAGACCTATGTGGTCCCAGCCGACGTGAACGTGGAGATTTGGTCGAATGAGAGTGACTATTTACGCGAACGACTCGGTTTGTTGCTACGCAACGGAGCTCTAGGGTTTGCGCTCATGTTCACTTTTTTAGTACTCATGTTGGATTTGAGACTTGCATTTTGGGTAGCGATGGGAATTCCAATCTCATTCTTTGGAGCATTTTTGTTCTTAGACTTTTTCGGCGTGACTTTGAACATGATCTCGATGTTCGCACTGATCATCGTGCTAGGGATAGTTGTAGACGATGCCATTGTGGTCGGCGAAAACATAGGAAGTGAACAACAAAAGGGCTTAAGGGGTGCCCAAGCGGCGATTGCCGGCGTTAAAGGTGTCTTTTCTCCAGTCTTTGTCGGCGTATTAACGACGATGGCAGCGTTTGCGCCCCTCATGTTTCTAACCGGGACTTTTGGTCAAATACTCAGTGTACTACCAATAGTCGTTATCACCGTGTTGGCGATTTCATTGGTCGAAGTTTTCTTTATCTTACCAGCGCACTTATCACACACGCGAAGATGGAGCGCTCATCCGCTCGACACTATCCAAGATTTCATATCGAGCAAGATTCAATGGTTCCGCGACAATATCGTTACTGCTGCGGTTCGCCTAGTAGTGCGCCATAGATACATGTCCATGGTTTGGGGTTTTGGATTTCTTGGAGTGGCAATGGCGTTAATTATGAACGGTGCCGTAAGAATAGAGTTCTTCCCTCAGATTGAAACCGACCAAGTTGAAATTCACGTAGATTTTCCAGTAGGTACACCCTTCGATGTAACCGAAAACGCAATACGCCGGATCGAAGATGCGGTCCACGAAGTCAATGATGACGTAGGCGGCACAGCAATACGTGCGGTAACTATGACTGCAGGAGCGCGAGTAACTGAAGGAGACGGACCCGGAGGTGCTGCGAGCATGAATTTTGCGAGAAATATCGCGAGTATTAGTTTGCAACTCAATGACGAACCACTTCGTACCGTGAGCGGGGAAGAACTGACTCGACGAATTCGTCGCGCGGTAGGACCAATTCCCGGGGCGGAGTCGGTGAACTTTGTGTCGGATCGGCTCGCGGAGTCAGTGACTCTTCAGTACGAATTGATTCACGAAGACGACGACAAACTCCGACTTGCTGTCGAAGAGATGAATGCTTCGCTTGCTGAATTTCCAATGATTACCGAGATTAGAGATTCACTTAGCGATGGTAAGCGTCAGTTTGATATCTCGTTAACTGAGGCTGGCATCGCCGCGGGACTAACACAAGCTGTGGTTGCTCGGCAGCTAAGGCAGAGTTTCTTTGGTGAAGAGATTCAACGCATTCAACGTGGGCGCGATGAAATTAAAGTGATGCTACGATATCCTGCGGAGGCTCGAAGAAGCACAAGCAAATTCTTTAACTCAAGAATTCGATTGTCGGACGGCACCGAATTACCTTTAACTACGGT
>WTGV01000068.1 GCA_011525295.1 Pseudomonadales bacterium | reverse complement strand
ACCACCACCACCGCCACGACCTTGAGAACCGTAGGGGTCGATAGGTCTAGCAGGCCACGGCGTGCCTCTAACAACAACTTCCTCAATCGCGGACACGAGGTAGCACACTGGATACTGCTGTGTCTGTACATCCTCCATGTGATGGTATGACTTAAAGTCCCAGACTATACCATCTCGCTCCGTTCCTTTGAATTCGAGCATGTCTTGGATACTTTCATGCTCCATATACAACGCGCTATTACAGGTTGTATTGAGGAAAGCAACAACTGGAACAACGGGGTCGGAGGAAGAGGAAGTCAAAGCAGTCAGTCCGAACGCGGCCAGTGCGACCAGTAGAGACCCTGCCAAAAGTTTGCGAAGAGTTTTCATAAACACACCTTGAATTTGATTGTTGTTTAACCGACTTGGAGTCGGGCTCAATCAAATATTTATTCAAGGATTTAGAACCCTGCTTATTCACCCAGACAAGATAGCTAGTCCTGTCCTTTATTCAGGCTGTTGTATTCACAGGCAACCCGACTTCGGGCGCGTTGAATAAATATTTGACAAAAAGCATTTTACAAACATTTTTCGTTCCTCACAAAAAAAATTATTTTCGGCCCGGTCGACGCTACTGGATCTTGCTCCTCAATCTCACCTTAAATAGGGAACTGGAAACGTGTCGGGGATCCTTTAGAAGAAAGTGTAGAAAACACTAAGACTGGCGAGCGATCTTTCACCCTTCGGAACGCCAGACCTCTTTTCCCCCTTGATTTCGTTTTTACTCTTGTAGAAAAAGTTTTCGGGGTCCTTGCAGCATCCTCGAAGACTAAGAGTAACCCTTACGTTATCGGAATTTAACAGTGTGGAAAATGGTTTGTTTTGTGTGCTTTCGCTTACTTCTGACACTGTAAAAACACGTTTTGAACAATACGAGGCGAGTGGTATGTGCACATACTCGGTGTCACCTTTCTGTCTTGCTTGACGGTTTTGCATTGACCAAAACTGTATCGTGAAGGTTTGGACTGTGAGCGTCGACAGGAGCGACCTCCACTCTTTAAAGAACCTATACAGCACGGTCTTCGCTTCAGCGTCGAACCAGAGATACCATGGGAGGTTGAACTTAGTCTAGTAGATGCCAGACTAAATTAGAGATTACAGGCAAACAGTTAAACTTAACTTGAGCTCAGTCAAATTCCAAAGATTTGATCGTTCTCGTCGAGACCTATTTGATTAGCTGCCGGGACGCGAGGTAGACCTGGCATCGTCATCATGTTGCCACAAACGACGACGACGAACTCCGCTCCCGCACTGAGTCTCACTTCTCGTATTGGAAGAATGTGATCGTTCGGAGCACCTAGTCTTTTAGGGTCGGCGGTAAAACTGTATTGAGTCTTCGCGATACACACAGGCAATTCGCCAAAGCCTCTTTGTTGCAAGTCGTTCAACTCTGTCTCCGCAGACTTGCTAAATTCGATGCCACTAGCACGATAGATGTTCTTCGCGACCGCGGCGATTTTTTCTTTCAGCGGGGTGTCCTTAGGATAGAGGGGGGCAAAATCTTTGCAGTCTTCTCGCGTAATACACGCCATCACGCTTTCGGCAAGATCTAAAGCTCCACGGCCTCCATCTGCCCAATGAGTGCACTCGTTGCACTCCACGCCTAATTCTCGCATCCTTTTAGTCACAAAAAGTAGCTCATCATCACGATCCGACTCAAAACGATTGATTGCAACAATAGGGACGATTCCCATCTTGAGTAAGTTTTGCACATGCGCTTCTAAATTAACTATCCCAGCCTTCAATGCGTCTACATCGGGTTTGGTGAGCTCGTCCAACGGAATGTTAGCGTGCATCTTGATTGAGCGAATAGTAGCGACGACCACGACTGCATGAGGCTTTAGACCGGTTTGACGACACTTGATATTCAGGAACTTTTCTGCGCCTAAGTCTGCACCGAAACCTGCTTCTGTTATAACAACATCTGCTAGCGCTAGCCCTGTTCTAGTTGCGATCACCGAGTTGCAGCCGTGCGCGATATTGGCAAATGGTCCACCATGAACGATGACGGGATTGTGTTCCAAAGTTTGAACAACGTTCGGATCAAGAGCTTCGCGCAGTAGTACGGTCATCGCGCCGTCGACGTTCAAATCTCGAGCTGTTATGAACTCACCGGATCTGGATCGGGCTACAACAATGTTGCCTAAGCGCCGTTGCAAGTCTGCTAAATCTTCTGCTAAAGAAAATACAGCCATCACTTCCGATGCTGCAGTAATGTTGAATCCTGCATCTATGGCCAAATCTCGTCGAGACGGTACCTTAAACTTGCGTAGAGATCGATCATTCATGTCCATTGCACGCAAGAACATTAACCTTGTAGGATCAATCTCAAGGGCATTGCCCCAATAGATGTGGTTCTCAAGAATCGCGGACAGCAGATTGTTTGCCGAGGTAATTGCATGTAAATCACCGTTGAAGTGCAAATTTATTTCGGTTGCAGGAGCTACTTGAGCGCGACCACCACCGTGTGCGCCCCCTTTCATTCCAAAACATGGTCCCAAAGACGGTTCGCGGAGACAAGCCACTGAGCTTACACCCAATAAATTTAAGGCATCGGTTAATCCAACCGATGTAGTTGTTTTTCCTTCACCTGCCGCCGTTGGGGACACCCCGGTTACCAAAACCAATTTAGATGGTTCGTCGGACTGCTTCTCGCTCAAACTGCTCGAATGAATCTTGGCCTTGTACTTCCCAAAAGTTGTAAACTCTTCCTCGGATAAGTGCAACTTATCCTTTAATATCTCGGCTAATGGACGAAGCTCAACGCTTTGTGCGATAGTTTGATCGATAGTCTGCATGTGAATTTATTACTCGTGTAGTCTGGCCGCTTACGAAAATCGCTTGCAGACGAATTCTGCAAGCGATGACAAAGGCGAACTGGGGAAACCGATTAATCTCGGTCGCGAGTCATTTTAAGAAGATGGATAAGGACGCCTCCAACGATGAAAGCGCGTTGTCGTACTAGATTAGCTGAACTTCTCAGCCTCTAAGTGGCTTATATGGGCTCGTCTTCGTGACTTCAGATAGTCGCTCCGCCAATAACGTATGTGCGGGTTTCCGTAACGTGTCGCTTTGTTGTTCAAATACGAGGATAACCCTCGAAACACAGTTGACTAAGCCCATGACGCGTACGAAAGCCATCTCAGTTAAACTCGGTTGAATGGGATAGTGGAATAACACTCGTTCACAAAACGCGTCTCCTCCCCATCGCCAAATTCCTACAAAATCTCGATACCTGTTTCCCCTGGTATGATTCGACCAATCGAGAATTCCCGACAATCGCTTTTGTTCATTGAGGAGTATGTGGTCCGCACCCAAGTCTCCATGAATTAAAACACTCTCAGAGCTTGGTAGATCGAACTTGTAATGATCAAAGTATGACCGAATGGTCGTCCTTTGGGACGGGGACAGTGGGTTGTGTGAAGTACGACTAAGATGTTTGTCTAAGTCCTCAACCCAAGTACGCAAGGATGCGAGCGGATCGCTATCCTTGGTCACAACCACTCCACTCATCGTATGCAGTTCTTTCAATACGGTACCAAGCTGTCTTCCTAAACAGTCTTGATCAACTTCGGCCGCGCGAAAGTGTTCGAGGGAAATTCCCGGAAGATATTCGTACCCAGAAATTGTTTCTGGATACCCCCAGGGATGGTTCCAAATAAACTTGATTCCTGGAATGGTAGTTGATAACTTGAGCTTTTGTGAAAACTCTTTCTCGGCAACTGGATTCAGTTCTTCCGACACATGTTTAGGAAACCGAATTACCCAAGTCTCGTTGATCAAGAAGGACAGAAATTCAAGACCTTCACCTAATTTCTTGACCGAACTTAATCGAAGTTCCGAGTTTTCTTCGATGATTCGAGCAACTTTTGTCGCGGACAATGGTATGTCTATTTCACTCTCGAATTCACTGTTCACAAGCAGTACACCCCTTTTTCAACGGGGTGACCATCAATTCAAAACAGTAAGTATGTCCTACGCTGCTAATTTGGTCACACCGTTATAGTGAATCGTAATTGTTCATCCAAATTCTATTGTCAGGAAAACCGCTGCCGTTTGTACTTACCTGATTTGTGCACTTACACTAGTGTAACCGTTGATCAGTCTTTTCATGCAGAATAACTCTCAAGACTAAATGACCGTTTTCTGATCGGTCTACAATCTGTTAGAGGCGATGTGAGAAAGCAACGACTTATAAACCGAGTGCTCCCAATCTTGTTATAGCGTACTAATGTCTGACAATAAATTCTTATCCAAACGGGTTGCCTTGGTAACAGGTGGGGGCCGTGGCATCGGTCGCGCAGTCTCTAAAGCAATCGCAGCAGCGGGTGCTACGGTAGCCATCAATTATCGCCGCGACGAAAGTGCAGCGCGAACGACGAAGGATGAGATACAAGCGGATGGAGGTACCGCAGAGATTTTTCACGCTAGCGTCGATCGAGTCGAAGAATGTGAGGAGTTAGTTCACCGTATATCGACTGATTTTGGTGCTATCACCATTTTGGTGAACAATGCAGGAATTGCGAGTCGTGGTTTATCGGTCGCAGAAACTCCTTCTCGAGAAGTCTTTCAATTAATGGGTACGCATGTGATTTCTGCACACACACTCTGTCGTCTCGTAGTGCCAGAGATGAGAAAGATAGCGAGTGGCGACATCATCATGATGTCATGCGCAACAGCGTTAAATCCCTTAGCCAACGGAGCACCCTATACGATGGCGAAAGTGGCATTGGAAAATTTGGCCTACTCGCTTGCTAAAGAAGAGCGCGAGCACGGAATTAAGGTCAACGTAGTCGCTCCAGGACTAGTCGACACTGAAATGGGGCGTCGCCTCATGCGAGCTCGTGCCGGTGTGATCAACATTCGAGAACTTGACGACGTGTCACCTTACGGACATGTTTGTCAACCAGAAGAAGTTGCCAACTTGGTAATGTTTCTATTGTCCCCGCAGAACACCTACATGACGGGTGAGAGACTCGCATACGACGGGGGTGGTACAGTCGATAATGACTGGTACTAATTAAAGGGACTACAAAACCTTCCTGATCAATCTATTGATGTCGAATATTTCATGAACAGATCCAATGTGCGGTAGGTTTAACGTTACTTCTGATCCGCTCCAAGCGGTGTTCATGGATCTTCTAGACCAGAACTACCCCGGCCCAGAAAACTTCAACGTCGCACCGACCTCAAATGTTTGGGTAATTCGCGGTAAACTGGACGCAAACGAGTCGTATACGGCTGTTGAAGCTCGGTGGTGGTTAACGCCGAATCGGGCTAAGGAGATATCAACCAAATACTCGATGTTCAATGCTCGTGCTGAAAGTCTGGAAAAGTCTCCGGCGTTTAGAACGCCGTTTCGACGAAAACGTTGTGTGGTACCAGTTTCTGGGTTCTACGAGTGGCAACGTGTTGAAGACCGGAAACAACCACATTACGTCAAACCAGGAGGGAGTATCGCATTAATGCTTGCCGGTTTATGGGACGAATGGCACAACCCGGAAGACGATCAGATTCTTACAAGCTTCACGATCGTTACGTGCGAAGCCGCGGACCCTATTAGATTTCTTCACCACCGACAACCCGTTATGCTCGGTACGAATGAAGTTGCCACTTGGCTGAATCAAGACACAGATGTTGATTTACTTCATTCGCTAGTTCGACCAAGATTACCACATTCTCTCGAAATCGTTCCTGTGTCCAACTACGTGGGCAACTCGAAGAACAATGGCGCGAAATGTATCGAACCTGTTGGTAGTAGCCACCAGATTCCACCACTATCCTAAGCCAGCTTATTGGCTTGTATTGAACTCCAAAGTCGCAGTGTCTGGACGCGCGAGGCCGCGTTGTGAAGATTCAATTGCTTCGATCATGAGTTGAATGTAAGGTTTGTCCCCCAGTTCATCCTTCACACGTTGAACTGCTTCTTCAAGCCGAAGTTCGCGTAAGAACAGTGTTCGAAAGGCTTTTCGAACGTCGCGAATTTCATCAGCTGTGTAGCCAGCCCGCTCCATGCCAACCTTGTTTACGATTCGCATCGTCGCCGGTACTCCTTCCGCAATGACAAATGGCAGTACGTCTTGGACGACGCGTGCAAGACCAGCAACGAGAGCAGTGGTTCCGACATGACAAAACTGGTGAATGCCACACAAACCACCGAGATTCGCGCGATCGCCAATCACGACATGACCGCCTAAGGTTGCACCGTGGGACATAATCACTTTGTTTCCTACTTTGCAATTATGAGCGACATGCGCATGTGCGAGAAGTGCACAGTCGTCCCCTATTTCTGTAGATGATCCCGCTTCGGTGCCACTATGGATGCTTACGAATTCTCGGATATTGTTCCGGTCTCCGATCTTAGTGTATGAAACCGTGCCAGGTACATACTTTTGATCCTGCGATTGAACTCCAAGTGTGACAAAAGGAAATATTTCACAGTCTCCACCGATCGATGTGTGCGCTCCAATGACTACATGTGAATGTAAGTGCGTGCCTGGACCAATTGTGACGTTCCCACCGACGACACAATAAGGACCAATGACGCAACCATCTCCCAATTCTGCGTCTGGACTCACTTCAGCAAACTTATCAATAGAAACGGTCATGTTCTGTTAACTTCCTCCCAGTCCATCAATTATCGCTAGTTCGATTTCCCGAAACCGAGTATTTTGTGGTAACCACACAAAATCAACGAATTCACAAATCGGAATCCAACCGATCTCCTGTTTGAAGTATTCTCTTGCAGCGAATCCTCAATCAGTACACAATAGTTTTCTCGATCGAACTCAGAACAATCTCTTAGACTCGTACTCTTAAAATTTTGTTAGTACATGGAATTGTTTGATTGAGTACATGATTTCCCGCGTTTCGACTTTGTTTGCGTTCGGCCTGTTACTCATGATCATTGACATCGCGCAAGCAGATGAAGCAACACTGACTGCAGAAGAACTGGTCGGTAAAGTTCTTGATCAAACTAGAGGATTGACATCCTACTCGGAGCTCACTATGACGGTGAAGCGACCGGAATGGACTCGTAAGTCCTCATTTACTGTTTGGACGCGTGGTCGGGAAGATGCCCTTATCCGGTTTACGGCCCCACCCAGAGATGTTGGCAATGCAACACTGAAGAAAGGTGATCAAATGTGGACGTTTTCACCCAAGATCAAACGTACTGTCCGCCTACCAAAGTCTATGATGTCGCAAGGCTGGGCAGGTTCAGACTTCTCTTATAACGATCTCGCGCGTTCGGATTCCCTGCTCCAACACTATGAACTAGCAATCGTTCTCGAACAGAACGAGGACAACCACACTGTCTATACCATTGAAGCTATTCCTAAGGAAAACGCACCCGTGGTTTGGGGAAAAGAGGTACTCAAGGTCAGGGATGACTATGTGCTGTTAGAACACGCTTTCTACGACCAGGACTTGGAATTAGTCAAATGGATTGAAACACAGGATATTGCCACGTTCGACGGACGACCAATCCCAAAGACTCTTCGAATGAAGAACACAGACGATGAAGAGAAGTGGACGGAGATTGAACATACACACGTTGAATTCGATGTGGAACTTGACGACAACAAATTCACATTGTTTTCACTACGAGGCTCCGACTGACTCAATCATCTAATTTTTTGGTGCAACCGGTTAAAGTTCCTTGTTTACAGTAACGATCGCTTGGAGAAACTTGTGGCGTAACAAGCGACGGACGATCTTGACTTGTAGCGCGATTGCTTTTGCGACAGTGCTAATTCAACTGGGAATGTCGTTCCAAGTTGGTAGCTATGGTCCCATGATTGAGGGAGCGACTCGGTTAGGGAGCGGACATCTACAGATTCAACACCAAGACTACAAGGACGACCCTAAGTTAGAGCGTACGATTCCGAACTCAAAAGACATTATTACGAAGTTAGCCAGTGTTTCAGATATATCTGCTGTTGCTCCAAGATCTGAGAGCTTTGCATTGTTAAACAATGAAGAAAAGAGTTATGGCGCGATGATCATCGGCGTCGATGCACCTGCGGAATCTGAAGTCTCGTACCTGCCAAGAAATATTTCCGAAGGGGAGTACTTACCAACATCCGATTCAGCCTACACCGGCACGATCCTCGCTAAGAATCTCGGTTTAGAACTGGGAGATGAGATTGTGTTGCTGAGTCATGACAACCTAGGTGGTATTGCTGCTTCGGTACCGATTCTCACGGGTATCTTCGCTAGTGGTAATGATCAACTAGACCGCTCTTTCATTCAGATTCCGCTAGAGACATTCAACGAAGTATTTCAACTAGAAAATGACGTTCACCGGATCGTGATCATGGTCGAAAATCCATTGGAGCTTGAGACTACCAAGAAGGCAATCGAGCAAATTCTACCGCCAAAAACGCGGTTGTACGACTGGCGTGAACTTATGCCTGAAATTAGTCAAAACATTAGACTGGACAAGATTAGCAATGGCATTATTTACGGGACGCTCACGATCATCGTAGTGTTGTCCATTGCTAATACCTTCGTGATGTCAATTTTCGAACGGACAAGAGAATTTGGCACACTGCGTGCGTTGGGAATGAAGAACTTTGCCCTGTTTCGAATGTTTTTGACCGAATCGATTATTCTCTGGTTGCTGGGAGTGTTTATAGGAATAACGGTGACTGTCTTGGGTAATTTACCATTAGCGCATTACGGCATAGCACTCAGCTCACTGGGTGTGGACCAATTCGCTGGTCAGTTCTATTTACCGGATCGCTTGTACCCGCATATAGACGTTAACGTGATACTGGTTGCTCCACTCGCGCTCGGAGTGGGGATTTGTATCACCTCGATCTTCGCTGCCGCGCGAATGTACCGAGTCTCTCTCATACACGCGTTGCGATTCAAAGAATGAAGCAAACTGTGACGTCTCGAGTTTCGTTGATTTACACACTCAGTGTGCGCAACTTGTGGCGACAACGCCGTCGGAATACGATCTTGCTCGTGTCGGTCATCAGCGCCATCACGGGCGTGGTTGTGCTTAATAGCTTGGTCCGCGGGATGCAACTACAGATGGTCGACCAAGTTGTATACAACCTCAATGGTCATATCACTTTGCATGCACCCGACTATAGATCGGACCCCGCTATTACGAGAGGGTTCCTCGAAGATTCTGACGAATTTGCCCACAAGCTCGAGTCGGTGAATCTAGCAGGTTGGGCTACACGTATCAAGGTTCCCGCCGTCGTGATGAGTGAGCGCGAAACCCGAGGTGTTCAAATTATTGGAATAGATCCGTCGCAGGAACACATTTCAATTGTCTCTGACTTGCGCATAGAGGGCTCTTTCCTTACAGATTCAACGGACAATCGCATTGTGCTCGGCCGCGCTCTGCTGACGCAACTACGAACCAAAATTGGGCACCGCATCGTGGTAGTAATGCAAGACTCTAATAACAAATCTATAGAAGTTGGGTTTCAAATTGCAGGCGTGTATGACAGTAATTCCGAAGGAATGGAAAAACATGTCATTTTCGCCGGCAAACACGCATTACAACAGTTTCTCAAATCGGAATCTATTACAGAACTATCTCTGCGCTTCAACACCCGTTTGATTCCTCCCGGTATCCTTGAGTCAATTTCTCAGTCCTTTCCAAATCTTGAGGCTGTCGATTGGAAAAACATTGACCCTATTCTCGCTTTTATGTACGAATCCGTGAATGCAATGGTCTACGTCTGGCTTGCAATTGTGTTTACAGCTCTAGTGTTCGGATTAATGAATACGTTTATAACGGCAGTACTGGAACGGACTCACGAAATCGGGCTGTGCAAGTCTATGGGTATGAAGTCCAGTCTTGTTTTATACCAGGTTACAACAGAATCTCTCATCATCATGTTCCTAGGACTCATCGGTGGCTTACTCTTGAGTTGGGGTGTTCTGCAACTCATAGGTGATGGGATCGATCTCAGCGCGTTCGCAGCTGGAGTTGAGATGCTCAATTTAGCACCAAAAATCAGACCTGCAGTAGTGTGGCAAGATGTTAGCATCGTGGTAATCGCGACAATTTTCTTGGCACTTACTGCTAGCTTGTATCCGGCAATACGCGCCGTGCGCTTGGATCCCTTGGTTGCCTTGAGAGACTAGGCTAAATGGCAACCGAAATCCTCACACTGAACAACGTGTCTCGTACTTATGGGAAAGAGGCTACGCAAGTTCACGCTCTCACCGATGTTTCACTCAGCATAAACAAAGGAGAGTTTGTCAGCATCGTCGGACCCTCAGGGTGCGGAAAGTCAACTCTACTCAACATCATGGGAGCTTTAGATCAACCAACCCGTGGCGAGGTTCGTTTTGACGGCAACAGTTTGGGTGAAATGAGTCGCGGCGAACTCACAGACTTACGATTACAAAAATTTGGGTTTGTATTTCAAGCTTTCAATCTCCTACCAGTTCTTACTGCCGCAGAAAATGTTCAATTCGTTCTTCAATTGCTCGGTTTCTCACGCCCCGAACGACAGACCGAAACCAAGGAAGTACTTGACGCACTAGGATTAGCCGATGTCGCAGACCGTCCGGCTACGGAACTATCAGGTGGGCAACAACAGCGTGTCGCAATCGCTCGAGCTTTGGTTGGTGAACCGGCTCTATTGTTTGCAGACGAACCCAGTGCAAATCTTGATTCAACTTCCACGCGAGAACTGTGTGAGTTAATTCGCCAAATAAATACTGAACGAGGCATAACCATCGTAACGGCGACACATGATCCCTTGGTTAAGGGTTACACGAACCGCAGTATCCATTTAGAAGATGGACGGGTCGTAGAGGACAAGTCAATTCCATGAAAAAGCCATTGACGTGGTTGCTGACGATTCTAGCGATCTGCCCGCTAAGCGTCGCAGCCGATAGTAACTTTCGTGTGAAAATGAGTACCGAGTTATCGGAAGTTTCGGCACAAACTTCGAACGACGACTTGGACCTCAGCACGCACAGCTTGCTGAACCTTCGCTATCTGTGGTCTTCTTCAAGCGATACTTGGGCGTTCGACTTGCAACTCGTTTCTGAGCTCAACTACACACCAGATCAAGAACGAAACCCCTGGTTGCATTCCGTGTCACATTTTGATCGTCAAGATCGAGCATATTGGAATCTCATTGAAGGTGCAAACCACTCTCTAATCGCGTTAATCGATCGGGCACAATTGACGTACAAAAGAGACTCGTTCCGTGCATCCTTGGGGAGATTTCCCAATTCGTGGGGACGCGGTCTTGTGTTCCACCCTCTCGATGTCTTTAATGCTTTTGCACCCACACTGGTTGATAGAGAATTCAAACGAGGAAACGATTCTCTGTTAATCGAGTACGCATTCAAAGGGGGTTCGGAGTTTCAAGTACTTACTACAGTTCGAAAACGTCTCGTCGAGATCCGCCGACCCAGTAATACTTTTGCGATAAAGTACTCCATACCAATAGGCTTGGCAGAATTTGAGACTGTCGGAGCTATTCACTACGGTGATGAAATTTTTGGCGTTTCAACCGCACTACCCGTCGCCGATATAGTTTTGCGCTCCGACTTGGTCCGTACCTGCCTCGATCAAGCTAATTGCCATATTTCGGGCGTCCTGAACATCGACTACACCTTTAGTCTTCTTGGTAGCCCAATTTACATCTTCGGAGAGTACTTTTACAACGGTATCGGAGTTAAGGACTTAAGTCCTGGCTACAGTGCCTTATCCAAAGCACATACTCGAAGACTTGGTCGCGGCGATCTTTTCTCATTGGGTAAAAATCTCTTTGCCGTCGGAGCGCATGTCTCCTGGCACCCGCTTTGGAATCAAACGATAACAGTTCTTACTAACACGAACGACAAGAGTGCTTTGTTGCAGACTTACCTTACATTTGCGCCAACCGACCATGCGAACGTGAACTTTGGTGTCCGCTTACCATTCGCGGATACTAATGAAGAGTTTGGTGCTCTTATCGTAGACGATGAATTGACGGTCGGCGGTATAGCAGGTGTTTTTGCAGAATTCATCTATCACCGGTGAGTACATTGGTACAAAACTCCCACATGTTCAAATCAACGAGGAACATTACTTCATGACTCTTTCTATCACCATTAGCCGTTTTTCCTGTAGGAGGATTTTTGGAATCGGCTCGATCTTGCTGTTGCTGTTCTTCCAGGTGTGTTGTGTTTGCGCAAATGAAGTCCATGCCAAGAAGGGTGTGGTATCAACCCGCTCCGAATTAGCATCTCAAGCTGGAGTCGATGCCATGCAACAAGGTGGTAATGCAATCGACGCGATCGTTGCTTCAGCCTTTGCACTAGCGGTTACCTATCCATCGGCTGGAAATTTAGGTGGTGGTGGTTTCATAGTGTTCCGACAGCATGATGGTTCTACTTGGGCGTTAGACTTCCGAGAAATCGCACCTGCCGCATCAACCCGAGATATGTTCTTGGATGAGGATGGAAACTACGATCCCAATGTCGCTCTTCGAAGTCGCATGGCGAGTGGAGTACCCGGTTCAGTCGCTGGTCTATTACTAGCACACGAGCGATTCGGAAAGCTCTCGCGGCAAGAAGTTCTTGCCGAAGCTATTCGATTAGCAGAAGAAGGGTTCGAACTCCCAAAAGACATTGCGCGACAGATTGCGGGACGCAAGGATGTTTGGCTACGTTCTGATGGATCTCGAAATAAGTTTTTGGATGAAGATGGTGAGGTACTAGAGGCTGGTTCACTCTTTGTCCAAAAAGATCTAGCTGCGACGTTGCAGCGTATTTCTGAAGAAGGTCGTGATGGGTTTTACCAAGGCAAAACGGCTGAACTCATCGTCGCGGAAATGGCGCGCGGTAATGGTTTAATTTCGTTAGAAGATCTCAAAGACTATACACCCAAGTGGCGGGACCCAATAGTTGGAACATACCGCGAGCATGAGGTAGTCTCAATGCCGCCACCCTCCTCGGGTGGGATAATCCTCATTCAAATGCTCAACATGCTGGAACCACACGATTTGACAGCAAGTGGATTCGGTACCGCGTCAACGCTGCATCTCATGGCTGAAGTGGAACGCCGAGCGTACTCAGATCGAGCAGAGTATCTCGGCGACACGGACTTTTTCCCAGTTCCTATTGAGACTCTGACTAGCAAGAAATATTCTTTGTCTAGATTTGAAGACTTCGACGAAGACAGTGCAACATCTTCCAAGAACATCACGGCTGGTCAGATTCCTTTAGAAAGTGAGGAAACAACGCATCTGTCCGCGATCGATAGCGAGGGTAACGCCGTAGCCCTGACGACAACACTCAACTCAGGTTATGGTAACGGATACGTTGTACAAGGGGCAGGGTTCTTGTTGAATAACGAGATGGATGATTTTTCAGCAAAACCGGGTGTTCCGAATCAATTTGGCTTAGTGGGTGGTGAAGCCAATGCGATAGAACCTAAAAAACGAATGCTGAGTTCCATGACGCCAACGATCCTCGTGCACACCGATGGTCGTGTCCTAGTAACAGGATCCCCTGGTGGTTCTACCATTATCACAACGGTTCTTCAAATTATCGTGAATCTAGTCGACCACGAAATGTCTCTCCACGATGCAGTCGGTAGTCCAAGATTCCACCACCAATGGTTACCAGACCAAATTACCGTCGAACGAGACAAATTCGAACAGGAGACTCTGGACGAACTCACCGAACTGGGACACAAAATTGCAACTCGCGCAGCAATCGGTGATGCAAATTCTGCGTTAGCAACAGAATCAAATGTGATCGGTGTGTCCGATCCGAGAAACAAGGGAGCAGCTGTTGGCTTAGACTAAGCCACTCCGTACCTCTTGGTCGCTAGACCGGCAAACGCAGTCGCAAATAAGGTGGCTAGTAGTACGCGGTTGCAACCCATTCTTAAAATGAGTGTCCGCACTTCGTGCCACTTATCGCTCTCACCTCCTACTTCTTTGGATTGAAGGTGCTGTGTCCATAAACAGTTTCAATAGCCAACATATTCTTCGAGTCCAAGACGAAGAATACATTTACCACGACCTTAATCGCGCTAGCGAGCATGGCGCTGGTGATATTTCATACCTTCCAGTATCACTGAAGGTGCTGTTAGAAAATCTTCTTCGCCATGAGGATAGTACGACCGTAACCGCTGAAGACATCCAGCACCTAGCGAATTGGAATCAAGAACATCCCAAAGATCGAGACATCGCGTACCGACCTGCTCGTGTTCTCATGCAAGATTTCACCGGAGTACCGGCAGTAGCAGACTTGGCCGCAATGCGCGATGCTGTGGTTCGAGCCGGTAGAGACCCGCAAATTATCAATCCACTCACACCAGTCGACCTTGTTATCGATCACTCTGTGATGGTAGACCACTTTGGATCTGATGATGCGTTTGAAGCAAATGTTGCACTCGAGATCACAAGGAACTTGGAACGATATCGATTCTTGAAGTGGGGACAAAATGCATTTTCCAACTTTAGCGTGGTTCCTCCTGGAACCGGAATTTGTCATCAAGTAAATCTTGAGTACCTAGCTCGCGTCGTTTGGACCAATGCTTCTTCGAATGGGACGGCCGCTTATCCCGATACTCTTGTAGGCACGGACAGCCATACCACAATGATCAATGCTCTTGGCGTTCTAGGTTGGGGAGTGGGCGGCATCGAAGCTGAAGCCGCGATGTTAGGTCAGCCTATATCCATGTTGATTCCAAAGGTTGTTGGAGTACACCTTACCGGTACTTTACGCGATGGAGTCACCGCGACCGACCTCGTGCTCGTAATTGTAGAACGACTAAGGCAACATGGCGTGGTCGGTTGCTTTGTCGAGTTTTACGGTGCGGCTTTAGACACTTTGTCTCTAGCCGACCGCGCGACCATCGCGAATATGGCACCCGAGTATGGTGCGACATGTGGGTTCTTTCCGATCGACGCGGAGACACTGACTTACTTACGTTTAAGCTCTCGACCAGAAAGTGTCGTTGCACTCGTGGAAGCGTACGCGAAACAACAAGGAATGTGGCGCGACGACGAGGCACCACCTCACTACTCAGAAGTGATTGAATTAGACATTTCTACGATTGAGCCATCCGTCGCAGGACCGAAACGACCACAAGATCGCGTCCCACTCGATCGAATCCAGCCTGCATTTGAACTTGCCGCATCTCAGTACGGCGTGGGCGAACAAAATATTTCACAAAGTACAGCGATTACAGGTGAAGACTACTCACTCACCCACGGCGATGTCGTTATAGCAGCAATTACATCGTGCACGAACACCTCTAATCCTGCGGTCATGTTAGCGGCAGGATTGATTGCTAAGAAAGCCCTCGAATTCGGACTTTCAGTGAAACCCTGGGTGAAAACATCGCTTGCGCCTGGATCCAAAGTTGTTTCTGAATATTTAGAACACACCAACCTACAAGATGCCCTCGATCAGATCGGCTTTAACTTAGTAGGTTATGGTTGCACTACATGTATCGGGAATTCCGGCCCTCTTCCCGAACCGATCTCCACCGCGATTTCTAGCGGAAATCTTGTAGTTGCCGCTGTCCTCTCAGGTAACCGAAACTTTGAGGGACGAATTCATCAAGAAGTCAAGACAAACTGGCTTGCGTCGCCACCGTTAGTAGTCGCGTTTGCTCTTGCTGGAACTACAAAAATCAACTTCAGTACGATGCCAATCGCGCAGGACAGTAGTGGTAGCGATGTCTATCTAAGAGATTTATGGCCAACGAATGCAGAGTTGCAGAGTCAGCTGCAGAAAGTGTCTGCTGAGATGTTCGCGAGGCAGTATGCTGACGTATTCACCGGTCCGCCCGAGTGGCGATCCATGGATGCTGCCCACTCGGCAACCTACGATTGGGATGATTCGACATACGTTAAACAACCACCGTTCTTTTCAACAAATCAGCATATACGGGGCGCGATCGAATTCAACAACGCAAACATTCTGGCATTGCTAGGTGATTCGGTGACCACCGATCACATCTCACCGGCGGGCGCGATCCAAGCCGCAAGTCCTGCTGGAGAATATTTGCAACATCGTGACGTTGCGGTAAAGGACTTCAATTCTTATGGTTCGCGAAGAGGAAACCACGAAGTCATGATGCGTGGAACGTTTGCAAACATACGTATCCGCAATGAAATGGTTCCCGGTACTGAAGGTGGGTATACCCTCCATGTCCCTTCCGCAGAGCAAGTCTCAATATATGAAGCGTCTCAAAGATACGCGAAGACTAACACGCCGCTTGTAGTGGTCGCGGGAAAGGAGTACGGCACTGGGTCGAGCCGAGACTGGGCTGCAAAAGGCACGAAACTAATCGGCATTGTCGCTGTCATAGCAGAGTCGTTCGAGCGCATCCATCGCTCCAATCTGGTTGGCATGGGTGTCCTTCCACTAGAATTCCCGGCCCAAGTTTCTAGAAAAACTTTACATCTCACTGGCAGAGAGCAGTTGAGTCTGAGTTTCCCGGATGGCAAGGACTCTCTGAAGCCTAAGCAAGATTTTTGTTTGACCATCGCATACGCAGATGGCAGTAGTCAAACTGTTGAAGTTCGTGCTCGCATTGACACTCCGAATGAAATCGAGTACTTCCGAGCCGGTGGCATTCTGCAATACGTACTAGAAAATCTGCTCGACGACAGTTAAGCGGGTCCGTAAACACTAGAGTTTCTTAGCATGTCTTTCGAACATCAAGGTGAATTTCAATCCGACGACGAACAACTCTATCGAGTTCGTCATAGCTTAGCACACGTGCTCGCGCAAGCTGTGCTTCAGCTACGACCGGGCTCTACGCTTGGATTTGGACCGCCCATCAAAGATGGTTTCTACTACGACTTCGCACTAAGTGAGCCGATTACCGATGGAGATTTTCCAGAAATCGAACGGCTCATGAAAAAAATTCTCAAGAGTGGGCAACGCTTTTATCAAGAAAGCCTTCCCAAGAACGACGCATTTGCACGATTGACGGAGATGGGTGAACCCTATAAACAGGAATATGCCGAAGAACTATGTGACAAGTACGACTTAGATTCGCTTTCGTTTTATCGTAATGGTTCATTTGTAGACATGTGTGAAGGTCCTCATGTCGACACTACTAAAGAAATCCCTCGAGATTCGTTTAAATTGAGAAGTGTCGCTGGTGCCTATTGGCGTGGGGATTCAGACAACCAAATGCTCACTCGAATTTACGCATGGGCGTTTCTGAGTAAAGAAGAGCTAGATAGCCATGTTCAAGCATATGAACTAGCCCAAGAACGAGATCACAAGAAACTCGGTAAACAACTTGGCATATACACCATCGATAACGACATTGGACGTGGATTACCCCTGTGGCTGCCTAATGGGACGATCATTCGCGACGAATTAGAAAAGCTAGCTTTCGAACTCGAATTTCAAGCTGGGTACAAACGGGTTTCGACCCCACACATCGCAAAACAAGAACTATTCTCCCAAACTGGACACCTATCTCACTATGCCGAGGATATGTATCCCCCGATGGAGCTTGTTGAACAGACCGAATCTGGGGAGAGAGTTAAGGAAGCCTATGTGCTCAAACCGATGAACTGTCCCCATCATCACAAAATTTTTGATGCCGAACCTCGAAGTTACCGAGATCTACCACTACGCTTAGCTGAGTACAGCCACGTGTATCGATTTGAAGAATCTGGAGCAGTCGGAGGACTAGTCCGAGTGCGCGGCATGTGCATGAATGACGCCCACATTTATTGCACCGAAGAACAAATCAAGAGCGAGTTTCGAAACGTCATGGAACTCTACGCCGAAGCATATCGGATTCTTGGGTTAGAGTCCTACTACCTACGGTTGTCTAAGTCAGATCCAGAGGACCCCAAACGAAAACAGAAGTATGTCGACAATCCGAGCGCTTGGACCAAATCTGAAGCGATCATCGAAGAACTATTGAACGAAATGGAAGTGGATTTTGTTATCGGTGTCGGCGAAGCCGCTTTCTATGGTCCAAAAATTGACGTTCAATTTCCAACTGTTACTGGGCGAGAGGAGTCTGTTAGCACCGTTCAACTAGATTTCGCGGTTCCGGCTCGTTTGGGTTTGTCTTACGTTGGTAGCGACGGGCTCGACCACGTTCCTTATTGCATACATCGAGCACCTCTATCCACGCATGAGCGGATCGTTGCCTATCTCATTGAGCACTACGGTGGTGCTTTCCCGACTTGGCTAGCGCCAGTTCAGGTGAAAGTAATCACCGTGTCCGATCAATTTCACGACTACGGTCGAAAAATCGTATCAGCTTTACGTGCTAGGTTCATTCGAGCCGAACTTGCAGAGGAGTCCGACACGGTATCGAAGAAGATCAGAGCAGCGACCGTAAATAAGATACCAAACCTTCTCATCGTCGGAAATCAAGAAGAGCAAGACCAAACTGTAACGCTTCGACGATACGGAATTCGAGAGCAAATGACGTTACCGTTCCAACACTTCCAAGATTCAATTCAACAAACGATAGACCAGCGTGCTCCAGAATTTCGCGTAGTAGAGAGTTAACGCAGGGTTCGCTAGCTCAAATCTGCCACCAGCACAGATAGGGTGAGTAATATCGAGGCCAAGTTTAAGGTTTTGGTTGCTCAGGCAGGTACGCACAATTAGCTCCGCACAACCTACCAAAACCTCGCTTGGACTTTGTGCTTACCGGTCGGTATTTTTTTCGCTTCATCTGACGTTTGCCCGGATCGGTCGGGTGTCAACAAAATCCCACCTACTAGACTTACGAATAGAAACCAACGAGTAGGCAAATCTCCTAACTGCATTCCTATGATGGAGCATACGATAATGAGAATGGGGTAAACCCAGCTTTCTGATTTTGCGGCAATCGAAGCGAGCAAAATGATAGCCGTGGACGCTGTAGCGACTCCTAAGAATTTATAGATTGTCATCCAATCTGAAAGGTCACTGAAATTCAAAATCAGTGTAATGACCGCATGAACTATGGCGAGCATACCTGCAAGGCGAGCCGTTTGCCGACCTACTTTTTTCACTGATCGTTCCTACTGAATTTCGTGGATTCGATTTTAAGTAGGACAATCCGGCGATCGCTCCAGTCAATCATCTCCTAATCGGACATCAAGGAGAGCAAGATCAGACAGTAGCACTTCGACCATACGTAATGCGAGAGCAACTGAGATTAAAGTTCCAGCAGTTCCAAGACGCATTTCACAAAAGATTGACCAAAGCGCTCACGAGTATCAAGTGGTCGAGAATTGACGTGATGGTCAGTATCTATATCTAAAGCTCGTCGCGTCTACGAGATAACTGCTTTCGGAACAGTCTAGTCTTTGTACTGTAATGGACCCGTGACTGCCTTCTGGTCCACGCAAATGGCTTCCAAGTCTTTTGCTAAAATAGAGGTTTCACCGCAATTGAGGTTTAAAGTATGTTGAACTGTATCTTTGACATGGGTCGAAGTATTAAGTACTCGGTCTTTGTAACAGTTATCATCGGTTGCCTTACTCTTGGAGCACAAACCGAAGACCAAGCTACAGAAGATGACGATTTGGAAGAAGTGTTGGTAGTAGGCTCTGTGATACGAGGGACACCAATTGATGCTTCTCACGCAGTCACCATTGTCGACCGCACCACGTACGAAAGTCAGGGAGCTCCACTTGTCGTAGACCTCATAAAAAACCTCGGTGGAAGTAACGGCGTCGCTGGGGAGCGATCCGGCTGGTATAACTCCAGCTTGCCGGCAGCAGTACCGGAATCAGTCTCTAATGTAAACCTGCGCGGCTTAGGCGCTTCTCGGACGTTGGTTCTGTTCAACGGTAAACGTCAAACTTATTTACCTGCAAGGTTAGTTGGGGGACGGTTTGTAGACCTAAGCGTACTTCCTAGTGTTGCAATTGGACGTGTTGAAATTCTCAAAGAAGGTGCCAGCGCGATATACGGTTCGGACGCAATTGGCGGTATTGCAAACTTCGTTACTCGTCGATCTTTCACTGGATTTGAGACATCAGTCTCGATCGACAGTTTCGATAGCGCAAGCGACATGATCGTTAACGCGATTTACGGCGGATCTCTCGGTGATATGGGAGACTTCGCGATTTCGTTCGAGCATGAACGACGGGGTGAATTAGAAGCCGAGGATCGAGATTGGGCGTTGCGTCCGTTGGTTGATCCCTGGCGCGCAGCCTGGTCCAGTGTCGGTAGTCCAGGATACTTCTGGTTTCCGACAGGTATAGATACTGCTACAACACCTCGCGCCGAGGTGATAGACGCATTGCGAGCGGTTCAATGGAGCGGCAAAGTGGATCCCTACTGTAATCAACTCAATGGGTACCCAGAACACCCTGCGGTCGATCCTTACTACTGTATTTTCAATTACCAACCATTCGACAACATTATCGAAGAACTTCAATTCACAAAAGTATTTGCGGAGTTGAACGGCGATTTTGGAGACACTTCCAGTTATCATTTGGAAGCACTCTGGTCGCACTCCGTCATGCCTCAATGGCAAACTCAGCCGTCGCACCCACCATTTCCATTGCTACATCGAGGAGTGTTGGAGATCGGTCCCAACCACCCCAACAGATTAGCATTCTGTGCTGACGAAGATTACAGCGCAAACTTTCGTCAAGAGTGCCAAAGCGGCGAGAATTGGTATTTTCGGGGACGACCTTTTGGGAATGGATACACGGAGCGTACAGCAGAACGAGTGGCAACAACTTGGCGATTCGCGGGTGCCCTCGAAGGCAGTCTTGACATCCCAGAGGGTAAAACCACGTTTTACGAATTGGCATTTGCGCTCTCCGGCGCTCAAGGCAACGTACCGATCCCAGCTATCCTGACAGAACGTTTGTTCTTGGCTTTTCGTGGGTACGGCGGACCAAACTGCGGTGTCGGTGTTGTAGCGGACCCATCCTTAGGTCCTGGTATGCGGATAGCCAACACCGATAAAGCGCCAGGTACCGACGGGTGTCTATATTTGAATCCGTTTAGTAGTGCAATGTCGCACTCTGCGTTACCAGGTGCAGATTTCTTTGATCGACAGAATCCCGCATATGACCCGTCGCAAGCTAATGCACCGGAACTGATCAATTGGATGAATAGTGTCTCAGACATCGATAATAGCACCTCACTTCTGGTTCTAGATGCTACTATCAGCGGAGACTTAATTTCCGATAAGCTCAGTTACGCCGCAGGATATCAATTCAGATCTTTCACGGCGGAAGGCGAACCGAATGAACATGGAAACTTGGATTTAAATCCTTGTCCCGTATTGGGCGACCAATCATGCCTAACCGGGAATTTTGGAGCTTTCACTTTTATTAACGCCTACAACCCATACGACAGTGAGCAGCAGGTTCATCGTATATTTGGGGAATTTGCATACCTAGTCAGCGAACAGATCAATGCACAGTTTGCTTTAAACTTCGAACAGTACGAGGAAGCGAGTAGCCTTGACCCTAAGATTGCGGTTCGCTGGGAAGTAAGCGACACGTTGACACTTCGCACGACGCTACAAACAACGTTTAGGACTCCATCCGTTGACGACTTGCTTGAAGGTGTTCCGTTGACCGTTACCAATTACGTTAGCCAAGTCGGGGCTTGGATCCCCGTGGATCTCTACGGAGATGAATCACTAGATCCGGAACGCGCGAACACATTTAACGTCGGCTTGATCGCGTCGCTAGCAAATGGAATCCAGGTTACCCTCGACTACTGGTCGTATGACTTTAAAGATGTCATCGGTAGCATCCCCCATGACGATGTGGATGAACTCTATGCAGATCCAAGTACTAGAAGCTTCGTCCAGGAGTTTATCTATTGCGCTAGTGGTCGATCCGACACGCTTAGCAACCCATGTGATGCTAGATCCATTACTAGAGTTGAGGTTCCACTTGTGAATTGGCCTGGTGTCGAAACTTCCGGTTTTGATTGGTACGTCACTGCGGCGGGACCATTTCACGACGGACAACTTAGAGCAGGCTTCAGTGGAACATACACGTTAAGCTACGACCTGAAACCGCTTCAGTTCGCCGAACAAATCATTCGTCCTAGTGTTGATGCGGCTGGGAAATTGAACTTTGGTAACCCATTGCTTGTGCCAATACCTCAATGGAAAACACAAATGTTCCTTACTTACTCGTGGAACACAAAGAGCATAACTACCTACCTCAACCACATTTCATCTTACTCGGACGATGCGTCTCACGATGGCTATGGTGGGGTACCCGTAGGTGATTTCGAAGTCGGCGGATTTACTACCCTAGATTTAACCGCCCAATGGTATCTTGAACGTTTTGGGTTAAATGTCGCGTTTTCGATTTTGAATTTGACTGATGAGCCACCACCCTTCGCGAATGTCGAGTTCGCATATGACGGGATGACTCATAATCCGAAGGGGCGACGTATCAAACTGTCGCTAAACTATCGGCTTCGATAGCCTCGACCACGCGAAATTCAATGACTCGGGTGTATGCGGGACTACGGCATATTCAAAACTAAGAAGTTAATCTTCCAAGAGTATGAAGAGCATGAGATGATCCAACGCTCACGCGAGTTATTGCATGAGCTATCGAATCGTCGCACAGTCCGAGACTTTGAACGTCGCCACGTACCAGATGAGGTCATCGAAAACGCACTGAAAACAGCCGTTAGCGCGCCAAGTGGGGCGAATCGCCAACCATGGAGGTTCGTAGTGGTCCGCGACCCGGAAACCAAACAAGAAATTCGTGAAGGTGCGGAAGCCGAGGAACGTGAGTTTTATGAGCACCGAGCAACCGCGGAATGGCTGGCAGCTCTTGCTCCATTGGGAACTGACGAGAACAAACCATTTCTGACTGAAGCACCCGTGTTAATTGTTGTGTTTTTGGAACGATTTGGAATGGATGACCAAGGTAACAAAGTCAAAAACTACTATATGCCAGAGTCAGTGGGACTTGCATGTGGTTTCCTAATCGCAGCTTTGCATCATGCCGGACTCGCAACGTTGACGCATACTCCGAGTCCCATGGGCTTTCTCAATGAGATTTTGGACCGACCTGCACGAGAAAAGCCTTTCCTCCTTCTAGTTGTAGGTTATCCTAAACCAAATGCGCGTGTTCCCGACATCTCGCGGTTGCCAATCACAACCACGGTTATCAACTGGATGCAGAGAAATTAGATGCCGGTGGTTTCCGTTTCGTTGGAAGCGGCAACTTCTTCTTTTAATTCGAGAAGGTCCATGATAATCTTCGCCGACTCGACCAGCAAGGCATCAGGCACGTTATTCTCTTCTTCTTCCTTGATGATTGACTCACGCTTTTTTCGTAATTCGCGCATTGTTTCAACCGGTTCATATCCATCTGCAATTAGAAGTTCGTTTTCCATACTCAATCGCCAATCTTCGTATTGTTCGCGTTCCTTTTCTCGATTTTCAAAATTGAGTGATCGCGTGTCTCGGTTCCGATCCTGCTTGATACGTTCTTCCAAAGCGTCGTAGAAAAGAAATTCCAGATTATCGGCGATTCGTTCCCGATGTAATTCAGTTAGTCTGGGTAATAACGTCCCAATTAAAGGATCGTGCGTTTTGCTGATTGGGTCAATAATGTCGTACTTCAATGCTTCTTCGTAATTACTCTCGCCAATGTTTGTTGGATCGATAAGCTCTGGATACTCTATGTCTGGGACTACGCCCTTGTTTTGAGTACTATGGCCCGACACTCGATAGAACTTGGACTGCGTGATCTTCAACTTCCCGTGAGAAAGGTCTTGCAAAGTTTGTACAGTACCTTTACCAAAAGTACGATTTCCCAAAATAATCCCGCGACCATAGTCTTGAATAGCCCCGGCGAATATCTCTGACGCCGATGCTGATCTCCTATCGACAAGAACTGCCAATGGCCCACTCCAAGCGACTTTAGTATCGTCATCCCGTAATCTGCCCACTTGACCGCGGGCATTTTTAACTTGCACCGTTGGACCAAACTTGATAAACAAGCCTGTTAACGTGTTAGCTTCTTCCAGCGAACCGCCACCGTTTTGGCGTAGATCAATGATCAACCCAACGATACCTTCTCTTTTCAATTCTCTGATTAACCGCTCAACATCTCTGGTCGCGCTTTTATAATTTGGCTCATTCCGGTTCTTTGCATCAAAGTCGACGTACATTGACGGCAAGTCGATGACTCCGACCTTTCGCATCTCACCAGTGATTGGATCAGGACCGAGCTCGACGATTTTCTTTGTGGCGGCACTCGACTCTATCTTACACTCATCCCGTACGATAGATACAAATTTTTGTTCGCTTCCGGTGTCTTCAGAACTCAGTAGTTCTAAATATACAGTAGAATCCTTCGGACCTCTAATCAATGTAACAACTTGATCGAGGCGTTTTCCTACGATATCGATTATCGGAGCATCTTTGCGTTGTCCAACGCCTACGATGCGATCACCTTCTTCTACATTCTCGGTCTTCTCAGCTGGACATCCTTTGATCAATTCACTAATTACGATGTATCCGTCACGTTGTCCCTGCTCCAATATCGCTCCGATCCCGAACAGAGACAAAGACATTGAAATATCGAAATTATCCGACGCTCTCGGATTTAAGTATTCAGTGTGAGGATCGTAATATGTCGAAAAAGAATTCATGTATGCTGAGTAGGCGTCTTCGGATACGGTCTGTACTTCTCTACTGAGCGCTTGTGTGTAAGTTTTAGTCAAGAATTCGATTGGGTCTTCCTCAGGATCGCGCAATGTCGATCTAATAATGTCGTCGACTAAGTACTTTTCCCACAGCTTGTTCGCTTCTGACTTGTTCGCCAACCACGTCCCTTCTTCATCTCTATCTAGACGCAGGACATCATCCGTCTCTAGGTCGAAGGAGTCAATACCTCTTTTTAACCGCTTCAGAACCCAAGTGAACCGATCGAATTGACGCGTCTGAATTCGGTTAAAAATCTCAAATGCAGCATCTAGTTTTCCGCTCTTCAAATAATCATCAAACCGGGTTTTATGAGGTTCGAATTCTCTGATATCAGACTTCAGAAAATATTTCTTGTCTGGATCAAGTCGCTCCAAGAATCGTTCGAATAAGATTTCAGACACCTCATCATTGAGTGGTTTCTGCCGAGAAAAGTGATTGAGTTTTACGTGATCTACTATCTGTTTAGTAACCCTTTCATGAGGTCTATCAGGTTCTAATGGTGCAGGTCGGGTTTCAATGTCAATGGTCCCGATGGTTGACTCGTCCGCTGAAGATGAACTGAGAGTTCCAAACACTCCGAAGAAGATCAACGGAACCAAACTCAAAGATGCGAGAAATTTTTTATTCATATCGATTCCTTAAATAATTGCGGACAGGTACAGTTTGATTTTACGCGATTTCATCCACTGGTTTTGATGCTTGAACGTATTCAAGCACACAGTTACCAAGATGAATCAAGTTACACATTCGTTACTCAAGATATATGAAAAATCGTCGTAAGCGTGGTAACCAATAGCGCTCTAAGTTGAACGAAAAGGATATTGTATGCGCGCGACCAATGACTCGGTCTCTCTCGATAGCGCCGATAGCTCGTGAATCTTTGCTGTCATCACGGTTGTCGCCCATCATAAAATATTCGTCTTCCGCGAGTGTAAAAGGACCAAAATCAGCGATTCGAGATCGCTGATTGCGACGCCATTGAATAACTCGACTGTGACCCAATATTTCTTCCCGCGCGAACACTACTCGATCGTCTGGGATCAAGTGCAATCTCTTAATTTCTTCATCGCCTAATACGGTGTAGACGGCCGGTACGTTGTTTATGAAGAGACGATTATCGTGTAGTTCGATCTTATCTCCCCCAACTCCAATGACTCGTTTTATGAGAAGTGTCTTGTTGTCCTCCGGACTTGGGAAGGTTACGATGTCTCCTCGTTGGGGATGCGACCATCGGCTGATGCGATTCAGTGTGAAGGGCCAGCGGATGTCGTACGCGATCTTGTCGACAACAACTCGATCCCCAGCAATAATCCCAGGGTTCATGCTCCCTGACGGTACATGGTTCCAATCTGCAATGGCCGAACGAAATAGCAACATGAGCACGATAAATACAAAGAAGCCACGCCACTCTCGCCAAAAGTTAAGCAGTGCTCTCCCCCACTTAATGCTCTGAACTCGAGTTGCGAGATTAGACTTTTGTTCGGGGACGTTGTTTTGTTCTATTTGAGGATCGGGCATAGTCCAGTTTCGGGTTAAGTCACCTAGAAATATGGCAAGGAGTGAATTTTAAAGCTCACCTTTTAGAGACGCGAGAAGCAAACTTAGTTCGATGAATCCTGCGCTCGAAACTTTTCGAGTTGTTCGGCAGTTGGCTCAGTCTGATACAGTTCTTTCCATTCGTCGTACCCCATCCCATATATCAGTTCGCGGGCTTCCTCGTATTGGACCGCTTCACCTGCGTCGGCACTTGCGGAAACGTACCACTTGGACAGACAATTGCGGCAAAACCCTGCGAGATTCATTAAGTCGATGTTCTGCACATCGGACCGTGCGCGTAAGTGTGAGACCAGCCTGCGAAAAACTGCAGCTTCGATGTGATCACGAGAAGTACTTCTTTGTTCCATCAGTTGTTATCCGGTGTTTGGTTCAGGTCGTTGGTCGCGCAGGAAGACAAAGCTATCCCGCGTCGAACGCTCGCGTGAATAGTAGTAACCCTCGGCTTTAAACTCACGCAAGCGATTTGGATTATCCACTCGATTTAGCACAACAAATCGAGCTAACAGACCTCGAGCGCGTTTCCCAAAATAACTCATAAATCGATAGTCTTCGCGATGTCGTTCAAGGAATTTACAGTGCACGACTCGATAATTGATTTTGCGAACTAGGTCATCGCTTAAATATTCATTGGAAGCTGCGTTTACAAGTACTGGTGATCGATGGTTTGCTAATTCCGAGTTCAACGAATCAGCGATTTCGTCGTTCCAATACGCATACAAGTCAGTTCCATGGCTATTTGTTAGATCGGTTCCCATTTCCAGTCGATACGGTTGAATGGCGTCTAGCGGTCGCAATACTCCATATAGACCAGAGAGAATTCTGAGCCGTCGTTGCGCGGCGGTGAGATCTCGTTCTCCGAAGGTCTCGGCACCCAGTCCCAAATATACATCCCCCCGAAAGGACAGAATCGCAGGTCGGCGTTTTCCGTTGGGTACAGTCCAATTCTGATAGCGTTCATAGTTCAAATCTGCTAAATCGTCGCTGATATTCATCAACTTTGCTATATTGCCAGCACTCAATTGTTGTAATTGAGAAATAAGCTCCGTAGTTCGATCGTTAAATGTTGGTTCGGAGCGTTTGCGCGTCGTTAGTTTTGTCTTGAAATCTAGATTTTTGGAAGGTGATAACACCGTCAACATAAAATTGCACCCATAAATTTGGCTTACTACCATACAGTGTACACATCGGACCCAGAAATCGCGGTTTCCACAACCTTTATGTACCGACCTCAACCGAGTAGTATCAAGGACAATTTCTCAGTCAATAGCACGAATTTTTCGCACGACATCATTAAACACTAGCAATGTACATGGATATGGAAATTCGTGGAATCTAGAGGTAAGACATGGGTAGGACGAGTCCGAAGTCGAAATGAGGATGTGTTTAGCATCCGACCAGAATTTGGATTTCTCGCGGTTGCCGACGGAATGGGCGGAACTAGTGCTGGCCATGTCGCCGCGCGTATCGCAATTGACGAAGTCTCCAGCACACTAGCCAACATCAACGACAGCCGGAGTTTACAACCCGAAGACTTGATTGAAGCTGTAATTCATGCCAACTCTATGGTCTTCGATCGTGGGCAGACCTATTCCGATTTTGCGGGTATGGGTACCACGATTGTATACTGTATCGTAGACGAATTGCTTGCGACGTTTTGCCATGTTGGCGATTCTCGAGGTTACCTATTTCGTAAAAAAGAACTCAGACAAGTAACAAAAGATCATTCGTTAGTACAGCAAAAAGTTGATCGTGGGGAGATGACGGCAGAAGAAGCCCGAGTAGCTCCTATGCGCAATCTGGTTACTCGTTCCGTTGGTCCACAACAAACCGTAGAACCCGAGATCACAAATGCAGAACTTCAACCAGGAGACTGTTTGATGCTCTGTAGTGATGGCATCTCAGATTTCGTCCCTCACCCCGAAATTCAAGAAGTCATGGACGCGCATTCTCACAACCTCCGGTTCCTTGCATCCATGCTCGTGGAAACCGCTGATAAACACGGCAGCACTGACAACATAACGACAGTGGTAGCAAAAATATGACCATCTCCGTCCAAGAAGTTTTGGAAGCGAAGTTAGCAGTTTGTGATCCCACACACTTAGAAGTCGTTAATGAAAGTGGGAAACACAATGTACCAACGGGTTCCGAAACTCACTTTAAAGTTGTCATGATCAGTGACAAGTTTGAAGGGCTTCGATTGATTCAACGACATCGTATGATTAACGAGATCTTGCAGGAAGAGCTCGCGGGACCGATACATGCGCTTTCGCTCCACCTCTACACCAGTCAAGACTGGGAGAAAAGGTTCGGATCCGTTCCAGAGTCTCCACCCTGTCGCGGTGGCGAAAAAAACACCTAGCGCGAATTCCTCATCAATATCCCATGTACGTTGCATCGTTCTATCGCTTCGCGAAAATCGAGGAACTCGTTAGTGCGCGGGACTTTGTTGAAGATCTGTGTGCCCAGTCTGATGTTCTCGGTACCTGTATTCTCGCGAACGAAGGGATCAATGCTGCACTTGCGCATGCTAACGCAGGAGTATTGGAAACGATCGCTGAACGGATCAAAACTTGTCTCGCGTTACAAGAGCTACGACCTACACTTTCACGCGCACATCCCGACACTCTCCCCTTTGACAAACTATTAGTCCAAATTCGTCCTGAAATTGTGTCCTGCGGTACACCCTTTGACTTTACGCTACCTGCTCTTCCAAAAGTTAACTCAAACCAATGGAACAATTTGCTGCGGGCGAACGAGGCGGTAGTGCTCGACGTACGCAATCAATACGAACATGATCTTGGTCGATTTCGAGCTTCTATTCAACCAGAAACCGAAAACTTTCGAGAATTCAACAACTTTCTTCAACAACAAACTGAGATAGACTATGATCAGTCAGTAGCTCTTTACTGCACTGGTGGTATACGTTGTGAGAAAGCCGCGCAATCTATGTTCAAGCTAGGTTTTAAATCCGTTGTCCAACTTGACCGTGGAATCCTAGGGTACCTTGAGGAAACAACAGATGACTCATTCTGGGAGGGTGAGTGTTTTGTTTTTGACCAGCGCGTTGCTCTGAACGAAACTCTGCTGGAAGGCTCTGCGGAACTCTGTTTAGCTTGTGGTGGGCCGCTTAGTCCAAACGACAAGGTCCATCCTCTCTATGAGTACGGTCTCAGTTGTTCGGCCTGCCACCATGAACTTACACCCGCGACGCGTGCGCGCCGGTCCGAACGCTTGCGACAACTGCATCTCGCTCGCACACGCGAACGTAAGAGTACAGCGGAATGCAACGCTTCATCTGAAGGCTTGCCTGTTTAAGCACATATTGTGAAAGCAACAGGAACGCAAAACACTGTGACCAAAGTTGGAACGTCTTTACCGAACGACGCTGAGCACTCTAGGTACGAGCTGAACAAGACAAAGAAAAAGCTTCGTCGTCTCGTCGGACAAGCTATTGCTGATTATGACATGATTGAAGCCGGCGACCGTGTCATGGTCTGCCTTTCGGGAGGCAAAGACTCGTATACATTACTTGAAACACTGACATCTTTGCAACACAACGCACCCGTGGATTTCAGTTTAGTCGTAGTCAATGTCGACCAAATGCAACCAAATTTTCCCGAGAAAGTCATCCCCGATTATTGCAACACTCGCGACATCGAATACTTTGTCGTTCAAGAAGACACGTACTCGGTAGTCACAAAAGTAACACCAGAAGGCAAGATATATTGCCCTATCTGTTCGCGACTACGTCGTGGAATCCTTTATTCAACAGCCAAGAAGATCAAAGCGACAAAGATTGCACTTGGGCACCATCTTGACGATGTTGTTGAAACTCTCTTTTTGAACTTGTTTTTTGGTGGCACAATGAAGTCCATGCCGCCCTATCTAGTATCAGACGACGGAGTTCACCACGTCATTCGCCCGCTGTACTATGTACGTGAAAAACTGATCGCGCGCTATTCGAAGATGCTGAATCACCCAATAATTCCTTGTGATCTTTGCGGTTCGCAGGAGCAACTCCAGCGCCAACAGATTAAGTCGCTGCTCAAAGAATGGGATCAGACTCATCCGGGTCGGGTGGAAAACATTGCCCGCGCAATCCGAAACATAAAGCTCTCTCATCTTGGGGATCGGCAACTATTCACGTTCGGTCAAGACTCCACGAATCCAGAGGGGAGACTTCTCGATGTTGTACAGGAAGTACTAGCTCAGCATGGCTGATTTTGTAATCGTTCCTTTCTCTCAACTATCGCTTTCCGCTCGTAATGAATTGATTGAAGAGTTTATCACTCGCGACGGTTGTGTTTGGGATGGCACCCTAGATGAAAAACGAGAGCAAATCCTGCAGGCTCTACGCACTGAACGAGCGGTTATTACGTTTGATACTAAGAGTAATACGGCCGACATTCGGCCCGCTGAACAAATTCGAAAATCTAAATTCAGCCACGATTGAACTTAATCATAAAAGATCGTGTCTAGTACGCATTTGACCGTTAATAATCTTCATTGCCAGCCGGGATCTCAAGAACTCTTCGATGGTCTGAGCATATCTGTCGCTGCAGGAGAAACAATTGAATTGCGTGGACCTAACGGTTGCGGTAAGTCCACTCTCCTCCGAATCATGGCAGGCTTACAACAACCAGATTCCGGTGACGTTATTCGTTATGTCGAACCAATAGGGTATCTAGGGCACAAATTCGGTCTCGCAAGTATTCTTACGGTACAGGAAAACCTTAGGTGGACAAGTACGCTGAACGGGGCGAAATTTGACACTGCCCGAGCGCAAGAATTGCTAGAAGTATTTGAACTTCGTACCGCTACGAACAAGTTGATTCAAGAACTCTCTGCAGGACAAAAGAGACGATGCAGCTTTGTATGTTTGTTAATTGGTGAGTACAAATTGTGGTTGATGGATGAGCCATTCTCATCCTTAGATAGTCAAGGCGAAGAGCTCGTTCGAAAATTGATTCAAGAACACAGCAGAACGGGTGGAAGTGCTGTAATCGCTTCTCACGCAGCTTCACCGCTAGCTCAAGCAATCCAAGTCGAGCTCGGTATCAGTTAGTGCGGTTCTGGGCACTGTACCGGCGGGAGCTGCTGATCGAAGTTCGATCGGGTGTGGAATCGATTATCCCAATAGTCTTCTTCATTGTTGTTGTTGGAATATTCACGTTCGCGTTGAACGACCTGATTTCAGGTGACAGTAAAGTCCTTGTTTCAGTGATATGGATTACCACACTCTTCACCAGCATTGTGTCGTTGGATAATCTATTTAAGCGAGATCATGCAGACGGAACCCTTGCGGTAGCAGTTCTTCACTCTGATGCAGTGCTCTCACTAGTAGTAGCGAAGTTACTCGCGCACTGGACATTAACGGGGATTCCTATAACGATACTCGGACCTCTCATCGGATTGATGAGTGGAATGCAACTCGAAAATGCAACGATGCTCGGTCTAACTCTTCTTATAGGTACGCCGACTATTACTATGCTTGGGGCACTCGTCACAGCTCTACTTGTAGGCCTTGGACGCGGCGGTGAACTTCTCACGGTATTGATCCTACCGATGTATATACCCATATTGCTGTTTGGTATGGGAGTGTGTCACTTGAACATTGACAGTGCTCCCTATACTTCAGAATTACTTTGGTGCCTTGCTTTGCTCAGCGGCTCAATCACCGTGATTCCACTGGCATTAGGACCTGTAATTAAACTGAGCCAAGATTCTTGAAATGAAATTCTTACCGTTGTGGATGCAACGTCTAGCTTCACCTCAATACTTTTTTCTGGATATCAAAGTTTGGATCGTTTGGTTGTACGTGTTGGGTGTCGTTGGGCTCCTCGTAGGCTCGATTTGGGGGTTAGCGTTCGTTCCACCAGAACGTCTTCAAGGAAACAGTTTTCGCATTATGTTCGTGCATGTACCCGTTGCTATCTTTGCTCAGATCGTTTACATTTCGATAGCAGTCGCTGGGGTCGTCCATCTGGTGTGGAAACTCAAAATGGCGGATGTATACATGGCTGCAGCCGCGCCAGTTGGATTTTGGTTGACTGCGCTAGCACTCGGATCCGGTATGATTTGGGGTATGCCTACTTGGGGTACCCCCTGGGAATGGGACGCTAGAATAGTAACAACTTTTATCCTGTTGATCTTGTACCTTGGGCTCATCGTGTTAAGACAGGTGATCCCAAATCCTGCTCGTGCAACGACGGCACTAAGTATTCTTGCAATAGTGGGTGCAATAAATATTCCAATTATTAAATATTCTGTTGTTTGGTTTGAAACATTGCACCAACCAGCAAGCATTGAATTGTTTGGCGATATCAGCATCGATAAGATTTATCGAATTCCCCTGTTCACGAACATTGCGAGTGTCTTTATTCTGACTGCAGGTATTATTCTCGCAAACATGAGATACGTAACAATCCTACGGAACGCTTCGAAGAACTGGGTTCAACCCTGGATCCAAGGAAGAAATCGATGATGGAACTACTTACAATGGATGGACATGGCATCTATGTGTGGAGCACGTATATCCTCACAGCCATCGTATTGATAGGATTGGGCACTTTCCCATTCATCCAACTAAGGCGGTTTAAACAAAGGAATCAAGAAGACATAGAGTTGTAGTGAAACCTCACCGACGTCGCCGTCTATCAATCGTTCTGTTCTTATTTATCGGTGGTCTGACCACAGTACTGATAACTATCTTTGCATTAGCGAACTACATCAATCATTTCTATTTGCCCGACCAAGTCGTAAGTGGTGATGTACCTATTGAACGCACTATCCGAGCAGGCGGATTTGTCAAAACAGGGAGTGTCGTACGCGATTCCACGGGACTAGGTGTTACTTTCGATATCACCGACCGTGTCAGTTCAACCTTTAGTGTTCGATTTGAGGGTATCCTACCTTCATTGTTTCGTGAAGATAAAGGTACAGTTGTGGTCGGTAGGTTAAATGCTGATGGCGTGTTCGACGCAACTCGAGTACTTGCAAAACACGACGAAAATTACGAACCGCCAGAATTGAAAGGGATGGTCGAGCAAGTTGATCCCTGAACTAGGTCACTTTAGTGCATTTTTAGGATTGATGAGCGCGATCGGGATCGCGCTTTTTGGGTTCTTTGGAGCGGCCCAGAACCGAGCTTCATGGGTGGATATGTCCATCCGCCTCACAAAAGTACAAGTGGCAGTACTAGGCTTGTCGTTTTTACTTCTAATTCTCGCGTTTCTCGATGATGACTTTTCGGTACTCTACGTCGCGAACAACTCCAACACAGCGCTGCCGTGGTACTACAAAGTGGCAGGGGTCTGGGGCGCACACGAGGGTTCTTTTTTACTATGGACTCTCGTAACAGCGGTGTGGACCGTGCTTGTTGCAACTCGCGCGCGGCACATTCCGCTGAAATTACACGGGTACGTACTGGGGACGTTGGGAGTTCTCAGCGTTATGTTCCTTGCGTTCCTACTCTTTTCGAGTAATCCATTTGAGCGCTTGGTGCCGAATGTGCCAATACAGGGTGCGGACTTAAATCCCGTCCTTCAGGACATTGGACAAATCATTCATCCACCGATGCTATACATCGGTTACGTTGGGTTTGGCGTAACGTTCGCTTTTGGAATCGCAGCACTAGCTACAGGAAAGATCGATTCTGCTTGGGCACGTTGGGTGCGACCTTGGGTCAATGTAGCCTGGTTATTCCTGACCATTGGTATCGTTCTAGGTAGCTGGTGGGCTTATTACGAACTTGGTTGGGGGGGATGGTGGTTTTGGGATCCTGTTGAAAACGCATCGTTTATGCCTTGGCTGGCTGGAACTGCACTCATTCATTCGTTGTCGGCTACCGAGAAACGTGGTGCATTTAAGAACTGGACCATTCTGCTCACGCTCTTAACGTTCACTTTGGTACTGATGGGGGCATTTCTTGTCCGTAGCGGCGTGTTGTCCAGCGTCCATGCGTTTGCGGTAGATCCCCAACGGGGGCTGATTTTGCTGACAATTTTCGTTCTAGTTGCAGGCAGTTCCCTTGTGCTCTATGCATTTCGCGCGCACACACTCAACACCCAAGTTCAGTATTGGGGCGTGTCCCGCGAGCTCTTGTTATTGATCAATAATGCGTTACTGGTTGTAGCCCTCTTCACGATTCTGTTAGGGACGTTGTATCCCCTCGGACACGAATGGTTCGTTGGCGGAGATGATAGACTGTCCGTTGGTGAGCCATACTTCAATGCCATGTTCGTACCAATCATGTTGTTGCTCTCATTCGCCCTAGCTATTGCTCCAATCTCGCGTTGGAAACATACTCCAATGAAATTGGTTGTAAATGCGCTCATATTCTTGGGTGGATCAGCAGTGGTTGCGCTGCTCCTACCATGGATATTGGCAGACGGTGTACATCTTGGAGCATCTTGCGCGGTAGCACTAGCAATCTGGATCATAATCACCCATGCAATCGCTTGTTATCGACAACGAAACGCACTCACCTTGGGATTTATTGGAATGTCCGTGGCACATGTTGGGTTTGCAATCGCAGTAATCGGAGTAGCGGTGACGAGTGTCTATACCGAGTCTAAGGACGCACGGCTGAAAATCGGTCAGTCCATCGAAGTGAGCGGAACCCAGTATGAACTAGTAAACGTCCAGATGACTGAATCACAAAACTTCATCGGTGAACGAGCCCAATTTGACTTTGGTGATCAGCGGTCCTTGTTCCCCGAACGACGGTTATATCCAATTCGAGATCACATCACCTACGAAGCAGCTATCGCACCCGGTATCTTCAAAGATCGATACATAACTTTCGCGGGCCCCATGGAAAACGACACTTGGGGGGTAGAAATTCAAGACAAACCATTTCAACGATGGATATGGTTTGGAGCGGTGGTCGCAGGTTTAGCGGCTCTTATCGCGATGCTCGACAAACGATACCGTAGGTTGTCGCACAGAGATTTAGAGACCAAGTACCCAGAGTAATGGAGCGACGCTTAAAGACGCGATTGTTACTTCTTACGCCATTAATTGGCTTTGGAATTCTGGTTTTTTTCCTTGGGATTGGTTTTAGAATCGGGAAACATACCGTGCATCCCTCGGCGCTACTAAACGACCCGTTTCCGGAGTTTTCAAGTATGACGCTTCTAGATGAAAAAAGGATTACACGAGATGATCTCATCGGAACCTTTCGTTTAGTTAACGTTTGGGCGTCGTGGTGTACCGCTTGCATTGAGGAACACGATTTACTCTTGGATTTGGCTAGATCAGAAACAATTTCGATCATCGGAATCAATTACCGCGACAACGCCGAAGACGCGAAAACATGGCTATACGAACGAGGTAATCCGTATGAGAAAGTCGTTGTCGATGAACAAGGGGATGTCTGCATCGACCTAGGAGTTTACGGCGCACCTGAGACCTTCTTAGTCGACCCAAAGGGAATTATTCGCGCCAAACAAGTGGGTGTATTGACACGTACAGTTTGGATGGAAGAATTTCAACCATGGCTAGAGACAAAAGGAGCGCAGAACTGAATGCTACTAATTTTCGTAGTAAGCTTTACTTTCTCCATGACACAATCAATCGATGGTTTTGAATTTGAGCATGAATCCGAGCAAAAGCGATTCGGGCGATTGATCGAAGAGTTTCGGTGTCCCCAATGCGTTAACACGAACTTGGCGGGCTCAGACGCGCCCATAGCTCAGGACTTGCGACGGACCATATTTTCACTTATGCGCGACGGCAAATCTGATCCAGAAATTCGAGATTATTTACGAGAACGATACGGAGACTTCATTCTGTTTAAACCCCGGTTTACCCCGGGCACCTGGGCTTTGTGGGGTTCCCCCATTGTCCTATTACTGCTAGCAACATGGTTCTTGTTGGGCATTCGAGAAAAACGCAACGCGATCACTCTTAACTTGAGCGACATGCAGCGTGTTAAAGAGATTTCAGGGATACATTAGTGATTCTGACTTTAGCCGCGATTATTCTGCTTGGCATTGCCGTCGGAGGGTGGATATATCTCGACACTCGCTATCAGTACCGTACGCGACGCTGGTCTCGCCGAGACGCAAATCTCGCAATCCATGAGGAACGTGTTGCTGAGGCTAAAAAAGATGACGACGAACAAGATAAGGTAGAGGCTGATCATCTTTTGTTGAATGATGTAGCCGATGAAGAACCTGAATCAGCGACTGAACCCCGTTTTTTGGCATTGCAACTCACAGGGTGTTTATTGGTTTGTATATTGGGCTTTTTCGGGTATCTGTTATGGGGTGATCTTCAAGCGTCGACGCTTGAGCGCATGGTTCAACAACTTGAGGAACTACCGTACCTAGAACCCGATCAACAAAAAAAGAGACTTGAGCAACTAATAGCTAAATTAGAACAGCGAAACAATTCTCGACACCGAAGTGTGGGTTCATCAGACTATCTTATCTCAGCCTACTCTCTCAACAAAGACTTGGAAGGTGTGATTCGTACGCACAAGTTGGCAGAAGTGAACAACATTACGTCCGTTAGAGCCGATTTAGAACGCATTGAAGCGGAAGTCACAATCAACGGCGAAATCAATGAAGATGCGCGGCGAGTAGCGAATCGAGTACTCACTCAAGTGCCTGATCAACCTTACATCATGCTACTCTATGGAATAACTGCTTATCGCGAACAAGAGTACGTAAAAGCTCGCAATTTATTTGAACGCGGAATTCGTAACACGCAAGATCCGGATGATGCTCGACAATTTGAGATCTTTATAGATGTGACCAACGAACAACTGAACGAAGACCATATTGGAATACGTTTAAATGTCGATGTTCAAACAGTGAATGCCCCAAATTTGTGGTTGACCGTTTTCGCACAAACTGATGAAACTGAACCACCTCTAGCTGTAGTGCAACGACCATTTGTTCGCAAGACAAACTACAACATTGTCTTAGACGATGCTGTAGCTATGGTCCCCCATGCAACGTTATCCGACGCAAATCGGGTAAAGGTGGTTGCTAGATTGACCTCGTCGCCTTCTATCTTGAGTACTAATGCAATTCAGGAAGTTTCGAGTGGTTGGCTTGATCCATCGACGTTACCAAAAGTATCTTTAAGCCTTGCGAACACAGCAACTGAGGACGGCATCTCCGTATCGGTGAGCCTGGGTAACGGAATCATAGCAGATGACGATGCGACGGTCTTTATTATCGGACGCGCGGTAGCAAGTCAAGATGGAGAGCCACCACTTATCGTAAAACGCGTAATGAAACGCGATTTACCTTTAGACGTTGTACTAACGGTCGAAGACGCCATGCTACCTCTCGAAGAGTTGCCTGAAGAAGGTCTCGAGGTGTACGCCCGTCTCTCGAGAACAGGGAATACCACACGCGCCGACGACGACGTGGAAAGTAATCGCGCGCAAGTTCAAGTTGGAAACTCCACACGCCTGATTCTCGATGAAGTTATTCAGGAGACGGATTTAATTGATGTTGACTCAGAGACAGGGATGTAGTGAGCCTCAACATGCATAATTTTTTGTTTGATCTGTAAATTACCGAGGATTGAAAGTAATGGCTAATTGGCCTTTCTTGCAAAACGGAAAACCGATCCATATCACCAGTGCTGACGGAGTTTTCTTATACACCGACGATGGTCGAGAAATACTGGATGGGGCAGGTGGAGCTATTGTGTCCAACATTGGCCATGGACGCACCGAAGTTGCCGACGTCGCACGGGAATCGGTGCTCAAACTAGATTACATCATTCCTCCCTGGAATTGCGATGAGCGAGAAGCATTGGTTGAACGTTTACAGAAATCTTGGTTGCCCCCCGAATTCAATCGATTTCATTTCACTAGTGGCGGTTCAGAAGCGATCGAATCAGCTATGCGCATTGCGCAGATGTATTTCGCGGCAAAAAACCAACCCGAAAAGTACAAGATCATCGGGCGCGACATCTCCTACCATGGAACCACGCATACTACTATGGCGATAGGAGGACATCAGGCACGTAAACAAGGAATTGAACACACTCTCCCCACATATCCAATTATCCCAACACCTTACACGCTTAGATGTGACAGTGATAAACCAGCCGAATTCTATGTTGAAGCGTTTCAGCGGATTCTTGAACTAGAGGGTCCGGAAACCGTCGCAGCTATTCTCGGTGAGCCAATAATTGGGGCTAGTGGTGGTGCGATGGTACCGCCCGACGGCTATTGGGAGGGTATTCGAGAACTGTGTGATCGCTACGACGTGCTATGGATTTGCGATGAAATTATGACTGGGTTCGGTCGGACCGGAACTAAATGGGGATACGAACATTGGCCGGTACTCCCCGACTTCATCATCAGTGGCAAAGGGCTGGCGGCCGGTTATGCGCCTATTAACGCTGTCTTTTCTAAAAATACAATCGCCGAGACGATAGAACAAGTACCCGGCTTAGCAGTAATGTTTCATACCTACGGTTCTCATCCCTCTGGTTGCGCGATCGCAGACAAAGTGCTGGAGATCATGGAACGCGAAGATTTAGTGTCGAAGGCTGATAGCTTGGGATGCGTCTTAGAACAAAAACTGCAGTCTGCATTTTCAAACCACCCTCACGTGGCTGAATCTCGCGGGAAAGGGCTACTTCAAGCGATTGAAGTTGTAAAGAATCGAAGTACCTTGGAACGTTTTGAAATCTCAGACAATGTTACTGGTAGACTGATCAGCAAGTGTTTTGAAAAAGGCGTGCACTTCTACGGTGCGGGCACCGGTATTGTGCGCGACGTGGTGCTGATTGGGCCACCCCTGACTATTAACGAATCACATGTAGATCAGATCGTGAATGTGTTGTCTGACGCGGTCGATGATGTCATGCAGGAAATCAACTAAAAAGAGAGTGCTCTCCCATCCCTGAGATTTACTCCTAAGTAATCTCAAGACCCCAAGACACTAATTGATCGTCTCGGAAGTAGAAGTCACCTGCTATTTGCTTTCCTCCTAATATATGGGGTAACCAATACTGATCGTCTTCCCACATTAATTCATAAGGGACGGCACTCTTCAAACACCAAAAAGGTGTCGCCTCGATAGTTTCCTTCAGAGTTCCTGAGAACTCCGTTGCCACGAAAACTGCACCTTGCAACGCGAACCCGTTCACCAAGTCCTGAAAGCGCAGTAATCCACGTTGTTGAGGATTGTGCGCAATGATTCCGACTTCTTCTTCACACTCACGAACCGCACAAGCTGGCAACGATTCCGATGATGTGACTTTTCCACCCGGTGCGTTCACTTTTCCAGCTCCATGCCCGCGCTTCTTTTCGATTAGAAGAACTTCTTCATCACGCATAACATAAATAAGTGTTGCAATTACGGGAGGTTTCCAATCCTCCGGAAACAAGCGACCACTGTTCGTCATGCTTAGGAACGTGGTCCCTCTACCGTTAATTCACGATACCTATTGTCTAGTTGGCTATACAACTTGGAGAGGAACTCTGCGTCGTATGGATCAAGTTCAAGGACGAGTTCCGCAAGATGTACGTTGTCTTCTTTTCCATTCCAAAATTTCTGATAGCTACCATCCTTGTAGCCGTTTGATTGTCGGAATCGATTTAGTACGTTCTTCCCTTTATAAATGCCATAAAGATCTTGCAATGGAAACGGCAGCGCGTTCATCATGTCCATGAAAGCTATCGTGTCGAATCGTCGGTCTAAAGCCTGTTGGGCTAGTGCTTCCACGGAAGGAACAAAGCTGGGACCAACCACGCTACAATCCTGCTCACACTCGAGCATCTCGCGCGCGAGTTCTTCAATATTTTGTTCCGCTACGATCAGCATCGACAGACCAAAATGCCAAATATCGACGATTTCGAGTTTGACCTGAACCAAGTCTGGTTCTTGAAGTTTCCACCACTTCCAACCGTAATGATCGAGAAGTTCCGCGCACTCTGTCCAAATTGCTCGGTGGAATGGATAGTTCTGTTTATGCCAATGGGGATGTACTTGTTGATTGTGCGTGTGCTGTAAATCCATCATTTCGCGCAGGCAGGTTACAAAAGATGTTGTCTTCACTTGTTTATTCTGTCCTATTCACGATTTACTAGAGCCCCTAATACCACGACGTTGTGTTATCTATCGACGTAAGCTAAACTTTGAAAGTAACTCCTATGAACGAGTTTAGAGCGTCAATTTTAAGTAGTGCCGTGCGCACTTAATAATATGTTAGTATAGAAATCAACGAAATTTACGGCAAATCCAACATTGTTCCAAACATCTATCGCTACAGAATTACGTTGAATATCTGGAAGCGGCTCAGACTCGAACCGATTGCGGTCTCTTGTCCCGTAAGGTTCAGATGTCAAACTGTGGTACTAGCAAAATGTAACTTTTTCGTGATGAACATTTCTTCTAATAAGCAAGTCCTGTTTATAAATGTAGAGTCCTTCGACATGAGCAGGAATATTGAGAAATCATTTATAATCGTTGAGAATGCTAGTTGCTCATAAGAAGCGCATTCAAAAGAATTCAACGTGGGAGGTTAACAATGTTTAAAAAACTACAGTCGAGAATCTGGGCTACTAGTTGCTTATTAGTGATATTTTTCGTACCGTTTTCTACCGCTCTCACAGAGACCGGTGGGAACGAGGCAAAGCTATCCATGCAATTCTCACCAGTGTCTCCGAGTCACGATAGTCGTCTTGAATTTCGTCTAGACGACGAGGAAGCCACTTTGGACATTCTCTTGTCGGAATCTGATTCGGAGTCGGATTCAGAATCAGAACCAGAATCGGAATCGGAATCGACACTTCCCTGCAATTGGGAGTGGTGGATGTATGCCAACCCTGACTGTGCTACTTCTGAACCTTATAACGACGGAAGCGCAACGAGCGATTTGATTTGTTTACAGAATTGCGATGGAGGGGCTACGAAATCATATCAAAAAGTGTGTGTATCCTACGAAGTCGATGAAGACGACTCCCAATCTCTAACAGCAACTGTTTGGTACAGACACGGATGTTCCAACTGCCCTCCCATAAAAGAGGAAAATGATACTAGTTCGTTAAATTTTGACCGTTTCAATCAGCTTCTAGTAGCGAAATTACCGAGTGTAAACGCGTCAGGTTGGATGACCGGAGACTTGCTATCATTCGGATTGTTTGACCTTAATGCAACAACTCATGCCAAGCCGGGAGCTCAATTTGAGGCTAAGACTAGTTCAACTTACCAAGGGATTGTGAATCCAAAGAATTCTCTTGTAAATTTCGTTCGAGTCCTGAATTCCCACACACGGGTTGCGGTCCATCGACTTAGTGAAAGAAGTTCAGATTCAATCGGCTTGAATCTAGCAACCGATTTTGGAAGTGAAAGTAGAACGACTCCGGAAAAACAATTTCGATTCGTGCAGTAGCGATCAACCATGTTCGTGTAGGAGCACAAGTTCTACAGATCTTTGAACCCGCAAAATTCGCGGAATTTGGTTATTCAAACATCGATCTTCCATCAACTTGCATTCAGTAGCTTCAAACTCTTAAAAATAGAAAGAACAGTGAAGAACTAATGAGTTCACTGCTCTGTGATCTTGAAAGCCGGTTTACTGAAGGAACCTAGGGTGCTACCCGGCACACGAGCCAGTCGAATTTAGGAAGGCGATGTTTTTGATAGCACTTCATCCTCCTGTGATGACCTAATAGCGTTCTACAATCCCTTAGTGTTTAATCTACATTGAATAGAAATGCACTTGAACTTGTAATTTCATAAGTAAACTCGATGCTTCAGCGTGTATCACACTACTCGAAACGACAAATCTTTCAACAACGAGATACTCGACCGTGGCTCGTACAGTCCTTTTCCAAACTGAAAGATGACTTGTAATGTTTCGTATGAATTTGGGTGTTTTACTTGTGAGCGACCGACTTCCATGAGTTCTCACTAAACGCTAAGGAGCCACATCCACTTACACTCACCACCTTGACTTGAGAACAGTCGAACACTGGCTCTTGTGCAAAGAATTAAACGATATGTTATGCTTCGGTATGCCAAAGTCTATCGCAATAGTTGACTCTTTGAGCGCTCCGCTACATCGGCCCAATGCGAGTCGACTTCTTTACACGATTTTCGAACTTCCCTACTAGTCGAGCTAGGAAATTTCCAAAGAATTTTTCCAAAAACTCGCTTAAAATCATCTATGTAAGCTAAGATGGATTTGAATCGCTAGATTATTGAGCTCTGCGTCGAAGAAGAGTCAGTCAACCAACGGTTGAATTCACTTTGTTTGACCATATTTACTAAGCTATGTATAGACACGAAGAAAGCAGGCGATAGATGGCAGTCGCACCTGTATTACCACTAAAAAATCTTGTAATTTATCCCGGGCAGATAGCTCCGATCGCCGTGGGTCGAGAAAAATCACTGCGTGCAGTAACGAAGGCTATGGAATCTAATAGCTTGATTCTGACTGTACTACAACGCGACGCGGAAATGGAAGATCCCGTTAAACAGGACTTGTACACCATCGGCTCACTTTGCACCATTAAGCGAGTCGACAAACGTAATTCCGGTGCGCAGGTCATTGCAGAAGCACAACAACGAGTGCAATTACATCGGGTATACAACAACAAAGAGTACATGTCAGCACAGTATGCTGAACTCACAAATCTAGCAGACGTTTTTCCAAAAATCAGTGCGAGTGCCCTCGCTACCCACGCCACCGCTTTGGAGTACGCTCAGAAGATCGCGAGCGTACTGAATCCCGATAAGAGTGAACAAGTCTATCAACAATTTGTCGGGCAATACAAGAACCCCGTTACGCAAATGTATCGAATCGCGTCCTATTCAAAACATCTCCACGAAGAACAAGCCCAAGAGATTCTTGAAATAGATGACGTAGATAAGCTCATGGAATATGTTCTCGAAGTTCTCAAGAACGAATTGTCAATCGCAGAAATTCAGCTTGAAATTCAAAGTTCTGCTCACGAAGGCATGGAGCAACAACAACGGGAGCATTTACTTCGTCAGCAAAAACGCGCGATCGAACAAGCGTTGGGTGAAGGCGAAAACGATGACGAGATTGCAGAATTAAAGGAACAACTGCGACAAGCAAATATTCCTGAAAACGCTAGAAAAGAAGTTGACCGCGAGCTCCGTCGACTTGCTAGGATGTCTCCTCATGCATCCGACTTTCAAGTTGCACGAAGCTATCTAGAACTAGTAGCCGAACTACCATGGAATGTCGTTACCGAAGACAATCTTGAACTAGGGCATGCAAAAGAAATTTTAGAAGAGGATCACTTTGGTTTAGAGGACGTTAAGGACCGTATACTCGAATCTCTCGCTGTTCTAAAACTTAACCCTGAAGCAAAAGCTTCGATTCTCTGTTTCGTTGGACCACCTGGTGTTGGAAAGACCTCACTTGGACAATCAATCGCACGCGCGATGGGCCGTAAATTTGAACGCATGAGCCTCGGAGGTTTGCACGATGAAGCTGAATTACGCGGACATCGTCGGACCTACATCGGATCAATGCCTGGTCGAATTCTCCAAGCAATTCGGAGATGTGGCGTTCGCAATCCCGTTTTAATGCTGGATGAACTCGACAAATTGGGAAGAGACTTTCGAGGAGATCCCTCAGCCGCGTTGATGGAAATTCTAGACCCTGCTCAAAACATCGAATTCCGAGATAACTATCTCAATCTGCCTTTCGATCTTTCAAAGGTATTTTTTATAACTACTGCGAATACGCTCGAAGGAATACTGCGCCCATTGCTTGATCGATTAGAGGTCATTGAGTTGACCGGTTACAGTGAGTTAGAAAAATTGGAAATCGCTCGTCGATTCTTGATTCCTCGACAAACATTGAATGCTGGGTTGCAAGAACCTCAAATGCAGTTCACGGACGGAGGCCTAAAACATGTCGTGCGACGTTATACACGCGAGGCAGGCGTTCGAAACTTAGAAAGAACAATCGAGAGTATTGCTCGAAAACGAGCGAAGAATAGTCTCCTTGAAGACACATCGAGAGGCAAGCTTAACGTCGAAAAGATTGTCGAGTTATTAGGACCGGAAAAGTTTCGCGAAGACCGCAACCGACGAACTCTCACGAATGGTGTCGCGACCGGCTTAGCGTGGACTGAAGCTGGAGGTGACGTACTCTATGTTGAGGCTTCCTTGACCTCAAAGGATGACAAAGTTACCATCACCGGTCATGTCGGTCAAGTTATGCAAGAGTCTGCGAAAGCTGCGCGGAGTTATATATGGTCTGTAGCCGATGAATTACACATTGACCGAGAGGCAATAGAACAATCGGGAGTACATATCCACATTCCAGCCGGCGCGGTACCGAAAGACGGGCCATCGGCAGGAATTACTATGGCTACAGCACTTGCTAGTGCTTATAGCTCCAAGATCGTCAGAGATGACATCGCCATGACTGGAGAGTTGACGTTATCCGGTTTGGTATTACCGGTTGGTGGTGTCCGCGAAAAGATTCTTGCCGCGCATCGATCGGGAATTAGACACGTAATTCTTCCAAAAGACAATGCGTCAGAGTTAGAAAAACTCCCCTCTTCAGTACGCGACGACATGGAGATTAGCTTGGTCGAGACGCTCTCTGATGTCGTAAGAATAGCGATCCCGAATCTTTGACCTGTAGTTCAGTGGGGTCGAACTTCAGCTCCTATTATCGACTGCATACTCCGCTCAAGCCAGGTAGCCTATTCGTGAACAGTGTTTCAAACTGTTAACGCAACCTTGCGAAGAGAAATATCGGACCGGACAAATTGATCTATCGTACGAGTTGCAAGTGTCTGAAGACCTGGCTACAGCTAGAAATTTCCTTGTAGTTTCACAGATTGAGTGCTTCGTATAATTTTGGAATTCGCCAAGGTTGAAACTACCTTAGCTCTTGCGTACGCAACTTACTACAATCCCAATCTCCCACCTGCGAATTCAAAAATAGGAAGAGTCAAACAGAATGAGTGAAGTCAACGGAACTTGGAAAATCGAAGTAAACACTCCTATGGGTAAGCAGAATGCTGAAGTAAACGTTGAAGCCGATGGTGACACCTTTAACGGATCCATCGCGATCACTCAGGGGTCCTCTCCCATCACGGACGGACAAGTCGACGGGAACAAGTTAAATTGGTCAGTGAAAATCACTCAGCCGATGCCGATGACCTTGGAGTTTGCGGTCGAAATAAACGGCAACGACATGACCGGTTTTGTCAAATTAGGAATGTTTGGAAGCTCTGCAGTAAAAGGTACCCGAGCTTAGTTGAATTGGCGCGGACAGGGAACGTTCCCTCCGCTCAAAATCGCACCGACTCTCTTCGCGACGAAAGATGGGTTATCCAACATCGCTCCGACAACGACGGCCGCCGAAGGTTCGATTACTATTTTCATCATCTCAAACACGAGACGCACAGCGCTGTTGATTGAGTCTTCGGTCGCTAAGGCTACTCGTGTCTTAGCGGCTTTGAGAATATCAAAATTCAGTTCTCCTAACGAGGATCGCAACCCGTCGGCAACAGTAACTGGTGGTAGAGGTGGCTGTCGATCACCAGTCTGCATTGACAAATATGCGTCTTTCGCTAACTCAGGTTCGGCACACACAATCTCAACATTTCCGTTCGCTGCAAGTATAGCACCACTCGCTAGCCCTCCACCACCGACTGGAACCCAAATTTGATCTAGATTGTGCTCACTCTCGAGTAGTTCCATTGTGGCAGTTCCTTGACCTGTAATAATTCGGGCATCGTCATAGGGATGAATGAAAGTTGCATCGTGTTGTTTCAGAAACTCTTGTAATACACTCTCGCGACTTTCGAGTTCCTGACCACAATCGATCAGCGTAGCGCCGTATCTCTCCATGTTCCGACGTTTAAAAGGCGAAGCATCTGTCGGTACCACGACAAAACTGTTTATTTCATGCAAACTGGTAGACCATGCTAGAGCTGCTCCGTGGTTGCCCGAAGAATGGGTCACAACTGACTCAATATCAGAAGATAACTGCAAAACCGTGTTGACCGCGCCGCGCGCTTTAAACGCTCCCGTCTTTTGAAAGTTTTCACATTTAAAAAATAGGTTTGCACCGACAAGTTTGTTCATGCTTCTCGATTGAAGCACGGGTGTGTGGTGGATATACGGAGCTATTCGAGCTACAGCGGCCAGTACACAGTCCCTAGAGGGAGCTTTCAAACTTTGGGCTTCCAACCTTGATTGAGTGCTACCGTGCGATGAAACACTAGATGTTCTTGTTCAAGACTCTCGTCGGGACTGCTGAAATAAAAACCTAATCGCTCGAATTGAAAACTGGAGCTATGTGAAACTGAACTAACTGCTTTTTCGACAAATCCATTATGTACTACATGTGAATCCGGATTGATCTCTTGTTCAAATTGTTCCTTAAGCGGGGTTGGTACAGTAAACAGTCGATCGTAATCATGCATCTGTACACTGAGCGCATTGTTTGCAGCAACGAATTGAATCACACCTTTGGGTTTGAGACCGCTAGCGTCCGACCCACTCTTGGAACTAGGGAAGTACTTGGCGAAGACTTTGGTTATAGTACCATGCTCGTCGCGTTCCACATCCAAACACTCAATGATGAACGCGTATCGTAGTCGGACAAGACCCCCAAGTACGAGTCGCTTGAACTTCGGTGGTGGGCTCATCGCAAAGTCGTCGCGATCGATATAAATCAAGCTGCCGAATGTGAATGTTCGAACTCCTAACTCTTCATTTTTTGGATGCCAAGGAGCTTCCAATACCAAGTCATCACCTTCGAAGTTAGTGATTTCTATTGCTAAGGGCTGCTTCACGGCCATCGCACGCCTTGTCGTGTGCTCCAAAGTATTGCGAATACAAAAGTCGAGAAGTTCAGTTTCAATATTGTTGTTTTGTTTCGTAACGCCAACACGGTTACAAAAATCACGGATCGCCGCGGGTGGAACTCCTCGCTTTCGGAGCCCGGAGAGCGTCGGCATTCTCGGATCGTCCCAACCCGAGACGTGTCGGTTTTCCACTAGCTGGTTTAACATGCGTTTGGACATAACGTTGTATTCCAAGCCTAAGCGTGAAAACTCAATCTGTGGTGGGTGAAAGTTGATGTTGATATTCTCGAGTACCCAGTCATACAACGGACGGTGGTCGGCAAATTCCAATGTACACAAAGAGTGCGTGACCCCTTCCAAGGCATCACATATACAGTGCGTAAAGTCATACATCGGGTATATACACCAGTTCGAGCCCGTGCGATGGTGTGGCGCGTGTATGATTCGATAGAGCACAGGATCCCGCATGTTTATGTTGGGTGCGAGCATGTCAATTTTTGCCCGGAGTGTCTTCGATCCTGTAGGAAATTCTCCAGCTCTCATGCGGCGGAACAATTCGAGATTTTCTTCAACAGTTCTGTTACGAAAGGGGCTATCTGTACCTGGTTCAACTAACGAACCGCGACTTTGTTGTAGCTCTTCAAAACTCAGATCACAAACAAAGGCTTTATCGCGCTTGATCAATTCCTCCGCAAACTCGTAGAGTTGTGGAAAATAATCCGATGCGAATGTTAAACGACTCTCCCAATCGAAACCCAGCCACTTTACGTCTCTTTGAATAGCTAGTACATAGGACTCACTTTCACTCAGTGGGTTCGTGTCGTCAAACCGCAAGTAGGTAATTCCTCCGAACTCTTCAGCAATGCCGAAATTTAGACATATGGATTTAGCATGACCAATATGCAGATATCCGTTCGGTTCCGGGGGGAATCTCGTTACAACACCGCCACTGATTCGTTCTTCTCGAATATCTCGTGCGACTCGTTCGCGTATGAAATCTTTTATGGTGTCCTTGCACATGCGCGACATTGTAGGAAACTCGCAGTTTTTTGTGCTATTGTGAACGACAAAGACACATCAAATCAATGCTGAGCCAATTGACTTGAGATGAAAATTCCAAACGTTTTTATGTGGGTCTTCCTCGTAGTGTTGTGGGGGACCCTGACAGGATGCGAAAATGCTCAATCGAGTGAGCCGCTGGATCGTATAAGGACTAGTTTTTTTGACCCACAGCATTACGTTGTCGCGCACAATGGTCTTCCCATAGGCACTTATTCTCGTACTGCTAGTCAGACCGAAGACGACGAGTACGAATTTCGTACGACTTTGAGCATGCCAAGTGCCAACGGCCTCATCCTCGCTACGGACTCGGTATATCAATTTCAAACCCGTTCACCTTACCAATTGTCAGTAGCTTCGCGGACGACCTATTCAGTATCTAACGATCAACCATACCTAGTCGAACAGATCTATCCGTTTAACAATAACGACGCGGAAATTCGAGCGAACGAAGAATCGGATAAAGAATATGGATTGCACGAATTCTTTGCGTTGGAACTAGCATTAATAGCAAGTCTTGAATCTGAAGAAGATGAGCTGGTTTCTATACCAACACCATTTCACGAGACTGCCAAATCCATTCAATGGACCATTAGAGAACGTAGTGACCAGAGCATAGAGGTGTCAAGTTCAGTCGGCGACCTAGCAACCTACTCGTTCGAGGAAGGACTACCACGCCTAGACGAATTAGTCGACGACACTGGGTTGAGCATGAAGTGGATTTCTGAAGACGATTTTGTTGCTTTAAATTTTCAACCACCACATGTGGTCGAGGACATCAGAATTCCGATTGATCGACCAATAGAGAGTCCTAGATCGCTATCAACCATGACGGTACAGTTCGAGTTTCTCGATGATGAACTCGGCCCATGGTCTTCCTTGCTCGATGAACACAACGTGCTTACGAGTTCTGCCGAGCCTAAGGTTTCGTCCTATACACTTTTCGAGTGGGGCGGAAACGTGTCAGATTCTCAAACCTCTCAGAAGTTGCGATCAATTGTTGCTGAAGTAATTGAAGGAATCGATGAATCAGATCTAATTGTCAACGCCCTTGTCGCGTATGTAAATCGAACCATAACTTACACTAACTGGAACACTCTTCAATCAGTTGAAGAGACAATAGCTCAAAAAATTGGCGACTGTACCGAGTTCGCGCAACTATTTACCGCACTGGCGACAGTAGCTGAATTACCAGCTCGAACCGTCGTTGGGTTAGCATATCACGAGAGTTCTCAATCGTTTGGTATCCACGCATGGAACGAGGTCTTGTTTGAGGATGGGTCCACTCGTGAAGTAGATCCAACCTGGAACCAAATTCATGCGGACGCAACCCACATCGAATTTCCACCTGCCTACCAACACGAAATCGTCAGCACTCTTAAAAAGCTACGGATCAAAGTATTTAGCGTCGGTTACGATACCGACCAAAGCACCTAATACTCTCCTAATAGTCTTGATCGAACCGGCATCAGAAGTGCTGGTACCACGTCGACAGAAACGGCAGATAGGTGATTAGCATTAACACACCAAGCAATATCAACATAAACGGTATCGTGGCGACATACAAGTCAAATATCGACCTATTGAATCGATAGCTTGCAATAAACAAATTCATTCCAACAGGTGGAGTGAAATAACCAATCTGAAGGTTCGCGATAAGAATGATCCCAAGATGCACAGGATGGATGCCGTATCCAACAGCCACAGGCAGTAGAAGCGGCACCAAAATGACTATCGCGGAGAAAATGTCAAGCAAAGCTCCCACGAGTAAGAGAAAGACGTTGAGCAGCATCAAGAACACGAGAGGATTGGAAACTTGGTCGTTGATATACGAAAACAACTTCTGCGCGATTTCAATGTCCACGAAGAAGTTCGTTAGTGCTAACGCGCATCCAAGAATCAATATGATGCTACCAACCATAACCATTGACTCCTGAACAATGCCTGGGAGCGCTTTAAATTTGACTTCCTTATACACGAACACTTCGATGATCAAGACATATAGCGCGGTGATCGCTGCAATCTCAGATATCGTGATAAAGCCGGCGAAAATGCCACCAAAAATAAAGAAAGGAAGAGGCAACTCCCATCTACACTTCTTTACTGCTTCCCACAGGTCTTTCAGATTAAACCTGGTGGTGGGTACCTCTCGATGACGAAAAACTGTCCATAACGAAAGGGCCAATACCATCAACATAAAGGGTATCAAACCTGCAATAAAGAGTTCTTTAACCGTAAAGTCATCCCCGACATCCATTTGTTGTGCAAGAATACCGTAGAGGATCAGCGGTATGCTGGGGACAAGGAGTAGACCGAGGCTCCCTGAAGTCGTGATATGACCCAAGCTGAATTTCTCCGAATACCCTGCCTTCACTAGGATCGGGAACAAGATTGCACCGAGCGCGACGATCGTTACACCCGATGCTCCAGTCAGTGCAGTAAAAACTGCACAGAGTAAAAAGCCGACTATTGCCATCCCTCCGGGCATCCAACCAAAGAGTGCGCGAATCAGCTGTAGCAGCCTTTGCGTCGTTTCCGATGCGGAAAGTAGATAGCCTGTAAATGTGAAAAGAGGGAGTGCTACTAACAGGGGAGTATTGGTGAGTCGGAGTATTTCCGTCGCGATCACCGAGAGTGGAATGTCAGTTGCTAAATAACCAAATATTCCCCCTGCCAAGATAACTGTAAACAAGGGGGCACCACAAAGTACCATGAGGACCAATACGAGGACCGCAAGAATAGTCATTCGTCGTGCTTGAAAAAGATGCTAAGGAGAAATCGAAGTCCCATGACAAAACAAGCGAATGGAATGATGGAAACCAGCACCCAGGATGGGATTTTCCCAATTCCAGAAATTCCGATTTGAAATTCCAAAATCACGGAGACGACGGAAAAATAACAAACTATCCAGCAAACGGCGCAAGCACAAAGATCAGCAAATATCGTGGCGAGTCGCGACCAGCCCCCAGGAAGAAATTTTTCCATGAAGTCCACTCGAATGTGCCCGTTTTGACGAACAGCAATCATTGCACCCAGGAATGTGATCCACAGAACCGACATGCTCACGAATTCGTCAGCCCACGAAAGACCGAACGAGAGTTCGCCAATATTTCTTAAAGCGATCTGGACAACTGCTACGAGTAGCAGCGCAAGGAAAAGTGCGACTAGTATCGCTGACTCAATCCATCGTAGATAACGATTGATCCTATTGAGAATGTTCGTTACGGAATTGCTCCAGAGCGTCTTCTAATAATTCGTAGTTTTCCCGGTCAACCTCATCGTCCTCTAACCATTGGCTAACGGCGTCTTGGGATAGCTGCTGCCACTCCGCTAGCGCGTCTGTGTCGGGTGTGATTAGTTCCACACCCTCCTCCACCATGACCTCCAATGCTTCTTCGTGTTCTTCGATCAGTTGCTTTTCCGCCCTTGTAAGTGCGCTGTTCATTTCGCTCAGTACCACTTGTTGATGTGATTCGCTTAGGCGGTTGAACATTCGTTGGTCTATTGAATAAATGGTGTATACGTACTGCAACGGAATGTCCAACACGTACTTGACCTGCGTATGCCATTGCAAAGCTATAGCGGCAACAGGTGGCGACGCGATCGTGTCTATGAGACCTGTTTGTAATCCTGTGAGTACGTCTCCCACGGGGAGTGGAATGGGTGTAATACCAAACACTTTCAAGTTTTGTTTAGCAATTGGATCGTCTTTCGGAGTCCATACTTTTGATCGACGAACTTCTTGAATGGTGCCCAACGGTTTAGTTCCCATCGCATAGGCGAATCCGACCGCAGAGAATCCAATCGGCACCACCCCAGACTCTTCGAGTTCGTTCATCAGCAGAGAATCCATCTTACTGCGAACTTCTGCCACTTCTTCATGGCTTCGAAACAACATAGGGAGGCTGTAGAGGTTCAAGTTTGGAATGTCGTTGACATATACACTAGTCTGTACGATGCCACCGTGTAGTTGCCGAGCTTTAATTTTGCGCCTGACGGTGAAATCATCACCCATAACTCCGCCGGTATAAAACTTGAACTTTACGTTACCTTCAGTTCGTTCTTCAACAACTTTCGCCGCCTCGCGCAATTCGACCATTAGCGCCGTACCATCTGGGGCGGTGGTCGCAATCTTAAATGTTGAGGCAATACCGTGAACTGCAAAGACAACCGCCAACGCACTCAATAAGACAGTGACGCGCATTACTCTAGAAGAAGTCATCTGCGGAATCTTTCAATTCTCGAGCGCGTTGTTGCGCTAATCTATTCTGTAAGGTGAGCCCTTCTACGGTCGGATCAGCACTAATGACTTCGGCCAACAGTCGATCGTGGAGCTCTCGATCAAGAGTAGAGCGTGCAAAACGTTCCGCAAATAGCACTTTGGCGTATAAGTTTTTGCCTTTACTAAGGGAAATTGCTCGCTCAAAGTGGTACCGCGCTTGCTCGCTGTCCCCTCCGAGCGCGGGTGGAACTAAGGATTTGAACACACCCATGTACATATGGGGCGTCCCAAATTCATAAGTCTCATCAAGTTCTAGCATGCGTTCGACGATTGTTTGCACCCTTGACAGTTGAGCTACTGCTCGAAGATCGTCGGAATGTACGAGGATCCAACTAGACCAAGCACCAGTAAGGGCATAAAGAAGAGGTAGGTCAGATTCTCTTAAAGTTGCGATCACTGACTCTACTTCAGAAAATGGCTTGGTATCCAAGTCACACAACTTGGTGTTGTCCAAACAAGCAGCCGTTAAAGCATGTTCCCGCGCTTTCGTTGCATATCGACGTTGGCGGTCCTCATCTTCAATAAAAGCAGTTGCGAAGGAGCTTTTTAGTTGGGCGGCTACCAAGAGCAATGAAACATCTCGAGGATTTTGGCGCAGCATCCCATCGAGAAGGATTAGAAACGGGGGAATTCCGGCTTTAATAAGTTCCGGATCGTCGTTATTCAATATCGAAGCTTCAAGATCTTTGAATAGTCGGTTTGTTGCCGACGATATCACGACTTGACACCCATACTGAATCGTGAAAAGAGCTAGTACTAAAGTGCCAATTGCCAACTTCGCGAATCGACTTTTCATTTGCGTCATTGTAGCAAATTTTGAGCTAAAAGATGAAGTAAAATCACATCCACTCTTAACGGAGTTGTTCGCATAGTACTATGTCTAAATCTGAGTGATAAGTGTGTTGAATGGAAGATACAACGCAGACTATAAGTATGGATAGTGGTCTGTCGCGTGACGCGGTGAAGCACGAATCGTTCCGTCCTTGGTTCAAGTTCGGCCCAATCCTGATCCTGTTACTTTACTGGCTCGGTTCTGCGTCAGGGTATATATTCTCATATCTGGGAGAATTCGTACCTTGGTGTATTCCACATATTGAAGGATGCACTAGTATTAGTCGGACTGGTCGATTTGGGTTAAGTTTCTATATCGTTAAATTTACTGTGATCCCGGTCGCGATCCTTGCGTTCGTGTATTGGTTAGACATGGCTCGTTGGAACAAAATTTGTGCACCCAATGGACATTTTTTGAACTTCGCACCAACGATCCTAGGCTGCCTTGGAGCTGCGGCGTTAATGCTTCAAATATCTGTTCTGGGGATCGAATGTGGTGCCTGTCGAACGATCAGATCTTTCAGCACGACGACGTTTTTCCTGCTGACGTTCATCGCACAGTGGCTTGCTTGGATGAGAATCAGAAAGCAAAGTGCGCGGAACTGGGTTTCAGTTCTTTATCTCGTCTTATGTGTTTTGCTGTCTATTGATGTAGTGCTATTCGTAGTCGTCCCGAATCTGTTTGAAAATACGAGAGCGCTAGAAAACTCAATCGCTTGGCGTTCGAGTTACCTGATCTCACTCGCACCAGCACTTTCAGTACTTGGTTGGGGAAGCCCAAGGGGAAACCCGCAACCGACTGGGAGCTTAAGCTCCGATTAGACTAGTCCTCGGAGTTTTCCTCTTCCGTATCGGCATCGTCTTCTGAATCGTCTCCTGCTACAAACTCTTTCACGTCTTCTAGTAAGTCGTCCATGGACGGACGATCGCTATATTTCTCTTCCGCACGTTTTAGCACCACTTTGCCGTCTGTATCGATCAATATAACTCCAGGATGAGGCACCCCATATGCCCGTGAACCCTCCTCGTAGCGTTCGTTGAGGATTCCAAGAGCTTTAACTGTTTTCGCGTCTTGATCGGATAATAGCGGATACGTTAATTCTTCGCTAGTTTTGAATTCGGCATTCTGCTCGACTGAATCGTACGTACTTGCTGATACAGCAACGCCAGCGTCGTTAAATTCTGAAACTCTTTCTTGCAACTCAACTAGTTGCGCTTTGCAATACGGTCACCAATTTGAGGTGCGCACAAAGAAGATTAATAGCCCCTTACTCTCTCCGCGCAGATCGTCAATCGATCGATCATTGCCCTCTGTGTCTTTGACAGATAGGTCCGGCAGGTCTGAGCCAATGTCGGGACCCCATGTTTCTTGATACTCTTCGCCGAGGACGGCACCGGCAAACAACAGCAGTGCCACGACGAACATAAATTTTTTTATCTTCATAGGAACTTATGCTCTGAATAGACTAGTCTTCGTTGGTTTCGTCCGCATCGGCTTCTTCTTCCGACGCTACCACTGCTATAAGCTCTTTCACTTCTTCGATTAAATCGTCCATGGATTCGCTATCATTGAATTTATGCTCTGCCCGAGTTAGTACCACTTTGTCGTCGGTATCGACCAATATCACCCCAGGATGTGAAACGCCGTACTGAAAAGAACCCTCTTCGTAGCTCTCATCGAGAATCCCTAAGCTCTTCACGGTTTTTGCATCTTGATCTGATAACAGCGGGTAAGTTAGTTTTTCACTACTCTTAAACGATGCATTCTGTTCTACAGCGTCATAGGTACTTGCTGTAACAGCGACATCTGCTTCTTCAAATTCTGTAATTCTATCCTGCAACTCAACTAGTAGCTCTTGGCAACTCCCTCACCAATCCGACGATTTAATAAAAAAGATTAATAGTCCTTTACTCTCGCCACGAAGATCATCGACGGTACGATCATTACCCTCTGTATCTTTGACAGCTAGGTCCGGTAGGTCTGAACCAACGTCGGGGCCCCAAGTTTCTTGATTTTCTTCGCCCAACACAGCACCGGTTAACAACAGTGTAGCCACAACGAATAATAATTTCTTAATCTTCATAATAATGTTCCTGAATATCCGTGGTCAACTCTTCCAACCCAACGGAAACTTTCATGCACTACGCGATTTAGGACACGCAATTCGTATAAACCGTGTCTGAAATATTTCCGTAATACAGTTTTATGCCAGTGTTCCAAACTCCCCAAGGTTCAATTTACTTTGAACAAAGGGGTTCGCGCGCTGACCCCCCTATTGTACTGATTCATGGTCTTGGTTGTCAGATAGTGCATTGGCCCGAAACGTTTATCGAGGGTTTGCGATCAGAAGGCTTTCGAGTGGTAATGATGGACAATCGGGATGCAGGACTTTCGTTCGGTAACGAACAGACACCTCCCGAAATCATGCAACTCATTGAAGCCATGAAGGATCCCGCTGCTGTCGATCCACCATATCGTCTTGCCGACATGGCTGAGGATGTAGTTCATTTGCTCGATCACCTCGGGCAATCAGGTGCACACTTGGTTGGTGTGTCGATGGGTGGAATGATAGCTCAATACGTCGCGCTGAATCATACCAAGCGCGTGTTTAGTCTGTCATTACTCATGAGTTCGACTGGAAACCCAGAGATTCCCACTCCGGCACCTGAAGTCGTGGGAGCACTTGGTACAACAGTGGTGTCTCCGACTCGGGAAGAGAGTATTGAAGCAGCACGTGCTGCAAACAGAATCTTTGGCGGGCAGTATTTCGACTCTTGTGAGGTTGGGATTGGTCGATTTGTAGAAATTGCCTATGACCGCGCCAGTCGTCCAGATGGGGTTCGCCGGCAGCTTGCCGCTATTCTGAGTGACGGTGATCGACGTTCCATGCTCGCTACAGTTAGAGTCCCAGCATTAATGATCCACGGTGATCAAGACCCGCTGGTAGATAAATTTGGTTCTGTCGATCTTGCTGAAACTATTCCGAATTCTCGTCTACGAATCATCGAAAAATTGGGACACGACTTACCAGAACCGCTGATTCCAAAGATTCTCCAGGAAATAGTCTCTCACATACGTGAGCATCCTGCTCCCCGTTAGCCAAGTGCCTGCAACTGTCTAAAGATGTTTCACCTAACATCTTCTTTGCTTTGTCTGGAGATCTAGTTGCTAGACATGAACAGTCTTAGTGAACGAAAAGACTACACTAAACTCAACCTGCTTGACAGCATGACCAGGAATAACCAGTGCGTAGACTGATGAAAAAATTCTTTTCGACCAATAATCCTGAAACAATTGCGATTCTTGGTGGTACTGGAGACGTAGGAACCGGTTTTGCTCTTCGATGGGGAAAATCTGGCCATAAGATCATAATCGGATCCCGAGTCCGCGAAAAAGCAGAGACCGCGGTAGCGAAGCTTCTAAAGTCGGTTCCAAACTTGTCCGTAGTCGCAATGGAAAATCGCGCGGCCGCAGAGACGGGAGACATAGTCGTACTTACTGTTCCCGCCGCGCATCAGATTAGTACATTAACTAGCGTGAAAGATGTTCTGAAGGGGAAAATTCTTGTTGACGCGACGGTACCGTTGATGCCACCTAAAGTTGGTACGGTCCAACTCCCTACTGAGGGTAGCGCAGGTAAGCGCGCACAAGAATTATTGGGAGACGATGTCATGGTAGTGAGTGCGTTTCAAAATATTGCTGCAAACTTAATGAAAACAGATGTCAATATAGAATGCGACGTGTTGGTGAGCGGCAACAAGAAAGTAGCTCGGGAACGAGTGATTCAACTTGCCGAGGATGCAGGTATGCACGCCTGGCACGCGGGTCCGATTGACAATGCAGCAGCTGCAGAAGCGCTAACAAGTATTCTGATCCAGATCAACAAAAGGTATCCGATTTCTCACTCTGGAATCAAAATAGTCGGTGGTTCGCACGACTAATAGAACGTGAACTTGCAGATTTTGCCTCTCCGAGGGGTTCCTTTAGTCAAGGGCGGAGAGAATTTAGGTTCGGTGCTCCTCGAAGTCCTGGACCACTCTAACGTGATTTTAGAAGACCACGATGTCGTCGTGGTCGCGCAGAAAATCGTATCGAAAGCCGAAAACCGCATGGTTGCTCTGGCTTCAGTGACCCCGTCTCCACGAGCACTAGAACTAGCGATCGAAGTAGATAAGGATCCGCGGTTGGTCGAATTGATCTTAAGAGAGTCGACCGGAATCGTGCGCCAAAAAAAAGGGGTTATTATCACTCGTCATCGACTGGGTTTCGTTGCGGCAAACTCTGGAATAGACCAATCGAATGTTGACCACGCCGACGGAGAACAAGCGCTACTATTGCCGTTAGCACCCGATCAATCTGCTCAGGAAATCCGCGCGACCCTTGTCAATGGGACGAATGCCAATATAGGTGTCATCATCAGTGACTCGGTAAATCGCCCATGGAGATTGGGGAGCGTAGGTATCGCTATCGGAGTAGCGAATACCGCGGTACTCGACGATCGCCGCGGAGATACTGACTTATTTGGGCGCACACTCAAAGTAACTGTATCAAGCAGGGCGGATTCTATTGCAACAGCAGCTTTGTTAGTCATGGGAGAGACAGATGAAAGCATCCCTGTGGCAGTAGTTCGTGGGCTGTCGCCTGCAGTTGGCCTTGACGGAGCTCACCGAGGAAATAGACCTCTAGAAGAAGATCTGTTTCAATGAGTGTTCTTGCTGTCACAGGAGGTGTGGGTGGAGCGAAGTTAGCGGTAGGGCTGGCACATATACTCAAGCCCAATCAGCTCGTATTCTTAGTTAACACAGGAGATGATTTTCGTCACCTAGGTTTGCATATATCGCCCGATCTCGACACGCTAGTTTACTCGTTAGCAGGAGTTGCCTGTCCTAAGAACGGTTGGGGACGACGAGACGAGACTTGGTCATTCGTTAAAACTCTTAGCGATCTCGGTGGTCCTGCATGGTTTCAACTCGGCGATAAAGATCTCGCCTTGCACGTCTACCGGACTCAACTCCTGAATGGTGGTGCTTCCTTAACCGAGGCGACGAAAGAAATTGCAGAAGCTCTAGACGTTAAACACTCCGTTCTACCCTGCAGTGACGATCCGATAGCGACAGTCGTCGATTCAGAAGTTGGAGAACTATCATTTCAACATTACTTTGTGAAGCATCAATGTCGCCCGCGGGTCAGGGGGATAAAGTACGATGGCGCAGAGCACGCGCGGCTAAATTTGAGCGTAGATTTGGCTACAATCTCAATGGTTGTTATTTGTCCTTCAAATCCTTATCTTTCTGTCGATCCCATCCTAGCAATCCCAGAATTTCGGAAGTTCTTACAGAGTCCTAATGTCCCAGTATTGGCCGTATCACCAATCGTTCAAGGTCGAGCTCTTAAGGGACCCACAACAAAAATTATGACCGAACTTGGATACACCGTGGACAACAAAACCGTCGCGCGCCACTATAAAGAGCTTCTGACTGGATTGATCGTTGACGAAGGAGACGCTGCGGATTGCGTAACCATCAGAAGCTTAGGAATTGAGTGTATCGCGCGGAATACGGTCATGCGTACGCTCGATGATCGCATTCGGCTGGCGCAAGAAACCTTGGAATTTGGGAACACATTGGCGAATTGAGTACGATGTGGGCGATAGTGCCGTACAAAGAGCCACCCTTCGGAAAGAGTCGTCTGTCGAATAGACTCACCCCGGCACAACGTACCGTGCTTGCTTCAACGATGCTTGAGAATGTTGTCGATGCACTGTTGCGATCACACAATGTTCAAGGAATATTGCTAGTCTCAGAATCGACGAATTTAGCAGAATTTACGTTGAAAGAGAATGTCATTATCCTTGAAACTCAGACGACTAGCTTGAAAGATGCTGTCACTCAAGCAGGACGGTTTGCGACCAAGCAATTGAGGAGTACCACAACTTTTATTGTGCCTGCAGACTTACCGCTAATTTCACCCAACGACATTGATTTTGCCATTTCGCAACACGAGAAAGTTACCATCATTCCCGATGCGCGTCTAAAAGGCACAAACGGCATTATTGCCACACCACCGAATGGGTTTGAGTACGTCTTCAATGGTCGGAGTTATCACGAACACCAGCAAAATGCTCACTTCGCGGGTTTAAATCCTAAATCTCTCCAAATCGAGTCGTTTTCTTACGACGTAGATACGTTTGACGATCTCATGATGGTTATCCAATTGCAGCCCAAATCCCAAACGGCCGCAGTCTACCAGAGATTGACGACGAGTGATTCTTCGTTACCCGCGTGTAACTAATTTTGATCCTTTACGGATAGCTTTGAGAACTTGCTCGAAAAGAAAGTGAGATACGATTCACCCCTAACAACACAAACTGCGTACGATCTGGTGGACGTTCCTTGTTTAGACGACATCTCTTCGGCCGCGCAACAACTGAGAGACGATGGTTTTGGTTCAACCATAACCTATTCGAAGAAAGTCTTTATTCCATTGACACAACTGTGTCGCGACGTTTGTCATTACTGTACATTCGCAAAGACTCCGGGGAAGTTGAAATCTGTCTTTCTTACCGTGGATGAAGTGCTGAGTATTGCACGACAAGGCGAGGCATTGGGTTGCAAAGAAGCTCTTTTCACACTGGGTGAAAAACCTGAGTTGCGCTATCGAGTTGCACGTGAGTGGTTGAGTGAAGCAGGCTTTGATTCAACCATCGAATATCTCACACATGTCGCGGGTCATGTATTAGAACATACGAACCTCTTACCGCATGTAAACCCCGGAAATTTGACCACTGAAGAAATCCAGTCATTACGACAAGTAGCTCCGTCGATGGGAATCATGCTGGAATCCTCTTCCGAACGTCTCACGAAAAAAGGCATGCCGCATTTTGGATCACCAGACAAAATACCAGAAGTTCGGTTAGCAACACTTACGCGTCTTGGAGAACATCGTGTTCCAACAACGACGGGCGTCTTGATCGGTATTGGAGAGACGCGTACTGAACGAGTCAAATCGCTTCTAGACATAAGAAAATTGCACGAAGAATTTGGCCATATACAAGAAGTGATTGTTCAGAACTTTCGTGCAAAACCTAACACTCTAATGGCTAATGCGGCGGAACCGACGTCAGAGGAGCTACGATGGACGATTGCGGTAGCAAGGTTAATTTTTGGTCCGACTATGTCGATTCAAGCTCCGCCAAATTTGAGCCCAAACGCACTGCAGCCTATTGTTAATGCGGGGATCAATGATTGGGGTGGTGTGTCGCCCCTCACTCGAGACTTCGTAAATCCAGAAGCGCCGTGGCCACATTTAGAAAAACTTGCTAGGGCAACCGAGCAAGCAGGTAAGAGTTTGCATGAACGATTGACAGTTTATCCTCGTTTTATCAATGATCAATGGCTTGACGAAAATCTGTTGTCTGACGTTTTAAAACGGATTGATTCCGAGGGCTTTCCACGTACAGACGACTGGGCTCCGGGAACTGTAACGGAACCACCACAAGAAGTGTTGCAGCGTATTCACGTTCCAAATCCCAACACCGACACATCTATCTACAAAACGCTACAAAATGCTACTGATCGGGATCTGAATGAATCTGAAATCACTAAGTTGTTTTCCGCTCGTGATCGAGACTTTGACGCCGTCGTTGCATTCGCTGACGAGCTTCGAAAAAGAGTAAACGGCGACGTTGTAACCTATGTGGTAAACCGCAACATTAACTACACAAATATTTGCTACTTCAAGTGTCAGTTCTGCGCTTTCTCTAAGGGCAAATTAGCAGAGAATCTGCGCGGTCGACCGTACGATATATCAAATGAGGAACTCAGTCGCCGCGTTGTCGAAGCATGGATTCGTGGTGGTACGGAGGTGTGTCTCCAAGGTGGTATACACCCAGCATACACCGGCGAGAAATATCTAGATGTTGTGCGAACTGTAAAGGAGGCAGTTCCAGACATTCACGTACATGCTTTTTCGCCGTTAGAAATCTGGCAAGGAGCAAAAACCTTAAATCGTTCTCTTAAAGACTTCCTACTAGAACTCAAACAAGAGGGACTAGGTACATTACCAGGTACTGCAGCTGAAATTCTCGACGACGAAGTTCGTGCAATCATTTGCGCGGACAAAATTAACACTCAACAATGGCTCACGGTGATGCGGACGGCTCACGAATGTGGAATCAAAAGTACCGCGACAATCATGTACGGTCACATTGAACAACCAATCCATTGGGCTCGGCATCTTGTTCGGATTCGTCAACTTCAACAAGAGACTGGAGGATTCACCGAGTTTGTTCCACTTCCGTTTATCCACATGGAAGCCCCAGTGTATCTCAAGGGTAAATCTCGGTGCGGTCCAACGTTTCGCGAAGCTATTCTCATGCACGCAGTTGCCCGTATAGCTCTGTATCGGCACATCCAAAACATCCAAGCTAGTTGGGTTAAGCTTGGGCGAGAAGGCGTGCGTGCAGTTCTGAGTGCAGGGTGTAATGACCTTGGTGGTACTCTTATGAACGAGAGTATTTCACGTGCGGCGGGTACTTTGCACGGTCAGGAACTACATCCTACTGACATGGAAAGTTTGATCAATTCGCTAGACCGTACTCCTGTACAACGCACAACACTCTACGGTTCCGTGAGTCCCACGATACACCAGAAAGGAATAACCGCACCTCCGCTACGTGCGATAGAAAACTCTACACCGCTACGGCAGACACAACTGCGAGTACCAGAATTGGTTCGAAACAACACAACCTAATTCAGGTGTGCGAATTCCTTAATTTTTAGAACGGTCTGGTCTTATATCCCTTGTTCGCCATGCGTCGGTGAGCAATCCTGACTTCCTTGTCCTATCGTTTGCAGGCTTGGACACTCAGTTTCGTAACCAATTTTTACCCCGTCATCGTGTGAGGTGGTTAAGGACAACTGGTGATTACCGAATCGCATCCAAGCATTCCACACCGGTCGAATGACCTGATGGACTATGGATTTGGTTCTAACTTTCATGATTTCTATACTCCCTTGTGAGGATTTAGTTGACTCATGTGCGACTTTTGGTTACACATGAAACGAAATTCTTGGGCGGTACGGATTCACTTTTGATGTTTCTCATACCTGTTTGTAAGTAGGACTTCATTGTCCCACGTACTTCGAGCTCGGTATTTTAGCAACAGCGAGTATCGAATTACAACCCATTAGATAGTGATATTTACGAAAAGTTCAATACCTCGGTACTAACTATGTAATGATCTAAGACAAAACCAACGAACAAAACAGCCAAATATACGATAGAGAATTTGAACGAACGAATGGGCAACTTTGGATTGTCGTCGATGAGCATCACGATAGAAAAACCTAAATAGGTGAGACCCAGAACAACTGCCACCACCAAGTACAACCACCCACTCATCCGAATAAGCAATGGGACTAAAGTGATACCCACCAATAATACGGTATAGACAAGAATCGAAAGCCGCGTATATCGGTCCCCATGGGTAAGCGGCAACATGGGTACACCTACTTTTTCATAGTCTTTAGCGCGATCAATCGCAAGAGCCCAAAAGTGTGGAGGAGTCCACAAAAAGATTATCGCGACGAGTATGAGTGCTTCAGGTTCAATGCTGTCGGTAATGCATACCCACCCCAAGAGTGGCGGTGCGGCACCAAAAAGCCCGCCGATAACAATGTTCTGCGATGTTCGATGTTTCAGAAAGAAAGTGTAAAAGAGACCGTAACCGGCCCAAGACGCGAGATTTAGCCAAGCCGCCAGAGGGTTTACCAACACAAAAAGAACGATAAGTCCTGTGACACCTAATACCGTCGCAAAGATGATGCCATCTCGAGAACGCACTCGACCGGTCGGTACCGGCCGATTGCGAGTGCGAGCCATTTGTCGGTCGATCCGCGCGTCCACTACGTGATTTACCACCGCGGCACTGGCTGCGACTAGAGCAATGCCGACCAACCCACAGACGGCCGACAACAATAGCGACAAACTCGGAACCGACAGATATAGCGGGTCCAATGCTAGTAACATGCCGACAAGAGCACAAAGCAACATGAGAAGCACGACACGCGGCTTCGTCATATCAAAAAAGTCTAGAGTGCGATTCACCAAATCGGTAGTGGCTCAGTTTGAAATTTGAGCCATTTCGAAGCTAGGCATAAACGCCGAGCCCTCTCGCTTCATCGAAGACTGCTGCATACTCCAGAGCAATGCAAGAAAGCTCCGAGCACCCAGTCTAACGTCCTCTCGACGATTATCGAAGATGTACCTCATCTCCGTAAGTTGGTAGATTCCCTCTGCACGAAGGTTCTGTGCCGCGTTCCGATCTCGGTCCAGTTCAACCTCGCAACTTGCACACTTCCAGACGCGGTCTTTCAAGGTCAATTCCTCGTTCTTAACACTACACTCAGAACAAGTCTTCGAGGAAGGGTAAAATCGATCCACCTGCACTAAATGCTTGCCCGTCCACTGGCACTTGTATGCCAACTGTCGAACAAACTCACCCCATGCGACATCAAAGATGTGCTTCGCCAATCGACGGTTCTTCAATAAGCCGCGCACGTTCAAGTTCTCGACGATCACCGCTTGGTTTTCGCGGACGAGTTTCGTCGATAACTTATGGAGGTAATCCTGACGCGCATGCGCGACCTTCTCGTGCAGTCGTGCGACTCTCTTGCGTTGCTGACGATAACGATGGGAGCCCTTCACCTTTCTCGACAACGATCGTTGCTCGCGTCGGAGCTTGGGTAGGTGCTGAGTATAAAACCGGAGATTCTCGTGTTTCGTGGTCTCCGTCTCACTTGCCACCGTCGCAAAATCCTTGAGTCCCAGATCCACGCCACTGACGCAGGTAAGCTCTTGAATCGGTTTGGGTAACGGCTTTCGATCATCGACCAGAATCGAGACGAAGTACTTGTGGGTTGGCGTCTTCTTTAACGTAACCGTTTTGATCTTCCCGCGAAACGATCGACTGAGTCGAATTTTGACGCGACCCAGTTTCGGAATGTGAATGTGACTTCCGTCCAAGAACGAACCCTGCGTGTACGCCATCGACTGGTGTCCGTTGCGCCGCGACTTAAACCGAGGATGTCCGGCCCGTTTTTGGAAGAAGTTTTGATAGGCGGCGTCTAAGTTTTTGAGTCCTTCGTACAAGGACTGCGCGTACGTCAGGTACAACCAAGAATAGTCATCATTACGTTTCAGTTCCACTAGTTCGCGACACATGTCGAAGAACGATAAGTGCTTCTTTT
>WTGV01000014.1:32615-66080 GCA_011525295.1 Pseudomonadales bacterium | reverse complement strand
TCCTCCTCTTAAAAAAGAAAATTAAATTATGTCCACTAACTAGTGCACACTCCATAAGCAGGGAGCATTTATCCTCGTGTGAAATTGACAAGCCCGGCATCAATTTGTCGGAAAACTTGAAATTTACATGAGGATATTTAGAATGAGTATATCAAAACGATGTACCCCTTACCTTTGGCATTCACTCGTAGCAATATCGGTGTGTATGCTCATACTTTCTCCCGCGTCTGGGAATCAACACCCGCCACAACCTGTTTGGGGAGAAGGTGGGGAATGGACTCCCTGTGAAGGCGATTGGGATTGCGATGGAATCGCAGACGACAAAGATTTTTGTCCTCAAGCTAGAGATCACGCACTTGCATATCGCGCTGGTACATGTGACTCGAAGATAAATAGTCATCAAGATGTTCGATTTGGACTGGAAGCATATTTAACATGTGATCAATGTGCAGAAGATCGAGACAAAGCCCGATCAATGTCTTATGGAACCGCAATATTAGGTGTTGGGTTCTGTTGGATCGTATGGCTTGGCGCGTCATTCGGCGCGGGCGCGATTGCCTTTTCGCTCTTAGCAGATCGAGCACAAGAAATGTACGATAATGCTAAATGCGGTCATGAAGTCCGATTTTGAAGGAGGCTACTATGAGCAAATTCAAAAGCAAAGTAAAGGAAGCTTTAACACCAACAACACCTAAAGTGTTGACGTTTCTCTTTACTGTTAGCGTACTGATTTATGTAGTGAGCAAAGGTTTTGTCTCATAAATCTTTGAACATTTAGAATTGAGATTTAGCCCACTTCATGTGGGCTATTTCTTATCTCAATCTTGTAAATACTGTAGTGAAGGACGCAGGGATTTAGTCCGATTGCTTTGTCAAGTAAAGTTTATAATCCCCATATAAATCCCATATTTAGACTTATGACAGCATTAGCAGATCGCAACATTGAACCTCTCTCCAAGGAGTCCAAATCACCTTCTACTGAGGAGATTAAAGAACTGCTGAACGAAATCCCTTCGTGGACGGTGAACTATTCGGTCGAAGGAAAGTTTTACTATCTTGAACGTAAATTTAAATGTTCAGCATATCCCGCGGTTGTTTCATTTCACAATCACGTAGCAGAACTTGCAGAAACCGTTCAACATCACCCAGAGATGACCACAGAATATCACTTCTTAACCGTTAAGTGGTGGTCCCATTCGGTCGGTGGATTACACTTGAATGATTTCATCATGGCAGCCAAATGCGATCATTTTTATAGTACTGTATAAATGTTCCACGTGGAACATGTACTTCGGTTGAGCATAGCACGAACGGAACTAACGATTTCTAGATGAAGTTACCAGATGTTAGCCTTGACGCTTCAACGCAAAGAGTTTGCGATACCTTAAGCCTAATAAGCAAACTTTTTGGATTGCTAAAATTGGAGTGCGCGGGTAGATTTCTTCCTACTGATCATTGGTTTATTAAGTGACGTCTTGTACACGTGTCTATGGAGCGAGAAAAAAAACTCAAAAAAACAGAACTCCCGGTATGTACTGCGGCAGGTACATTTAAGACATACAAAGCTGTTAAACGTTTTAAGCTGTGGGCGATCCCAGCTGGGATGTTGTTAGGATTGCAATGGATACATGAAGTGCCGTATTATTTAACGTTGTCAATCATGCTGTTGAGCGGGCTAGCAGTTTATGTTTTTTTGCATTACGCGCTAAAGACAGAAGAGGTAAACACAAAAGATACGGCGACAATTTTTACTTTCAAAACACTCAATGCTTTTAAACGGTTTAAGTTGTGGGCGATCCCAGCTGGGGTGGTATTAGGATCGTATTGGATACATGACGTGCCGTATTATGTAACGTTGTTAATCATGCTCGTAGCTGTGTCGGTGGTTTATGGTTTTTTGCATTACATGCTAAAAACCGAAGATACAGTGACAATTTTAGAAGAAGCATACACAAATGAGACACCTGGGGAAGCATACGCTAATAGTGAATTTAACCAACATTAAGGCATTGTGCTCACTTACTATTTGTTCGACAGATAGCAAAAAAGAGAGCGAGGTGTGGGTTTCATATTTAGCGGGCAAGGCAGAGTCCTATATTTGTGCTTTAGATTTGGAACGATCAACTCTATGTCTTGTCAAAAATCAATCGACAAATGTATCGTGATAACGCGACAAGATTGTGTTAAACTATACAGTCTTCAAGAAATACCAAGGAAAAAATGGCAAGAAAAGTAACAGCGACATTAGCGTCAATGCGCAAGTCTCGAGAGGAATTAGAACGAGATATTGAAGTTTATCTAAAGGAAGGAATGAGAATTAAATCGGTCCCGGCTGGTGCGACCGGGCAAGACGAGAAAAACCGAAGTAAGCACATAGTGATTTCCCGCAAACCACAACCACCTCGAAAGAAAAAAACAAACGTCTAGCGACACGGCGAAGTTTAATTCCATCTAGTCTAACGTTTCCTCAAACGCGAACACTTCTCACGTCAGTTCGAACGTGAGTTTCGTGTGTTTATTACTACCTAACGGTACTTAATTCTCCGTAGTCAACGGACATTGGTGTAATACAAAAATGAATTCCGACAAAGTTCAGTGGTTGCAGAAAATGGGAATAGATGTGTGGCAACCACGTACTATTGATCGCACTCCGGGAGACAATACACAGCACGAGTCCGAGCACAAATCCGATAGTCCTGTGATCCCTTCTTCTAGGATGAGCACGACGAAAGTGAAACCACAGTCTCATGCGCCAGAGACTGACTCGCCGCCTTCGACTAAATTGAGGGGGCAGGTCAGCAATCAACACAGGCGGTCAAGTCACAGTGTAAAAATTTCCGTCTGTTGTAGCTCGTCAGCGGGACTGTTACTGATTAAAGATGACGAAGCGCACAATCGAGAATTCACAGAAGATGTGTTTCGTGCATACCGACTATTAAAGCGAATTGATGATGTTGGCACTGACGTGACATTTTTTAGGTTTAACTGGCCGGAAGAGACACGACTTCCCCATGTCAAGGGTGGAAACGACACCTCGTTCGAAGGAGCTCAACTCGCGTTTCTAGCGGCGGCTAGAAATGCAGGAAATGGACTACCCAAATTCATAATCGCAATTGGTCAAAAGGCTGTTCAGTTAACGAGCGTTGAAATTTTTGAGAAAGCTAAAGTTTTACATTGCGAGGAAGAAGCTGACCCGAGCACGTTTAAGAAGAGTATTTGGACGTTCCTACGAGATGATCAATGAGTCAAATTTCCGGCCACTCGAGGAATCGGATTTACCGACAGTCCTAGCAATCGAACAGCGCGTGATGCCATTTGGCTGGATTCTGAATACGTTTCGATCCTGCCTGCATAACGATGCTTACGAATGTTGGAAGTTGAGCTTTGATGAGAGTTTGATCGGTTATTGCATTTTGTACTTCGTTGGTCCTTCGGTACAACTATTGAACTTGTGTATCGATCTACCATATCAAGGAAAAGGATTTGGCAGAGATCTCTTGTGTTTTGCTCTAGCACGCTGTAGAGAGAGAAAAGCGCGCGAAATTTTTCTTGAAGTACGTGTATCAAACACGGTTGCCCAACAACTCTACAGCACAATGGGATTTAGGAAGATCGATCGTCGAACAGACTATTATCAGTCTCCGAACGGGCGGGAACACGCAGAAGTGTTCGCTCTGAAGTTAGTGTAGAAGAAAATCTTTAATACATGACAAAAACGAGTACATCAACATTGCTTACGTTCAGACATTGGACTTGTTGGTGCATCACGGGGTATCGCGGATGACTATTAAAGATTCGGTCGACAAACGCCGAACGTTTGCCATCATCTCACATCCTGATGCAGGGAAAACTACTGTCACCGAAAAACTACTGTTGATGGGCAATGCGATCCAATTAGCCGGGACTGTTAAAGCAAAGAAGAGTGGGCGGCAAGCAAAGTCAGATTGGATGGCGTTGGAACAACAACGCGGGATTTCAGTTACCACTTCGGTGATGCAGTTTGACTACCAAGGTTATGTTGTGAATCTATTGGACACTCCCGGGCACGAGGACTTTTCAGAGGACACATATCGTACTCTCACTGCCGTTGATTCAGCAGTCATGGTCATCGATGGAGCTAAAGGGGTGGAACCACGAACCCGCAAACTTGTTGAAATTTGTCGTATGCGCGACACACCTATCGTGACTCTCGTTAACAAGTTGGACCGAGAATGCATGGATCCTTTAGACATGATCAGTCACATCGAAGACGAACTGCAGGTGGAGTGTATTCCGATGAGTTGGCCGATAGGTTCGGGTAGATCATTACGAGGTCTCTACCGATTAGACAAGGACGTACTAAAAATTTACGAACATGGACATGGAAGTACTACCCATGAGTACCCTCAAATCCAGGGTTTGGATACTCCTGAGGCGAAGAAGTTGCTTGGGGCAGACTACGAAGAATCCGCGGAGACGATTGAGTTGCTCAAGGGTGCTGGTCATGTTGCTGACCATCAGGAGTATCTTGAAGGTCGACAGACGCCTGTCTTTTTTGGTTCAGCACTACAAAACTTTGGCATCACTGATTTGATGGATGTTTTCGTCAAAAAAGCACCTGCCCCCCTCGAACGCGAGACCGAAAACGGTATGGTTTCCCCATACGGCGACACGTTTAGCGGGTTTGTATTTAAGATTCAAGCGAACATGGATCCTCAACACAGAGATCGAATCGCCTTTCTTCGCGTTTGCTCAGGTTCTTACCGAAAGGGTATGAAGATGCGCCACGTTAGGTTAGATCGAGATGTCAAGATCGCTGATGCGGTTACTTTTATGGCGGGTGATCGGGCGAGAGTTGAAGAAGCCTATGCTGGTGATATCATCGGTTTGCACAATCACGGTACGATTCGTATCGGGGACACGTTCTCTGAGGGAGAAAAGATTCAATTCAAGGGTATCCCCAATTTCGCGCCAGAATTATTCAAGCGGGTGAGGGCAAAGAATCCCCTCCACGCCAAACGTTTACAAACAGGTATCAAACAACTTTCCGAAGAAGGGGTCACTCAAGTCTTCAACAAATTGTCGAGTAACGAAGTGATCTTAGGTGCAATTGGTCAACTACAGTTCGATCTCGTCGCTTTTCGTCTTGAGAATGAATATGGAGCAGAATGTGCCTACGAACCCTGCAACATTTATACCGTTCGATGGGTCAATTCGGACGATTCCAAGTTACTGCAAGAGTTTTGTACTCGTACACAATCGCAGTTGGCGAGAGACGGCGGGGATCACTTGGCATTGCTAGCCACATCGAGACCCAATTTACAGCTTATTCAAGAGCGGTGGCCGGAAGTTTCGTTCACCCCCAGTCGTGAACACGCTTCAGTGGCGACTCGATAGAGGAGTTTCCTAAGTCCTAGGAGTGCGTACTCCTAGTCTTCATCAGTCATGTCGGAATATGGATTCGCGGGATCCATTTTGATAGTTTTATTCCATCCTGGAATGGCGATCTCATCCTTTCTCAAGACTAGATCTTCCCCTTCGACGACACCTTCTCCGTACATATACACGGTCGCCACTCCATCTCGGATCGTGTCTTCATCATTTTTAAGGACTTGTTCTCGGACTGAGTCATTTCGTTTTCGATACTCGGCGTAGTCTCGCTTGCCGTATCGAGTTCGAAGCATTTTTTGTGTTTGGACAGGTGAAATCACCACGCCGGTCGCATTGTTGCCACCAAAACCCTTGGAATTAACAAGGGCGACGTCGATTCCTTGATCAGGGTCAACATGAATGTGATCCGGACCAATATGAAGATTGCTGTCATGAACATCTTCCGCGACTTGGTCTATGGACTTAATTCCTGGGATGATTCCATGTCGCCAAGTTCCGAGTGCACTGGTAAGTTGATCTCCAGCGGCAGCGGCGAGAGTATGACCTAAGTAAGCTTTTACCGCTGACACTGGCCATTTTGGGATGCCGTGAACTTTTGCGAGCTCATTCAAAATGTGTGATTCCGTGACACGATTTTGTGGCGTTCCTGTACCATGTGCATGAATGTACGATCGTTGTTGCAAAGACTCCGATCCAAACATGGATCGTACCAAATTCATAGCTTTAGCGACGGTCAAGTAGTTGCCGATACCTGGACCTGGTATAGATTTCTTGTAACCATCCGCGTTAATGAAAACAGAAGGTACAGATCCATAGACCTCTGCACCCATTTCCATGGCGAGTTTGTCATCCATAAGAACAACATATACTGCCGCTTCGGAAAGAGTGAAACCTGCATTGGACGAAAACGGTCGGCAGGTTCGTCGATGATCCAGCTCACTAGTGCCGTATAGAGCTAACATCGCTTCATCTTCGGCAATTGCCCCCATGATGCGGTAGGCTTCAATGAGGTCCGCGACAATCGGAGCTTCGGCACCACCCACCATCGCCACGCGAGCACGACCTCTCGTGATGTCGTCGATTCCTTGCTTCATGTTGTACAGGAAGGTAGCACACGCACCGATCGCACCGCCCGTCCCGCCGACGGATCCGAGTACGTAAGCGTTCACGAAATCTGCAGGCATTTCCGCGAGACTGAGTGCAGCCTGTTTAGAGGTCGGACGTTTACCTAAGCAAGGAGCTTGTAGTAAACCACAGAGGCTGTCAGCGTCACATTGACCCAGTGCACTACACGCATAAGCAGAGACCTCTTCTGGTCTTATGCTGTCTCTGATGTGAGACCAAGGTATTCCTGTGGACAACAGTGCATCCGAAGCACCATAGATCGTCATTTGCAACCCTCTTGGGTGACTTCTACTCGGATAAGTTTTGGCTGGATTGAAACCCGTTGGCAGTTGTCCGGCAGCAGTTACTTTGGATGCTTTGGTCTCTGGTAGAAGTAAGGAGACTTTCGTGTCAATCTCTACTGAAGTCCGTTTTCCATCCTGAGCTACTACGGTCCATCCCTCCGGTAACGGGTCCGGAATCTGTCGCGTTGGAATTGCTACTCGTATGGATTCGTCGGTCGGATGAAAACTGGTAGCTCGCTTGGCGGGAACACTGTCTGTGTCAAATCGTTCAATCTTGCGTATGAGTGTGTGATTTAGTATGTATTCCCGGACTTCCTCGGTGAGAGTACTTGCGTCCAGTCCCATCAGACTTTGCAAAGCCCGGTAGGTGTGCTCTGCATCGGACTTCGGGAGTTCGTCTATTACTAGGCGTCTGTACGCGTGGTGGTTGGAGATTCGACCGGCTGGGTTTATTCCTCCGAATCCCACGATTAGGGGTAGTGATGTCAACGGACTAGGGTACCTTAATTATTGAAAAGCGCGAAGCAGTGTAAACATCTATGTGATTAGATAGTGGAACTCTAATCTCGTTCCAACGCTATAGCTGTACCTTCACCACCACCAATGCACAGTGTCGCAATACCGCGGCGAAATTTAAGGGTTTCCATTGCGTGTGCGAGTGTCACAATTAGCCTCGATCCAGTGGAACCGAGAGGGTGTCCTTGAGCACAAGAGCCACCGTATACGTTGACTCTCGCGGGATCGAGTTGCAACTCTTGAATCGCCAACATCGTGACCATTGCGAAGGCTTCATTAATCTCAAAGATATCGACCGACTCTTTTTGCCATCCCGTCTTCTCCAACAATGCGCGGATTGCGTGAATAGGAGCTAGAACGAATTGCGAGGGATGGAGCGCGATTGACACGTGTGCGACGACTCTTGCCAGCGGATCTTCGTGGGTTCTTGATGTGACTTGTTCGTTTGCTAACACGATTGCGGAAGCACCGTCCGAAATAGAGCTGGCATTAGCTGCCGTGATCGTACCGTTTTTCGCGAACGCGGGTTGCATCGTTGGAATTGCTTCGACACGAGACTTGCGTGGTTGTTCATCTTCGCCTAGTTCGTCCAGCGTTGAAATTTCTTTCGCTAGTGCTCCGGAGTCCATAGCATGTAATGCCTTGTGCAAAGAAGCAGTCGCAAATTCGTCCATCGAATCTCGAGTCATTTGATGCAGGTCCGCGATCTCCTGCGCGAAGCTACCCATGGATCGACCACTCTCCGCGTCTTCCAGCCCGTCGCAGAACATGGCATCTTGCATCGTCTTGTGTCCCATGCGTAAACCATGCCGAGCTTTAGGCACCAAATATGGTGCATTGGTCATACTCTCCATGCCACCGGCTATGATGCACTTTGCACGACCGACATTGATCAAGTCAGTTCCCAGCATCGAAGCTTGCATCCCGGAACCACAAACTTTGTTCACGGTGGTCGTAGGTGTCTCCGCACCTATGCCAGCATTCAACGCTGCCTGCCGGGCTGGTGCTTGTCGCAAACCCGCGCTTATGACGTTCCCCATAAATACTTCATCAACAACATCCATCGAAATCGTAGCGTCGTCAGTGGCAGCTCGAATCGCATGCGCCCCTAACTCAGGTGCAGTCAATTTGGTTAGTGCACCTTGAAAACTTCCGATAGGCGTGCGTTTTGCTCCGAGAATAAACGTATTCATTCTGTAGTTGGTTGTGATTTCGGGATCAACTCAGCAAAGTTACATGGTCGAAACGATTCATCAAGTTGTTCGACGAGAATCTGTTCCCAGGCTAATCGACACGCACCAGTTGATCCGGGAAGTGCAAAAATGTACGTTCCGTTGGCAACTCCTGCCACGGCCCGAGATTGGATCGTCGAAGTACCAATATCGGAGAACGAGAGAAAGCGAAATAATTCGCCAAATCCTTCGATCTGCTTGTCAAATAGCGGCGCGATTGCATCAGGAGTCGAATCCCGACCTCCGAACCCCGTACCGCCGGTAGTAACAATTGCATCAATTTGATCGTCGCAGATCCAATTTGATATGACAGCGCGTATTGCGTAAACATCGTCCCGCACAATTCTTCGTGCAGGTACAACATGGTGCGATTCTTGCATGGCAGTGACGAGGTAGTCGCCGGAAGTGTCGTTCGCGGACGTTCGAGTATCTGAAATGGTGAGTACGGCGATCTTCATTCAGACTAATTTAATGATCAATTGAACAGTGAAATAGGGTTGAACAACTATAAAGAAACGCATTGTAACTGTGAATTTCATCAAATGATATGGACAATATGTAGTAACTCATAGTATTTTTTGCCTTTGAACGACGAACGACTCTTCTTAAAAGCAGAACGGATTGCACAGGATTTCAATCTATTTCCTTCAGCAGATCCTAAGTCTGAATACTCTGTACGTGGCTTATTAAGCACGCGCGATATATCGGCTCGCGTCGCTGAATTGGAGAGCATGGGCGTCGATGCTTACATCGAGCAGGTGGTAGCTCCAGCAGAAATGCCGGATCGCACACCAGCTTCCGACATTATCCACCAGCTAGGCAAGGTCACGCAAGCCACGAGCAATGGACCTTATTTTGACGCCGTAGTGGAAATGGAATTTCCCGAGGATCAACGTCTCGTTGCGTTTTTGGCTCAGGACCGCAATCATCGTAATGGAGTGTGGGGTCCGGATGAGCACTTCGCTGCTGCGGAGTTCGTCCAAGCATGTACCCGTCGTTCCATTCCCATCGTAAGTCTTATGGACACTCCGGGAGCAGCAGCAGACGAAGAAGCTAATCGAGGAAACCAAGCTCATAACATTTCCCGATTGATCGCGGTCATGTCTGACATAGATGTCCCGAATTTGGGAGTCATATTTGGCATCGGCTATTCTGGAGGCGCGATCCCGTTAGCAGCAAGCAACATGATTTTGTCCGTTCGAGATGGATTGTTCAGCACCATCCAACCGCGTGGGTTAGCAAACATCGCTCGTCGCTTGAATTTGTCTTGGCAAGAGTGTGCGAAACACGTGGGAGTTTCTCCATTTGAACTTATGGAACAGGGATGTATCGACGGGATTATTGACTATGTCCCTGGCGAAAAAGACGACAAGCTGGAAAACTTTAGACAGGCTATAGTAACTGGAATTTCTTCGATCGAAGCTAGTTCCAAGACTTTTGTTGCACAAGAGAAAATGTTTCTTGAAGAATATCGGCATGTCTTGAACAGGTATTTGTTCCCAACAGAACGAATGAAACAGACCGAAAGTGCTTCACTTTTTGAATTCGTCGAAAATCCCACTGACTATCTCAATGTGTTTGGTGTTGCGTATCGGTTTTCTCGTTTTTTGCGGGTTCGACGCCGTATCAAATCTACTAGTACTAATCAGTATGGACGCTTAGCGCACCGAGAGATTCCTGAGGGCGAACTTCAGAAACGCATGGATTTGGATCGTCGGCGCGCGTTCTTTCGTTGGCTTCAAGATCCTGACCGTGTTGTGTATGACGACGCGCTCAAGACGGCTTGGCGTACCTATGTTAGTCGCAAGGCTGCTTTGAGTGAGAGCCGTAATCGCTTGCAACGTATGTTGTTTGGAGAACCGCGGCGCAATTTTGAGACGTCCCGGAGCAATCTATTCGGTAGTGTTGGGGCATTTTTAGTCAATCGTTGGAAAGTCGATTCGACAGGTAATTTAAAACTCCTTCTCGACTATCTACGGCATGAGACTGCGCGGTACGATTTGATCCATCCAATGGAACTGATCAATCCGCGAGAATTACTCCACCGAATCGATCATGACTCCGGTTTTGGTGCGGATCTTCGGCATCGCTTGACGCATCAAGGTACTCGTATCTTCCATGCTCCAGATGTTGATGATTTGACGGATGAGCAAGTCGCACACCAACTCACCTTAGAGCTCAACTTAGCGATTACGGGAGAGAGCTTTGAAAGCGATACCCAACATCTACCAGTGATTGCTGATGAAACTCAGCGGCAACAAGAAATTGCAACACACAATAGAAGACTTGTCGATCGAACGTACGCGAAGTATCTGAGAGGTCGTAGCGTAGGATTTGCGGTGGTTGATGAGGAATCGGTGACCTCCGTTTTAGACGTTATTCAGATTCCCGAGTTGAAGACCTCTTTCGTTGAGGAGTTCGAGAATCAGCTGATTTTCGATGCAGTTTACAACGGGGTAATCAAAAGTTTAGAGTCAATTGCCGCAGAGGCGAAAGCGACGCAGTCGTTAGAACCTTACACGGTTCGGCAACTGCTCTTGACGCACAGTGAAAACGGCATTCGAGATGCCCTCGGGCACGCTTTGAATCAAGGTACCACCGTCGAAGAGTTACAGGCTCGTTTCTTCGCATGGTATCTCAGATTCTCTACCCTTCCTAACTTTCGAAAGTTCTTGCTCACCATCGAGGAATGGAAGAAAGCAAGTTTCTCTCATTTGTCCGATACTCTGTTCGTAGTAGTAACGTTTCTGTTTGAGAAAATTCTTGTTTCATATTTGAGATATGAAGGAGAGGGAATTCGTTATGCCGGAAAAATCACTCCACGTAACATCGGTCGTCGCCGCGACTTTTGGAATCGTTTAAACAACGCCTATCGAGACTTACAGCTACAACAAGTTCTGTCTAGATACAAAAAGACCCAAAAAATCACCTATCAGGCTTTTCGAGACGAGTTCTTCACGGATTTTGAGGAACTCTTTGGAGATCTTATCAGTGGTGATCCGGTGGAATTTCCTGGCTTTCGGCTCGCGATCGAGAGTGCTTTGGATGACAATGAACCACCTTGTGGAACAGTGACTGGAGTAGGTACCTTCAAGGGTGTGGAAGGTGCATTGAAATTTGGTGTTGTGATCTCTAATTCTCGTTTTCAAGCTGGCGCGTTCGATATGGCGAGCGCTGAAAAGTTTTGTCGACTGTTACACCATTGTGCCGGACTTACGCTCCCAGTCATTTGTTTCATTTCATCTGGCGGTATGCAGACCAAGGAAGGTGCTGGAGCATTATTCTCGATGGCGGCAATCAACGATCGAATCACACACTTTGTCCGCGACTATGACCTACCGGTAATCGTGTTTGGCTATGGCGACTGTACTGGCGGTGCTCAAGCTAGTTTTGTTACTCATCCATTGGTGCACACCTATTACTTTTCTGGTACGAGCATGCCCTTTGCTGGACAAATTGTGGTTCCAAGCTACTTACCATTAGATTCCATTCTCTCAAACTATTTGATCACTACACCAGGATCAATGCAAGGGTTGGTCAAACATCCGTTTTACCCCGAACTTGATGAAGAATTGAGAGAGATGGATCCAGACATTCCGGTACCAAGCGACACTGTTGTTGAAGTCGTCGCAGGTGTAATGGAAGGGTCATTGACCGCGGTTACAACCAAACACGTCCCAAGAATCGAGCGTCGCGTTCAAGAAGCTGATTTGTTTCGACCGGTTCGAAGAGTTCTCGTTCATGCACGAGGGTGTGCGGCTGTGAAGATAGTCCGTATTGCGCAAGAGCATGACATTGAAGTGGTACTTGTTCAATCAGATCCAGATATGGATTCAGTTTCTGCAGACTCGCTCACAGACAAAGACGAGCTAGTTTGTATTGGTGGGAGTACTCCGGATGAGAGCTATTTGAACGCTAGATCGGTACTCACCATCGCTGAACAGTTTGGAGTTGACTCCTTACATCCCGGAATTGGGTTTCTTTCGGAGAATAGCAACTTCGCAGGATTAACACGTACCCACGGCATTAACTTTATCGGTCCACCCGTAAAAGCGATGGAAACTATGGGGAATAAATCAAACGCAATCAACACAGCGTTAGGGTTAGGAGTCCCAGTAGTTCCAGGTAGTCATGGTATTGTGAATGATGTGGAACAGGCAATGGAAATTGTCGAAAAAATCGGTTTTCCAATACTAATTAAGGCGGTACACGGTGGTGGTGGAAAGGGCATTCAGCTAGTAGAGTCTCAAGAAAATTTTCTTGAACTCTTTCAGCGAGTGAGCGTTGAGGCTAGGGCAGCTTTTGGAAGTGGGGACGTCTATTTAGAAAGGTTCGTACAAAGACTGCGGCACATCGAAGTACAGGTACTCAGGGACCGGCATGGGAATACGAAAGTATTGGGCTTACGAGACTGTAGCGTCCAGAGGAACAGGCAAAAAGTTTTTGAAGAATCTGGTTCCACTATGCTGCCCGCGAAATTAGTTAAAGAAGTGTTTAAACACAGCACGGCATTGGCGGACGAGGTCGAATATCTAGGCGCAGGTACCGTGGAGTTTATCTATGATGTAGATAAACAGGAAGTGTATTTCATGGAGATGAACACGCGACTACAGGTAGAACATCCGGTCACTGAGCAAGTGTCCGAAGTGGATATTGTTGGTGAACAGTTCCGAATCGCGTCTGGTGAGAGTATTGCGAATTTGAAGGTAGGAAGTCGTGGCTACTCTATCGAAGCTCGTATCAATGCCGAACAGGTCGTGCGAGCGGCTGATGGTAGTCTTACGTTTCGACCTAGTGCTGGTCAAATCACGCACTGTTCATTCCCTAACAATGCTCGTGTTGATGTCATTACTATTGCAGCACAGGACAAGTTTGTATCTCCCTATTATGACAGCATGATCGCACAAGTGATTGCGCACGGATCGACCAGAAATTCTGCAGCCGATCGTTTGTTTAAGTATCTCGACAAAGTGAAAATCGAAGGAATTGGGACGAACATTGCACTGCTGAAACGCGTGCTGAAAGACGATGTATTTCGTAACGGTGAGTTTACTACTGACTATCTACCGGAATTTTTAGAACGTACCGATGCAGATTCGTTGATAGCTGAAATGGAGGATATGAAGGGGCATCAAGATGCACAAGTAGGTCGGGATGCGTTGCGCATTGAAGATAGCACTGAATTGAAAGTGCTTTCACCTGCAACCGGCATTTTTTACACCAAACCGACACCAACAGAGAATGACTACGTACAGCCCGGCGACTCTATCTCTGTAGATCAGACGTTGTGTCAGATTGAAGCGTTCAAAATCTTCACGCCATTGCGTTTGAAGGACTTGAACTCTGGTTCAGAGCTTTTGTACCCTGAAAATACCGAATATAAGGTAACGCGAGTAAACGTTGACACGGGACAACAAGTGAATCAAGGGGACTTGTTGTTCGTGGTTCAACCTGGAGCGAGTTGACTCGAAGAAATTATCCGTTTAAGCCGTTAAATTCGACTAATGAGTGCTTCGAACTATTCGTCGGCATCACGCTCGTCTACATCCGATTCAGTTGATGGAGTGAGTTCTAAGCCCTCGATTAATTCATTAAATACTTTCACTTGCTGCTCGACGTGTTTAACGACCTCTTCTGTAGTAACCTCACCATCCTCGTCGGCATCTAGTTCATTAAACTGATTCTTAAGCGTCTCTTCGCGCTCTTCAGCAGAAAGGGCTTTGAAGTCGTCTGCCCATTCTTCTTCGGGGACATTCTCTAATTCTTCTAGCGATAATGAACCGTCTTTGTCGGTATCGAATTTTTCGATGCTTGCAGGCCAACTGGTCTCCAAGTCTGCGATTGCTTCATCAAACAAGTTCTCTGAAAGAGTAAAGCCAAACATGCTCAGGGCTACGTCCATCATAGACTCTACAAGCCCGTCAATCATCTCTGATGAAGCATCGGAAACTTCATTTTCGTCAGTAGCTGCTTGCGCTTTATCGAGCTTTGTCAAAGACTCACTTGAGGATGTTGTTGCATCTGTTTCTTCCGACTCTTGAGCGATAGCGCTCAAGGCGAATACGCTCGTTAACAAACTAACGGCGAAGATCTTAACTAGTTTCATTATTGGTTCCTGAATTATTGAATGTTTAGTTGAGGTTCACGTTTTCTGAACTGCCTCACCTACAAGATGCAAATATCGTACCCAAGGGTTACCTAATAGTTTGGACCACTTAGTGCTGCGCATGTGTCAATACCTTTCTATGAATTCGAGTTCTTTCTTGTCAGGTAAGAGAAACGCGACGGGTTGTCCGCACTTTACATTCTTGAATGTCTTGATTGTCTGGTCCAGAAAATCTCCGGAAAACAATGATGAGCCTTTAAAGAGACGCATTTTCGAAAAGACTTCGTAGAATTGGCAACTGTCGTTGTACTGGTACAAAAACTCGACTCGCGCGACATCAACATTGACTAAAGGTGCTTGAGCTCGACCATCATCACTAGCGAGAGTGAGCAATAGGCTGATCGGTGCTTGTTCCTCGGGGTCAACTGTCAACTCCGCGACCCAATCCACTTTTCTGAGAACGCGAACTGCATCACTGTGTAGATTTGGTGCAATCAATCGAGGGGTCAATGGGAATCGGAACTTCACTGAAGACTTGCTCTCAGCTACAACCGAGCCTTGTGCTACATCAAACGGATTATCGGGAATATATGAGATTGGAGAATCCCGGTAATGTCTCCGATCCTCGTTCCCCTCTCGTTCGGTACCACCCGATTCAGGCACGATCCAGACAGCTTCTTCTTCACTAGGAAGAGCTTTGTCTCCGCGCGCGTCGAGTGAAAACGAGAAAGAACAGAGAGGTACACCAGAGTAAGTCTTACTCAAAGCATGTGCGATTAGGTCTCGGTGCTCTTGGGAGAGCTGAGCTTCAGATAAACTCTCTTGGAAAATGTGATACCTATCGTCGCGATACTGTTGAATCTCGTCGATAGTGAGAGTCGTGGTACCGGATGTCGAAGAATCAAGAGTTGACACCGCATGCGATGACACCTCGCAATTGCCATTGAGTACAAGACCAATAAGCAAACACGCAAAGCAAAGTTTGATCGAATCCATCTGAATCATATGTTGCCTCTTCGTTTTAGAGCGTGCACCTCGCTACGTTCAAGGCTTCATTTTAAAACAAGAACGTTGTGCTTCAGTTCAGAAATTCGTGCACAACAAGATCTAAAAAATATGGTAGGTTCTTTCGGATATAAGTAAGCAGTGGGTACGCCGCAATCTGTGTAGGTATGTGAGTCCATTGCTTCTTCCTCACTATTGATCGGACTCAGTTGTCATTTCAGCATTAGGAGCTTGTTTCTGGCGACTGATTCTCGATCTAGAGAGTAATCCCTTAAAGTTAATCGGTACCCAAAGTACAGGAGTCTTAAGGGATTCCCACCAAGCTCGCATCCACTGTAATAACGTGAAAACTAACCACATCACCCAAGCGAGAATTAGTACAAGATAGACCCACATTGGGACGGACAATATCCACGGCGACGGTACGTCACCAGTTGTTTCATCCGAGAACCAAGTAAACCAATCGGTGAAGTAACTTGCACCCACGATGTACATGTTCGGATCATTAGTTAACGCAGCCACAATCGTGCTTACGAGGACGTACAAAACGAGAAGTGTGACACCTGTTAGTACCAACTGTCCCAATCGGTATAGCCATGGTCGAGTGATTTCTTCTTTAGTGCGAGATTTGAGCCAAATTGCCAAGAACCAAACACCCACGTACACGAGCATTTTTAGATCGACTAAAGAAGCTCCTGCAGCAAGAATGACTGCGTCTCGAGTCGATAACGCGAAACTAGGGATTTTGGATATGACTACCGCCGCAAGGACTACGCCGACTAAGACCGACCAAAATGCCACGGTAGTGCCATGCGATGATCCAGATAACCACAGTATCCAACGATTTTCCGGAAGTTGAACATCCGTACTTGTGTTAACCGCTGGTTGACTGAACGACGCAGAAGGTGGACTGTAGGCAACGGATATGCCTCGATCGGTCGTCCAGTTCAAAGTGTATAGGTGATTTCCTGGTTGAACTGGTAATAGCACTACGTTGTTGCTAGGTAGCGACAGAAATTCTCCTGCGAACATCAGACTCTCAATGTTCGCGTCGTCGGGTAGAGTTACTTCTATGTCCCCTGGTTGCGAGGCGAGAATCGTCAACTCTAAGTCTGTAGTGGTGGACTGGGAATCAACTTCGTGAAACGCATTCACGCTACTGATCGTCATGGAATTTCCGGGTACGGGCTGCGTTTGCTGAACATCGACTTGCAATACTTCATTGGATAATGGCACAAACATCGTATGATTGTCGCCTTCGTCAATCGGGACAATACCTTCAAAGTCATAACTCCAAAAGTCTGATCCGACAATGGACCAACGTTCGGTTCTTTCAGCAATCGACGGCGCGGACAGAGTGATCGTGGAGTCTACGAGTAATTTGCTCTCCCAAGTTATCGATCCTTGATTCGCTTTCAGATTGACTACCATGTGCTCGTCTTCGACCGACATGTCCGCAGTGGTTACCTGTTCATTCGGAAGCAGCGGAATACGCACAGTGAACTCGTTCGAATAAGGCGCGACTCTAGCTACACGCGTGATGATTGTGGGTTCATACGACAAAACTATCTGACGTAGCACTGACACATAAGGTGTTATTTCTAGAGGTGCGAAGTTCGTTGTGGTGTCGGTAGTGCCGACGACTTGCTCTTCGGAGTGCCCGCGATAGAACGTAAGCTTTCGGTCATCTACCTGACCTCGAATAAGCCCTTCGATTCGCCAATTTGGTGCGTCAATGGCCAAGTGTCCTGGAATGAGCTCGAATGCAACGTCAAATTGGTCGAGACCTGTTACGTTGGCGGTCAAGACTATGTCGTGCACGCCTTCGTCGAGCAGAGTGTAGAGTCTTGATCGTTCTCGCAGAAGTGGTAGCTGGTTCGTACCTTGGCGCAGGTCAATCAGATTCCAAGTACTGTTTTCACTGGGTAGTGGAATAGCAACACGATCCTCTGCGTGAATCTGCATTCCTATCGTAAGTACGCCATCTGACACAGTCACTGTAGCCTCTTCAAGGTATGCACACTCGTTTAAACAATCAGGGAGTGCCAGTAAGCGACTTTCCAACTCCTTCAATAGATCTGCGTCTGGTATATCAGCTTGAACTTCCTGTGGGTTGAACAGCATTGCTAGAAAAACTAGTGAAGCAACACCTGATGTACCCGGTAGAACATTCTTGACGCAATTTTTAATACCAGGAACTCTAAGGTATAGGAAATAAGCGAGTACAAGCAGTGTCGTAAAAGCTGAAAGTAGATAGAGTAACCGGGTAAACCAAGGACCCATTAAAACAAGATTCATTTTTTGATCTTGCGCCACCGGACCATCCCAATTTAGCGTAACTGTCTGCCATCGCCAATTGGGTCTACCAGGACCTGTTTGGATCGCAATTGGCAACGTCGGATCATACTCTCTTGGTTCTACGGCCGACAATGCTAACGATTCTCCCAAGTTGTTCGATCCCAAAAACGCTCGTGAGCCTGTAGCAACAACATTGGGAGTTTGCGAAATTCGGGCTGTCGGATCGGATGTTGGTAAATATGTGCCAGTGGTCACAACTTCTTCCATGAGCTCATCACCCGTAGCGTATGAAGTTGAAGTCTGAGGACGTGTGGAATTAAAACGTTCAGACGATTTTCTGAAGAAATCGCTCAGATCTGAGAATCCCATTCGGTCAATTTCTTCAGCAGTAAACCTACGAGCCAACGAGGTAGCTACGCTCTCTTCAAACGTAGGACTCTCAGCTGCAAGCTGAGGGTGTATCGCATTCCGCATTGAGATTGTCGCGTGAAAGACGCATGCCGCGCCCACGACGAAGAATACAACCCAGAAGCTCACGGATACGATCTGGTTCAGTCGCACATGTTTAATTGCTTTCAGCGCATAACACAGCCCTGCTAGTACGACCCAGCCGAAGGTTGGTGCGTTATCCAATTGATAACTGATGAGTACTGTACCTGCTACAACTGCTGTCCATTTCCATCCGCCTAGTCCCCATACCAAGCAGAGTAGTAACAAAGCTATGAATACATCCCAGATACCCCATTTTGAAAACCACGAACCTTCGACTTCATCGATGCCGTTAGACCATAACATCATCCAACCTGGCGGGAGATGCAATCGGGCGTTGAGACTTTCGGCTTCGACGCTCCACGTATTCGGAGGTAAGGGTTCGGACCGGGAAACCTTTGAAATTGACGACAAAAAAGTGTCCTCAGGTTTGAGATATATACTGGTCAACCGATCTTCAGAAGATTCGTCATATACGATCAAGCGCGAGCTCCCGTTGATTCGCACCTCTCCCAATGGGATACGTGAAGCCACTTGTTGAGCTGATGCGACATCAGTACGAATCGAGTCCGCCACTGTGTAAGAGTCACCTTTGAAGTTCAACCAGATATCGCGCGAAATGTCAAACATCGATGAGTACGGTTGTACACTTCCTCTTTGCTCTTCAATCAACTTTAATTCGTCATTTCCGGTGAGTACAAAACCAGTCGATTGCTGCATTCGACGCGGTGCGTTTACCTGAGATAGATCCGTACGACGCGCGCCTTCCATTCGAATAATTCGAAGGTGGTGCATCGGCTGTATCCCCCAATATTCCAAATCTGGCCAGAAGGGTGAAATCTTTTCATATCGAAATTCACTCAATTGATCGGTGGCTCGCGCGTTGATCTGAATGTTGTTTGAGCCTGGGCTCACCTGAACAACCAAGTTGCCGTCGCTCGACAGGATCGCGGGCCATCGTGAAGAGAGATTGGTAATTTCATACTCGTCAGAAATCACTTTGCCAAAATCCAATGTTCTTGGATTACCAGTTATCGTGACTCTAATGTAGGTAGTTTGTGTCTGAGGTACATCGTCGATGAAGTGTCGAAAGACACGAACCAATTCAGTGTCGGGTGTTGTAGTCGTTGTCGGTGTATCAGTGATTTCATTCGAAAACCATAATCTGCTACCACCTCCCTGAAGTGAAGGGTGTGCGACCAGTTCTCCATCGATTGATAGCCGTACAATCCCCGATCGCGAAATCTCTAGAAATCTAGGTTCAGACTCTTCTGTCCAGACTAATTCTCCAACGAGGGTATTTGAACCGATAGGGACAAGAACTTCAGGGGCAGAATTTCCACCACCTAAAGCGATTTCTTGACCATTCAGTCTAACGTTTTGTGGTTTGAAGGACTGACTGTAAGGAAGTTGTAGTGTAGACTCTGCGAATGCATGTACTTTGAGTTCGAATTTCGCGCCAAAAGTTTGACCACGCGATACGTCAATGTTGGTTTCTCGGACCCAGATGCAGTTGAGACGTACGCCGTCTGTAGCACGAACGGGACAAGCAAAAAAAGGGTTGTCGTCTAGAACCCAGTCGACCCAAGGTTCTAAGCTTTCTGGTATATAGATGTCGTTTTCAGCGTGTGCTAGGGATATCCAAAACACCACCGAAAGAACAGTGATAAACGGGCGAAGTCGTCGTCGCGACATAAGAGCTCCTCTCGCATCTTCGATTTAGCTATTATGCTACGATTTGACGTTTTTGAAACTGAATCTCTACACTGAAAACGTCAATGGTCTGTCATTCGTTGAAAAGAGCTTCAAATGCAGCTCGGATTTCAGTTCGATCGAGCGTTTCGTCGTCGTTGGTATCCCAAGAAACGAAATCTTCGCTCAAATTTTCTGGAAACTCTTCATGAGTGATTGGCGTATCTAGGGCTCGGGACTGATCAAAGTTCCACAGTTCCAAAGTAATGTCTGCTAGTTCCTCAGCCACTTTAGTCTGATCATCACTCTCTACCTTAAGAGTGTGAAGAACACCTTCTGTTGGTACAGATTCGCGTTCGACTCGATGGGTCTCAAGTTCTTTAATAAAGTCTAAAACAATTTGCGTCGTTTGGTCTCCGCTCGTACCGAAGTCTCGATCGACGGAACGAATACTGTGATACTCCATCGCATTCACCAAGTCAACTCTGACACTATTTTCTCGCAGTTTGTCGGCGTAGTGCTCAATCGCAGCCCAGCGATTGATTTTAAGCTGCTTTAGATGTTCCGCTGACGGCCATCCCACAGGACACGCTGCGACAATAAGGTGAGGGACTATCGGAAAATCTTCGCGAATATGAAAATATGGCGACGCATCTTGCCAGACTTCCAGATTTTCTCCAAATGCGGCTTCATGAAATCCCTTCCGTAAATCGGACGATTGCATAACTCCAACAAGATCGAGCGCAAGTGGTTCCAGCAGGACAACGCCTTTTATATCGACGGGACGAACACCCGCATCCATTAAACGTGAATGATCAGTAGTGAGTAAAGCTGCTAAATGTGCCCCCGCACCGTACCCAACGACATAAATTGCGCGTGGGTTCCCGCTACGATAACGAATGTTATCGCTGATCCAGCCAACAGCATCTGCAACATCTTCAATTTGTCCAGGATGCTGATTTTTACCATCCTCACTCAAACGGTAGTTAGTGCTCACCACAACAAAACCTTCGTCTATGAAGAGATCGACCATAAGGGATTGGTCAATGTCTTTATCTCCGGTCATCCAGCGACCACCGTGGACATAAAGAATGACTGGAAGGTTTGAAGGTGCTGTTTCTTCTTCATCGTCCGCAAGAGGTCGGAAATAATCCAAGCTCTGCTGTGAAGCTTCGATACCGGGGAGCTCGCGAAAGCGAATGTCGGTTGTCGTATCGTAGTCCGCCAGAATGTTGGAAGCGAACAATATAGTCAGCAAAAATGACCAGATAATTGCACATTTCCTGTTTTTAAGTGTAGTCATTGAGAACACTCCTGTGGTCAAAATTCTAATATGTTTAAACTGTCGTCGGTTATTTAGTTAATTCTACGTTCAACTGAAGTCAAGAACTCCCAAAGCTAAAACCTGTCCCTGCTGAAAATCAGATTGTCAATACGACGAATTCGAACGGGTGAAAGTGTTCATCTTAAGACTTAGAACGAGGGTAAGTCTGATGGAAAGGTGCTAAAACACGGTGCTTTTGAAATCTCAGTCAATTATTTAAGCACTTATCAACCCAACCACGATTCAAGCTAAATGGACTTTATAGGGCACCCGACAATGCGTGATCTGACGCAGTAAACTCTTCATCTCGGTCTGCGGATCGTAAAGAGGTAATAAAACGACACTTGGAAAACACCTCTAGGGCGGCAGAATCTATCTAAGCAACTCTTGCATCCTGTTATTACTAGCAAAGAGTCTGAAAGAACAGTGCTATGGTCGATGACACTGGGCTATCTGCTGATTTTCGGTAATCCCGCTTGCTTGAGAATTTCATTTGCGGTGTGCCGTTTCCGAATTTTGTGAGGAACCGAAACTATTCTTCCTACTTCATTGCTCCAAATTTCGTGGCTACCTCGTTGACGTACCCATTTGTATCCTGCTACTTTCAGTTTTTTCTTTACAGTTCTGGCGAAATCGGTCATGAAGCAGACTATGCTGCAACCAGACGCTCATCAGTTTTTTCGACTAAGATTCGAGGTCCCTTTCTTGTCCCCGCATTCTCGTAAGTTAGATAAACGTGAAGAATCACATTATCGAATTCTTCAGGCGAAATTTTCAGATTGCTTTCTAGGAGTTCGGGAGCAATCGCGAGCAAGGTTTCTACGAGTTCGTCAAAACACTCAGTTTCCAATACTAGTCCTGGAATATCAGAAAATTTGGTGATGTAGATTCCATCGGCGCAACGCTCAAACTCTACTTTGAACTCCCTTTTCTCAGTGCTTGTCAATAAAAAGTACCTCCTTTGCTGATCCTTAGGACTGCTTACGCATTGTCGAGGATGTTACGGTCAGGATTTAAAAGCGTCAAACCGGTGTTCCGACAGCTGTTTGTAATCGCAAGCATCTCTATTACCACCATGCATCCGCCTCTTTCCTAAAGATTATACTGTAATTATATATATTAAAAATTACACTGCCAATCCTGAGACTGTGAATTCGTATTAAATTTTTACTTCCTATACTGCACTTCAATTCGGAACGCTCTGAACTTGAAACCTCATTTGTCGTATTCATTGGGTTTTAGTGGTTGCAGGATGAATCTTGAGAAGAATTCAATCCATTTGGTGTCTGTATTCAAACAGGGTAATAATTGCAACTTCTCACCTCCGAGGCTCAGAAACATGTCTCGTGCTCGTATGCCGATTTCCTCCAAGGTTTCCAAGTTATCGACCACAAACGCCGGACATGTCACAGCGATTCGTTTCACACCTTTTTTTGCCATGTGGGAAATGACATCTACAGTTGAAGGTTCTAACCAAGGAAGTCGTCCTAAGCGGGACTGATAGCCTATGGAATAGGGTAGCCCAAGAGCATTGCCCAAATGCGTTGCTGTCATTTGACACTGATGTTTATAGCATGTCTCATGAGCAATCGATTCAACATCACAACACTCAGCGGATTTGAGACAGTGGGATTTTGTAGGGTCAGCTTTGAGTATGTGCCGAATCGGTAAGCTATGAAAACTGATCACCACCTGTTCAATGTCATCATCTATTGATTCTTTAGTACATCTGACTAGTGCTTTTAGGTATTCTTTTTCTTGGTAATACACCGGTACTATACGAATCGATTTATCACTACAAACCTTTTGCAGATAGCGAATAGTGGTTGTGCGCGTAGAGTCTGCGTGTTGTGGATATAGCATGGCAAGAACAATCGTTTGACAATCGCTCAATTCATCAAGAGCATGATCGATGGATGGTTGCCCGTAACGCATACCAACTACAGTTTGTATTCCGGTGTTTTCCTGAATCGTTTCGGCGACTTCGGAGGTGATCCGTCGCAGTGGTCCTTCGGGTGAATCCCAAATGGATGCATAAGCTTCGGAGGAGGGTTTACTTCTCGGTATGGCGATAATTCCTCTTGCCAGAAATTGCCGTATTGGCGTCGGCAGGTCGACGACGTAAGGGTCGGACAGAAAGTCACCAAGAAACTTCGCCACATCTTTGCGAGCAGGCGAAGCTGGAGAACCTAAATTCGCAACGATTATGCCAACAGACTGCATCAAGTACAAAGAAAGGAAGCTTCTTTAGGAAGAAAAAATTTTAGAAGGATTTGCTTAGGCAATATTTAGAGAGGATTAAGTGAAAGCGATACAGATTGAGAATGATACTCTGTGTTGGGAAGAAACGGCAGTTCCTTCTCTGCGACGGGGAGAAGTGCTCATTGAAGTGCATGCGACCGCGGTTAACCGCGCGGACCTGTCCCAGCGAGCAGGTAAATACCCACCCCCGCCAGGCGAAAGTGAAATTCTTGGTCTGGAGTGTGCTGGCTTCGTCGCTGAAATTGGAGAAGGGGTTCCGCCTTCCAAACTGGGAAACAGAGTTTGCGCATTACTTTCGGGTGGCGGGTATGCCGAATATGTGGCCGTACCCGCCTCGCAGGCTGTCCGAATTCCTCACGGATTGGATTTCTCTCAAGCGACAGCGCTGCCGGAAGTGTTCGCGACAGCATACCTTAATCTGTTCCTCGAAGCAAAGTTATCAGCAGGGGAGTGTGTACTTCTCCACGCAGGTGCGAGTGGTGTTGGTACCGCGGCGATTCAGTTGTGTCGAGTATTCAAGAAAACCTGTTACGTAACCGCAAGCTCCGAAGAGAAAATAGAGTATTGTCTTTCGCTCGGTGCAGAGAATGGGTGTGTTCGCACACAGACCAACTTTGCTGACAGCGTTTTAGAGTGGACCGACGGGCGAGGAGTTGATGTAATTTTGGATCCAGTCGGCGGTTCCTATCTTGAAGACAACTTGCGCTGTCTCGCAACCGACGGTAGGTTGGTTGTTATTGGACTAATGGGAGGAGGGTCAGCAACGGTACCACTGCGTCCACTCATGGTGAAGCGACAGCGCATCATCGGATCTACACTACGCGCTCGAACGATTGCTAAGAAGGCAAAAATTTTGACGGAACTTGAACGAAAAGTTTGGCCGCTGATCGACGCTGGGTCCATAAAGCCAGTTATACATTGTGTGTATTCCATTAGCGACGTTGACCAGGCCCATGAACTAATTGCATCTAACACTACGATTGGCAAAGTCGTGCTTCAAGTCCGGGACTGAATTGACTTTTGTGCCGCCTACGATACTTCGTAATCAGTGATCACTATTGGTTCGCGAGTATGCGATGTAGTGCTGAATTGAACACACCCTTCGAAGGAATAGCGCACTAACTAGTATTCATCGCGTCAGAAACCTGCTCTAATTGTTGTTCCAAGACCTGTTTTTTGTGATTCGATTCTTGAGCTTTTTTACGTTGTGTCTCTACGACGTGTTCTGGAGCTCGCGCAGTAAAGTTGGGATTGTTTAGCTTTTGATTTATGCCGTCTAGTTCCTTTGTTGTACGCGTCAATTCCTTCTCAAGTCGGGCGTGTTCTGCACGCATTTCCTGTTTGTCGACGAACGGTACGTGTATGTTCAAACCATCGATTACTTGCATTGAACCGTATGGACTTTGACTGGGGTCATCTAGCCATTCGGTTGTAGAAATCTTTGCTAGTTTGCACAGTAGGACATGATTTTCATGTTCCAGCTCCCGTTCTTGAGTGCTTCCTTCGCTAAATAACACGGTAACTTCTTTGTTAGGTGGAATTTGCCGTTCACCTCTGATATTGCGCACTGCGCCAATGACGCCTTTGAGCCAATTGATCGCGGTTTCGGCGGCTTGGTCTTTCGTTAAATCGTTGCTCTTGGGATACGGTTCCAACATGATGGAGGCGGATTCTCTTCCAAGCAGTCGTGCAACAGATTGCCAAAGTTCTTCAGTGATAAAGGGCATCGCTGGGTGTAAGAGTCGAAGGATGATTTCAGCCACTTCGAGGAGCGTGTATTTGGTACCATTCAAACGTGCTTTTTCTGTATCTGGGTCATACATGACTGGTTTGGTAAATTCCAGGTACCAATCGCAGAATTCGTGCCAAACAAATTCATAAGAACACTGAGCGAAGAGGTCGAAGCGGTAGGTCTCAAGATGCTGACGACACTCTTGTACTAACACTCCTAATGACGACCGAATCCACCGATCTGCTAGTGAGAACTCGCGCGGTGCATCGAGGTCTACATCTTCTGTCTGTGAGATGGTAAATCGAAGTGCATTCCACAACTTGTTACAAAAGAAGTGATAGCCTTCAACTCGTGCTATATCAAAGTTGTAGCTACTCGTGGGAGAAGCAATAGCGCAAAACGTGAATCGCAATGCATCTGTACCAAACGCTGGAATACCGTTTGGAAAGTCGCGGCGCGTGTGTTTTTCGATTTGTGCTTTGAGACGCTGTTGCGTCAAATTGCTGGTGCGCTTGGCGAGTAAGTCTTCCAGTGAAATTCCGTCTACAAGGTCAAGAGGGTCCAATCCATTACCTTTGGTCTTGGACATCTTTTGACCCTCAGCGTCGCGAATTAGGCCCGTTATGTACACCGTGCGAAATGGGATCTCTTTTGTGAAATGTAACGTAAGCATGATCATGCGCGCTACCCAGAAGAAAATGATGTCGTGGCCAGTAATTAAAACGTCAGTAGGGTGGAATGTGCGCAAATCTTCGGTTTCTTCTGGCCACCCTAACGTCCCAAACGTCCAGAGTGCGCTCGAGAACCAAGTGTCTAAGACATCGGGATCGCGTGTAAGAGTAACCGAAGTCGCGAGCCCAGCTTTGGCGCGCGCTTCCTCCTCATCGCGACCAACATAGACATTACCTTCTTCGTCATACCAAGCAGGAATCTGGTGCCCCCACCACTGTTGCCGACTGATGCACCAATCTCGTAGGTCACGCATCCAACTGAAGTAAACGTTTTCCCATCGCTTCGGTTGAAACTTAATTGAACCATCTTGGATTTTCTTGAGTGCGGGTTCTGCTAAGGGTTTGATATCGATCCACCACTGTTCGGTTATTAAGGGTTCGACGATTTCACCAGATCTCTCGCCTCTAGGAACTTGAACTTCGTAAGGCTCGATTCTGTCCACAAGATTCTGCTGTTCAAGAGTCGCGACAATTTGAGCGCGTGCTTCAAATCGATCAAGACCACGAAATTCTTCTGGAACATTTTCACTCATCGTACCCTGTTTTGTGAGTACGCTAATTCTTTCAAGATTGTGCCTGCTACCAATTTCGTAATCATTGAAATCGTGCGCTGGAGTGATTTTGAGACAACCGGTACCAAACTCCATGTCTACGTGTTCGTCCCCAATGACGGGTATTTTTCGGTTGGCTAGCGGCAGTCGAACAGAGTATCCGATTAGATTCTTGAAACGATCATCTTTGGGATTAACGGCAACGGCTGTGTCTCCGAGCATCGTCTCAGGTCGAGTCGTGGCGACGACTAGGTATCCTTCACCGGATTGCGTCCGCAGTCCGTCTTCTAATGGGTATTGAAGATACCATAGTGAACCCGCTTCGGGTTCTGTGATCACTTCGAGATCTGATAACGCAGTCTGGAGCGTTGGATCCCAGTTGACCAGACGATGGCCCTTGTAAATGAGACCTTCTTCGTAGAGTCGAACAAAAACTTCAATCACCGCGCGTGAGAAGCCTTCGTCCATGGTAAATCGTTCTCGAGCCCAATCGACCGAAGTCCCCAAGCGACGCATTTGCTGAGTAATGATCCCACCAGATTCTTCTTTCCACTGCCAAACGCGTTCAATGAATGCTTCGCGACCAACCTTTACCGGAGTTGAGCCTTCTTCGCGAAGCTTTTCGGTAACGACCACCTGTGTCGAGATCGCCGCATGATCCGTTCCGGTTTGCCAGAGTGTGTTGTAACTTGCCATCCGTCGATAGCGAATGACCGCGTCCATCAACGATTGTTGGAAGGCATGGCCAACATGTAAAGTTCCCGTTACATTCGGGGGAGGAATCGCAATGGAAAATGCAGGACCATGTCCGGAAGGAGCAAAATATCCGCCGCGTTCCCATTTTTCGTAGAGCCGCGTTTCAATGGCACTCGCATCAAATGCTTTAGCTAGCTGTTTGGAATTACTCATGGTATCTGCCACGCACACCAGTCACAGATCTAGAATGGGTCTGTTGTCCCAATCCGAAATACTAATAAAGGTAGGTTTGCCGTATTTTTCTCGGTAGGTTGCAAACTTACTCCGTGCTTGTTGTTTCCAGTCCGGATGTTGCAAAACAAACTCACACACGGTCTCAAATTGCTCCACGCAGCTCGGAATGTCGTTTGTGTGATTAATTAACACAGAGCCACTCCCTTCGAATGTGGGTGTGCAATCCAACGTAACTCGGCATTTTTCTTGTGTTGCGGAGGCTCGCAGATGAGGTATAAAACTGTTTCTCGGGTAACTCCACAAGGTTTCATCTAAAAAAGTTAGCTCACTCTCATTCGCAGTGAGTACATGCACGTTGGTGTTTGCTCGATAATATTCGCATATAAGTTTGCAGATCGCGCGGACAAGCATTGTCGGATCTTTATCCGGAATTTCATAAAAAACTACTTGTGGGTTCGACATGACTTTGCGATCGTGTAAATGGAATTAGCACAAGGTTCTTTGTCTAATAGACTAGAACATACTCTTCGAGACGTGCTTTGGACAAGGAATTTTAAGAGAGATTCGCGGTGACGGTAGCTTATCGCTACATTATCAAAGAATTGATCATCGTACTAGGTACGGTATTTGTCCTTCTTATGCTCGTAAGTGTTGCCGCTAGGTTTACCGGATACTTGCAGGAAGCCGCTGCCGGAAAGTTCACAGGCGAAGTACTTTGGACGCTCATGTCTTTGCGTTTGCCAGAATTTGTGCAACTTGCTCTTCCATTTTCACTCGTTATCGCGGTGATAGTCACGTTCGGTCGACTACACGCAGATCAAGAATTTGTGGTATTAGTCATGGGCGGAACTTCCATACTGCGCTTAGTTGGATGGTTGTGCAGCATCGTTGTACCTGTCGCCGTATTAGTGGGAGTTTTGAGCTTAGTCGTGACACCCGCGTCTCGTCAAACTTTCGTAGATTTGTTGGCGAATATCGCAGTTTCACACGAATTCGATCTCGTTCGTCCCGGTGAATTTCGCAACTTTTCAAATGACACAAGGACGATTTATGTTGATGAGGTAGACCGCGACGCTAGGATCTTAAAAGGAGTCTTCTTATTTGAAGCACGGGATAATACAGACGTAACGGTTATGGCACAATCGGCGACCTTCCTCATCGATTCGGATACGGGACATCGCTTACTCCAGTTGCGAGAGGGCAGACGATACGAAGGGACACCGGGACTCACAAACTATCAAATCCTTGCGTTTGAAGAACTGTCTTTGCGGATAGACCTGTCGCAGCAACTTGACATCCCTATTGAAGTAGAAGCTTTACCAACAGCTTCTTTAGACCGTTCAATTGGAGAGCACGCCCAGCAGCTAGATTGGCGAATTTCATTGCCAATCATGACGTTCGTCAGTGGATTGTTGGCGTTCGCGCTCTCTCGAACTCGACCTAGATCAGGTAGATTTGGGCAGGTGATCCCTGGGGTTCTCGCGTTTGTTTGCTACTACTTGTTACTTGTACTCGTTCAACAAGGATTGAGTGATTCGAGTGGGTTGAGTTCAGGCATACTCTACTCTTGTCATGTTCTGGTATTTGCAACTGCAGCGACTTTGATACATCGGCAGTTAAAACCACGATGATGCTACGTAGATTCGACATGTACATCATAAAAACGCTGCTACTCAGCATGGTCGTGGTGTTTCTATGCATCGGCCTATTGATAGCGATGTTTGGAGTAATCGACGAATCCCGTGGTGCGGACGAGACACGATCGTTCGGGACCATTGTGTTGATAGTGCTGTTTGATTTGCCCAACGTACTGAGTGCGATTACTAGCTACATTGTCTTGATGGGCGGATTGATTGGACTGGGCACTCTGAGTCAGAACTCTGAGATAACTGCGCTGCGCGCAGCTGGGGTTTCACCAACGCGGTTGTGCGTTCCAGTCGCGATCGCGTCGCTTTTGTTTTACGCTGGAGTCTTTTTGGTCGCAGAATTTATAGGGCCGCAACTCCAGTCGATCGCGCTTTCGACAACCACAGACGAAGATGATTCTGGACGTTTTGGTACCCTGTGGTACAAAGAAGGCAATACCTACACCCAACTTCAAGTAGTCGACTCGAACTTAAACATTCACGGGTTGCGACAGTTTGAACTCACACCGGACAGCAAACTACGTCGAACTAGGTTCGCTGCTACCGCGATCCCAGACAGTCAGGATAACGCATATGAACTGAGAGGAGTCAAAGAAACACTCTTTGCAGAAAGCAGACTAGAAGTCTCAGAGCTTTCGGAAGAAATTTGGCAGCTACAGAGTGAGTTGAAATCGTTACCGCAACGTATTAAATACGAACCCGCGGACTTGAGCTTTCGAGAGCTTCGTCAACATGTTGAATACCTGCTCCAAGAAGAACGAGACCCCACCGAATTTGAAGTGGAATTTTGGTCAAGAATCGCTCGACCTTTTTCTATTATTGGATTGGTGCTGCTAACGGTAGGATTTGTAGTTGGTCCATTACGCGAGACTGGAATGGGAACTAGAATCGGCGTCGGTCTGGTTGTCGGCATCATGTTGGAATACTTCCAACGGATGTTGATACCCTTTGCTTCGCTTTACGCAATACCCGCGGTGGTAGTGGTTGTGATACCCGTATTGGTTGTATTCACCGTCGGCGTCTTACTATTGCGACGAATTAATTAGCGCTCACTCTCCTACTATATCGCACGACTCGACTTCCTGAGAGTAAGTCCGACCAACTGCGTCGATCGCTATCGATCCAAATCCAAAAGTATCCAAGTCCTACTGTCACGATCGATAGTAACTCTCCACAGAATCGTAGTAGAGCTTTACGTAATGTAAACACGCCGTGCGTTTCTAATCGCAATCGCCAAGCCAGCATCCCGATAGTCTGTCCTTTGTACATCCAGAAGAAACAGAAGAACGTGAATGCCTCAAGAAAACACAATGTTTGGCTCCAGGCCCCCGTAAATTCTCTACCACTCACAGTAACTATGATGACGATAGAGAACACCCAGATACCACACAGGACGATGGTATCGTAGATAAACGCGCCTAGGCGATACCGGAAAGCCGCTCCCGGCTCGGTATCAAATGTCTGATTGCCACTCTCTAAGAGAGTGCGTTCTTCGCGACGAATCTTAACGGTCCGATACGTCGCGAAGTTGAAGGGTCAATTAAGAGGCGTTAGCGTCCAAGTAACTTACAAGGTCGCGTAAGCAGTTGAAATTTGCGAAGTCGTCCGCTGGAATATCGCAATTAAACTCGCTCCCTACAGCTTTTGCGAACGCCATGGCATCCATTGATGATATGGCAGATTCACTAAAACTGGCATCAAAGTTCGGTTCTCTCACTGGATCCAAAAATCTCCTAGCTAGTGAAGCGACTCTATCATGAGTGTTTGACATATTTGTTGTTCCCGTAAATTACTTGAAAAGGTGAAAGACGGAAATTATATGGAGACATCAATACTTGCATTTTCTAATCGATTTGGTCGGGTTGAAAGAGCTTGTTGAACTTTCGTAACATACTGCCATCGAACCTCGATTAGGCTTTTGAATATCCTATTACTCAAACGGGTTAGCTTTCACTAAGTACCCATTTACATCTGAGACGCGTTTTTGAACAAAACCACGGAAACAGAGCGAGCAGATCTCCACAAGACTATTTGGCGTATCGCCAATGACCTACGAGGTGCTGTAGACGGTTGGGATTTCAAGAGCTACGTGCTCGGTATGTTGTTCTACCGTTTTATTTCCGAAAACTTGACTAGTTATCTCAACGAACAGGAGCGCAAGGCTGGAACTGCAGATTTCGACTATGTACGACTGCAGGATTCCGAAGCAGAGAGTGGTCGTATTGAAACGGTTCGAGAAAAGGGGTTCTACATTCTTCCTTCTCAACTCTTCCTCAACGTGCGAACAAGAGCGAGGCAAGACCCAAATCTCAATGAAACTCTTCACAACACATTCGTAGCGATCGAAGGATCTGCTTTCGGCACGGAGAGCGAAGAAGATCTCAAGGGACTGTTCGACGACCTCGATGTTAACAGCACGAAGCTTGGTTCTACGGTGGCTAAACGAAATGAAAAGTTGGTAAAGCTCTTGGATGAGATAGGCGATCTGCCATTGAGCAACTCAGGACAGTTTTCTCGCAACACTATAGATCTGTTCGGGGATGCTTATGAATATCTGATGACGATGTATGCATCCACAGCCGGAAAGTCCGGAGGAGAATTTTTCACTCCACAGGAAGTCTCTGAACTCCTTGCGCGTATTACAGTAGTGGGTAAGACTGAAGTAGACAAAGTTTACGATCCCGCTTGTGGATCAGGATCTCTACTGCTCAAGTTCGCTAAAGTGCTCGGCCAAGACAAGGTACGACAGGGGTTTTTCGGTCAAGAGATCAATCTAACAACCTTCAACCTCTGTAGGATCAACATGTTTCTGCATGACATCAATTTCGAGAAATTTGATATAGCTCACGGCGACACATTAATTGATCCCGCTCATCAATACGAAGAACCCTTTGAGGCAATTGTCTCCAATCCTCCATATTCCATCAAATGGGAAGGTAGTGATAACCCTTTATTAATCAATGATCCGCGCTATGCACCAGCAGGTGTGCTCGCACCGAAAAGCAAAGCAGACCTCGCATTCACTATGCATATTTTGTCGTCTTTGGCGGTGGATGGAACTGCAGCGATTGTTGAATTCCCCGGTGTGCTCTACCGTCGTGGTGCAGAGGAGAAAATTCGACAATATCTAGTTGACAACAACTACATTGATTGCGTGATCCAATTGCCAGTAGATCTTTTTTTCGGTACAACAATTGCGACTTGCATTATCGTGCTGAAGAAATCCAAGTCCAGCAACGATATCCTCTTTATCGACGCTACGGACGAGTTTTCTCGCGTTGGAAACAAGAACAAGCTTTTGTTCGAGCATCAAACCAAAATTCTCAATGCTTTTACAGCGCGGCAAGACATCGAGCACTTTACAAAGTTGGTAGACAATGACGAGATAGCAAGAAACAGCTACACTATTTCAGTGTCCGCGTACGTTGAATCGGAAGACACACGTGAGCACATTAATATAAAGGAACTCAATACTCATATCAATGAAATTGTTGCCAAACAGCATGAGCTGAGAGCACAAATAGACTCAATTGTTATCGAGCTGGAAGGGTAACTTGGGATGAGTCGAATTGAAAAATTAATTTCCCAACATTGCCCAAACGGTGTGAATTATCGAACAATTCAAGAACTTTTTATCACGAGAAATGGCTACACACCTTCAAAATCAAACCCAAAGTACTGGATAAATGGCACAGTCCCGTGGTTTCGCATGGAGGACATTCGTTTAAACGGGAGAATCCTCAGTTCATCCATTCAGCAGATTACAGTGAATTCGCTGAAGGGCGGAACATTATTTCCTGCGAATTCTCTACTCGTTGCAACTTCGGCAACTATCGGCGAGCATGCTCTCATCAAAGTACCGCATCTTTCAAATCAGAGGTTTACTTCACTAATCTTAAGGGCAGAGTTCGCGGAACAACTGGAAGTGAAGTTTCTTTATTACTACTGCTTTGTTTTAGACGAGTGGTGTCGTAGAAATACTACAAAGTCGAGCTTTCAATCTGTCGATATGAAAAGATTTAAAGAATTTAAATTTCCTATTCCGCCACTGGATGTGCAACAGGAGATCGTCAGAATACTAGACACTTTCACGGAACTGGAAGCGGAACTGGAAGCGCGTCGCTTGCAATACCAATACTATCGTAATTCGCTCTTAAGCTTCAAAGAGTACC
>WTGV01000014.1:0-32515 GCA_011525295.1 Pseudomonadales bacterium | reverse complement strand
GACCGACCGACCGACCGACCGACCGACCGACCGACCGACCGACCGACCGACCGACCGACACAAGACTAACAAGTAAACTAGATAGTATAACATGGATGACGTTGGGTGAAATTTCAGAATTTAAGCGAGGTACATCGATTACCAGAAAGAATGTAGAAGCAGGTCAAATTCCAGTCGTAGCAGGAGGTAGACAACCAGCGTACTACCATGGCAAGAGCAATCGGAATGGTGAAACTATCGTGATAGCAGGGTCTGGTGCTCATGCAGGATACGTGACATATTGGAATCAACCAATCTTTGTGTCGGACGCATTCTCGATCAAACCCGACAACCGAATCGTACAAACCAAATACGTTTTCCATTTTTTGAAAAGTCGACAGAACGATCTATTCCAGCAAAAACAAAAAGGCGGAGGAGTACCACACATCTACGTAAAGAACGTTGCTCCAATGTGTATCCCCATACCAACCCTAAATGAACAACTTCGAATTGTCCAAATCCTCGACACGTTTGATGCGCTCGTGAACGATCTTTCAATAGGGCTACCTGCTGAAATCCTAGCACGTAGGAAACAGTACTCATACTATCGCGACCATTTGCTCACGTTCAAAGAGGCTGCATGAACGTAGCCTCAAGTCCAAAACACTATGAACCGATAGCTCTTTCGGATCAGAATACGGTTGTCGCAGAATCACCAACAGTTTGTGAGAAAGACACCAGTTATCAGTCAGAACACGAACTTGAAAAAGCGTTTATCAAGCAGTTGCACGCGCAGGCATACGAACACCTGCCAATTACCACAGAAGCTGAACTTTTGGCCAATTTACGTCGGCAATTGGAAAAGTTAAACGATATCAAATTCACAAACACGGAGTGGAACAGTTTTTTCTCAAACAGCATTTCCCGGGCTTACGATAGCATAGTCAAGAAGACAGCGCGCATTCAGAAAGACCACGTTCAAAAACTCGATCGCGATGACGGTACATTTAAAAACATCTACCTAATTGATAAGCAACGCGTCCACAACAATCGTTTGCAGGTCATCAACCAATACGAAACAACAGGTCTGAAGAGCAATCGCTACGATGTGACCGTACTCGTCAATGGCTTCCCGATGGTTCATATAGAACTGAAGCGCAGAGGAGTAGACATTCGTGAAGCATTCAATCAGATCAATCGTTACCAGCGGGAGAGTTTCTGGTCAGGATCGGGACTCTTTGAGTATGTACAACTATTCGTTATCAGTAATGGCACCCTAACCAAGTACTACAGTAACACAGTTCGAGAAGGGCATATTTTTGAATCGCGGAGTAAGCGGTCTCGACATAAAACATCCAACAGCTTTTCATTTACGAGTTGGTGGGCGAATGCCAAGAACAAGCCCATTACCGAATTGACAAGTTTTACCAAGACTTTCTTCGCCAAACACACACTACTGAATGTATTGACTCGATATTGCGTGTTTGACGTGGACCAAAAATTGCTCGTTATGCGACCGTATCAAATTGAGGCAACTGAACAGATTCTGCGACGCATTGCAACAAGCTCCAATCACAAACAACTGGGCAAAAAATCTGCAGGTGGGTACGTTTGGCACACAACGGGTAGCGGCAAGACTCTTACTAGCTTCAAAGTAGCACAACTAGCTCAGAACCTGTCGGACATCGACAAAGTGCTTTTCGTAGTTGACCGTAAAGATCTAGACTATCAGACTATGCGCGAGTACGAACGATTCCAGAAAGGGGCGGCTAATTCCAATACTTCCACCGCTGTACTGCGGAAGCAGCTCGAAGATCCCAATGCACGCATCATTATTACCACTATTCAAAAGCTTAAACGTTTTGTCTCGAGTAACAAAAACCATCCGGTCTTTAGCACACACACGATCCTGATCTTTGACGAGTGTCATCGTAGTCAGTTTGGCGAGATGCATGCTGAAATCACACGTGCTTTCAAGCGTTATCACCTGTTCGGCTTCACCGGAACACCAATCTTTGCCGATAACTCTAGTAGCTCGGGCGGGAGACTGCATACCACCGCACAAGCCTTTGGCGATCTCCTACACACTTACACTATCGTCGATGCAATTAACGACAAGAACGTACTGCCTTTCCGCATCGACTATATCAACACAGTTAAGACTGCACCACATATAGAGGATAAGAAAGTTTCGGCCATTGATACAGAGGGAGTATTGCTTGCACCAGAGCGTGTCGTACAAGTCGTCAACTACATCCGAGAACACTTTGACCAGAAAACAAAACGTAACGCCAGGTACCACCATGCTGGCAAACGAATTGAGGGTTTCAATTCGCTGTTTGCAACTGCATCGATTGAAGCAGCGAAACGTTATTACACTGAATTCGGTCGCCAACAAGAGGAGGTACCACTTAGCCAACGACTGAAAGTGGCACTTATCTACAGTTTCGCATCCAACGAAGACGATCTCGACGGTCTCTTAAGCGAGGAGGAATTCGAAACCGATAAATTAGACCAACGGTCGGGTACTTTCCTACAGGGAGCGATTGAGGACTACAACCGTTTGTTCAAAACCAATTTCGACATTTCGTCCGACAGATTCCAGAACTACTACAAGGACGTATCAATGCGTTTGAAGAATCGAGAATTGGACTTGGTGATTGTGGTGAACATGTTGCTCACGGGGTTTGATGCCACTACACTCAACACTCTTTGGCTTGACAAGAATCTGCGTGCTCATGGTCTCTTACAAGCATACTCTCGTACTAACCGTATTCTCAACTCGGTTAAGACTTACGGCAATATCGTTTCTTTTCGTGACCTTGAACAAGAAACGAATGATGCGCTTGCGTTATTCGGTAGCGAGGAAGCTAAGAGTATCGTCTTGCTGAAACCATATAGTGAGTACTACGAGGAGTATAAGAAATGCATAAACGATCTTTTGGGCAACTACCCCTTAGGTACATTAATTGTTGGAGAAACAGCACAAAGAAATTTCATTAGTCTCTTCAGCGCTATCTTACGTCTCAGGAACATTCTTACCGCGTTTGACGAATTCTTTGATAACGAAATTCTTAGTGAACGAGAATTCCAAGATTATCAGAGTGTTTATCTCAATCTTTACGCTGAGTACCGTGGAGCTACGACCACCGAGAGGGAGTCAGTCAAGGACGATGTGGTATTCGAGATTGAATTGATCAAACAAATTGAGATCAATGTTGACTATATTCTGATGTTGGTCCAGAAGTATCAGAAGGAGATTGGTACGGAAGAAGGCAATCAACTTACAATCGACATCAAACGTGCGATTGATGCCAGTCCCAGTTTGCGCAACAAGAAAGATCTTGTCGAAAAGTTCGTGGATTCCATCACCGTGGATACTGAGGTCGATGCCGAATGGCGTTCCCATGTTGTAACCAACATGAATCAGGAGTTGGATCAGCTCATTTTGTCAGAGAGTCTTAATGGCTCCGAGACTCGATTGTTTTTGCGGAATGCGTTCCGAGACGGTGCGGTCCCTGTGTCCGGTACAGCCATTACAAAGATTCTTCCTCCTGCCACACGATTCGGTCCGACTAATATTCATGCGATACAAAAGAAAGCGGTACTCGAAAAGTTAGAGATAATTTTCGAACGTTATTTAGGTTTAGTCCCAGAATCCGATTTACTTGCACACGTCGTTTGAAGAGTTTGTCCTTTTGCCGGGATAGAATCGGCGGATTAGAGATTGTCGGAAAAGCAACCACGGTTGAGTTCTGATCTTTTTTTCGAATTTAACACTGAGCTTTCACTTAGGAATAGTGTGATCGCTTTCAAACAAAACAGCAAAACTACCTGTTGGTGGCACACCGTCTATCAAACGCTCGATAGCCAAGTCGTTCATGTCGATTTGTCAAACAATTTTGAAAACGAGTCTATCGCCTATGACACCTTGGATGAACAGGAACGGAAGAGGGCACAAGCTTTTCACTCCGAAACTAATCGACGACAATTTGTTCTCTGTCGTGCCGCGTTACGAGCGAATCTCTGCATTCAGCACGGTCTCGACAATTCCAAATTGCAAGTGTTCGCAGAACGGAACGAAAAGCCTGTAGCGGTAATAGCGGGAAAGACTTTGATGATTGAGTTTAACGTGAGTCATACCGAGGATCACGGTTTGTTGGCGTTTGCGAGACAAGGTCGGATAGGAGTGGATGTAGAAAATCGTGAAAGCAGACCAGTTATTGATGAAATTCTTTTTTCAGTGTTTTCCCCGAAGGAACAAAGGCTACTTCGACAGACGCCGGAACCTGCCAGACGGCAAATATTCTTTCGTCTCTGGACCTATAAGGAGGCGTTGATAAAGGCTACAGGGGAGGGGTTTCGTCGGGACACCTCAGCATTTTCGATTCCCGAGTCTTTATTGGGTCACGCTCGCGCTGCAAGTATGTCACTACACGATATTCCCGGGGTAGTGTGGAAAATAGTTAATCTTGAAACTGATCAATTCGCGGCAGCAATTGCACAAGAACTCGTCGCGTCGTGATTCTGGCTCGTTAACGACCTAGACGGAAGCTAACAACATGCATTGGACAGTACCGAAACCACACTCAGAGTGTAAAGTCGTACTTGACGATGGTACCCACATTGTGGTTCGCCAACATGGCAACCCCACCGGTCCTAGATTGCTGATGTGTCACGGTAATGGTCTTGCGATTGATCTTTACTATCCTTTTTGGTCTCATTTTGAAAGTGACTATGAAGTCTTGGTCTATGACCTCAGAAACCACGGTTGGAACGAAAGAACTCATGAAAATGACCACAACATCGTTTCGATGGTTTGTGATGTAGATGCAATTTTGGATGAAACATCCAAGAAATATGGTTCAAAACCAACTTTTGGTATTTACCACTCGTTGTCCGCACTAGTCGCGCTTCTGTATTCTTCGCAGATATTCGGTGCTATCCTTACTCGAGAAAATAGTGGATTCGATGGTCTCATCTTGTTTGATCCGCCAGTATATCCGACTGGTCCTGGGGAGAGTAGTGAAGAATTTGATCAAGCAGTCCAGACCGCGACAGCGCGGACAAACAAACGTTCAGACCACTTTGAATCGCATGCACAGTTTGTCGAACTCATGAACTTTCTACCCGGTTTTTCGAGACTTGTACCAGGTGCAACAGAGCTGATGGCTCACAGTATCTTGCGAGAAAGTAAAGATGGCGGTTACCAATTGAGGTGTCCCAGAGAATATGAGGCTCGACTTACTCGATTCGCACGAACATTTGCAGGGCAAATTAATTTCGATGAACCTCCTCATCCAATTAAAGTAGTAGGTGCAGATCCAATATTGCCATTTTCATATCTTCCTACAGTCGATTTATCTGATATGATCAGTGTCGATTTTGACTTCGTCGCGGATGCGACGCACTACATGCAAATTGAAAAGCCTGAGTTGTGCGCATGGTACGTTGATGACTTCATCACGAAAATAAGATCGGCGAGTCATTAGTGGTGTCGACTCAAGGAAGCTTTGATGAAATGAACTTGTGTATGACATCACTGACATTTATCGTTATAGTAGGCTAATCAGAAGAACTTAACAGAAACAAATGGAAAAAAATTTGGGATCAGTAGAACCTATTGCAGTCGTCGGTATGGCTTGTCGTTTCCCGGGCGCACCAGATATATCGTCTTTTTGGAGACTACTCGAAAATGGTGGTAACGCGGTTTTGGATGGGTTGCCAGAATCGGGACCAAACAGGTTGGAAAAACTGTTTGAAAACCGCGGACATCTTCAAGATGCCTGTCGATTCTGCGCTTATGTAGATGCTATAGATCAATTCGACGCCGGCTTCTTCCGAATCTCTCCAGTAGAGGCAGAGTTACTTGATCCTCAACAACGAATGATGCTTGAGACAAGTTGGCAAGCTCTAGAGGACGCAGGGATGGATCCTGATCGTTTGAAAGAAAGCTTGACGGGAGTCTATAGTGGCATCAGTAACGATGAATACCGAATGCTCGTCGTTGAATCGGAAGGAACGGGAGAAGCAGCAGAATCTCTTTACGCGTTGAGTGGCACCAACTTGAACGGTACCAGCGGCCGTGTTTCTTTCGTATTGGGTGTCATGGGGCCGGCAAAAGCGGTGGATGCAGCCTGTGCATCGTCGCTCGTGTCTGTACACGATGCTGTCGCAGACCTCCAGCAGGGCAAGGCGGACCTAGCGCTTGCGGGCGGTGTACAAGCGATATTGAATAGCCGAATCTTCGAACTACGGGCTGATTCGCAGATGTTGTCCCCCGACGGACAGTGCAAGGCATTTGACGAATCCGCTAATGGTTATGTCCGCGGTGAAGGTTGCGGTGTGGTTGTGCTCAAACGTCTAAGCGACGCAGAAGCAGACGGTGATCGAATATGGGCGGTCGTTCGCGGTGCTGCGGTCAACCATGGCGGAGCAAGCGTTGGTTTGACGGTTCCACATGAACCTGCGCTTGAAAGAGTGATCGAAACCGCACTAGCACAAGCTGGTGTCCCAGCTTGCGATGTCGACTACCTTGAGGCACACGGTACTGGAACGGCCGTGGGCGATCCCATCGAAATCAACGCAGTATCCAGAGTGTACAGTAAGAACCGTGCAAGCGATCGACCACTACTCGTCGGGTCAGTGAAAACAAATCTTGGACATTTGGAGTCTGCCGCCGGGATCGCGGGTTTCATCAAGGCGGTGCTCGTACTGCAACGTGGCGTGATTCCAAAGCATTTACACTTCAACAATCCGTCGCCAAGTATTGATTGGGACTCGATTCCCGTGCACGTCACTTCGGAGCAGATGGACTTACCAGATCGCAATGGAAGACCGCGCGTAGCCGGCGTGAATTCATTTGGCATATCCGGTACCAACGCCCACATCGTGGTTGAAGAGTATCCGGTAGCAGAAACGACTTCATATCCTCGAGACAGAGTAGTAGGACTCGGTCAAACTGTAACCGTTCCTTCCTCAACGGACGATAAAGACGCCTCAGAAGTTGAGAAAGACTGCTGCGAGCGCGAGATTCGACTATTACCTATTTCAGCAAAGAACGAACTTGCTACAAAAGAACTTGCTTCACAATATTTGTCCTGGCTCGATGAACACGCTCAAGATCTCCCCGAAGACGGCGAACAAATTGGAGCATTGCTTTCGGACGCGGCGTGGACTGCGGGTATGGGTCGTTGCCATTTTGAATGGCGCGCAGGTCTTCTTTTCAGTACCACTAGTGAATTACGCACGAGACTCGCTACCTTAGCGGAGACGGAGCTTCAGCAACCACGCACAACAAAGAAAATAGCGTTTGCCTATACAGGTCAGGGCAGCCAATGGGCCGGAATGGGCCGGGACTTGTACGAAACAGAACCAGTAGCACGCCGAGTGCTGGACCGATGTGAACAAGTTTTTCTAGAAGAACGGGGCACGTCTCTGTTGGATGTGATGTTTGGTCGTCGTGGTAATGGAGAACTCGGGGACACGGTCTGGGAGCAGCCAGCTCTTTATGCGCTCGAGTGTGCGATCACCGCTTTATGGGCTAGTGTTGGAGTTTGTCCGGATGTGGTTCTTGGGCATAGTGTCGGAGAAATCGCAGCCGCCCAAGCAGCGAAAGTCTTTAGTTTAGAAGACGGAATGAGGTTTGCTTGCCGGCGTGGCGAACTCCTTGGAGCAACCGATCCGGGTGCAATGGCTGCAATATTTGCTCCACCCGAACACGTTCAATCCGCTGTCGACGCAATAAATGCCGACGCTGCTGGAGAGACAATTAACATCTCCGCCGACAACGGTCTGCATCAAGTCGTCAGTGGAACTGTGGATGCCGTTGAAACTCTTTCAAAAACATTTGAGAGTGATGGTATCCGAGTACGGAGGTTGAACACGACTAAAGCATTCCATAGTGCCCTTGTCGAACCTGCGCTTGACGAACTTCAATCTTCACTCGATGAAGTAACCATCCAACATCCGACCGTGACTCTTGTCAGCAACCTGACAGGTCAAGTGTTGGAGGAAGAACAACGACTAGATGGAGAGTATTGGCGTCGCCACGCGAGAAATTCGGTCGCGTTTGCAACTGGTGCGCGGACCCTCGCGGAACTTGGAGTGGATCTACTTCTCGAAATCGGGCCACGTTCGGTACTCGCGCCAATGGCAGCGTCAGCTTGGCCGGATTCCGCTATCGAACCCGCGGTGTTATCAAGCATTCGGCCACGACCCGATGACTCACCGGCTGGAACGGGGAGTTTTATCGAAGCGGTTGCTGAAGCGTATCAAGCCGGACTAACAGTCCAATTTGAAGGTCTATTTGTTGGTGAGACTCGACGACGCATCTCGATTCCCGGTTATCCCTTCCAGCGCGAGACCTATTGGCTGCGGGAGCCGAAACAGAAGCGTTCTGTTCAAGGACATCCTTTGCTTGGCTTGTGTCGCGAGTCAGCCAGTGGTGAGATCACATACGAAACCGAACTATTTCCATCCGACCCAGAATGGTTAGCGGACCATCGCGTCTATGAACGCGTTATCGCGCCGGGAGCACTCTACGGAGCGATGGCGGCAGCGTTGTCTCAATCGAGAGCATCAACTCCGGTCATTGTTGCCAATATGCAATTGCACAATGCTCTCGTTTTCTCTGCTGACGACGGTAAGAACGAGAATGAGGAGAACTGCCGCACCGTGCAGGTGGTGTTGGGAGGATCGGGTCAGGAACAACCAGGTCTTCTTCAGATACTCAGCAAGGGACCGGCTGATGTAGATTGGATACTCCACGCAGAGTGTCAAGTGTCATCCGACACGACTCTACCGAGTGCAGAACCGCAAGTGGATCTCGAGAGTTTGAAAAAAGAGCTGACGCCTGTGGATACGTCAACACTGTACCAAGCAAGAGCGGCATCGGGCATTGAACTTGGTCCTAGCTTCCGCACTTTGGGGAACGTTTGGGCTAGGCCGGGCGAAGCGTTAGGTGAAATCTCTTTGTCCGACATGTCGAGTCGATCTTCCTTAGTTGTTCACCCGCTTGTGCTAGATGGTTGCTTTCAGGTCGTTGCAGCAGCACGCATTCAGGGCTCAGAAACCGACGAAACTACTTATCTGCCTTTTGGTTGGGATCGACTGTGGCTTTCGTCCGATAGCTTGCCCGAACAGCTTGTGTGTCACGTTCGAATGATCGATACTCCTGATACTTCAAACACTGAATCTGACTCAACACCAGAAGTTCAAAGAGCAGAATTGCGTATTTACGATTTCGATGGCCGTTTGTTGGGAGGACTTGACGGGTACACCATCAAACGCGCGACTCGCGCAGCACTATTTTCGGCACTCGAAAATGTAAATGACCTTCTGTACGAGGTCGTTTGGCGTGAAAGAGAACTGGTGCCCGCGATTATCCCAGCCGACTTCCTACCACTTCCAAATTCGGTCGCACAGGACTTCAAGCCACTCGCAGACTACCTTGAGGAAGAGGGTGTCCCACGGGCGAACCGGACTGCGCTGCTAACAGATCTCGAAAACTGGTCCCTGTCTCGTGCGTGCTGGACGCTCGAAACGTTAGGTTGGAAGCGTGTTGTCGGCCAAGTTGTGCAACCGGAAGAACTTCGCAATGAATTAGGGGTAGACGACGTGCACAAACGAGTATTCCGTCGTTTGCTGGAAATGTTGGCTCGGTGTGGTGTGGTAGAAGAGGGCGAAGACGGATTTACAGTGAAGTTGGGGGATGAAGACCCACTTCCAGATGAAATCCCACCAGATCCCGATACCGTCGCTGATAAATTAGCCGAAAAACATCCACACGGAGCGACCGAGGTCGGACTGTTTGGACGTTGTGGAAAGTCTTTGCCCGAGGTGCTTCGAGGACAAGCTGATCCTCTCACGTTATTGTTTAGCAGTGGCTACCCAACGCCGGCCGATCTGTACGTTAGGGCGCCCATCGCGCTCGCAGCGAACAGGTTATTAAGAGACGCAGTGCGTGCACTTTTGGCCAATTTACCTAGTGGAAGACATCTCAGGATCGTCGAAGTCGGCGCTGGAACGGGCTCGGCAACAGCTTCGGTTTTGCCAGAGCTTCCAGACGGACGCTTTGAGTACGTGTACACGGACATTTCTGCTGGTTTCTTCGCGGAAGCAGAGTCTCGTTTTGGTGATGCCGGCGGTTGCATTGACTATCGACCTTTAGACATTGAGAAAGATCCTGTGGAACAGGGCTTTGACGCTCATGCCTATGACCTCATCATCGCATCGAACGTGCTCCATGCAACGCGTTCTCTCAATGAAACTTTGGGTCATTGTTTGAAGTTGCTTGCACCGTCTGGACAGATGGTGGCCCTCGAAAACCTACGGGGTCAGGGTTGGATGGACTTGACTTTCGGACAGCTTGACGGCTGGTGGCGTTTTGCTGACGACTACCGTCCGCATCATGCTTTAGCTGGACCAGAAGTCTGGGAAAGAGCTCTACGCGACTCCGGATTTGAGGCAGTAGAAGTCTTAGGTTTGGATTCGTCTAAGCCCGATGAAAAACCGGATCGAGGCGTGATCATTGCGAAGGGGCCTGACGAGGTGTTAGAAGCCCCGGGATTCTGGGTTCTTTTAGCAGACGAACGGGGTTTTGCGAAAGAAATCGCCACCCGTCTTGCAAATCGGAATCAATCTGTCATGGTCGTTTCCGGCGACGCTTCAGACGTGGTGAGTGTTGAGTCTGAGCATAGCGGTATATTGCATGCAAGAGCAGATATCGAATGTCGAGAGTCTTGGCAAACCCTCTTTGAGAAAATACCTGATGACATGGTCCTTAATGGCGTCGGTCACTTTGCCTCGCTCGACGGTCACGGTGCCATGGCGACTACACCAGACATTGAACACGACGTGCAACATGCGGTTGCGAGTGCTCTTGCCCTCGTTCAAAGCATGGTCGATTCCAATCTAACTCCCGAAATAGGTGTTTGGTTCATCACAAGCGGAGCACAAGTACTTGAGCGAGAGACCCAGGGATCTTTGGTTGGAGCGACATTGTGGGGATTTGGTAAGGGTGTCGCACGGGAAGCTGCGTATCTCAATCCGCGAATGGTCGATCTTGACCCGACCGTCGACGAACAGGTATTTGATCTCGTTGACGAGCTAATGTATCCCGATTTAGAAAACCATATCGCTTGGCGTGGGGAGAGCCGTCAAGTCGCACGTCTGGTTCGCACTGAAGACGGACCGGAGCGGTTGGACTTGCCTGAAGACTCTTCCTGGGTGCTGACGCCGGATCCTGCCGGGGTGTTTGAAACTCCACGTGCTATAGACCTACCCTCGAGACCCCTTGATGCACGAGAGGTAAAGATCGCGGTCGAAGCCGCTGGGCTTAACTTTTGGGACGTGTTCCGTTCACTTGGCTTCATCGAAGAAGGAAATCTTGGACGGGAAATGTGCGGACATGTTCTGGGCGTCGGTTCCGAAGTATCTAATGTTTGGGTAGGAGACCACGTCGTTGGATTGGGCTTTGGGGCGTTCGCAGCGGAAATGATTACCCACGAAGAATTGGTTGCGCATGCACCTTCCGATATTCCAGTGTCTGGATTGGCCACTATACCCAGTGCGTTTGTCTCTGCAGCTCTTTCCTATGAGCTATCTGGATTAGAAGCAGATGATCGAGTGTTGATTCATGCTGGTGCTGGAGGAGTGGGGTTGGCTGCGATTCAACTAGCACAAGCCGCGGGCGCGGAAGTCTTTACGACAGCGAGTGCACCGAAACAGAACTATCTCCGTTCGTTGGGCGTTAAGCATGTCTTCGACAGTCGCCAAACAGAGTTTGGTGCAGAGATTCTGGAAGCTACGGATGGAGCAGGGGTAACCGTGGTTTTGAACAGTCTCACTAGTGAAGGATTCATCGATGCGAGTCTGTCCTGCTTGGCACAGGGCGGACGGTTCGTGGAATTAGCTCGGCGCGACATTCTGAGCCCGGAGGAAATGGCTGAAGTACGACCTGATGTAGGCTATGACATACTTGAGCTTGATGTTTTGAAGAAAACAGATCCAGAGTGGGTAGGACGGGTGTTGCGAGATCTGATGGAACGCGTTTCAACTGGTGAACTCACACCCATAGCCCACAGCCGGTGGCCACTAGCGGAAGCAGGTGCTGCATTGATGTTTATGCGCTCGGCTCGACACCTAGGAAAAATCGTTGTAACAACTCATCCGCTCATCACTGGTCGTTTGAAACAGGACCGAACTTATATAGTTACCGGTGGATTGGGTGGAATCGGTCTCGCAGTGGCTGAATGGTTGGTGGAGCATGGTGCAGGTACTGTTCTATTAAACGGTCGACGTCCGCCCAACGACGAAGCAAAGGAGACTATTCGCGAACTCGAGGAACGAGGTGCAACGATTCGAGTCGAGCTAGCCGACGTTTCCGATTCTGAAGCATTGGATGGCATGCTCGAGCGAGTAGACCAAGATTTACCTCCTCTTGCAGGTGTCATTCACAGCGTTGGTGTGCTGTCAGATGGCGCACTCACGAACCAGAGTTGGGACCGGTTTGAAACGGTACTGTGGCCTAAAGTTCTAGGAGCTTGGCACCTGCACCGTGCCACAGCAGACCGAGATTTAGATCTCTTCATTCTGTTTTCAAGTCGCGTAGGTGTCATGGGCAATCCCGGTCAGACAAACCACGCGGCAGCTAATGCGTTTTTGGACCAACTTGCAGGGCATCGCCGCGCGCTTGGACTCCCGGGACAAGCAATTGCCTGGGGAGCATGGTCAGAAATTGGAGAAGCGGCAGAACAAAAGGACCGTATTGAACGGCAACGATCTGCTTTAGGCGGTCGCTGGTTTACCCCTCAACAGGGAATTCGCGCCCTGAACCGACTTGTCCGACAAGACGTTACAAATTCAGTAGTGATGGCAATGGACTGGTCTGTTTTCGAAGAAGCAGTAGACGACCGACCTGCGTTCCTAGACGAATTGCTCTCGTCAGAGGACGATAAGGCAACTGATGGTGCGATCTCGACAGAAGACGTACTGGCTCGGCTCGCGAGTGCTAACGTATCGGATCGTGAAAACTTGCTTGTATCCTTTATACAACAAGAATTACAAGCGGTGTTGCGCATGCCGTCCGAACCAGCACGTTCGGTCGGTTTCTTTGATCTAGGGATGGACTCGCTAATGGCCGTGGAGTTTCGTAATCGACTAAACCGCGCGTTATCAGGTGCATGTACAGTCTCGAATACGGTCGTCTTTGACTTTCCGAATATTGAATTGCTCGCCAGTCATTTAAACGGTGAACTGGGTGAGATTGAATCTACGTCTGTGCCTCAGTCGAAACAGAAAGAGGATGACTCTGCAACAAGGATGCAGGCAGCACTACCAGACCAATCGACGACTCTGCAAGTTGAGACTGCACCTCAGGTCCAACCCACGGTTCAAGATCAGCCGAGACCTGAACTGAACATAGAGTCGCGGTCCGATGAGGATCAAATAGCCATTGTTGGCATGGCTTGTCGGTTCCCCGGTGCACCAGACTTAGAGAGTTATTGGAAACAGCTTGAAGCAGGAGCTGATCTGGTGACCGACGGGCGGCCTGATACAGGTCCATGGAATGGAATCATTGGAGACCCGTCTGCCGAAGAGTCTGAGTACCGCGTCGGAGGATTTGTTGATGGACTCGACCAGTTTGACGCTAGCTTTTTTGGAATTCGACCGATAGAAGCAAACATGATGGATCCACGTCAAAGAATGTTGCTGGAGACAAGTTGGCACGCATTGGAGGACGCCGGAATAGATCCGGTGTCGCTCAAGGGTGGTCGTGCCGGAGTTTTTGCTGGCATAGGCAGTAGTGAATATCGTGATTTAATAACTGCTGCTGGCCGAGACGATAGTTATCTCGGAACCGCGGGGAGCGTCGCCCTTGGGAGAATTGCCTTTGCATTGGGTCTGATGGGACCTGCGATCCCACTCGATATGACCTGCGCGTCGTCGTTGGTGGCAGTACATCAAGCAGCCGCTAGTCTTCGACAAAGTGAAGTAGACGTAGCATTGGCTGGAGGCGTGCACATCATCCTTTCTCGTCCTGTGATGCGATTCATGAGGGATTACGGGATGCTGTCGCGAACAGGCAAGTGTAAAACCTTCGACGCAGCAGCCGACGGCTTCGTACGGGGTGAAGGGTGCGGCATGGTAGTCCTAAAGCGTCTGAGCGACGCCGAAGCTCAGGGCGACCGTATTTGGGGAGTCCTCAAGGGCTCAGCAATCAATCAGAATGGTGCTGCCGCAGCACTGACAGTACCTAATGGAACAGCTCAAGAACAACTGTTTGCAGAGACTCTGTCTCAGACTGGACTAGCTCCGTCCGACTTGGACTACATTGAAGTTCATGGAACAGGATCAGAATTGGGTGATCCTATCGAAGTGCGTGCTGCTGCTGCTGTCTACGGACAGAGTCGAGAATCTGATAAACCGCTTCTGCTCGGTACGGTAAAAACCAATATCGGCCACTTAGAAGCAGCGGCGGGCGTTGCCGGTCTCATCAAAGTCCTGTTGTCAATGCACCATGAGATCATTCCAAAGCAGCTACACTTTAAGAATCCCAGTACGCATGTCGAATGGGACAAACTACCGGTAAAAGTTACATCTGAACAGACGGTGTGGCCCCAGAGGTCAAATCGCTCTCCAGTCGCGGGGGTCAGTGCATTCGGTATTTCCGGCACGAACGCGCACGTTATCGTCGAACGTGCTGCTACACGAGATGACCAACAAGTTGTAAATGATCAAGAGGGCTTCGTTACCGGTACTTCACAACGTGTACCTGTTCTGCTTGGGGATTTGATTCAAGACGAAGCGCAGATGGAAACTTTGGCAAGTCGCAAAACGAGGCTTTTACCTCTATCGGGTAAGTCTCACGACGCACTCAAGGATCTAGCGGGCCGTTATCTCGATTGGCTGGACGGGCGACAAAGAGCATTGTCGGACGTGGAAGATGCTGAGTCTACGCTACTTGCGGACATGGCATGGACTGCGTGTGTCGGTCGAAGTCATTTTGAGCATCGGGCAGGCATCACATTTAACGACTGTGCATCGTTAAGAGAGAGTCTATTGAATGTGGCAAGACAAGAAACTGAACCTGAATGCAAACCAATTGGGAAATTGGCCTTCACTTTTAATGGCGATTACAAGCAGTGGGTCGAAAACGTAGATGAACTGTGCAACAGCGAACCGGTGCTACAAGCTGTGTTGAGTCGATGCGACCAAGCTTTTCGCGATAGATACGATGACTCATTGCTTGAAGTCTTAAATGGAGATTCCAAAAATTGGGAGAAGTCCGCATGGACACTACCCGCTGTTTATTCGTTGGAGTGTGCAATCACTGCATTGTGGAACAGCTTAGGAATTCACCCAAGCGTGGTTGTTGGATATGGTGTTGGTGCACTCGCTGCTGCTCAGGCGGCTGGCGTGTTTAGCCTCGAGGACGGTGTTCGACTCGCCGCAATGTACGTCGAACGCGTAGGAAAAAATGAAGAGGAAGATCGCTCCCAAGATTTGGAAGCTTGCTTGAACGATTTTTCTCTCTCGCCACTCCGTTTACCCTTTGTGAACGGTACCACAGCTCAAATGGTAGACATCGGCGAGACTCCGAATCTGACATCGTGGTTCGCGCCGAACACTTCAACTGGTCCCGTCTCACGACACGTGGCAGCATTAACGAAACTAGGAGTCGACTCTGAGATTGAAATCAATTCGACTACAGAGATTGTAGAAGTTGTCGCTCGATTGTATGAGGCAGGGTGCGAGTTAGAATTCGGCGGACTCTTCGCCGGAGAGACACGACGACGCATTTCGCTACCAAATTATCCTTTCCAGCGTCAATCGTATTGGTTCAATCGGTAATTATGAACCATTTGTCTACGCGATGGGACTTGAGCAGATGTTTGGGGACAGTTTCGTAGACACTTTTTGATCATTGCGCTTCACCGATCAAGGTTAAATAGCGTCGTAGATGACCAATTTTGATTTGGTTTTTTACGAAGGGAGTACGTAGCCAACAAAGGCGTTCTCGGGCAATCGAATAGCTGGGCTACAATGGTCAACAAGCCTAAGAAATTGGAAGGTCTATCGGATAGCAGGTTAGCGGAACTACGGGAATTTCAACAATCATTGGATGCCGCCAATCGGTCCAGGGTAGCATGGAATTTGGCCCGTATTGGAGCGGAAAATCGCGTGTTTTGCAGTAGTTGGCCGCAAGATTCTCACTTTTTCAATTCCATCGTCGAAACTGAGCGATTTTGTAATTTGATATTAGAAAAAGGACAGTTTGAAAGAATAGCCCATGTTTAACAACGTTTGGTTCCATTCACCAAAAACGTATCATTGGGATTCGATAACAGTCCACCGGATTGCATCAGCACAAACCATTATGTCTTGGTGTCCGGCCCAATCTCTCAGCAATACTTCAGTGTCGGTGGAACCGAATTCAAACTCTCCAACTGCGTTCCAACCGATTTTCGCGTTCGCTATGTCAAATTTTTCCGTAGTTTCAAAATCTCCATTCCGAATTTGTAAGGTGTAATGTTCGTCCGGAGAATTTGGGTCGGCACGGCGTTTGCTGAAATTTTCGCGTTGCATACCAAAAAACTTGTTGACGAACCGTACGATGATTCTTCAAAGACTGATTTCGGTACATGGAACTCAAGCTTCCAGCGTCCTTCACGTGGTAGCTGAGCTTCAAATCGTGCCGCAGAAGACCCGTCGCCACGCATGACATATGCGTACGAGCGGCGATAACGTCCGTAACTCGAAGAGTCATACATCCGAGTCCATTCGCCAAAATTTAACCACCGCGCCACTCGAAGCCCTTGATCATATTCGTCGGTCGTGAGAGGTGCCGGAGAATCTACTTGCTCAATGATGTAGTTCACAGGTTCATCAGTTTGAGTGACGATGCTGAACTCGGGATCAAGATCGTCGACGATAACGGTCTCGGCGTCAGAAGACTGCCAAGCTACCTCTGAAACAAAGGGTAGCGGGGAACTTTCGGTTAAAGTGCTTACGTCATATTCCGGTATGAACACTTCGAAAGCACTCCGGTTGTGTGCAAGTGAGGGTTCAATCCAAATCCACGTTATGGGATTGGCAGATCTTATAGATATCTGTTTCGCAGCGTGTCCGGAGACATAGATTGGATCAGAAATGATCGAATCATCGTACACCCACGAGGAAATTGTGTTTTCGTCATCCGACCATGCCACACGCATAAAACCCGGTATCGGTTCGGCGTTGTAAAGAATAAACGTCGTTTGATATTCGATGTCGCTGAATTCTGTCGATTCGATTTTTGAGACAGATGCGGGTTCGACTTGAAAACCGGGCAAGTTTGTGTCTTCTAGCCAAGGGAGCACCCAATCGTTGAAGTCTAACCCAACTTCATCAGCTACTTTGATGAAGTCTTCTACTGTGAAAGCTCGCCCGTGAAAGTCAGTCTGTAGTTTTTTCAAGAACGCTCCGATGTTTTCTGGACCAAAGTGAGCAATCATTGATTCTGCAAGCACATATCCCTTGGTGAGTAATACCCGATAGGACCGTATTGGGTGTGTATTGAAATCAAGATCAAATAGCGGGACTCGCTCCATGACTTCCCACGTTGACGGAAGCTTAGCAATGCGTTCACGCCAATTTTTTGCCCGGTTCGAGTAGTGAGTTTCAAGCCGATAGACAAACCCCAGATTAGACAGACTAGGAATTAAAGTACCATATTCCGCCAAAGAGAAGAGTGACCCGCTTTCGTATGGGGTAATGAGTTGGTTCGACAGCTGATCTACTAAATACTGTAGTACTGTCGCACCTTGTTTAGTAGCCGAGAGTTGATGTGAGACGAAGTTGCGCGCGAAACCCGCAAAAGGGCTACTTCCTTGCATGTCATCATAAAAATATTTGAGAAAAGCCTCGAAAACATAGTTATCTTGTTCTTCCTCACCTGACCCACCATAGATCCGTGCACTGTCAACCACTTTGTTAAATGGTTCGGTTGGGAACGATGTTTCTCGTATTAGCATCATTCCGGGAAGTTGTAGTACCGAGTCCATGCGCCACCCGCCACCATATATTCGTAAATTGCTTGGGACTTCGACGATGTAGAATGTTTGATAAGGATATTCCAAAGAAGCCGCCCGTGCGTCTTTTAATCGTGCCGAGACCCACTCTTGAATGTGTTCTTGAATTAGGGTAAGCGAGGCGAAGTTTTGAAGGTGTTTGCGATTAAACAAAACTTCGAAATCAACACCTTCGATAGTGATGCTGCGTTGGTCGAAGTATGCAGCTAACAACGCGATTTCCGGTACCGGTGCTCCACTCCTGAATCGATATGTGTTTTGATTCTGGTCCGCTTCTTCGATGCGTTTGCCCACCATCGCTACCTGCCACTTTCGAGGTACTCTAACTTTGAGGTCGGTAGTGAAGACATCCCGAGGTCGCGATTCAATCTGATCACGACCGACAGCAGGACCGGAGATTGGATACCAGAAGATTCCCGGCATCAACGCAACATAATCACGATGAAAAATCGAGTTTCGCAGACCAAGTTGACGGACACTCTTGTGGGCGAGATTTTGCAAGTCTCGCGCTTGATCAAGATATCCGAAACGGTCGTCAAGTTTCCCCTTCGCTTGCACTTGTAGTGTGTTTGAACCATCTAACAGTAGGGCTGGCGGAAGTTTTAACAGCCCGTTTTCGAAACTGTAGTTTGTTGATTCTTTGCCGTTTAATACCAGTTTTGAGATCTTGTACTTAGGGTTTAAAGAGAACACCACTGACCCGGTGCTGTTCTCAGTTGGTTTGACGACCGTCAGAGTGACATCCAACGAAACACTGTTTCCCGGCTGTAGGTCGACCGTTCCTTCTAAGTGGCGCACATCAGGTTGAGCATCGTGAACGTATTGTTGGTGCGTTTTAACCCACTCTACTTTGCGGTTCTCGGCACTGTGAGTCGAAGCGAACAAACTGAAATACCCAACGGATGCAATAGTTACAGCCACAATGCCAAGCGTCGCATTCAACCTGCGGCGCGGTTCGATTCTGTCGAGCGCGTTCGCGGCAAACAAAATCAAGGCGATGGACACCAACAACGCGCCACACGCGTTAACAAGAACTGCGGTTGAAACGAAGTCCGTTGCAAGATCTGAAGGAACGATCGTGCTACCGAGAAACTGGGGTAAACTGTCTTGAAATCGCACCGGGATGTAATCGTTGATCCAGAAAAATCCGCTCAGCGCTCCAACAGCAAATATTGCTGTTAACAGACGCAGTCGTAATAGGATAGAGAGGCACACGACCAGAGCACCGTAGAAAAATAGAGTGGGAATCAAATTCCAAGTGATAAGCGACATCATCCATAGTGGTGGTAAATCTAATCGGCTACGGGATTCAAACAGTCCAGAGATTGATTCATAGCCTGCAAGAACGGCTAGAAAAACTACGCAGGGAATGAACAGGAGTAGAAAGATACCGGCGAGGCGTCCGATAATAATTTCGACATTAGAAGCGGGTAGAGAATCGATCACATCGGCGATGCGATCTTGAACATCTCGTGCTCGGATGTCGAAGGCTAAGAAAATGAAGCCAATGGAAAATATTGCGATAAAGTCGTTCATCAAGCTAGGGAGCAGGTAACGCGCAGTGACGTTACTATCCGCTAAGAATGGACCTGGTGCACGGGGGTAATTCCAACCCAACTTATGCATGTACCAACCGGCACAAAATAGAAATATAACGGCGAGGATCACCCAGGTTCGAGTCAACCGACGACAAGAACGCATTTCTGCAACTGCAAATGTCCAAAGCGTTCGAGTATTCAACATGGGATTTTCATGCTTATCGGTAGAGATTCATTCGGTTTCAACAGCGGGCTAGCGAAAGGCACCGGCATGCACCACACTCTAGTTGCTTCCCGATCAATCGCGGAGGAGTACATCAAACTCGGTAGTCTTCAGGTCGAAAATTCCTTCCTTCAGACATCGCAAGTTTTGAATAGAAACCTGCATTATCTGATCTTCAAGAATTGATGATGGGGACAAGGCAAACAGGATCGCGTCCTCGCATTTGATAGGGACCGTGGACAAAAAACCGTCAATATTTCATTTAGGCCATTGGCAAAACTTTCGAAGGCGACGAGCAGATTTCTGGTGGTCAGTTTATATAGAAGCGACTCTATTCGGAGATCGATTCGGATCATGTACTCGGCATACGAAGGCTCAGGGCAACCGCAATCTGAAAGCGATCATGTTAGTGCAAGTGTAAAAGCGCGCAAAACATGAGGTAAAAAATTAGAGGAACAACTGGTGAACTTTCACCGGGCGGGGGCAAGCAAACCGCCAGTAAAACGCTCAGCCCGAAGCACAAACGCAAAAATTCTTTCCCAGACCCAAACCGGGACGGAGTTCAACAATGAAACGGCGGTAAAAGTAGCTGCACGATGGGTTGGTTTACGTTCACGATCAATCACAATCCCACTCACCTGTCACGAACACATAGCCTTAGTCTGTCCCTGGAGTGACTGAACTCTAAACTCAATGGCACCACACTGTTGCTCATTGAAACCACGAAAAACAGCCGGTGACTAGGCGAATTTCGAGCCTAAATTCAATGTTCCGAAACACCAATTTACTGTGTATTTCTCGTCAATTTACCACAAACCTCGCAATCTCACCCACGGCTGCGAAGACTCCCTCAGGGCACATTGGGTAGTTACCGGCGATTGGCTTAGATTACCCGTCTGAAACGTACTTAACGTGCCCCCAAATGAGCTTACTCGACCCTCTACGTATAGCAGGAATTTGCCAATCCGCCAACTCAGCAGAGTAGCTACTGAAGATACTACTTATGAAGTCGGGAACACGATCCGGATGGACGTAATTTCCAACAATCGAAGCGGATATGGCAATCTCCGTGTCGCAGGAATGCTGAATAAGGTTGGAATTGAATATAACTTCCGAAGAAGTTCTCCATTTGAAACTGTATGTCTTACTTCGATTGGGGCGAGTTTTAGTAACTTCTACCAAACAAACTAGAGGTTACGTTCTATGTACTCTCGTGCGACACGAGTGTTCCACCAATCAGTCGATCGCTTGACCGATAAATTTATCCGACCTTTCCATTTTCCTGACTGATATCGGAGAGACTGCTCAGTTTCAGCGATAGTGAAAGTAATTTCTTCCTTGTTATACGGTTCACCTTCGAGGATCTTTAACGCCTTAGCTTCGCCCGGGGAGTCTAATTTAAGAAAAAGTCTCCACTCCCCTATTTCATCGTTGTTGGTGTTGCAACGCACCGCGTGATAATTCAATATCACAGAATTACCTGATCTCTTTGGGCCAGTTGACTTGTATGAATCACACGAAGGAGGTTCGGAAGAGTTCAGCATATTGCGCAGGGATTTGAATACCTTTTTGTCGGCAAATGGATTCAAATTTACCGGCTTGTATGGAGGTTGAATGTCTTCAGCGAGAGCATGAATATCTTCAGGAGGAATGCGACAAAGATCAGGTCGAGAATGTACGTCTTCCAGTCGAGCTCAAATATAGAACACCGGTGGAGGATTCGCTGATCCACAAGACCGACAAGTGGATGAAAAGGGAAGTCGAGCTCTGGAATTGTTGCTGGAATTCCTTTAAATTCATGGCTTTGGAAGAACGCTTTCGCAAGAGGGGTTTGACCCTGTTGGGTGAATTATTTGAACAGTTTATCCATCGTGAACTGCTTCATTTACCCACGGATACTCGTCGTCCACTTTGCGGTACCGGAACACTCACGTAGATTGGATATCGACCCAAGTCGGCGGACAAGACACTGAAGTCGATCATTTTGCTGCGTGCATACTACGTATATGACCAACAGGAATGCTCCCAGCGCTCCTACTCGTTGGATTCAAAGCTTGGATGGTGACGGGTTCGTGCCTCGCCGGAAATGCATCAACTCCAGATGGAAGTCTCGCAAGAGATGAGATTCCGGTCGGCAGCAACGTTGCTGAACAAGCTACTAGGAAGGGTGCTTTCATCCATTCGACTAAGTCGGAAAACTCCGCAGGAAGGAGCGTTGATGGACGTCGCGTCGTAACGCTCGCTCCCGTTCCCGCCATCCCAACCGACCCTCCTACGCTTCTTTTAACCAATTCCGCAATGGCAGGGATGGGCGAAAGCCGACCAAAAGAAACTTGAGGAACAACTGCATCGAATCAACGGAGAGCGTCTCGCAGCATGACCATAAGCTACTAAAACTCTCTATTTAGAACATTCCAACTATTTACCGTAGCAAGACATCGTCGCTGTACCCAGCGGCACTTTAGTATATAAACCCCAAATGTAAGATAGCAAATATTTTGGACGAATTTCCGGATAGAATAACTCTAAAGAATGATTAATCTCAACAGGAGGCGAAATCATGATTTTTAGATACTTTGTAGCAATCCTTGTTTTATTTTCCGTACCCCTCATGGCAGCAGGTCAATCTGACGACTTCCCGCTGTCGAACGATACCTCGAACATCGACCTTGAGCCACACGACGTCGAAACCAGGGAAGGGATTGACCTGTCTAGTTGGATCGAGTCTACGTTTCTTGGTGTATCGGACAACTCAGGGCGTGAAAATGTGAACAAACCAATCATTCGGTTAGCCAGTGCTTCCGAATCCACTTTGGTACGACAGCCATGGCGATCGATAGACGATCCAGAACGAACGGGCGTGTTTCCTTTTCAACCCGTGAGATTAAATCCACGACTCCCCTTTGGAGAAAGTGCAACGATTTTTTTAACTTCTGGAGGACATTCATGTTCGCCCAATAATCATGCGATGCCTTCGGTATCTGACGGCCTCGTTGAAACTTATTTTGAATCGACGTGTTACCATCCGGATGAACGAGAGTACAAATGGATGCTAGACCTAAATTTGGTCGGACCGCACTCCAACAGTCAAAAAACGTCCACATTAATAGGAAATAGAGTAACGTTTCATCGCGTTGGAACCACACTTGCAGATACATGTGCCTCAGGAGAATGGAGGTCCGACATTAAGCTTACTTATAAACGTAATCGTCGATTCGCGAGAACGCGAACTATTGAACTATTCTGAACAACACGCTCTATGCCACGATTACTTGTCCCTGAACGAGTGTCTAAACTTGTTTAGGGATAGGGGACTAGTGTAAATCCTAGCATTGATCAATGTTGACGAACACTGAAGTTGTTCGATAGGTTTTAGTCTTTAATCACTTCTAACAGAAATTCGCCAATGCGAGGTTCTTTTTGGGTTGCTAGATCCCAGGGTAAGGGAGCGTTGCTGTGGGCCGTGGCTTGTAATGAGCTACGCGTATGTGCTCGGATGTCACGAACCAAAATCGTGCTCGTTCTATTCTGTCTCATTTGCGCAGTGTACTTTATCTTAGTTACAAACTGGCACATGCAGAATTCGGGAGTGGTACCGATGTATGGCATGATCAGTCCTCGATACATCGTGAGTTTGTTCGGCAGTAGCTTTCTTGCTTTGTTTTGTTTAGGGGTGTTGTTGTTTACCTTCGATATGAGGCATCGCGACGAACGCAATCGTATTCGAGAAGTTTTTGACTCGAAACCTATCAACAGCACCGAACTGTTCATTGGGAGACTTCTGGGCATCTTCCTCCTTGTGGGAACACCGATGTTCATTATCGTTGCTCTTGCTGTTGGATGGGGCGTGATCTCTGAAGTCTTCTCGATCCCGTTTGGGGAACCTATTGAACCTTGGAGTGTCGCGTCGTTTTTGATAATTGATGTGACGCCAAACTTTCTCTTCTGGGGAAGCTTTACTCTCTTTCTTGTGTCAGCGATTAGATTCAGAATACTCGTCTTAGCGCTCACCGTGTTTTGTTTGTATGGCTTGGTTTGGGTCAACAGTCGTCTTCCCTTGCACGTTTCCACGCCATTACAAACGGTAACTGCCAACGTGATTTTTCCTTCGGATCTTATTCCAACATTCTTCACGCTGGAAACTTTTTTAAATCGAATTGCATTGGTATTGTTGGGTTTTGGATTTCTTTATTGGTTGTCGCACATTTACCCTCGCAACAGTCCGTCGTCGACTCCTCAGCATCGAAGAGCTCTGTACTGTTTCGCTGGCGGACTCGTTCTAATTCTTGGGATGTTCGGCGCACAAGCTCTTGAACACCAACAAATTGCTAAGTGGATTCGAGTGCATGACGCGCAATTCGATCCCGATTCATTCCCAGATGTCAAACACATTGAAGGAACGGTCGCCGTTTACCCTGGAAGATCGGTTTCATTAGATTTGACCATGTCGGTATCAGTATCGGACCACCACGCGGGGGAATATGCGCTATTTTCACTCAACCCTGGATATCGTATCGTCAAACTCATCATTGACGGGGATGTTATCAAGGACCGAAACTTTAGGAATGGCTTGTTGAAGATTCCACGACGTCACTTCATTGGGGAAGTTGTGAATTTGAAGCTCCAAGCAAAGGGGCGACCTACAGCACACTTTGCTTACTTAGATTCGGTAAAACGACTTTCCAAGATCATTGGACCAGAGGTTCGACAACTTCAATATCTTGGTAATGAGAACTACATCTTTCGACCTGAATTTGTCGCACTAATGCCCGGTATCAAGTGGTATCCTGTAGCTGGTACAGCAACTCGCGAGGATCATTGGGAAGAGCGATCTAAGGACTTCTTTACTGTCGATATTAAAGTATCTGTACCTCGTAAATGGGTGGTTGCAGGACCGTCACAGCGCAAATTGTTGTTCAAGGAGAAGCGGACTACCTATCTATTTCAAACATCAAAACCGATACCGCAGCTCGCTTTGGTTGCGTCTAGATTTGAGCATGCATCTCAGACCATCGATGGAGTTGCATTCGAAGTTATGTACAGTCGTCAACATCGAAAGGTCTTAGAAAAACTAATTCCAACTGGTGAAGAGTATCTTGTACGCGTACAAGAATATCTCGACAAAATCCATTCTCTCAATCTTACATATCCGCACTCCGTGCTGTCTTTGGTCGAAGTGCCCGCGTCCTTACGTACGTTCGACGGTGGCCGAGAGTTGAATTCTGTGTTAGGTTTACCAGGGATATTGATGATGCCAGAGACTACTCTTCCAACGATACACTTAGATAGTTTTCATGATCCATCAGACTTCGAAGCAAGAAAACATTTCAACTGGTCAGATGAAGAGTGGATGAGAATGAAGGTTCCAAGTTTAGAGGAGTATTTTGGAATCGAACTATACGCGGGAAATCATTTGTCTCACTTTTCTAATGTCTTTATCTCCGATCAGGTGAACGTAACTGGTCCAAACGCAGAGCTAATAAACCGTGTGTTGAAACAAGTCATACAACTGTTGGTGGCTGAATATGAAATCGTGTTTGACTTTGAAGTAGCGTTGGATCGTGATGTAGTGGATTTAACTAGTTTCGATCTTGTACAGAGCTTGAGTGCTTTCAAACTTGTTACTGATATCAACCGATTCGATCAAATAGCTGATTTCAGGAACACACGAATGCATAAGCTGAGATCCGGTGCAGTGCTCGAAGCGGTTGAAACGCTACAACTGTCCGATCAAGCAGCACCGAGCGATCTCACAATTGAACAGAAACGAGCTCTTAGAGTTAGGTCACTCGCGGTGAGTAGGGTACTGATTGACACTCTGGGCACCGAGACATTGAGTGCTATTATTGCGGAACTTTTAGCAAGCTTTCGAGGCCAAAATTTTTCCTATGATGACTTCCTAGTTACGGCTCAATCAAAAGGTATCAATCTCGAGAAACATTTAGACGACATGCTTTATTCGACAAGCCTGCCAGGATTCCTTGTTTCTGATGTAACCCAGCGTCAAGTACAGGCTGATGAAGACGAAGACACGCCACGTTTTCAAGTAAGGTTCATACTGGAAAATGGGGAGCCAGTTTCAGGATTTTGCAATGTCAAACCGATTAACAAGAGGTTTTACTTGCAATCCCCGCACGAAGCTCCCTCGAATCCCGTGTTTGTCGAGAAAAACCAGCGATTAGAAGTGGTTGTTGAAAGTGAAGTACCGGTTACCGATATTCTGATAGAGCCGTATCTATCGCTCAATCGTACTTCGATACTAGAATCGGTACCACAACCGTCAAACGTATCTGACGATACACCTGAATACGGGGAGTATCCTCGTATAGTCTCAATTCGTTCGAATGATAAAGCACCAGCTACCAACGACTTAGCTATAGTTATTGACGATCTTGACTCGGGTTTCTCAGTTATAGACTCTTCAAAGCGAAGAAATTTGCAGGGTATGGGAATACATTTATTACGCCGTTTTTTAGGAGCTACAGAAATTCCGCTTCTGCATGGTCTACCGGAATTTCAGTTTAACAGTGACGCTGTACACGACGACACGTGGGAACGAATGTCTCACCGTGACGCACACGGAAAATATTGGAAAACGCTTGTTCTCTGTCAGCACGGTCGTGGTGAGTCGTATGCAAAGTTTGCAACTCAACTACCTTCCAACGGTGCATGGAGGCTTGAGTATTTTGTTCCTGACAGTACTTTGCACCGAATTCACCACTATCAGGGTTCTTTTAGCCAGAATTGGTTTGTTGTACCCAAAGGAGTCGCGAAAATTTATGTGCATGTGAACTCCGATGTTATCAAAAACGAGATAGACTTCTCGAATGCTGAATTAGGTTGGTACGAAATCGGACAGTACGACATCGAGAAACCAGACGTAGAAGTTCGACTTTCAAATCCGGACTACAGTGGTGCAGTGTTTGCCGATGCTATTCGGTGGACTCCCGTAGACGACTCAGACTAAAACAAATTCATGTCGCTATCTCTTGCTTGTAGTATCGGTTTGTAGATTATTTAACATAGATTAACTGGAGGGACATTTCTATGAAACAACAACTTCATCTATTACACAATTCGGTTCGGAGTTTCCGAACAGGAGCTTTTTTATTACTGCTGTCTCTACCTCTTTGGACCGCATGTTCATCCATCAACGAAGATACCGATACGTTAATGATTTCGAATGAGGGAGCACCACATGAAATCGTATCCAAAGACGAATTCGCTCCGAACAATTGGTTACGTATGTCATTCAGCGATCGCTTCGATGACAGTCTAATTAAACGAATAGTTTACTACACGACTGAGGATTCAAAGACTTTGCTTCTTGAACGTAGCAAAGAAGGAAGTGACTGTCTAACGAAATTGCTAGTCAGTTTCCCAAGAGAGCTTCTGTCTTGGAATCAGAGGATAGCGAGAGGAGAGACATACATAGCCGCTGTGGACAGAAGGATGAAGGACGATCATGAATTCTACCCAACAATTCCGGTGTCGTTCAATTTCAAACGATACGACGAAGATGATATAAGAGTGCTTGACGAAGAGTTTAAAGACAGCAAAATTTTCGACGGAATGGCAAAATCTATTGATCTTCGTAACGATTATGAAACCGGCCTCAATTTCTACTTTATAACTGCATTACGAGATTCGTATGAAGTCCGAATTAAAGCGGAATTTGGCTATTTTCGACTCGATTTCAAAATAGATCTTGAGAACTTCAATGAGCACTACACCTGGTTAGCTGAGGTTTGCAAAGACGACAATATCGATATCGCTGTGTTAAGCGAACACATAAAACATGAACAACAAAGGATCGAATAAAGCGACTCTCACACCATATTGCATCCACTAACACCCTTCTTCGAACTGAAAGTAATAGTTCGGTAGCAGGACGCCACTTGTACTCACTCGAACCTTGTACCAAGAGCGGCAAAAAAACGATCCAAGCAAGAATCTGCTTAATTTAGCAAATTTCGACTTTTCGATAACGAGGCGGGAAAATCGACCTTCATAGCTACCCGCAGAGAACCGAAACCGACGTAAGACGATGTTTGTACTCTTTGAAATCAACACTGTTCCTAGGCTAAAAGATGACCTACGAAATCAATCAGAGTGAACAGTCCATCAAACTGGCGTAACTTCAGTGTCCTGTTAGAGTTCAACCCTTTTTCTTCCCACACTTAGGTGACTATCCTCAGAGTCTTTAATCCGTTTTTCTGTTGGTGCGAAATTTTGTATCGGTTATCCACTTGGGACAAACATGTGCGCATTTCGTAGAACCCATCTGACTCGAACCAATTGCAATATTGACGCGGTTGCTGCTGCGATAATGAGTCCGTACCAAAATCCGTGGACTCCAAAAGGTTGAACTATGACTAAACCGAATGTGAGTACGATTCCGATCGGCATGCCCACGCACCAAAAAGACGCAGCTGCTTGCATCATGGGCACGTTTGCGTCTTTAAAGCCTCTGAGAGTTCCAACAAAACTGTGTTGAATGGTGTCTAGAAAGAGAAACAAAGCACAAAGCTTGAACAATGGAGTCGTTAAATTTAAGACCTCGTTATTAGAGCTGTACACACGAGCTATTTCATTGTGTAGAGTGAGCAGTACCACTACAAAAAGGGTGCCCAAACCGATGGCAAGAGTCGTTGAAGCCATTGCTGTTTTATTGGTGTTTTGAGTATTTCTTCCACCCACGTGTAATGCTGATCGTATCGTCGTGGCAATACAGATCGAGTAAGAAGTCATGAATCCAACGAGCCCAACGCTTAGTACGATTTGATGGGCTGCGATAGCAACGACACCCAGCCGTCCAATTAGAATCGTAGCGGCTGAGAAGAAAGCAATCTCCACGAAGATCGTTAATCCCATCGGAAATCCAAGTTTTGCTAACTGGCCGATTGTGTCAAATTTCGGTGTGTCAAATCTTTCAAACACGCGAGATTCTTTGAGTCGCGTCAAGGAAATCGCGACCACCATGGCAATCAACATATACCAGAAAATAATTGCAGAGGCGATGCCGCATCCAGCTCCTCCAAAACCGTTAAATTCTCCAACTCCGAACACAAGAACATAAGTCAACGGAATTTTGAGCGCTAACGCCGAGAGCACAATCAACATCGTAGACAGAGTCATTTCTAAACCCTCGCACAGATTTCGGAGTGCATAGAAAGCTAAGAAAGCTGGGATTCCGAAACTCAAAGCTTTTAGGTAGCCCATCGATATAGGAATCGCCACTTCGTCAACGCCGACAGCGTGGTACAAAGGTTCGAGGTTGTACATGATCGCTATGATTACGAGCGCGAGAAATAGGGCGAGCCAGAGTGCTTGTCGCACGATGGGACCTGTCTCTTGAGTTTTCTTTGCTCCGTGAAGTTGCGCGACGGTTGGTGTCACCGCCATTAGAGCACCCATTGCTAGCAACGTTAAAGGCGAAAACGCACTTTGACCAAGTGCTACTCCCGCTTGATCGACGACGCCATATTGACCTGAGACAACCACGTCCACTACATTAAGTGCCATATAGGATACCTGGGCAATCACTATCGGAGCAGCCAAATACCCTAGCTGTCGAAGTTCGACCAGATAGCTGGTTTTGTTCTGATCTACATTAGCCATATCACTTCTATATTAGTGTTCAATCAATCAGTCATCCGAAGGAATGAATGACAGTGCGACGAGGTAACGTCAAGGTCGAATAGTCTCGATTCTATGGCTTAGAGTGAATTTGGGTACTGCTCGCGACTCGAACGTTTGCGAATACCTGCACCCATCTCGTGTGTTCTTCTGCGTATCAATTTCAATATTCTGCATTGGTTTTTTGTATCCAATTTGTGCTAGTTTTCATTTACTATAATCGTCTGGCCCGTGCCTGAGTGGCGAAATTGGTATACGCGCCAGACTCAAAATCTGGTGGTGGCAACACCGTGAGAGTTCGACCCTCTCCTCAGGTACCAACTGGTTTCTCACGAGCTTTTCAATTCCCACCGTAATTAGCCAGTAGCAAGGACACTGATTGGGAATACCTAAAAAGTCGCAGTTAAATTCAATGGGATTTCGGGAATCTCGATCAGCTGTCTCCTTCGTACAGTTTTCAAATCTTAGTAGCAATCGATGTCCGAAAGAGTTTTTTGTAAGTCAGATTTTGACTACCAATTGCCTCCCGAACTGATCGCTCTCGAGCCGACGTCTGAGCGTACGGTGAGCAGGATACTCGTCGTTGGTGAAAGCGAATACGCACACTGCCGATTTTCTAATTTGCCTCTTTTCTTAACGTCAGGCGACGTGTTAGTCCTCAATGATACGAAGGTAATACGTGCGAGACTATCAGGTGTAAAAGACTCAGGCGGAAAGGTCGAAATCTTGGTGGAACGCGTTGAAGAAGAGTGTATTGCACTGTGTCACGTGAAGGCGAGTCGAGGGTTGAACCCTCGACATTCGGTAGCTGTAGGGGATGCTTCGGTCCGTCTGCAAGAACGAGTGGGGGACCTGTACCGATTAGTATTCGACAAACCTGTGTACGAAATTTTGGCAAAATATGGTCAGGTCCCGTTACCACCGTACATTGATCGACCCCTAACGGCTATCGATTCTAGCCGCTATCAAACAGTGTTTGCCCGTGAAGAGGGAGCAGTTGCTGCACCAACAGCTGGTCTGCACTTTGACGAACTGTTGTTAGCACGAGTAGAAGACTTAGGTGTAAAAGTTGTGTATATAACGCTCCATATTGGTGCCGGTACCTTTCAACCATTGCGCGAGGAGAGTCTAAGTGCCGTCAATCTGCACCCCGAACGCTATGCCATGTCTCAGCAATCTCTCGAGACGCTACGATCTCGAACCGGTAGATGTGTGGCCGTCGGTACTACGGTCGTTCGGACATTAGAGCATGTAGCTCGGACTAATATTCTCGACGGCGAGACAGATCTATTCATACACCCAGGATTTCGCTTCCAAGAGGTCGACGTGTTGTTGACTAACTTTCATCTGCCGCAGTCCTCGCTGATTATGCTAGTGAGTGCCTTTTGCGGTTATGAAAGAACGATGCAAGCATATGCAACTGCGGTAAGAAATCGTTATCGTTTCTATAGTTATGGCGACGCGATGTGGTCTGACCGTCATGAACTTTGAAGTCGTCGCGACCGACAATAACGCCCGAGCGGGTGTACTAACTCTACGAAACACTGAAGTGCCCACGCCTGTGTTTATGCCGTGCGGCACCTACGGTACGGTCAAGAGTTTGACTCCTTCCCAACTTCATGAGATCGGGACAACAGTCCTCTTGGCAAACGCCTTACACCTAGCTATCCGCCCGGGACATGAGCTAATCGAACAACTGGGTGGTTTACATCAGTTTATGCAGTGGCCTGGGCCGATTTTGACTGATTCTGGGGGGTACCAAGTTTTTTCTCTTCAGGAGAAGACCAAGATAGATGACGAGGGCGTTTCGTTCCAGTCTCCCATTGATGGGTCGCCCATACGCCTTACACCGGAGTCTTCTATGGATGTACAGAGAGCGCTAGGATCTGATATCGTAATGGTGTTGGACCAGTGCACGCGGTATCCAGTTTCGCACGCAAACGCTCGTACAGCAATGATCCGTTCGATGGAATGGGCGCGCATATGTCGCGATGCTTACCGTGGCGCGGGAGTGTTGTTTGGAATCACCCAGGGTAGCATTTATGAAGATCTGCGTCAAGAGAGTTTGGAAGCTCTTACTTCCATCGGTTTTGATGGTTACGCAATAGGTGGTTTGTCAGTGGGTGAATCTCCAGACCTGATGTACGATACTTTGAATCGAATAGTACCAGCTATGCCGCGAGAGAAACCACGATATCTCATGGGAGTTGGTACCCCAAAGGATTTACTCATGAGTGTGCACGCAGGTGTCGATATGTTCGATTGTGTTTTGCCAACGAGGAACGCTCGAAATGGCTATGTCTTCACTTCTCGGGGAATTGTGAAAATTCGAAATGCCGCGTATAAGAGACAGTTGGAAGCCTTAGATCCTAGTTGTCGCTGCTACACGTGCGAGAACTTCTCACGAGCCTATCTTCACCATCTAGACAAATGTGGTGAGATGCTAGCGTCGACGTTGATGTCGATCCACAACTTGTACTACTATCACAATTTGATGCGTGAAATACGAGACTCGATCGAACGGGGCTGTTTTCTAGAGTATCGTGACAGGATCGTTCAGAATTGGGAATAATCGATAGATGAATGTCGAAAGATCCTGAGCAGTTGTTCTTTGTCGCAAGATCATAAGAACCAATAGTTCAAATTTTTGTAATGTTTCAGTCTTAACGTATATCATGAACTATTCGAAAGACCAAGCAAAAATTAACACTTTTTAACTTGATTTGTATGCAACCGAAACCGGAATGGTGACGTTCCTTGTGCGTACTCAGATATCGAGAAATTGCTGCTCTGACCTACATGAAACGTCGTCTACGCGACCTTTCGTATCTCGTTCAAGAGCGTGCAACAACAGTTATTTCGTGTGTACGCCGAAACCGGACAGAACTTAGAGTGGAGTTGTACGCGAAATTGGAAGCGGTTCACAGCTTGATCTGAGAGAGTCTAAGTTAAACCGGTACCTCAATGAAACACTTCTTCGGACAAGATTGAAATTTTCACGTATCCGCGAGTCTGACATAGCGCTGTATAGTCGTCTTGGATACACCGAAAATCTGTGCGAT